>CAYFLR010000020.1:13362-14108 GCA_964343805.1 uncultured bacterium | reverse complement strand
AAACAAAGGCTCCATTTTCTCCAATAATGGCATCCACCGGCCAAAATCGAGCAATATGATCACACCACCCTGCCGGACGCCCCGTAACAGGAACCACCTGTAAGCCTGCCTCATGAAGTTGCCATAAGGCTTGAAAGGCTTCTCTAGTCAATTTTCCTTCCGTGGACAAGGTGTCATCTATATCAAGGCAAATACCTTGTACATTTTTTAAGTCCTTATCGCTCGCATTTGAAAAAGGCTGTGAAGTGCTGTTAGGAAGGTTCATTGTTTTTCTCCATATTGATATAAACCCCCGCGTACTCCACATAGACAGCCGCGTTGGTTTCAATTACACTTTTATCATTTTCATTGACTTCTCTGACCGCTCTTCCGGGACTCCCTATTATAAGTGAGTTAGGTGGGTATTTTTTTCCGGGAGGAACCAAAGCATTGGCAGCCACTATACTGTTTTCACCAATCTCAGCTCCGTCCAAAATACAGGCTCCCATACCAATTATACAATGACTGCCGATGGTGCAGGCATGAACCACCGCATTATGACCAACCGTCACATGGTCACCAATGAGAGCAGGATAGTTATGTCCTGCCACCCGACCATTGGCCACATGAATCACCACTCCATCTTGAATATTGGTGCCTTCCCCAATAACGATCTTATTAATATCGCCCCTGGTAACACTGTTGAACCAAAAACTGGAATTTTTGCCTGCCGTCACATTTCCTATAATCACGGCGGTTTCAGCCAC
>CAYFLR010000020.1:0-13352 GCA_964343805.1 uncultured bacterium | reverse complement strand
GAAAACAGATTCATGTAACTGGGGAGATTTCCCCTGATATGATTTCAACATAGTCACATCCTTTTTCTATTAGGTTCTGATATTAACCAGCGGTTCGATTCGCTCTCCGCGTAATGAAACGGCAGTCGCCCCGGTAATTTTAACCTTTACAAATTCTCCATCTTGAGGTTTTCCTTCAAAATGAATGGAACGGTTTTCAGGAGTACGCCCCATAAAGACAGTGGTGGTTTGTCCAATGAGAGATTGGTTTTTAGCTAAAATGATTTCTGCGGATCTCTTTTGCAACAATTCCAAACGATCTCTTTTTACCTCGAAAGGAACATCATCTTTCATCTTAGCAGCTGGGGTTTTGGGCCTTTTGGAATAGATAAAAGAGTAGATTTGATCGTACTTAACCTCTTCTAGCAATTTCATGGTGTCTTGAAAGGCTTCCTCAGTTTCAGTGGGGAATCCCACAATGATATCGGTAGAAATGGCAATATCTGGCCGCACGGCACGCAGCTTCTCTACTTTCTCTCGATAGAGCTCACGAGAGTATTGCCTCTTCATCTGTTTCAGAACGAGATTATTTCCTGACTGAACCGGAAGATGAAAATAAGGCATTAAACAAGGGATCTCTCCCTCTTTAAAACAGTTGATAAGCTCATCTGTCAGATCTTGTGGATTGGAAGTAGTAAATCGGAGCCGTTTTAAGCCATCTATTTCACCCAATTTATAAAGAAGATCCGCCAGCGATTCACCCCGTTCCTTGCCAAATGAATTGATATTTTGTCCAAGTAGACAGACCTCCATAATTCCTTCGTTTACTAACTTCTTTACATCAGTGACCACCTCTTGTAACGGCCTGCTTTTTTCCTTTCCTCTGGTGTAAGGAACAATACAGAAGGTACAAAAGTTATCACATCCTTTCATGATATTCACAAAGGCCATTTTTTTAGCAGAGTAAATTTTGGTTTCGATATTATAAGGGACCTCTTCCGGTTCAAACTCAGTGAGGATAATTTGATCTTCTCCTGCCGCCAACCGCTTGAGTATTGATGGAATTCCATCAATGGCATCAGGGCCAAAAAGAAAATTGATCTTGGCTGCCGAACGAACAATCTTTTCAGCCTCCACCTGAGCCACACATCCCCCCACTCCGATAACCGGGGTAACCCCAAGTTTGGAAAAGGACTTTCGGAGCTTTCCAATATAGGAATAAACTTTATGAGCGGCTTTTTCCCTTACAGCGCAAGTGTTTAAAATAACCAAAGAGGCATCAAGTTCATTTTCCACTCTCTTTAGACCAAATTCATCCAATAGGGAGCGGCTGATTCGCTCCGAATCATGAACGTTCATCTGACAACCAAAGGTTTTGATATAGAAAGATTTATTAAATAATAGATTATCTAGCATAGTGTATCCGGGATCTTAGAGTTCTCCAAAGGACCCTAGTAATAGCCTGTATTCTTTAAGAGCTCAAGTAGATTTTAAGAGGCTTTAGGTAGGTTATCTGATTCTTTCTCTTCTTTAGATTCATCAGATTCTGTTTCCTCTTCTGATTTGGCTGCTATTTTTGGCTCTTCTGCTTCAGAAGTGCCGATTTCCATAGTTTCTAATGTCACATCGTAGCCAGGTATTTTGGAGACATCCACTTCAACTATTTGGTCAGGTTTCAGATACTTAAGAGCATAGGTCTCATAAATTCGGTTTCTGATAAATAGATTAAAAAGATCCGGATCAACATGACCGTCTAGCTTCATATATCCTAATATTTTAAGGGCTTCGAATATGGTTTTTCCTTTTTTATACGGTCTGTCACTAGCTGTCAGAGCCTCAAAGATATCCGCAATACCAATCATCCTAGCTTGAAGCGACATCTCATCTCTGGTTAAACCATTTGGATAGCCCTTCCCATCCATTCTTTCATGATGTCCACCAGCAAACTCGGGTATTCGCTGGAGATGCTTAGGATAAGGAATACTCTCTAACATTTTGATAGTGGAAACTATATGATAATTAATAATTTCCCTCTCTTCATCCGTCAGCGTCCCTTTGGTTATATTAAGATTATGCACTTCATTTTCGGATAAGAGGTTAATAGTCCGACCATCTGGTCCGACCCACTTATGAGCAGCTATCTTATTAACCTTCTCCTTCAGCTCCTCATTCATAAACTCTACACCAATATTGACAGTCCGTAAAAAAGCTCTTTCTTCATCAATCTGGTCGAGCTGTTGTTCATATTTCTGCTGCAGATCTTTTGCCAGATCCTCTTTTCCTTGCTTAATCAGCTCCATTTGCTGCTCTAATAGAGCAATTTTTGCATCTCTCTTCAATACTTCAAATCGGGTATCTACCAGCTCAATACGGTCAAATATTGTCTCTAGTTTTGTAGCCTTATCCTGAATATGTACAGGAGTCGTCACCTTACCACAGTCATGAAGTAAAGCTGCTAGGCGCAGTTCATTCTTATCATCTTCACTCATGGCAAATTTCGGAAAGAGCTCTTTATCTTGATCTGCCACATCAGCAAGCATCATAGTAATTTCTGGAACTCTAGTACAATGAGCCCCTGTATAGGGAGACTTATCGTCAATTGCGGTAGCCAATACATCAACAAATGATTCAAATAAAATTTTAAGTTCTTTAGTAAGCTGAGCATTTTCAAGAGTTGAAGATGCTTGCAGAGCTAACATTTCAACAATCCGCTCTACCTCATCCGAGAAAGGAATTATGTTCTTATGTCCCCCACCCTCTTTGGCATTAATAAGCTGCAAAGCTCCAATAACTTCATGTTTACTATTCTTTAACGGAACAGTTAACAAAGATGTGGTGCTATAGCCTAACTGTTTATCCAATTCTCTCGCCCGACTGAAGTCGAAGTCCTTAGAGGTCTGAATATCTGGTATATTCAAGGTGGTTTTAATATTCACTACGCAGGCAACCACATTGGATAAATTAGGCTCTCCGCCAATTTGGAGAGGAACTTTCTTAAAAGGAACCGGTTTTCCGGAAGTTCCCCCTAAATGAAGTTTTAATGTGTCATTTAACATGTTGGTAAAAAAGATATGATCATCTCGAACGATGTACATGGATCCACCATCTGCGCCGCTAATTTTTTTAGCGCCTTTCAAGATCAGCTCTAACTTGCGCTCATGGTCGGTTTCCACGGCTAGGCGTCTTGTAATAAGAAACAGAGACTCGATACGCTTGAGCATCCGCCGCTTATAGTTGTTATTCTTATTATTCATAAAATAAGCCTAGTTTATCCACATACATAAATTTTTATCGGGTATATATAGGGAAAACTTTACAATTAAATTGAGCCCTTGGATTTGCCCTTAGGGATTCTTATTAAGAAATTAATCCAACATTTAGAATTTACTGGACGATTAGAACCTGTTAACCTTAATAGAGAAGATGTTTTTTTTAATATAACTATTTAAACTGTTTTGAGCGATGCCCAACTCGGACTTCCAAATAATGATCGTAGATGATGACCAGAGTATGGTGGTCTTCATTGCAAAGATTTTACAGGATATTGGGTTTAATATTGTCGTAGCCAATGATGGCTTTGAAGCCATTAAAATGCTTAACAATACTGTGCCCCATATTATCCTATTAGATGTAAAAATGCCTAATATGGACGGCTACAAAATGCTCAAATGGTTGCGTTCGCACCCTTCCTTTACAGAAGTGGTGGTGATCATGATGACCAGCTTGAATAAGAAAACCGATGTGATCACCTTTCTCCAGTTAGGAGCGGATGACTATATTGTGAAGCCTGCTCCGATCGTCACTCTACAAGAAAAAATCGATATGCATATCCGCAAACAGAAGCAGCGCATATTACAGTCTATTCAAATCAATAAGAAGCATCCTGAATTTGAACAAGCCTGCAGCACTAAAATTAACGCCCCCTTTCAGGTAGAGTCCATCGGAGAGCAAGGAGTTGGTATCAAGTCCCGCATCCGCTTCAAAGAAGGGGTATCCATCGTATTAAACTGTGATTTTGAGAAGTTAAGCCCTTCCTTTCCCACCTGCACGGTTCAAGAATGTAGTCAAATAGTTGATTCTCCCGTTGATTTCACCACCATTCTCTCTTTTGAAGATCCACCGATGACTGATTTTGCCACTCGCTACTTAGATAAGGTCTTGAGACCGAAGAAAAGCTCCAAATCTAAGACCAAGGATAAACTTTCTAAGCCGAAACCGCAATCTCAGCCCAAACCTGAGATCAAGCCTCAAGCAAGGGCCAACCCCCAAAACCTAAACAAAGATAAAGGGGGAAAAAAATGATTGGAGTATACTCTCCCAGCACATCGATAGGAAAAAAAATTACTAATTTTATCTCTAAGATTACTACCTTACCCTTAGATATTATTTCATTGCAACAAATCGCATCCAGGAACTTCTGCCAACGACTCACTCTGCTCCTTTTGGAGATAGAACCTGGCAGCGATGATCTGGGCCAAACCTTGAAAATGGCCAAGCAAAATAACCCAAAATTAAAAATCTATCTTTTCCATAAGAGCATCCCCTATGAGACCTCAGGTCTCCCCAGTATGATTCCTGAAGTAGAAACAGCTTTTTCCATACCGGTGGATGAACTCATTTTGTTTCATTCCCTGCGTAAACACATTCATCTCGATCTTTTGAAGAAAAGCATGGACATGAAGCATGTTCTTCCATTTAAAACCTTCGCCATTCCTCAAACCATCGATATGTCCATTGCCACTCCCATTATGGAGTTTAATGAAAATTCCATTATTCTTGCCTCAGCTGCGGTTTTCCCTCTGAAATGCCGCATGAAATTACGAACAGAACTCATTAAAATGCCCTTTAATGAGGACATCAGGATACGAATAGACCGGGTTGTGATGCGCCATCCCAAAAAATTGCTTTATTCTAATGAGAATGACTTTGATATCGAAAAGTATCCGTTTATTCTCATCTGTTCCTTTGTTTACGATAGCTTTGACGAAAAAATGCGAGTTCGTAAATGGATTTATCAATCCTTTAATAATGAAGTGACCATAGTTTGAAAAGCCTACTCCAACAAGATCGATTTCTTGATCAGCTCTATGCTATTTTATCTGCTAACCCCAAGGGGTTAGAGGAAATTGATTTACTTAACATTTTAAAGAAAGAGCAAACCCCCTATTTTTGTGAGGTGAACTTCAGAGACAGTCTGACTCTTTTTCAAACTCATTTCCTGCTCTTTCACCATCTTTATCTCTTACGCGATAAGGTGAGTCAAAAAGGGGTAGAAGATATTGCCATCAACTGCATGCGCATTCAGATCATGCCTATAGAAAAGAATAAAGAGAATCTACCCACCACTCCCGATGGATTAAAAAATTACTATTTAGACCTGGCCAACCTAGAAGACACCAAACGTGAAGATGTAGAAAAAATGCTCTCTGATTTTTGGACTCGCTATATGAAATATGATCGTAGAGGTGAAGCTCTCAAAGCCTTAGGACTTGAAGACCCGGTAGATAAAGCGACTATCAAAAAAAGGTATCATGAATTAGCGTTAGAAAAGCACCCGGATAAAGGAGGGTGTGAGGATGATTTCCAGAAACTTAATAATGCAGCTGATGTCCTATTAAACTAACCCGCTTTCTTCTCTTTTTCAAAGTTAGCTAACACCGAATTAGAACGGTCCGCATTGCTACTCACTACCATATCATAGATGTATTGAAAAGAATCGGCATGTATAATATCTAAAAAGAGACCATGACAAACCACTTTCATCTCTGCCTCTTTCACTGAAAGGCGCCTAATAAGCAAAAATTTCCCTAAGGTTAATTCGTTACCGCATTCGTTGAGTTCGGAGTAGATGTACAGCAACTTTTGATTTCTCAAACGATTTAATTGATCAATTGAAAAGACAACAGCCATCCCTCCCATAGAGATATCTTGAATGGTCCCTTCCACTCCTTTATCTTGTTTTTCCATCAATTTGCCTAGAAAATCCATGGGAGAACCACCAGTGGCTTTGATAAAATCGGTGGCCAATCCCCCTTTGAGCGGTGGTTTATGCCCGACCATGAGAAGCTGCTGCCACAACTGTAGATCTTTTTCAATAATATGGTTTAAAATATCGCCTGCCAAAATAAAGGTGGTGGCTTTAAAATTGGTATCAATTCGATCATAACATCGAGGGTCCAAAGTGCTTAATACATACTCTCTTCCCACTGCTTTATTTATCTTACATTGAGTAATAAATTTTTTACGATTGCGTGGAAATAAGATTAAGAGATGATCACCTGGATCTAATTCAATGGGCTCTTTGGGATAAATAGAGAAGATATTCATCTGCACATCATGACTGATTTTTGCTTTAAATACCCTTTTATCGCGGGGAATCAACACCGTCACATCTTTTTGAAATTTCAAAAAATCAATAAATCCCCCATCGGTGACCAATTTAGAAAAGGAAATTTGGATATTATTTGGTTTAACCAAAGATTTAATATCTGTGAAAATCTGACACTCTTGATATTCCATAAACCCACTACTTTGTAAAATAGGACGCACTCTCTATAGAGAGCCACTGTCCTACTTGTCGCCTTGAGGTTAAATATCTTTAGATTTAAAAAGCAAACCAATGAAGATCTAAGGACTTTTAGGAAGGCTGGTCATAAATTTAGCATATTCAATGAGATTTCCGCTCTCTTCTAATTGTTCATTTTTTCCCCAAGTGAAGATGGAAAGTTCTGATCCCTTCCCATATATGCGAGCCAAAGAAAGAGAGTTTAAGGAGGGCAAATCCTCTAAGGGTTGCCAACTGCTATCTTGCCATTTGAACACCACTAAGGACTGCTCGGTATTTCCCGCAATATAGGCGAGGTAGAATACATCCTCATTGAGATAGACCGAGGGAGAGCGGCCAAAGGGTGAAGATAATAATCCCACCACCTGAGTATCCCAGCTACTTTCTCCCAGGCTATATATTTCTGCTTTTGATTTCTCATTCTCCTCTTTCAAAGCCAGGAGATAAATTCCTTTTGAACTTTTAAGAAGATCAAAACCCTTTACTTCCAATAAAGGGCTCGCAAAGCTGTGACTCGCCGCCCACTCGCTCCCAGAATATTGCAGGGATTTCAATTCCTCAGTATTGTTAGCATCTAAATAGACCAACCAGCTCTCCTGATTGAGTCCCTTAAAAAGTTGATAGTTATTACTATTGATAACACCCAGGCTATCTTCATTTTCCCAAGCTTGATTTCGCCAAACTTTGCTCACCAATTGCTTATTTTGAGTGGCATCTTGATAGACAAGCAGTGGCGTTTCTCCCGCAACAGCTACCTCGATTCCCATAACAGGACCTTCAGTAAAGTTGTTATCACCTAAGAGTTCAAAGCCTTCACCCCCACGGGCATAGACAGATGCCTTTTGGCTCTCGTCTAGAGTTGCCACGAAAATTTGCCCCGCTGCCATATGACTATCTATTTCGGAAAGGGATGAGGTGGGCAGGGAGAGTGTTTCATCGGCCTGCCATTTTACTCCATCCCACTTATAAAAATGAATGTGCCCTTCTTGCTCTGGGACAAGAGTCATTATGTTTTTTTCATGATCTATAAGGGTTGATACCTCCAAATGATTCTCTTTCTTTCCGCTCACTAAGGGAGTCACTCGCCAATCATAAGAAGAAGAAATAGGATCGGAACAAAGAGAGAGAGTCTCCAATCCATCATGATCCACACTCAAAACTTGATAGGTATAGACCCCCGATTGCACCAGATCGAGGGACTTTGATTCCACCTCTGCCGATTGTAAATCAATTAAATTAAGGGGAGTTTCACATTCCTCTCCTTTAAAAAACTGTATTTTCTGATTCAAAAGATCAATTGAGGACGATCTTTTCCATTTGGCAACAATGTGATTTTTATGGCTCCCACTCCACTCGAGATGAGTGGCCATTTTCGGTGGAGAGGTGTCTATAATAAAAGAAACCACCTTCTGCACTTCGGTATAAAAACCATCAGAAAACTGAACCACAATCTCTTTTTCACCATCCTCAGTAAAGGTAGTAGCAAAATTAATAACACCTTGATGTTTACTAATAAGATCTGTGGGCTGCCACTCTATCCCCTCAAAGGTTCCTTTGGCACTCCACCTTATTAACTTCACCGCCTTGGAATACTGAATGCGAACATTCACCGTTTTTTCGGAAAGCCAAGCTTTATTTCCTTTAACAATGATAAAGCCATCCACCCGCTCTTTGGGAAAAAGCGTCACGGGATCCAGCTTTTGTAAAACCCCTGATTCGGTCTTTACTCCCTTCAAAATCACCTCACCATAATTGGGCGCACGAAAACCCATTTCCCAAACGCCCTCTACCAGCGAGGGAATGGTAAAATTTCCATGGGAATCACACTGGGTAATAACACTGGTACCCTTAACGTACACATCTATATGACCAACTTCTCCCCCGTCAGAAAGCAGCACTTGCCCCTTTAATCCTCCGGTAGCAATCATAGATAGATCGCCGATATCAATGGTTTTTCCCCGTTTAGCGAGGATCTGATGGCTTAAAATACCGAACTCTAACTCATCAATCCAATACTGTGCTAACAGTTTTAAGGGAATTTCTTTGTCTTTCGGAGATAAGGAATACTTCTCTTTCAGAAAGCCATCGCTAAGAGCCAAGCTAAACTCCCCTCCTTCTTCACTCTCGGTGGACATGAGCTGATGTCCGAGTAGACTCACCTTGGCCTCTTTGACATAAAGGCTTGAAATCTCTCCATTCGTATTCGGAGCAAAAGATTGGATCAGGGAAATGCTTCCTTTTATAATGGTGGGCGGAACCTCACCCATAAAAGAATCCGTCAGCTCGCTCTCTTCCTCTGCTGGCGGACAACCGGTGGTTAATCCCCATAAAAGAAGTAAGAATAAAAACTTTTTAACCCTCTTAAAGATAGGTCAATCCTCCCAAAAAAATAAGAGACCACGTTAGCCCATCTTCGGTTGTAAAGGAGAGATTCTTAAATTTAAATTATTTTGTCGCCTTGTGGATGCACGTTTTCGATAGCCAACTCTAAGTATCCGTTTCCGGACGGAATCTAATTAAGGATGGATTCTACTAATCATATAAAGGGGAAGAGAAATGATTCCCTCTTCTTGATGATCCTTTACCGGGACGAGTTTGTAGGATTTCAAGGGGGAGAACTCTTTGACAAAATGAATCAGACTTTTTGCTTTCAAGGCTTTTAAAGAGGATTTAACTTCGATAGGAATCAATTCGCCATCTTCGGTAGATAAAATGAATTCAACTTCTGCCGCATCACTTTTACTATTTTTCTTATAGGATATTAAATGCTGATTTGGGATTAAGCTCAATTCCTGTGCTACAAAATTTTCTGCTAGATACCCTTTATAGGATCCTAATTTATGGAATGCAAAATCGACGGGAGTATTTAGAAAGGCATTTAAAAGCCCCACATCAAAAAAGAAGCATTTAAAAATATTTCTTAGTTCCATCTTCTCATGAACCCTGAGTGGGAATTCCTTTTTACTTACAAAATAGGAGCGGATGATTAATCCAGCTTGCTCCAGATAATCAAATGACCAATGAAACTTGGAGTAGTTGGCATTTTTCCCCAGGTCTTTGTAAAAAAACCTCTGCACAGTCTCCTCTTTTTCTTGTTCTAATTGGAAGGGAATGGATTGGAATAGTTTATCAATTTTTTGTATATGAGCCGATTTTCCATATTTTTGAAAATCCAAGGTGTATTGTTTGAGCAGATCTTTCTGCTTCTTTCTGACTTTTTTTCTCAATGCGCTGCTGGGTTTTTCACTCAAGTAGAGAAAGACAATTTCAGGTAGCCCTCCGGTAAAAAAGTACTCAAAAAGCTTATTCATAAGTTTTTGATGTAAAGCCTCTGTACACTTAAATTGATCTGTTCGAAGTGAATTATACTTAGTATATAAGCCAGGGTCTGCATTTTGCAAAAACTCAACAAAAGATAAGGGTCTCAATTGAAATTCATCTACACAGCCCACCGGCAGGCTTTGCAAATCTCTGTTTTTTAAAAAAAGCTGCAAATAACTTCCGGTAACCAGCACTCTCAATTGAGGGATCTGTTCTTTAAACGATTTCAAAGAAGAATAGGCTGCCGGACATTCTTGCACCTCATCTATCAAAAGCACATCCTTATCAAGGTCTATGCTTTCTAGTGAGTTGAGATCTTTCAGCTCTTCCAAGATCTCAAAAGCATCTCCAGAAGAGTTAAAAATATTTTTGAGGATATTCTTACGATCTCGCCAAAAATTAACTTCTATGACTCGAGAGGCAATTTGATGAGCAAAATCCTTAAGGATGGTAGTTTTTCCCACCTGTCTTGCCCCCATCAGCAGGAGAGGAGAACGAATATTTGAGCTATTCCACTCTTCAAGTTCATTAAAAAATGATCTTACAAGTTTTTTTCCATTCATATCAACATTATAAACAAAGTAAAGTGATATTTCTACCGGTATTTTTATTACCTCAATGATATTTTTACCGGTAGAAATATTAAAATAGGAGTATTTTTACTGGAGAGTTTTTATTTACCTATTAATTTGCCGCTTTAATGGATAACTTCCCACAGGCGGTGGTGATTCTTTCATGCAGGCGGACAAAATCTTTTTTAGGAACAAAGCTCTCCACCAAACCATTTTGATGCCAGCTGGGCATAACAAATTCTTTATAGTCTTCCCACTTTAAACCTGAAGAGACAACATATTCATAGAACTGTTGCATTGCTTCGTGAGGATTTGTAACGGGTGGTGGGTTAGTAAAGGGAATCGGTTCCTTGATGGTTTTTAAATACTCTATTCTTTTTTCAAATAAGGTAATTAATTTAAGGTAAGCAGCCGCACTTTTTTGAGGTCTAATACATCTTACCTCAAGGGTGGCCGTTTTAGCTTCATTTTCCATATTGTTGAAATTGAGAGCCCTATAACGACTATAGCTTATGTCCATCATAATTTCGGCAAACTTTAAAGGCGTAAGATTTTCTCTTGGTTTTCCATCGAGCTTGCTGATTTTTTTTGCAAATTTGAGTCTAACCTCTTCTTCTAGTTCTGCAAAGGCAATGCTATTGTTCGTGTCATGGTTTAAAGCACCCATGGCTAAAGCTGGATGATTGCGGAAGTCTGCCACAAACTGGCGAAGAAGAAAGCCATCTTTACCAAAGGTTGAATCTCTACCAAGATGAATATGTCCTCCTCCCAGAAAATCCCAAGGAACAAGACCATGGCTTGCCCCCAAGTCAAAGACATATTGTTGCACTCTTGCTGCATGAACGTCCTTAAACTCTTGCCGTGTGTTAGGGCTGGTAATTATTTCTATAACACCTGGGTCTGTTGTATAACTAATTACAAAACCATCTTTGAACTTTATTGAAAAATCAGCCCCCCAGTTATCTTTTTTTATTTTAAATGGAGGTTCTCCTTCCATCGTTTTGAGTTGATCATTTAGAGACTGACGTAACTTTTTTAGGTATTTCTCTTTTTTCTTATTTTTTGCAATGGTTGTATTGGTGAGTGCAAATTCAGGCCCATAGGTGGGAGGCCAAGCCGCTAATGAGCCCCAAACTCCTTGTAATAAAAAAAGCACAACCACAATCTTAAAAAAACATAATTTAGGGGACTTCATTTCTTATCCTTTTTCTATAAAACTAAAACTAAATAACGAGATCGTCTCTTCACTTAAACCAGAGTTACTAAATACCTGTTGCCAGTTATCGGATACAATTTTCTGCATCTCATCAAAAATGTCACAGGCATCCTGCTTGGAGAGTCTAAATAATTCCCGAGACATGATCAGATTTTCTCTACTTGCCTCACTCCCTCCCTCTAATTTAAGTGATAGAGCAAAACCTCCTTGGGTGGTGTTTTTAGCAGGGACAACATCGTAGTGAGGAGAAAGTCTCCATGAATTATCTTCTGGTAAAAAGCCATAATTTCTAAGGTGATCATCATTATTATTGACCATGATGTTAAAGGCAACCCTTTTATACAATTTCAGGAGATCTCTTTTAAAGTCGCTAGAGTATCGTACAATGCTTTCACAGAGCTCTCGGTAACTGAATCGCTGGTATTCATTTTCTGCAATATTAGTTAAAGTGAGTCCTGATATAAAATGACTGGGATTTAGATGTTTATCTCTATCAAACCTTTCAATAAGGAATACGTCTCGATCAAGGGCTCTTGATAAGTGAATGTTCGGTATCTCTAAACCACATTCTTTCGCTAAAGTCATGGTGGCGTATTCGAGCGCAGGTATATTGTATGGATCTGTAGAAATAGAAAATTTGGCTAAATGAAGCTTATTTCCCCAGATAACATTGGCCTTGGGTCGTGCACCTCCAGAGCCGGTAGCGTGCCTCACCACATTCTCATAGGCTTCCGTATCTCTCTCACCTTTGATGAGGTCATCAATTCCTTGGGCATTGGTTTGTAGATCAAGGTACTTCATTTCATAGTCGACCCACCCTGAAGGTGTCCATTTTTTCGGTCCACCTGTGCTGTCAGGCCCAAAAGCAAGAGCTCCCACTCTGTCAGGGTTGGTTGCGGCAAGATAGTGAAGTTCTCCCAGCGCAATATGGGGAAATTTTTTTCCCATAACATACCGCCCCCACGCATCAGGCGAGGCATCTCTTAATCCATTAAATATGATATGCCCATCAGCTGTTTGCTTTTGCCCCTTTGATAGAGGGAGCTGATGGACATCGAGACAAATGGGATTTGCTGATTGTAAATATTTATTAGAATAGACAAAAGCACTACTTGAGTGTCTTCCCAGGTCTTTATGGGTGACAAATCCACAAGGAATCCAACCTTGTTCTTTTAGGAAAATATATACATACAACTCTTCAAGGATCACTTAAGCCTCAGCAAAGTTAAAAATCTAAATCAAAATCTTTGGGGATTTTTGCCTTGGTTATACCCTTTGAACGAAGGCTCTTTATTTCAGACTCTAGTGCGGTTACATCGGTATTTATATTTGTGGCAATCTCTAAACCCTCTAATAAATCCAACTGATTTAAATATTCTAGATAGAGCCCCAAGCTCACTCCGGGATCTCCAGACTCCAATCTTGCAAGTGAAGATCTAGAAACTTGAATTTTAGATGCTAATAAGGCTTGGGACATTTTCCTTCTCTTACGTGCCAGCTTTAAATTCTCTGCCAGTTGAATCAAGGTCTTTTCTGCTTTGATTGATATTTTAATAGTCTTTTTCATAATTTATATAAATGTCTCATTAATAACTCATTATAGGGATAAATGACTTAACAATAAATCAATTATGGCATTATGATTGATTAAATGCAATTAAATACTAATAATGCACTATTAATAAGACAAGAATACTAT
>CAYFLR010000019.1:46515-88137 GCA_964343805.1 uncultured bacterium | reverse complement strand
AAGGTGGGGGTTCCAGCTTTTACTATGTGAGTGGAAGGCCCATCATCGCGCACCACCTGTCCTAATTTTTTTTTGGTTATCCAATTGATAAACCGAGGAGTGAGTAAAAAAGAAATCAGCATAGCTGTTAGGAAGGCCAGTCCTGTTCGAAAAGTGATATATTGGATAACATTAAAAATGGAGAAATTCTCATGCAGCGGAAAGAGCCATAAATAGATCATATATCTTCCTGTCGTAGGAGTCTTTTTAAATGACTCACCACTTTAAATACTCCCATTCCATTTGATGCTTTAACGAGAATGGCAATACGATTTTTACTTTCGTCTGATAGTTCTTCTATCCAATCCGTTATTTGATCTAAAATTAGGTCAATAGTCAACTCGGGAAAATGGACATAGCTGGTTTTATTACCTTGATCATTCACCGCAGCTCGGTGCATTTCTTCACTGAGAGGACCGACTGTTAGAAGGTTATTGGGCTTGACTTTACTCACAAGGTTTCCAATTTGAATGTGGTAATCTTTACTTTCGGAACCCAGCTCAAGCATGTCGCCTAAGACCAAAATAGTATGATAATCTTCGAAAGAGGTCATAAAGGAGTTAATTGATGAGACCATTGAAACGGGGTTAGCGTTATAGGCGTCATCCACAATACAGATTTTGGGAGTTGGCCAATGACAACAGTACCTTCCTTCGACTGATTTATAGGATTCAACTCTTTCCACCATGGTTTGAAATGGGATGCCAAGTTTAAAACCAATAGCAAAGGAAACTAAAAGAGCATAAAGAAAGGCTTCATCGGATCTCTTTACCTTAAAAGTGAGTTGCTTTTTTTGATAGGAGAGGGTGATATTCCAATAGAGAGCCTCAGACTCCAAAGGACTTCGTGTGATACTTTTTATAAATAAGTCGGCAAAGGGCTTAGCTAAACTGTAGGTAGTTCTATCGTTATTTAAGTCGCATGCGATATCAGTTATGTAAGGGTCGTCCATGTTGACTATAAGGTATCCATCTTTTCTCATATTATAAAATAGAGAGCTTTTTTCCTGAGCAACTCCTTCGATTTCTTGAAATCCTTCTAAATGTGCTGCTCCAATGTTTAATATGCAGCCAATGTCAGGATCACATATCCGGGTGAGTTTTGTAATCTCGCCAAACTGATTGGTTCCTAATTCTAAAATGGAGACTTCATCATCTTCTGAGAGCTGAAGCAGGGTTTTTGGAAGACCTACTAGGTTATTGAAGTTTTTTTCCGTCTTATGGGTTTTAACATGACCCGAGCAGATATGGGCTAAGAGTTCTTTGGTCGAAGTTTTTCCAGCGCTACCGGTAATGGCTACACGAGTAGCAGAGCAACTTCGAGCCCATAATTGAGAGAGGAGCCCGATACAATGTAAGATATCTTTTACTACAACAACAGATATCTGAGCGTCGAGCAGCTTTTGGATATTGTCACTTTGACAAATAACTAAGGGGCACTTTTTGCTTATTAATTGGTCAGAGAAATCTAAAGGATCGAAATTAGGTCCTGGTAGGGCGAAGAAGATTTCTCCTTGTTGGATGGTTCTGGTATCGGTAGAAACGCTCGAAATAATTGAAAAGTCTTTCAATTGATCTTGATGGTGCTTGGCAGTTACATAGGGCTCTATTATTTTTAGAAATTCTGATAGTTGTACTTTCATGTTTTTTTTACCTGTTTCTGTCTATTGATCAATGCCTTTTTTGCTTCAATCCGATCATCAAATGGGAGAGTTTTCCCTTTAACAATTTGATAATCTTCATGCCCTTTACCTGCAATTAAGATAGTTTCATGTGGAACAGCGGCAGAAATTGCTAGGTTAATTGCCTGCAGTCGGTCTTGCTCCACTAGGTAATTTACCTCTTCTTCGTCTGGGAATCCAATAATAATTTCATCAATGATTTTCTTAGGGTCTTCCCCTCGAGGGTTATCTGATGTAACAATTACTTTATTGGAAAAATGAGCGGCTTCTTTCGCCATTAGAGGTCGTTTGACTTGGTCTCGATCTCCTCCGCAACCAAATAAACAGGTGATATTGGTGCAATGGTGTTTTAAAGCCGTCAAAACATTTCTTAAGGCATGACTGGTATGTGCATAATCCACAAATACAGTAATGTCATCTTTTGTAGTAGATACCTTTTCTAATCGACCGGGAACACTGTCAATCCCTTCAAGAGAGGATGATAGCTTCGCCTTATCGATGGACTGTAATAAGAGAAGAGCACAGGCCGTAGATAGGTTATATATATTATGTTTTCCAAAAAGGGGTGAGGTCACCTCAAGCTTTCCTGCTTGATCATTGGGGAGTTTGTATCGCAAAAGAAAAGAGACTCCCTCCAAATTAGAATTATCTTGTTCTACCTGACAAAAGTACTCGTTATTTTTTGAAAGATCTGAATCGATAGACAGGGGAATAACAGGGGAATTAATATCTAAGCTCCCGGATAATCTTTTTCCAAAAGGATCATCTACATTGATAAGAGAATAAGACCCTGGAAAAATGTCCTTGCGAAACAGTTTCTTTTTTTCGTTAAAATAGGTCTCCATATCCTGGTGGTAATCTAAATGCTCGTGAGTGAGATTAGTAAAGAGGCTTGCTTTAAAAGGGAGACCATAGACTCTTAGCTGAGCTAAAGCATGACTAGAAACTTCCATGATGACATGCTTTACGTTATTTTGAGCCATTTCATGGAGAAGCTCACAAAGGGTATGTATATCAGGGGTGGTATTATTGAGGGGAATGAATTTCTCGTGGTAAAAAGCTCCCAATGTCCCGATTTTTCCACATGGGATTTGGAGATTTTTACATATCTGATAAACGAGTTCAGCAGTGGTGGTTTTACCGTTGGTACCCGTGATTCCCCAGAGTGTAAGAGATTGAAGAGATTTGGAGTAGTATGCAAGGCAAAGTTTTGCAAAGGCCACTTTTGAGTTTTTTACCCTCATATAGACAGGTGAATTTGAAGAAGTTTCTAGTTCTGGATCCTCTCCAATAATAACTGGGGCACCTTTTTTAATGACTTCAGGGATAAATTTGTGTCCGTTTATTGAAGGGCCATCAATGGCAACAAAAACAGATCGTTCATTGGCCTGCCTTGAATCTTGAATGACCTGGAGAGAGAGGATATCTTTTTCGGCATCATTGGGAGTAAGGAGCTCATCTTCTAAAACTTTAAGCAAATTGTAAAGGGATGTTGCTATCATTCTGTTACTAATTTATTTCCAATGAGAGTTAAAGTGGTCCCTGGCTTTATGGTAGATCCAGCAGCAGGGTGTTGATCTTGAATGATACCATGCCCTTTAAGTTTAACCTGAACAGGAAGGCCAGATAGCTCTTTCAAGACTCTACGAACGGTATAGCCTTTTACGTTAAGTAATACAATGCTATTCTCTTTCACTTCAATCAAAGGTTCTGTTGTCTCAGCAACGATTGGCAACGGGATGGACTTTTTTAATTCAGAAGAGGCCGATTTCAAAGGGGAGCCTAAGTTAAACTCTGCAATGGTTTCACCCTTGGTAGATTTGGGCATAACTCCCAAATAATTTAGAGTGTTTTTGGTTATTTCAGCAAAAGCTGGAGCCGCAGCAACGCCTCCATATTTGTACTTTTTATCTGGTTCATCAATAACCACATAAACAATAACCCGAGGGTTATCAGTTGGAGCAAATCCTATAAAAGAGGCGATTCTTTTGTTGGGAGAATATCCTTTGATAGCGGGATCATATTTTTCTGAGGTTCCTGTTTTTCCTGCAACCTTATAGCCCTCTATGCGCGCTCTTTTACCTGTGCCTTTGGGATGATAAACAACCGCTTCTAACATGTTTGCAAGGTTCTTCGAGGTGGTTGCCGAAATCGCTTTGTTGGGAAGAGGGTGTTTATAAGAGTAAATAATATCACCGGCATTGCTTATGATTTTGTCAACCAGATGGGGTCGTATAACAAATCCCCCGTTAGCAAAGACACTATAGGCTGTGATCATCTGAAGAGGGGTGACCGATAGCCCCTGACCAAAGGCAATATTGGAAAAGCGGATTTCTTTCCAGGTATTTGGGGTGTGTAATATACCCAGGGCTTCTCCGTTTAGATCAATACGAGTTCTTTTGGAAAAACCAAATTTTCTTATATAGTCATAGGTTCTCACCTTGCCAATCCGTCGAGCAATTTTATAAGTTCCAATGTTACTGGAAGACCGAATCACCTCTAAAGGAGTCAGATAATCATAGGGGTGATCATCCCGGATTCTCCGTTTTCCTATTTTGTACACTCCGTTTTCACAGTTGATCTTCTCTTTAAGAGAGAGCGCTTTTTTCTCTAAAGCTGCAGCCACGATAAAAGGTTTAAAGGTTGAGCCGGGTTCAAAGGTGTCAGTTATGCAGCGGTTCTTTTTAAACTTGAGAGTTTTGGCAGTCCGATGGTTAGGGTCAAACGTGGGGACATTTGCCATGGCAAGAATACGACCATCAAAAGGGTCCATAACCATCGCGCAACCTGACTTAGCGCCTGTCTCTTTGACTCTGGCTATGAGTGTTTTTTCGGTAAAATACTGGATGTTTTTATCAATAGTTAGTATCAGCGAGGCTCCTTGTTTATTAAGAAGATCTCCCGTGTCATTTCCTAAAAGAAGCCTTCGTCCATGAGCATCTCGATCAATAGTTAAAGAGACCTTTTCACCTTGTAAGTATTTGTCATATTTTACCTCCAATCCTTCTAAACCCTTGGAGTCTATGTCTGTAAATCCGATGATCTGCCCAGCTAAAGAGGAATTCGGATAGAATCGCTTGCTCTCTTTCACCATATGCACGTGAGGAAGATTATACTGTTGCACTCGGTAAGCCATATCATCACTCACCTGTCTTTTGATCCAGATGAAGTTTTTTCTAGAGGAGAGTTTTTTTCTTAAACTTCGGGGAGAGACTTTAAGGGTCTTGCTCAGGGCTTTAACCACTTTGGGTACATTTTTAGCTTCAATTTTGCGGGGGACCGCAAAGATGGAATTGACGCTTCGACTGATAGCGAGTTCTTCTTTATTGCGATCATAGATAAACCCCCTCTTGGCCCGGATAGCCACTCTCTTCTTATATTGGGTGTTGATAAGCGAGAGGACACGTGGATCTGGTACCATATGAAGATAGAAGGCTCTTAACCATACAACTAAAAAAAGAGCTGTGAAGAAAAGGGTTACGAGCCAAGATCGCCCTTCAAAGCTATTTAGTGAAAGTTTTAAAAAAACTTTCTTTTTAAAGTCATGAAGACTTTTCTTCCAATAAAAAAACAATCTGATCCCCTTTGGGTTCAATCAGGCTAAATTCTTTTTTACCAATAACTTCTAAATTCTTATTTTTTAGTCTTTCAGCCAATTTAAGACGCAAACTTCGATTTTTGTTTTGGAGCCTATTTTCTACTTTTTTCTCTGCTGAGATATCATAACCTAGACGAATTACTTTGACCTTTTGCCATACACAAAAGAAGGCCACGGCAAAATTAATCACCACCAAAAAGGCTAAAAATGGGCTAGAAATGCAGAGTCTATTAATAAGGGAATGGGATCTTTTAATTTTTGTTTTCATTGGTTACCTCTTTTTTCAAAGACTCGTAATTTAGAACTACGAGATCGAGCATTTTGTTGAATTTCCTCTGTACCTGGACAAACCGGTTTGTTAGTGAGAATCCGACCCTCTGAAACTTTTCCACAGTTGCAAAGGGGCATTTCGGGGGGGCATTTGCATGAGCTGGCGAGATCTTTGTAGGTGTGTTTGACAATTCGATCTTCCAAGGAGTGGAATGAAATAATACAGAGTCGGCCCATAGGTTTTAAAAGTGAAACAGCTTGCCTAATGAGCTGTTTTAATACTTCCATTTCGTTGTTAACTTCTATCCGAATAGCCATAAATGTTCGAGTTGCGGGATGTATTTTCCCCCAGAATTTGCGAGGGATTGATTTCTCACATATCTGAGCCAGTTTAGAAGTGGTGTCTATGGCATTTATTTCTCGTTCTCTAACAATATTCTTAGCAATTTTCTTGGCCCATTTCTCCTCGCCAAAGGTTCTGATAATGTGAATTAGATCCTCTAATTCATATTCGTTGACGACAGATTCGGCACTGAGATCTTGATTTTGATTCATCCTCATATCGAGAGGACCATCAGTTTGAAAACTAAAGCCTCTTTTTTCATCATCCAGTTGAAAAGAGGAGATCCCAATATCAGCTAAGATCCCATCCACTTGTCCTTGAATGCTATTGGGTGTGGCATGAGCTAAGTTTTCGAAGTTATCATTTATAAAGGTTATGTTGTTGTTATTATGAAAATGTTGCTTGCACCTTGCGATGGCTTCCTGATCCTGATCCAAAGCATAGAGATGACCTGCTTCGCCTAATCTCTTTAAGATTTCGCCACTATGCCCACCGTTTCCCAGGGTGCAGTCAATATAGGTGCCCTCATCATGGATATTCAAAAACTCCATGGTTTCTTTCATTAAAACAGGGATATGTTGATATTGTTCCGTGTTCATATCAAATTTGAAGCTCACTGATTAACTCATTGACCTGTTTTAGGGTCTCTTCCTTTTTGAGCTTCTCTAAGGTTTTTTGCCAGAGAGGTTTGGACCAAACTTCAAATTTATTGGTCATACCTACAAATACAATTTCTTTATGAGTGGGGTGGGATAGTTCAGCATGTTCTTTTAAACTGGGTTGAATCAGAAACCGCCCGTTTTTATCCAAGGAACATTCGGTTGCTGGTCCTAGAAATAAACGGCGAATGGCCAAGGCTCCTTTGTCAAAAGTAGGAAGAGCCAAGATGCTTTTTTCCATTTTTTCCCACTCTTTTTGAGGATATCCTATTAAGCATTTATCTAAATGGGTAGTGATTATAAATTCAGTTGATCCAAACTGCTTTTGGAGATGTTCTTTGAACTTAACCGGAAGGCTAACCCTTCCTTTACTATCCATATTGTGATCATATTGTCCACGAAACATAGTGCTAACTTTCTACCCCAATTTCAAAAATTCATTTCTTGTTTTGAAGTTGATGATACAGCAATCCACCCGACCCGAAACCTCCTAAAAAAGCTTTTGTTGAGGGGGCGATTACCACAATTTACCACTTTTTACCACATATTATAATAATAGTGTAAAATCAGGGGGGTGTCAAATAGTTGGAAGGGAAGATAGGTAATTATTAAAACGATCGATGAATTCTCGTAGATCTTCAAAACTAGAGGCAAAAGTAATTCTTACATGTCCAGGGGCGCTGAATACGCTTCCAGGAGTGATGGCCACATGATGATCTTCCAAGAGTTTGAGGCAGAATTGAAGGTCGTTGAACTCTTTATTTAAAAAGCTAGTTACCTTAGGAAAAACAAATAAGGTGCCTGTGGGATCAAGGAGTTCCATCCCTTCAATTTTGTTTAATTCAGACACTAAGAAGTTTTTCTTTTTTTCTAAATCTCTAATGAGGGTACTAAGAAAATCATCTTGGTTTTCTAAAGCTCGAATTGAAGAGTATTGAGAAATAGAAGAAGGATGAGTGATGATCTGACTATTGAGCCTGGCTACATGCCGGGCAAATTCCATACTTGGAAGAGCTACAAATCCTATTCTCCAACCTGTCATATTATAGGACTTAGACACACTGCTAATAAGAACGGTGCGAGCCTGAACTTCGGGAGATAAGGAGGGCATAGAGGTAAATGGAGCATCGTTAAAAATTAATTTTCCATAGGCTTCATCGGAAATTATCCATAAGTCGTGCTCCTCAGCGATTTCACCAATAGCTGTGAGGCTCTCTTTTTCAAAAATCATACCCGTTGGATTGCAGGGATTATTAATAATAATAGCTTTGGTCTTTGGGGTCACTGCTGTTTGTAATTGCTCTTTGGTTAATTGAAATTTATTTTCAAATTCAGTGGTCACAGTGACAGGTTTTCCTCCTACAATTGAAACCTGCTCTAAAAAAGTAGGCCAGTGAGGAGCAATGCAGATCACTTCATCGCCTGGATTAATAATAGATATAATTACATTATAAAGACCTTGCTTGGCTCCATTGGTAATGACAATTTGTTCCGGTTTGTAAACTAGTTCATAGTCTTCTTTCAAACGATTGCAATAGGCTTCTTTTAGTAAATTAATACCCGAAACGTCTGTGTACCTAGTTTTTCCTTGGTCGAGAACTTTTTTTGCTTCGTCAATTATGAGTTTATGAGTGGGAGTGGATGATTCTCCGATGGAGAGATCGAGCACATCCTTTTCTTCCGCTTTAAGTTCTCTTGCTTTACGAGACATAAGTGAGGTTTCGGACAGCTTTACTTGCTTTATTTTGTCTGAAAAATCCATTTTAAACCTAACCTTTGGGAGCGAGTCTTTCTCTTACTTTTTTCTCAATAAATGAAGGCAGAAAACCCTTAGTTTCTCCACCAAGTGAGATGACATCTTTAATGGTTTGAGAGTGGATAAAGAAAACAGCTTCACCAGACATGAGAAAGAAGGTCTCTATATCATTGTCGAGCCGTTTGTTCATCATGGCCATTTGAAACTCATATTCAAAATCAGTTACTGTTCGCAAGCCTCTTATAATTGCTGAGGCATTATGCTTCTGAGCAAAGGCAACGGTCAGACCGCTAAAGGCTGCAACCTCAACATTGGGAGTGTCTTTCAAGAGTTCTTCCAACATGTTAAATCGTTCTTCAAGATTAAACAAGTGGTTTTTCCCCGTGTCTTTAGCAACACCAACAACCACTTTGTCAAATTGGGAAAGTCCTCTGTTAATTATGTCAAGATGGCCATTAGTTACGGGATCAAATGAGCCTGGATAGATTGCGATACGGGGTTCTTTTGTCATATTAATCCTTTTTTAAGCTCCAAATGGAGGTGGTGGTTCGACTATAACTTCTTTGGTCTTTGAGTTTTAAAACACCGTACTCTTCTCTAAAGACCACCTTTTTATCGTGCTCAAGGAGAAACCATCCTTCCTGGTCTAGAAAGGAGTTTTCCCCTATTTTTTCCAACAGGAGTTCCATTTGTGGAAAGTCGTAGGGGGGATCGGCAAATATAAGATCATACTTTTGGGCTGATTCCTTTGATAAGAATTTAAGGGCTGAAGTGCTAAAAACCTTACTTTGCTGTTCTAATCTACAACTCTGTATATTATTTTTGATAGTTTGAATAGACTTGGGATGTTTATCCACAAAGGAACAGTGACTGGCCCCTCGGGATAAGGATTCAATTCCTAAATTTCCTGTTCCGCTAAATAGATCGAGGCAGGTGGCTTCATGGACTTTGGTTCCAATGATATTAAAAAGAGATTCCTTTACTCTATCTAGGGTGGGGCGAATATTAAGTCCTTTTGGACAATGAAGCTGTTTACCTTTTAGGCTGCCGGTAATGATACGCATGATGCGGTCACCTATATCACATAGCTACTCTAAAGCAAACGCTTTATTCTAGGAGAGCACAATCTCATATGCTAAGGTAAGCAAATCTGTTTTTTGTGACTAATTTTGGCTTGAGGAAGAAGAAATTGAAACAGCAACGAATCAAGGAATCCAAAGCAAAATATGAAATTGAAAATTGGGGACAAGGTTATGTGGATGTTAATAAAAAAGGGCATTTAGAATTTTATCCAAAGGCGGATGGCAAGAATGCGGTGGATCTCCTTGACATTGTTCAAAAAGCAAAAGCCCTCGGAGTGAGCACTCCCTTTCGAATTCGCTTTCCTCAAGCGATCAATACCCAAATTAAAAGAATCGTCGGAGCTTTTCATTGTGCCATTAAGGACAATGATTATCAAGGGTCTCATATGGGAGTCTTTCCCTATAAAGTCAATCAAAGGAAAGAGTTTATCGACTCCTTTGTAAAATACAGTCGTAAATTTAAATATGGAATTGAAGTAGGATCGAAAGCAGAGCTCTTTGCTTCTATGACCCATAATCTTCATCCCAAAAGTCTTCTAATCTGCAACGGGTTTAAAGATGAAGCCTATATTGAACTCGCCTTCATAGCAAAAGAATTAGGAAAGAGAATCATCCTAGTGATCGAAGGGCTCGATGAGCTGGAACACATTGTGGAATTCAGTAAAAAGAGAAAAAAAGCTCCCGACATTGGTATAAGGATTAAACTTTGTTCCAAAGGAGCTGGATTATGGAGCGATTCCGCAGGAGAGCGTTCTAAGTTTGGTCTAACCACTATCGAACTACTGCAAGCGATTGATGTGATAAGAAAAAACAGATTATCCAAAAAGTTAGTGATGATCCACTATCACATTGGGAGTCAAATACCAGAGATACGTACCATTAAAATTGCCATTACCGAAGCTGTTCATATGTATGTTCAAATGGTTAAAAGAAAGCTTCCCATTAAATATTTAAATATCGGAGGGGGGATTGGTGTAGACTATGATGGAAGTAAAACTTCCTACTATATCAGCGCCAATTATAACGTAAATGAGTTTGCAAGTGATGTGGTCTTTTTGGTTGGGGAGATCTGTAATAAGGCCGGAGTGAAGCATCCTATCTTGGTTACCGAAAGTGGTCGTTATGTAGCAGCTTATCACTCTGTGATTATTTCAGATATTCGAGAGATTCAGGAAAACGAACAGCTTCCCGAAATGAAAAAAGGCAAGAAATACCGTCATATGGCCCTTAATGAGCTAGATTACATTTATCACAATATCTCTCCTAAAAACTGTGAAGAGTCCATGCATGATGCTATGCAGTTTAAAGAGGATCTCTACAGCCTTTTTAGTCTTGGTTATTTAAACCTTGAAGAGCGAGCAGAAGGGGAGGCCTTTTTCGAAGGGATCTGTAATAGGGCAGCGAAATTCGCTCAAGGGAATCGAATTTCAGAAGATATATCTGATATTTTAGTTAAGTATCAGCAAAAAAAGTTTTTAGCCAATCTCTCCATTTTTAATGCACTTCCTGATTATTGGGCTTTGAAACAACTTTTTCCCATTGTTCCTATCCATAAACATGAAAGTCGATCCTCCTATCATGCCATAATTGTGGATATTACCTGTGATTCGGAAGGTCGCATTGACAATTTTATTGATCTAAAAGATAAGAAAAAATCCATTGATTTGCATGATATTGAAGGGAATTACTATATAGGAATTTTTCTATCAGGAGCTTATCAGGAAACTCTCTCTATGAAGCATAATCTGATGGGTAACTTGCATGAAATCAATGTGGTTTTAGATGGCAAGAATAAAGTTCATATCCAGCAAGCCATTGAAGGGTCCACGGTGCAGAAGATTCTCTTTGATATGAATTATGGGTGTCATGATCTTATGCTCTCTTTCAAAAAGAAAGTAAAAACCTGTGCTAAAAAAAGGGAAATTACTCAAAAGAGATCTAAGCAGATAATGACCCAGATGGAAAAGTTTCTGCGTGAATACACCTATTTAAGAGGATCCGTTCAGTAGTTTATCCGCCATCTCTTCGGCCAACATATTCTTAACTTGGCCTTTTAAGTACATGGTGTAAGATTCTACAGTATATTCTTTCCAGTCAAGATGGAGGTTCACCTCTCTGCCACTTTCGAAATACTCAATGAGATATTGATCCAACAGATCCATCACCATATCTCTTGCTTTCATAGGAGTAAGGGGAGGATTTTGTTTAAAATCAAAGGCACCTTCCATTACATAATAAAAAGAACGATCTTTGTTGGACAGAATCAGCTGAGTTAATAAGGTGTCGTTTTCAACCTTGCCACTGACTAAAAAACCCTCGTCTTTTAAGTGAACGGTGAATCGTTTCTGTAAGATATCACTTAATTTTTGGCAAAATTCGGTGTTAAATAAGGTATCCATAGATCTATATCATGTATCAACCAGATCTCTAACTTCTGAGGATCTGGGGTTGAAGGTTCTGACACTTTGTTGTATGTTCCCCGCATAAAGGAGGATAAGTTACTACAAGTGGCGCAAAAGAAATTAATAAAAAAAAAAGGAAGGAAAGGCAAGCCTCTTTCTGAGAATATTGAAGATTTACATGATGAGGCCTTCAACCCGGATGACGATCATTTAAGAGCCGATGAGGAACAGATGTTTTTGGATGCCTTTTATCATGGTGAAATTCCAGATAATTTGACCAAAACAGACTCTTCCCAAAAGTCTTCTTCTTCCCCCAATATGAAAAAACAAATTCTAAATCTTATAAAAAAGAAGGGAATTAATAGTTTTAAATTCGATCGAGAGATTGATCTACATGGATTGAATCAAGAGGAAGCAAAAACTCGGTTGAAAGCCTTTATAGAAACATCTTTGCGGTCTGGTGACACTTTAGTAAGAATAATTACTGGAAAAGGGAAGCATTCTATCAATCAGCATTCTGTTTTAAATCAAATGGCTAAGGAGCTCGTAAGGCAGAGTTATTCACATAAAATTGCTTTTTTGTTAACAGATGAACAGGCCTCTTTTTTAAAAGGGCATCTGGTGATCCGTTTCAAAGGTTAAGGTTATATTATGACAGATATTTATCTGGATCATGCAGCTACTACTCCCATGCTGAATGAGGCCATCAATGCACTCACTCAATCTTGTAGTGAGGATTTTGCTAATTTTTCTTCGGGGCATTCACTCGGCACAGCTCTAAGAAAAAAAGTTGAGCAGGTCAGGCAGTTAATACTAGAAGCACTGGGTGCTGATGGTGACTATCAAGTTATTTTTACTTCCTCAGCCACTGAAGCCAACAATCTTATCGCTCATCATTTTAAAATGAAAGCTCAAGGGGATATATTTATTACATCCGCTGATCATCCGAGTATGGTCATGCCTTGGACTCAAGATAAAAATCACTCTTTAAATGTCTATAAAATAGATTTAGACAAAAATGGTGCTGTGGATTTGAAGAAATATCAATCCGATGATTTTAAAGAAGCAGCTTTTGTGGGTTTAGCCCAAGTTAATAACCACAATGGCAGCATACAGCCTCTTTCCCAAATTTCATCATTAGTAAAGAAGGGGCACAACAGATCTCATTTTCATGTTGATGGAGTGCAAGCTTTCTTAAAAATTCCAGTATCTCTAAGAAAACTCAATGTGGATTCCTATACCATTTCAGCTCATAAAATAGGAGGTCCCAAGGGAATAGCCGCTTTAATTATAAAAAACGGTTTTAGCCTGGAACCTCAGTGGTTTGGCGGAGGTCAAGAGTCTGGGTTACGACCTTCAACTGTACCTGTCCCTTTGATCATGTCCCTAGGTGCTGCTATCAATGCTCAATCCAAAACCATTGAGCCCGGTTATAAAGTGGTGAAAGGGTTAAAAGATCAATTAAAACAGCTGGTTGAAGATAATCTGCCTGATGCCAAAGTTCTGTTTTCTGATTTAGAGGCCGTCCTAACTCCCTATATAGCTACCCTCTACATCCCAAAAATACCTGCAGACATTCTAGTCCGTCATTTGAGTGAGCAAAGGATTTTCGTTTCCACTTCATCTGCTTGTTCATCTCGGAATAAAGATAATTTTGCTGTGTATCAGGCACTGAACATTGACGAGAAATATTTCAAGAATATCATACGAGTGTCCTTCTCTAAGCAGAGTACTCAAATTGAAATTCAACAATTTATTAACAAGCTTGCCTCCACTATTAAAGAGTTAGAAGGTCTCTACAGTTAGTATGGAAAGGTCTGAATTATGCGTAATCTAATCGTTTGTATCGATGAGTTGTGGTTGAAGGGAAAGAATCAGCCTTATTACATAAAAGTATTAAAAAAACAGGTTCTAAGAAAAATCAAAAAATACCATGACGGGATTCACTACCTCTATCGAAATGAACGTATGATGATTGAATGCCAGGAGGACCTTCATCCAAATGTGATCGAATCATTACGGAAAATTCCTGGAATCAGTGTCATTCAACCTGCAACTCGGGTGGATTTTGATGAATCTAAATTAGCTGAAGTAGCATTATCTATGGTGGAAGACCAAGTAAAAGAGGGTATGTCTTTTGGGGTCAGGGTAAGACGCACTAACAAAAAGTATCCAACCCCTAGTATGGAACTGGCCAAAAATATTGGAAATACCATCGGAGAACGTTATCCCTTTTTGAAAGTTGATCTAAATAAACCAGATCTCAAGGTGAGTATCAAAATACTTGCCGACGGTTTTTATATTTTTATCAAAGAATATAGGGGGGTTGGCGGCCTTCCTGTGGGCACTAGCGGGCATTTCATCACTTTGCTTTCTGGGGGATTTGATTCTCCTGTTGCAAGTTACCTCATGGCCAAAAGAGGATGTGCTCAAACCTTCATGTTTTTCTATGCTTATCCTTTTGTTGGAGATGAAGTTTTAGAAAAAATAGAATCTTTGATGAAAGTCTTAGCTGCCTATCATGATAAAACCAAATTGTATGTGATTCCTTTCGGCCCCATGCAAAAAAGTATTTCCGATCAATGTAAACCTGCTTACAGGACTCTACTTTTTAGGTGGAATATGGTTAAAACCGCCGCCTTGCTTGCGAAACAAATGAATGCTCAAGGAATCATCACCGGTGATGCCCTAGGGCAAGTATCAAGTCAAACCATTCATAATATGCAGGCCATCAATCAAGCCACCTATCTCCCCCTGGTAAGACCACTTATAGGGATGAATAAACAAGAGATTCTATCGATTTCTAGACTAATTAATACTCATGACATTTCAGTCAAACCCTATGATGATGCTTGCAGTATGTTTGCCAGTAAAAATCCGGTAATAAAACCCTTTGGTGAATATTGGGATCGAATGACTCAAAAGGTTGAAAACACCAAGGAATTAGAAGAGTTGATAGAAAAAGCAGAAATCCGCTTCTATAGTTGAAAAACTATAATTTAAAAATAAAGTGAATAGAAGTGCCAAAGATGAGTCCTTTAAGATCATCTTTTGTTTTATTTATTTTTACTAATCCCAGTTTCCCTTCTTTCTTGACTTTGGGCTTATTGTTTACTGAGTAGGTGTGTAATAAATTGGATAGGGAGATGGAAAAAAATTCATTTATATTGAAAACTCTTCCTAATGAAAGCTGGAATGCTGGTCCTTTGAAAACTTGTGGATCCTTATCTTCATCACTAAGGAGAGAACTTTTACGATGGATTCCAAAGGAACTTTTAACAAAATAATCTTCATTAAGATATTTTTCTAATCCCAAACCAGCAAATGTGGAATTGTAATGAGAACTCTCACCCTCAGCTGCTGATCCGGCAAAGAATACCGAAAAATAGAAATTTAGATCACTGCCGGTATGCAAGGTTGTATCAATGCCAAGTGATGAACCATATGTTTTATCGTGCTCAAATCCTTCAGAAATTTCACTATGCATATTAAATACATAGGATGATTTAATATAAGGATCTATTTCATTGGCATAGATTAACTCTGTACTAAAATGAGTACAGAGAAGCCCAGAAAGGCTAAATAGATAAAAATAGAAGGAAAAATTCTTAAATTGCACAAACTCACCCCTAAAAGAGTGAGTCGGTCTATTTTGTTAAAACTTTAACAGCATCTTCAAGGTGAGCAGAGGAGAAGAGGGTACTTCCAGATACTAAAATGTCGGCACCAGCATTTTTGAGAGTGGTTGCATTATCAAGGCTAACGCCCCCGTCCACTGCAATTTTGGTTTTACTATCACACTCCTTAATTAAATGACTTAATTCACCAATCCTAGAGATTGATTCAGGAATAAAAGCTTGTCCAGAATAACCAGGATTAACTGACATTATGAGGACCATGTCTAATGAAGGTATTAAATCTTTTAATAATGAAACTGGAGAGGATGGATTTAGTGAAATTCCAGCGTTGCATTGGTGAGCTTTTATATAGTTAATGAAGCGGTGATGATGTGTCACTGCTTCATAATGAAAAGTGATCCAATCTGCACCAGCTTCAATGTACTGATCTATGGATGACTCTGCATTTTTTATCATTAAATGGACATCGAGAGTAAGATAAGGAAATTGTTTTTTTATCTTGGCAATAAGAGGGGGACCGAAGGTTAAATTAGGTACAAAATGTCCATCCATTACATCTATATGGAGAACATTTATATTAACATCGAGTAGACGCTGTATTTCTTCTTCCAGCTTTAAAAAGTTAGCAGATAATAGAGATGGACTAATAGTAATGGACACAAGGACCTCCTTGTAAAAAATTGTCAGAGATTAAGCGAAAATAATTTTGTTAACACCTTTTGCACCTAAGCCTCTGCAAAAATCAGCAGACTTGAGACGTTTTTTGCCTTCTTTTTGAATCTCACCGATACCAATTATTTCATTAGAGGTGCGAACAAAAAGTTGATCTTCAAAATAGAAGGCTTGACCTGGCGCAGATTCAGAATAGAGAGGTTCTAGACGAGCACAGATTTTTTCAATATCTTTGGGGATAAAGGGGTTAAAAAATTTAAATCTTTTATTATTGTTAAAAGAAAAGGCTGAAGGCCAAGGATCGTAAGCTCTTATAAAATTTAAAAGCTGTGATGCCGGGTTGTCCCAATTAATAAGCCCTTCTTTTTTATCAATCTGGTAAGTGTAGGTTGCTTGGTCATGATCTTGAGGAGTAGATTTTAGTTTACCTTCTAGATAGAGAGGTAAATCCTTATTGACTATATCAATGGATAATTCAACTAATCGATCATGCAGAGTTTGAAAATTATCACTTTCTGATAAAAGTGTTTCTCTAATAGATATCATATTTCCTGAATCTAATTTTTGACTCATTTCCATTAATGTGACACCTGATTTTTCTTCACCATTCAATAAAGCTGCAGTGATAGGACTTGCCCCTCGATACTTAGGAAGTAGGGAGCCATGTACATTGACACAAGCCTTTGAAGGAACTTCTAGCAACCATTTGGGAAGGATACGACCGAACGAGATAACTAAAATGCAATCTGGTTTGAGCTCTTTAAAAACCGCTTCTAGCTCTTCCGTCTTCTTATATTTTAGAGGTTGATATACAGGCAGCTTATGTTTTTCTGCTATAACTTTAACCTTTGGAGGAAGAAGTTTTTTCCCTCGACCGGTGGGTTTGTCGGGAGCAGTAAAAACCGCTACAATATCTAATTGTGGGCAATTTATTATGTTATCCAGAATGGTGGATGAAAATTCCGGAGTGCCCATAAAAACTATTTTAAATGGTTTACTCATACAAAAATAGGACTGGTCTTTTGTTTGTCTTCTGGCTCGTTAGCTTTCTCGGCTTCTCTGTCTTTAACTATTCGTTTTTTCATGAGTTGAAATTTTAAACGTGAGAGGCGTTGGATGAAAACCCTACCATCAAGATGATCGAGTTCATGTTGTATACAAATACTAAATAGACCATCTGCTTCAATTTCTTGTTCTTCGCCGTTGATATCAAGAAACTTACAGGTTATCTCTTTATGTCGAGAAATTTCTTCAGTGACTCCAGGAAGGCTTAGACAACCTTCACGTGATTTAGTTTTTCCTTTAGTCTTCGTGATGACTGGATTTATAAAAACAAAATCTTTATTATGCCACCATTGTTCTTCTTCTTCGTATTCATCTACTTCAATTTCATCGTCTAATGGCTCTTCCATATCTTCAGGGGACACAAAAGGAATATGAACGGTAAAAAATCTTTCGGAACGATCCACCTGGGGGGCAGCTAGTCCAATACCATTAGATTTGTCCATAGTTTCAAACATATCATCAATAAATGAAACTAAGTCAGGTGTAATCTCTGTAACATCTTTTGCAACAGCAGACAGTGTTGGATGAGGCCATTTTAAAACAGTAAGCATAAAGTATCCTTAAATTTTGGCAGCCTCAGCGGAACCCTCTTTGGGGAGTGACATTTTACAGTTTCCCTCAAAAATGACACCTTCTTGTACATTCAAGCAAGGTGTTTCAATGTTTCCAACTAAAACTCCAGGGCTCATAATTTCAAGCTTATCACGGGCAATTACATTTCCAGTAATTTTTCCACTGCTAATAACATTTCCCGCATCAATGTTAGCGCTGATATCTGCATCTTCTCCAATAATTAATACATCTTTAGTAAGGATCTCACCAGTAAATTTACCGTTAAGACGTACAGTTCCCTCAAATACTAGTTTTCCCTCAAACTCGCTTCCTTTCTCTAAAAACGCCTTAAGCTCTTTTTTATTAGTTGAAGTATCACGGCTTTGAAAAGGTTGTGTAAGTTTTTTTGACATTTATAAACCTCTTAAAATGAAGCGTTCATCAGCTCAAGAATTCGTTCCAAATCTTCGAACGAAGCAAAAGCAATTTCAATTTTCCCTTTATTATCTTTTTTTGCAGAAATAGCAACCTTTGTTCCAAAATGTTTCTGTAAATTATCAGTTAGATAACATAGGTTAGGGTTCTCTTCTTGGTTTTTTACTGGAGCAGGGTTTTTAATCTTTCTAATTAACTGTTCGGTTTGTCTTACATTTAACCCTTTGGAAATTACGGTATTTCGGACATTCAATTGATCTTTTTTATTATCCAAAGATAAAAGGGCTCTGGCATGACCCATTGCCAACTTGTTATCAATTAAATCCTTTTGAATTTCAGCAGGGAGTTTTAATATTCTTAATGTATTGGTTACAGTAGAGCGATCTTTCCCAACTCGTTTAGAAATCTCTTCATGGGACAAAGAATATTTAGATTGGAGTGCCTGGTAGGCTTCAGCTTCTTCAACAATGTTGAGATCTTCACGTTGGATATTTTCAACAATTGACATCTCCAACATTTCTTTTTCATTACAATCCTTAATAACGATGGGAACCTCATGAAGTCCGGCTAGCTGGGCTGCTCTCCACCTTCTCTCACCCGCTACGATGATATAAAAATCATCATCAACCACTTTTTTAACAACAATAGGCTGTATAATTCCTATTTGGCGTATGGAATTAGCTAGATCGAGGAGATCATCATTGTCGAAGATTTTACGAGGCTGAGCCTGATTAGGCTTTATTTTTTCGATAGGAGTAATAAAAGCAGAAGAAGGTGAAACCTTAACCTCTTCTTTTTCCGGTACATTATTCTCAAAACTGGTTGAGAAAAGGGATTCAACCCCATTTCCTAAAGCCGAACGTTTTTTCATATTCTTGCACTCCTTTTCGATTTTTTATTGGTCTCTTTGTAAGAGGGTATTGGTTTATTTGTCGATCGTGGTTTTCGACGAATAACCTCTTTTGCTAAGTTAAAATAGGCTTTGCAGCCTGGTGAAGACATATCATAAAGTAAAATAGGTTTCTCATGACTCGGAGCTTCAGAAAGCTTCACATTACGGGGTATAATGGTTTTAAAAACATCCGTTTTAAACCTTGAGGTTACTTCATTAACTACCTGGTGGCATATGTTGTTTCGTTTATCAAACATGGTAAACAGGATGCCTTCAAGTGTAAGGTCGGTATTAATCCGTCTCACCAAATTGAGAGTGTTAAGAAGACTACTCAATCCTTCTAATGCGTAATATTCACATTGTAAGGGTATTAATACGGAATCACTGGCAGTAAGCGCATTGATGGTTAATATCCCTAAGGCTGGGGGGCAATCAATCAATATATAATCGTAATAGTCTTGGACGCTTTCAAGAGCATCTTTTAATCTAAATTCTCGTGCAATGGTCTGAGACAGCTCAATTTCAATCCCATAGAGGTCTGAGTTAGCAGGCACTAAATCAAGATTTTTAACAATTGATTTCAATATGATAGACTTAAAATTGGCATGACCAATGAGCACATGATAGATATGTTGATTCGACTTATTCATGCGGACACCAAGGCCACTGCACGAGTTACCCTGGGGGTCAAGGTCAATAAGTAATACCCTCTTTTTTAATGCGGCAAGAGAAGCCCCTAAATTTACTGCAGAAGTTGTCTTTCCAACACCACCCTTTTGGTTAGCAACAGAAATAATCCGTGTCATAAATTTGCTCCAATAAAAAATTGATTGGATGAACTCTATTACAATTGAAAAAAAAATGCAATGAAAAGCCAAATAAAAAATGGTTCCACGTGGAACACACTAACTAAAAAAGTAGGGTTGTTTCACGTGAAACAAAGGAGGACTATTTTTTAGTAAGGTAGAGCATCAGAATAGAAATAGCTGCTGGAGTGACGCCGGGAATGTTGATGGCCTGAGCTAAGTTGTGGGGGCGGTGATTTTTGAGGAGTTCACGAATTTCGTTGGAAAGCCCTGGAATTTGATCGAAAGAGAATTCTTTTGGTATCAAAATGTTTTCATTGGTTTTGAGACGGTTGATTTCAGTCGTTTGCCTTTTAATATAGCCCTCTAGTTTGATATTGGCTTCAACTAGTTTTGCTAAATGAGTGGGGAGAGGGGGGAGTTGATTGGTGTATATTGTGACGTCATCATAGTTCATAGTGTTTCTTTTTAGGAGAGAGTCAAAACTAACGGAGGTTTCAGGAAAAGGGATGTTGTTATCTTCGAATTTTTTAGCATTTTCTTTGCTTAAGGAAAGGTAGGTGGACTTTAAAGTTTCTGTCACCTGTTGGACGGTGTTCATTTCTTCTTGGTATTCCTTATAGAGTTCATCGCTTACGAGTCCAATAGTGTAACCTTTTTGGAGGAGACGAGTTATGGTGTTGTCTTCGCGTAGTGAAAGTCTAAATTCTGCACGAGAAGTGAACATGCGATAGGGCTCATTAGTGCCACAAGTTATAAGATCATCAATCAGCACGCCAATATATGATTCGGATCGTGACAGTATAAATGGTGCTCTTGAAAGGATATTCATACCCGCATTGATGCCTGCAATTAAACCCTGCGCGGCGGCCTCTTCATAGCCGGATGTGCCATTAATCTGGCCTGCTAGAAATAATCCTTTGATTGGTTTAGTTTCTAAAGTGGGAAGAAGGTTTATAGGGTTAATAAAATCGTATTCCACAGCGTATCCTGGACGAACGATTTCAGCTTCCTCTAAACCAACTATGGACCTAATGTAATCAAGTTGTATGGCCAGAGGTAGACTAGTAGAAAGGCCATTTGGATAATATTCATTGGATTTTAAACCTTCAGGTTCTACGAAGATCTGGTGTCTTTGACGATCGGGGAAGCGGTGAACTTTGTCTTCTATACTCGGGCAGTAGCGTGGACCGATACCATTGATTTGGCCACTAAATAATGGGGAATTGGCAATGTTATCAGCAATTATTTGATGAGTGTTTTGATTAGTATATGTCATATGACAGCATACTTTATTTTCTAGTTTTACATGACGGTTGTGATATGAGAAAGGAAGGAATTCAGTGTCCCCAGCCTGTTCCTGCATTGCATCAAAATTAATGGTGTTCCCATTGAGACGAGGAGTGGTACCGGTTTTTAATCGTCCGAGTTTGAAGCCAGCGTCTACAAGAGATTTGGATAAATTTATAGAGCTTTGATCGCCGAGACGTCCACCATCTATTTTATTGGTTCCGATATGCATGAGACCCTGTAAAAAGGTTCCTGTGGTAATAATTATTTGTTCGCATTTTATCTCTCTTTCAAACTCAGTGACTAGCCCAGTAACCTTATTATCTTCGAAAATAAGCTGAGTCACGGTATCTTGTAGAAAAGACAAATTGGGTTGATTCTGGATGATAGAACCCATTTCTCGTCGGTAAAGATCGCGGTCAATTTGAGCACGAGAGGCATGGACGGCTGGTCCTTTTGAGGCATTGAGAGTCCTAAATTGGATGCCGGTAATCGGCAACCTGTCCCATGATTCCACCTAATGAATCTATTTCTCTAACCAAATGCCCCTTAGCGGTTCCACCTATGGCAGGGTTGCATGACATAGAAGCTATATGATCTACATTCATTGTGATAAGACAGGTAGAAATTCCTAGTCGAGAAGTGGCCAATGCGGCTTCACATCCAGCATGTCCGGCACCTACAACTACAACTGAATATTTATGGATAAAGCTCATAGCTTAAAATTCCTCAGATGAAAGATAATTAGAAAGAATTGTTTTAATACCCAAGCCTTTAAAGATGACGGTTACTTTGAGTCCATTACTGCAGGGAGCTGTCTGTTTAATAATTCCTTTACCAAATGTTTTATGGAATACCAGGTGGCCAGGACGGAAGACAGATTCTTCTTCATTATCCGTGGAATCAATGGTTGAAGCAGAAAACGAGGATTTAGTTGCTGGGGAGAAGTTATAGTTTGACCGAGGGATGTTCGATTCAATATATTCGCTAGGAATTTCATTTAAAAAGGGAGACGGCAGATGATAATTATAGGAACCGTGTTCCATTCGTCGTTTGCATGCGGTTATAAAAAGTTTTATTTTAGCTCGGGTCATGCCTACATAAAAAAGACGCCTTTCTTCTTCCAGATTTCTAATATCAAAAGTGCTATTAGAATGAGGGAGAAGACCCTCTTCTGCTCCAATCACAAAAACATAATCAAATTCAAGTCCCTTAGCCATATGTAATGTCATTAGAGATATAAATGAGGAATGTTTATCCGTATCGCTTGAACTATCAAGATCAGATTGCAGGCTAATATGTTGCAGATAGGCGTCAAGATTATTGATTTGGTTCTTTTCTTCTAAAACACGAATGGAGTTTAATAATTCTTGGATATTTTGAAACCGGTCTGCGTAAGTTTCAGGATCCATGGTTTCCAGAAAATTATAATAATCAGTTTTTTGAATAATAAGATCGAGAAGCTCAGAAGTGTTCTTGTTGGAGCACAGCTCCATAAATGAGGTGATCAATTCGCGGAAATTTTGCAGTTTAGTTTTGATTGCTTTACTGACTGGGAGTTCCTCAACCTTTTCGGAAAGAACCTGGAATTTAGAAATTTTTAATTGATTACTAAGATCAGTAATCTTTTTAAGGGTGGTTTTCCCGATACCGCGAGCGGGTTTATTTAATATCCGGTCGAAGGCAATGGCATTATGTGGGTTATTGATCAGTTTAAGATAAGCAAGCAGATCCCGAACTTCTGTGCGGTCGAAAAATTTAATAGACCCATAGATACGATAGGCGATATCTGTACGATTGAAGGTTTCTTCTAGAATGCGAGATTGGGCGTTGGTGCGATAAAAAATAGCAATATTGTTTAGAAAAACACCTTGTGAATTCAAGATATGAATCTGGTTAGCTATGTAACTCGCCTCTTGATAATTATCTTCGATATGTTGAAGTTGAATTAATTCTCCGGCTTCGTTGTCGGTCCACAGTTTCTTGGGTGCACGATTTTGGTTTTTATTAATCACATGAGAGGCTGCTTCAATGATGTTCTTACTGGAGCGATAGTTTTGTTCTAAATTGATACTTTGTGCTTTTGGATAGGTATTTTTAAAAGACAAAATATACTCGGGGTTTGCGCCCCGCCAGGAGTAGATTGATTGATCATCGTCACCCACAATGCAGATATTTTGATGTTGTTCAGCTAGAATATTTATTAAGCGATTTTGAATACAATTGGTATCTTGGTATTCATCAACCATGATGTATTGAAATCTATTTTGAAAATGATGTCTGATGTTCTCTTCGGATTCTAATAGCTTTACAAAACCGAGTAACAAATCGCCAAAATCCATTTGACAGTTTTGAAGCAGTCTTTGTGAGTAAACATTGTAGACGTTGCTTATAGCCAAAGTTTTAGGTGAATCAGATGCGTTACCTGCAAAAGTGGTGGCGTCTATTCCATCTTGTTTGGCTTTATTAATCGCGCCTTGTATATTTTTGGCAGTCAAAAAGTAGGTGGAAATATTGAGCTCTTTCATAATGGTTTTAAGTAATGAAAGCTGTTCTTGATCGTCGATGATAGTATAAGGGTTTTGAAAGCCAAGATGAGTGTAGTAGGGACGAAGTAAAACCGCACATGCGCTATGGAATGTACTAATTAAACATGACTTACCTGGAGCCCCAATGGATGTTAAAACACGATCTCTCATTTCATTAGCGGCTTTATTAGTGAAAGTGAGAGCCATAATGGTCTTAGGATGCACATTATTTTGAAGAAGGTAGGCAATGCGAGCGCAGACTACTCTGGTTTTTCCACTGCCTGCTCCTGCAAAAATGACTAAGGGACCCTCTGTATGAGTCGCGGCTTGTAGTTGTTGGGGATTGAGATTGATAATTTGATTTTTATTCAACGGTGACACTCTTTGCAAGGTTTCGGGGTTGATCCACATCAGTTCCCTTGAGTGAAGCGATGTGGTACGCCAATAATTGAAGAGGTATGGAAGCTAAAATGGGAGATACTTCCCAAGCGCATTCAGGTATATATAGTATATTATCTGAATAATGTTTTATTTGTTCATCCCCTTCAGTGGCTACGATTATAATTTCTCCTTTTCGTGATCTAATCTCTTCGATATTGGCAACCATCTTTAGATAGGAATTATCTTTCAAACAGACCGCGAAAGTGGGGAGGTCCTCATCAATGAGCGCTATGGGGCCATGTTTCATTTCTCCAGCTGCATAGCCTTCAGCATGGATGTAGCTAATTTCTTTTAATTTAAGGGCTCCTTCGAGCGCTATGGGATATTGAATGCCTCTGCCTATATAGATACAATTAAATTTCTGATAATAGTGAGTGGCTAGATCGGTAATTTGCTCATTTAGGCCCAAAGTTTTTTCGATAAGTTGAGGGAGTTTCAGTAAGTGGGTAATCTTTTCTTTTCGATCTTCTTCGCTTATGAGATTATTTTTTTGAGCAATTGCTAAAGAAAGTAAATTTAAAGCGATAATTTGAGTGGTGAATGCTTTTGTTGAAGCCACTCCTATTTCAGGACCGGCTAAGGTGTAAAGAGTGTCGTTACATTCTCTCGGTATAGAGCTCTGGAGCACGTTACAAATGGCGATGGATGGAATATTTTTTTCGTTGCAAATCTTAAGTGATGCAAGTGTATCTGCAGTCTCACCTGATTGAGATATAGGAATCACTAGTGTGGATTTATCAAGAACAGGATTACGATAGCGAAATTCACTGGCAAGATCAATTTCTACGGGTATTTGACAATCGTTTTCAATGATATATTTTCCAACTAAACCGGCATGATAACTGGTTCCACAGGCTATTATATGTATTCGATTAATTTTGGTAAAATCGGTGTGAAATCCATCTTCATCAAGGTTAATGCTCAAATCATCTTTGTGAATACGGGTATTTATTGTGTTGGCCGCTGAGGAAGACTGTTCAAATATTTCCTTGAGCATATAGTGTTTATAACCACTCTTGTCAACCATGGAAGGGGTCCATTGCACGGTAGATGGTGTTTTGGTGATTGATTCACCTTCTTTGTTATAAAATTTAACCGAATTTAGTGATATGGAAAATATATCCATATCATCTAGGAAATACAACTTGTTGGTATAGCTAATTAGAGCGGGTATGTCGGAAGCAAATAACATGTGTTCAGAAGATTCCCCAATAATTAAAGGGGAGCCATTTCGTATGCCATAAAGGTGATCAGGTTTGTCTTTATTTAGCACACCCAGTGCGTAAGATCCTTCTAAGCGCCTGGTTAGTTCGCAAAGTATCTCAACAATGCTATTGAATTCAGGACTAAGGTGATTAATTAAGTGGGCAATGACTTCAGTATCAGTCTCGGTGGTAAAGGTTACACCCTTCGCTATAAGTTCTTCTTTAAGCGTCAGATAGTTTTCAATTATACCGTTATGAATAACAACGAAATTTCCAGATTGGTGAGGGTGAGCATTGGTTTCATTGGGTTTTCCATGCGTTGCCCACCTAGTGTGACCAATACCGGTATGACAATTCTCAAAATGGTGATCATTAATCTTTTGAGCAAGACGCCGTATTTTGCCCTCAGTTTTGACGATGCTGATCTCGTTATTGGATAAAACAGCGATTCCAGCAGAATCGTAACCACGATATTCAAGTGTTTTAAGTCCTTCTAATATAACTTCTTCGGCTTTATCACTTCCAATGTATCCCATGATACCGCACATAATATTTCTCCTGAAATAATTTAATTCTATTTTTGGTTAATAATGGAACCGCCAGCTAATTGGGTGTCAGCCTTGATATGAGCATCTTCTAAAATACAATTAGGACCGATGGTAACTCCCTTTTCAATAATGGTTTTTCCACATAGGTGACTTCCTGGATGTATGATTACATCTTTGGCAATTTGGGTGTCGGGCGATATATAGGTGTTTAAAGGATCGATAATACAAACGCCGTTAGTGATTTGATGGTTGGTGCAGATTTGTAAATAAAGATATTTAGCAAGTTCACTGAGCTGAACCATGTTGTTTAAACCGGAAAGTTCCATAGGGTCTTGGGTGGAAACACCTTCTACTACAAGGCTTTGCTCAACCGCCATTTTAATCAAATCGGTTAAATAAAATTCTGCTTGTTGGTTATTGGAATCTAAACGATCGATATTTTGCAGCAAAAATTTTGCGGAAAAGCAATATATACCAGAGTTTACCTCGTTAATCTTTAAAACCTCAGCATCGGCATCTTTATGCTCTGTGATGTTGATTATAAGGTTTTCCCTGTTGCGAACAATACGTCCGTAACCGGTGGGGTCCTCTGGAAAGTATGTTAATAAGGAAACTGCGGCGTTTTTATTCTGATGAGTTTCAATGAGATTTTGCATAGTATCTAAAGAAATTGCAGGAACATCCCCACTCAGAATGAGTATATTTCCTTCAAAATGGGAAAGTAATTTACAGCCACAAGCTATGGCATGCCCGGTTCCCAGGGGAGGGTCTTGAATGCAGATTTTAATAGGATCGTGAATTTCAAAATGTTGAGGAAGGACCTCTTCTATCTGCGGACTTACGATAGGAATTAAAATTTCTGGCTGTAAAAAGAGAGCTCTATCAACCACATGTTTTAAAAGTGGTTTTTCCAAAAGTGGAATGAGAACTTTGGGCAAAGTGGTTTTCATTCTCGTGCCTTGGCCGGCAGCGAGGATTAAAACAGCTAATTTAGAAGGGTTTTCAGTATTCATAGGCGTTATAATATCCTTTCAAGCACACTAACATCAGACCCACCATACAGTGATTTTCTTAAAAAATCAACCGGGCTAAGCCCTTTAAATAAAAAAAATAAAAATGGGCTTGGTGTTTGATAAAAGAACATGATATACTTTTCTTAATCAGTAAAACATTTAAATTGGGGATATCATTATGATAAGAAAGATAACTCTATCTTTGTTGTCTTATATAATCGTTGCAACTCTAGCTGCAACAGCATTTGTGGGATGCTCTTCTTCAGATGAGATGGACAGTGAGCCACCACCAGTAGAATCAACTGATCCCAATGCAGATATGGAAACCACTCCTCAAGCTGAAGCAGTTCCGGGAGAAAATGAAGAGCCTACAACTGAAGTTGCCGCCCAAGATGATAGCCAAGAGCCCTTATTACAGCTATCTGAAGATATGCCCATGGAACAAGAGAATTCTTTTGGTATGCTACCAGAAACTGGTACTCATATGCCATATGTAGTTGAAGTCAATGATACCCTCAAAAAAATTAAACAAAAAATTTACAAAAACAGTATTAATCAAGAACTTTTCACAGCCTCAATGGAAAAAGTAAATAAAATTGCCATCGGCGATGTTGTATATTATCAGCTTTCTGCAGATAGCACTGATTTTTCCATGGATTACCTACAAAGAACTCCAATGAGCTACCACGTGAAAAGTGGAGACACTTTATCCCAAATTGCCAAAGATATTTATGGCACAGGGAAAGCTTGGAAAATGCTTTGGAGATACTCTGATATCGTAAATCCAGATCGCATTTACGTTGGCCAAAAAATTGTTTATTACGCTATGGGCTATGTACAACAAGAAGTAGACTCAAACGAAGAAGATGCTGAAAATGATGAGGAAACAATATCATTAAGTGAAGTTAAAGAACAAAAAAATCCTTTAACTTCTCCTGAAGATTTACTCGCTGAAGTATTAGACGAGAGTTTTGCAAGCATTAAGAATCAATTAAAAGATAGAATTGATCCTCTTCCCTCTACCATTGAGGAACTTGCAAAATATAATGAAGACGACATGCCAGAAGATTTTTTAACTCAATTAAAAAATGTAAAAACGAATTCTGATGATGTTGCATTAAATGATCAAGACTAAACTTTTATAAGCTGCTTGTTAAAGCCAATGCAGTTTGATGTTTCTGACTCCCTAATGTCTCTTAAATCTACATTATCAAGCATTACACAGTTTTTTAGTTGATGATTCTTAGGAAAGTTGCAATTCTCACCAATAATAACATTGCTTCCTAGTGACAGATCAGATGGTAAAGGGTCTTGGGGCCTAGGTTTGTAGGGTAATATGTTAGAGAATAACTCAGGATGTTTTAGCAGGTAGAGGTTGGTAGCATGAAACTCTTGCAGTGTGCCCACGTCAGACCAAAAACCAGAAATTGGATAACAAGCGATAGGTAGATTTTCTTTCAAGTAAGGAATATAGGCTGAACTAATAATAGAAGAGGCTTGGTTAGCGGGGAGATAGTCAAAAATAGTCGGTTCTAGTATATGGATACACGCAAAATGAAAAGGTGTTAAATCAGAGGGAAAGGGTTTGGGGTCAAAGGATATAAGTTTTTCTTTTCGAATTTCTAATGAGGTGTAAGTTTGAGATGGGTCGAGTGTTCGTACAGCCATAGTAGCTATGGCATTTTGTTTTTTATGGAATTGAACCATTTTTTGTAAATTTTGAAAACAGATGATATCTGCATTTATTAATATAAAGGGATCGTTTTTCAAAAAGGATTGAGCATTTTTAACTCCACCGCCTGTTCCTAAAATGGGATCTTCATAAAAAAAACAAAATTCAATTTTTTGAGACCATTTTTTAATAAGGTATTGCTCTATTTGTGAGCCTAAATGATGAAGATTGACCGCCACTTCTTGAATTCCCGCTTGCAGAAGCAAATGAATATTATAGTCAATAACCGGAATATTCATGATGGGAACTAAGGGTTTAGGCAGGGTGAGAGTAATTGGTTTAAGCCGGGTGCCGAATCCAGCGGCTAAGATCATTGCTTTCATTAAGATTCTTTTGTTTTTAACAGTTGGCTTGTTTTGTTTAGGACTTTTGCTAAAACTTCATCAAAGAGGGGTAGTACATTGGAGTCGTTATATGAACTGAATAAATCTTTAAGACGGTGAGTAGCTATTTCAAGATAGTTTAAAAAGATGGTATCTCCTTTTTTATCATAAAAATGAGCAAAAGAACCCATCACTTTATAGGTGCGTTGCAGGTTAACCCGCAGTAATTCATGGTTAAAATTATTCAAAGTGGGAAATTTTTGGGAAAAACTGGCTATCTCTTTGGAGGCATTTTCATAATAATAATTAATAAGTTGCAAACGAAGCGCTTCTCCTAGCGGAAAATAAGAGTCATTCAATAGAGAGACCAAATCATACGAAATAGGACCCATTCGCGCATCTTGAAAATCGATCAGAAACAGGTGATCATTGCTTTTCATTATATTTTTACAATGAAAATCTCGATGGATTAGATGATAGGGAAAGGAATCAATTTGCTTACAAATATCTTCAAAAAAGTTTTTGAGTGGTGAAATTTGTTCAGCAGTTAAGCCTAAAAATTGTTCAAGTAAATTGGAACCTGTGTAATCTATTTCCCACATGAGTTTGGGAAAATCAAAAATCACCTGATAGGCTTTGACCTCAGAATGAGTCTCTGTTTGTTTTTGAAAATGAATAAGAAGGTCAATGACCTGTTGGTAATATTTATTTATTTGATCCGAACTGCATGTTTGCAGAAAATCATAAAGCCTCACATCACCTAAGTCGGCCTGTAAAATAGAAAGCTCATCAGCATCACTGTCAAAAATTTGAGGAACCGGTATGTCTAAAGAGGCAAAGTAATGTTGCAGTTCGATAAATGAGTCAAATGTGGAACGATCATCAGGGGAAATTTTGGCTAAAATTTTCGTGTCGGTTTCGTTATGAATTCGAAAATATTGCCTTGAGGAGGCATCGCCTGGAAGTTTTTCCATTTTACTGGTCATTTTTTACCTATTTAATAAAAGTCAATGGGGGACCCATTCCTAGATGAACAGTATTATAATGCCCAAAAAGTTCTCCGTCCATTCCCATTTCAAATCCCTCTTCAGAATAGAGGGTTAAATCGTCAAGGAGAAGATCGGTGGGTTGATATTTTTTAATATTGCGATGGAAAAGAATGCGAGTGGTTATTCTCAACAGTTCCATATGATTATTTTCAAAAATGAAAAACTGGAAGAGCCTTTTAGCATAATCAATCCGCGTAAATAACTTAAAGTAAAGTGGGAGGCAGGGGAGAGTACTGGCGAGGATGGTGGTGGCTGTTTTATTACGCTCTTCCACATCTTTGCCGTGATATCTCACAACGAAAGGCTTGATGAGCTTTAGCATTAACCCTTTGTTTCGAATGGCAGAAAAAGCGAGTTTTATTATAAAAAGGACAGCTCCCCAAGGACCTTTTTTATTTTTATAGTATTCCACTAAAAAGTTAGAGGCAAATCCTCCGGTGAAAATGAAGCCATATTGATCTTCACACTTAAGAGTCTGAACAGTTTGTTCTTTAAAGGGCTCACCGGCATGAAATCTTTCAACTAAGTTCAACAGGAGATGTTTAGATGACCCTCGAATACCCAAATTACCTGCGATGATATTGATGGTTCCCCCTCTCAAAAGGGCAATCTTAGGTAGGGGCTGATCTTCGTAGATTTTGATGAAGGTGGAGATGGTTCTTTGAATTGTACCGTCCCCGCCGTTAATTCCAAGGATTTCGATTCGCTGCTCTTTAAATTTACGAGCCACATTTTCTAAATCAGAAAGACTTTCTGTTATGTGATAAACCCCTCGGTTTCCAAGCACATAACCTAGCATAATTTTATGCCCAGGTTCTTTTTTGTTCTTCTTCGAATAGGGGTTTGTGATGATTCCGATACCTGCCATTTTGAGTCTATTTCCTCATTTCATCCATTCGTTTAACATATTTGAGTCGAAGATCTGTCAGTAGATTTGCTAATAGATCCGATTCGTCTTTGGTGAGATTTCCTTTAGTTTTCTCCATTAACATAGCGAGAATTTCAATGTTTTGTTTAGCAAGTTCTGGGGTGAACTGAATTTTTTTTGTTTCTGGATCAGGTGTATCGCCCAAAGCAATTAATGCTGCAGATCCTAAGGATAAGAAGAAGGTTGAAACATTAATGCTTCCAAGGTCATGCGCGCTCATGAATACTCTCCTTAATTTAGGGTTAAATTTTCCAATCTTTACGAGCATTATAAGAAAAATGCTCTTCAAGATCATTTAACAGAGGTTCCGCATCTTCGGGAATTTTATTTGGAACCATAATTTTTATAGTAAAGTAGAGATCTCCTTTCTCCTTTCCAGTGTCAGGACCCTTGCCTGTGAGTCGCATTTTAGTGCCATTTTGGGTGCCTGGCGGGATTTTTAAGATGAGATTTTTGCCTAAAAACGAGATCTCAATTTTCCCTCCCTTCAAGGCTTCAATAAAGGAGATAGGTAAATCACAATAGAGGTCTTTTCCTTTTCGAGTCATAAAGGGATGGGGAGCAATGTTAATAACTAGGTAAAGATTGCCGGCACTTTGGGTGGCGGGATCAAAATTTCCTTTGCCTCCTAAACGCATTTTAGTATCGGGTTTGATTCCTTTCGGAATTTTAACTGTGAGCTTTTCTTGTTTGCTCACAATTCCTTGATTATTGCATTGATAGCATATGAAACCGCGGTTTTGCCCTCTGCAGTTTGGACACACTTGGGTTCGATCGTAAACAATATCTCTGGAAGTGCCTTGCAAGGATTCTTCTACGGTGATCTCAATTTTGTGTTGCTGGGAATCCTCTTTGACTTCACGAGGTGGAGGGCTCTGAGTTCTTCCGGATCTACCACCTCCTTGAACGTTATTGAAAAGTTCATCAAAAATAGAGGAAAAGCCTCCGGCTCCTTGTGATCCTCCGCCGAAATTGGTAAATCCATCAAAACCACCAAAGCCGCCAAAGCCACCAAAGCCGGCGCCTCGATTTTGAGTGGGATCTGCTGAGCCAAAGTAATCATACTTTTTTCGCTTTTGCGGATCTGAAAGGGTTTCATAGGCTTCGGTGATTTTTTTAAACTTCTCTTCAGAAGCCTTATCTCCCTTGTTACGGTCTGGATGATATTTTTTAGCTAAACGGCGGTAGGCTTTTTTTATATCTTGTTGGGATGAATTTTTTGCTACGCCAAGAATTTCGTAATAATCTTTGTTAGTCATGGTATAAACGTCGAAAGTGTGTTCAAGTTAAACTGTAGAATTGGTATCATAATCGGGCGTAATATCAAACAAAAAATAACCTAAGGTATTCCTTAGAATTATTCTAAAACTTCCAATTGAGAGAGCTCTTATGTTGAATACGGAACAAGGTCAAGCGGTCAGAGTGTTAAAGGGACCGTGTATTGTCTTAGCAGGAGCAGGGACAGGTAAAACAAGAGTTATTACCCATCGCATCGCCTATATGGTGAAAAATGGGGTGGACCCCGAAAGTATAGTAGGCCTTACTTTTACTAATAAGGCGGCCTTTGAGATGCGGGAAAGGTTAGCTGAACTTTTGTCTGCTGAAAGAGCGAGCAAAGTCTTTCTAGGGACTTTTCATGCTTTCTGCGTTCGGCTTTTAAAAAAATATGCCAGTTATGCCGGTCGTACAAGAGCGTTTACAGTTCAAGATGTGTCAGGGCAGACTTCAATCGTAAGGCAAATAGCGAAAGAGATGCTCATTGATAAAATGATTGCTCCCAATAATCTGCTCTATGCCATTAACGAGGCAAAAACCCATATGGTTACCGAAGAAGAGTATTCTAACATCTATTCGGATCGACCCCACCATGCCGTCGAAGCCACCGTCTATAAGAAGTACAATCAAATGCTCAAAGTTTACAATAGCTTTGATTTTGATGATCTCATTTGGCAGATGGTCACCATCCTGCAAACTAATGAAGATATTCGGAAGAGACTCCAAAATCAGTTTGAATACTTTCTGGTGGATGAGTTTCAAGATACCAACAAAGTACAAATGTTATTACTAGAAGAACTTATTGGCACTAAACAAAACCTCTTTGTGGTGGGTGATGATGATCAATCCATCTATTCTTGGAGAGGCGCCAACCCTAGTACCATGACAGAATTTGAAACCAACTATAAGTCATGCAAGTTAATTAAGTTAGAACAAAACTATCGTTCCACCAATGTGATTCTCCACGCGGCCAATCAGGTCATTGCCAATAATTCTAATCGTATTCTTAAGGAACTGTGGAGTTCTACCAAGGCTCAAGACAAAATAAGGGTTTTTATCGGAGAAGATTCAGTTGATGAGGCGAATCAGGTGATTGAAGATTTGCTGACGCAGAAAACCAGATTGAACCTCAAGTGGAAGGATTTTGGAATTCTTTACCGCACCAACAACCAATCCCGTGATTTTGAGATAAAGTGCCGCAATTTGGATATCCCCTATAAAGTGGTGGGAGGGCAGCAGTTCTTTGATCGGAAAGAGGTGAAGGATGCTCTCGCTTATATCCGGGTGATCGCCGATCCTAAGGATGATGTATCTCTGCTTAGAATCATCAACTATCCGGCAAGAGGAGTGGGTCTCACTTCGGTGGCTAAACTGGTGGATAGCGCCAGAGAGAAGAAAACTTCTCTTTATAAATATTTGGCGGGAACCAGTGATCTTCCAGTTAATAAGAGTCAGGTGGAGAGCATCGGTAAGCTGGTTGCTGGTATGAAAAAAGTTCAAACCTCTCTCCACAGTCTCATTAAATCCAATCCTGGTGGAGGAGAATATCTGGCCAATCAAATAGTGGGGGAGTTACGTCAGTATTTTAAATCCATCGATTTTGAAAACACCATCATGAAAGAGGCCAAAAACCCTCAAGTGGCTCAGAAAAAACGAGAGGGCTTTGATGATCTATTCAATAGCATTTACTTCTATTTTAAAAATCACTCTCAGATTGGTTTAGCGGATTTCATCAACTATCTCTGTCTTTCGGAAAGAGATATGGATAGCCAAAAAGAGAAAGCAGATCAATCAGATATGGTAACTATGCTCACCCTTCATTCAGCAAAGGGGCTAGAGTATCCACATGTTTATTTTGTGGGTCTTGAGGAAAACATCATTCCCCATGAGCGCTCCATTCCCGATGAAAAACAGCTGCAGGAGGAAAGAAGGCTCTGTTATGTGGGAATAACGAGGGCTAGAGAGAGATTGACTCTTTGCAGGGCTAATACTCGTATGTGTGGAAGAGAATCCCTCGCTATGGAACCCTCTCGCTTTCTGGCTGAGATTCCTGCTGAATGTTTTGAGGATGAAAGCACTATCATGCTGAATAAAAAACAGCGAGCCGAAGAGACTGCCAATAACTTTTTTAAGAAGTTTTTAGGGTAATTGGATTGTAATACCACTACTAATGATATGATCGAAGTAGTAATTCTCATCGTTCTCTGTGGGCAGGGTAGGAATAGTGTTATAAGAGAACTCAAGCGCAAAGTTCTTGGTTAAAGCAATCTTTATCCCGGTTCCCGCACTAAAAGAAGGGCCAATCTTCTCATCTTTAGAGGATCTATTTCCAAGTTCTACCAATTTGACCAGCTCTCTCCGTCCCACACCCGCAGAAATATAGGGCATCACACGAACCGAAATAGGTAAAAAGAGCTTGGAACCGATATGGGTGTAATTAGTGGTCTCAGTGGTTTTGATTTTAGTATTTTCATCATAATTGTAATAGGACTGGTTCTTTACAATTTGATGCATAACGTAAAGCTGGAATATTCCAAGGTTAAAACCGATAAGCCCTGAAAAATTTTGACTCGTCGACTTAAGGTCTTCAAGCATGGAAATACGGTAGCCACCTTTGATTCCAATTTCTCCTCCGGCATAAATTGACGAGAAACTTGATAAAAAGATACAAATTATGGTAAAGAACCAAACTCTAAGTAGGGTGCTTTCATTTTTTAATCGCATAAAACTCTCCTTCCTATAGTCAATTGTAGCAAAAAGCACTAGAAAGTAGAAGAGGGGTAAGGTTTTTAATGGTCGCCAAGGACAAATCATTAGTTGTGGTTCCCCAAGAAAAGGGCTTGGTACAAGTTCAACCTCTTCAGCGATACCTATCTGAAATAAATAAATATCCACTCCTTTCCAGAGAGGAAGAGTATGACTATGCAGTGAAACTTTACGAGGAGGGAGACAAAAAAGCCGCTAATATCCTGGTAACTTCCAATCTCCGGCTGGTGGTTAAGATTGCTATGGATTATCAGAAAAACTACTCCAATATCCTGGATATGATCCAAGAGGGCAACACCGGACTTATCCATGCGGTAAAGAAATACAATCCCTATAAAGGCGTCAAACTCTCCTCCTACGCGGCCTGGTGGATCAGGGCCTATGTCCTTAAATTCCTAATGGACAATAAGTCCATGGTGAAAATAGGAACCACCGGAGCTCAAAGACGGCTCTTTTTCAATCTCAAGAAAGAAGCTGAGAAGCTTTATAAATCAGAAGGGGTTCTTGATACCAAGTTACTGGCTGAGAATCTCAATGTGAAAGAGAAAGAGATTGAAGAGGTGAGAGGGCGGATATTAAATTCTGACGTTTCTTTGGATGCCCCGGTATTTGATGATTCTGAAGCCACCTATCAATCCTATATCCCAGCAACTGTGGCCCCCCATGATGAGATGCTGATTGAGAAGCAAATCAAAGAGCGATTTTCTCAGATGGTCCAGCTTTTTAAAAAGGAACTGGCTGAGCGCGATCTCTATATTTTTGAAAACAGACTATTGGCTGATAAGCCTCTTACTTTGCAAGAAATTGGAGATAATTACGGTTTTACCCGTGAGAGGGCAAGACAGCTTGAGAAACGTTTGATGAAAAAGTTTCAGGAGTTTTTAAAGGAGCGGGGGTTTAGTAATTAACCTTAGAAAAGTCCTTCAAATTGAGTGGAGCAAGTGGCTCCTACTTCCATAGAACAATTCTCGGTTACAAATGTACGCTGCTCACCATCTACAAAGTCGGTGTCTCCTTCAAAAATAGCATGAGTGACCCCATTTAACCCTTGGCATAAGCTTTCGGTATTCGCCTTTCCAACAGCTGGAATTAAAAAGGATTTTTCTTCTTTAACGGGGCTTCCATTTGAAAATATCTTCTTGGTGCAAGAACAGCAACTGGCAGGAAGGGCAAATCCTTTAATCGCAACCGCACGGCTTAAAAATGCTTTGGAACTATCTGAATGAAGGTCTACAAAAAAGCTGGTTTCCTCTCTGTCGCTAACAGAGGTATTTCCACTTGAATTCACTCCAACGATGCTTTCATTTCCTCGATTATTAATAAGCAAAGGGCATCCACTGTCTCCACTAGTGGCAGCTGAGTTTTCTCCAGCTGGATTCATAGCGACTGCTTCAGCCTCTCCTGTCAGGCGAATAATTCCTAATTCGTTATCCACCTCTACGTGCTTGTTTGACTTCCAAAACCAGAATTCATCGGCATATTTATTAGTGCCTTTACGCTTAACGCCCAAACCGGTGTTGTTAATACTGTCATTGTTACCAAAACCAATTATTGTTACTTCATCCTCTTTCTGAATTGGATCTAGGCTGAAACTTGAAGTGGGCATTGAAATAGATAAGGGAAACTCAATGAAGGCTAGATCTGCTGCAACTTTGTCAGCCATTTCTTGATGTAGACTAAAGTACTCATTGGTGTAAAACTTGGATGGGGTAATTTCTTCACCATCTTTAAGAAAGCGCAGGTTTTCTTTTCCTTCTATAACGTGTGCGGCAGTGAGAGCAATATTAGGCGTAACAAATGTCATAGTGGCAATACTCTCTTCCCCTGTGGGGAGATTGGCGAGTAGTTTGATTACTGAAGGGTATTGCTCTTCTTTGATGGGGACCCCATTGGTTACTTTGACTTTGGAATCATCTTCTTCTTTTTTCCCACAACTTACAAATAACAATAATATAATGCTTAAATACCACAGTTTCACATCCAATCTCCTCTCATTACGGTTGAATCTATTGCAAACAAGCAGCTGTTTGGGCTGTACTCTCCTCATTATTTTCTAATTGATTCATTTCAACCTGACTCACTGAAGAATTTGGTAGGGCTGAATCCAGTTCCTCTCTCATAGTGCTAACAAGACCAGCACAATTATTTGCTCCTGTTGAAGCAAGTTTATCCGTTGGCTGTTCTGCAAAATGATTTCCTGTTTTATATTTACTATAGGCTTCCCCTAATTCTGATGTCATAGTGTTATAATTATCTACGACAGAGCCTCCATCGGCAGAAGCTATAGTATTTACATTGTCTTTTTGCTCTTTTCCTTGAGTGACTGCGTTGTTGAATCGTCCATCACTGATTGTGTTTCGGACTTCATTAATTCCTTTGCCAACCATTTTTGAGCCCTCTCTAACAACTTTTACAGCGGCACCCAGATTAGCAGGATCCTTAGCCCAATCTTTAACGGCAGTTACAGATTCTCTAGCTGCTCCAACTATGTCACCTTTGTTTTCACTATATATTTCTCGCAATTTACCGACCCCGTCCTTGACGCCCATAGCTGCTTTACTTACACCATAAACGGTGCTAGCAACATCATAACCTGCCATGGTTCCTTTAACTACATTATCTGCGAATTCTTTGTTAACCCCTCCTTTTTCTTGGATGAATTCAGAGGCAAATTTTTCAAAATTGGCTCTGTTTTCTTTTTGTCCTTCCGTAGTAAAGGTGTTACCTACCACTTCTAAAGCGGTTCTTAGGTTGGGGTTAATTTCTTCTGCGGATTGAAGAACACTGTCTTTAGCTGCTGATAATTTAGCTGATAGCTCACCATTAAAGTAGTTGTTATCAATTTGTTTTCCATACTTTACTACCGCATCTCCCACAAGAGGTGCTGCCTGAATTGCGCCCCAGATGGCGGGTAGAACCGTTTTAACTAGCTCTGCTTTATTAGGAACATTGTATTTTTCTTCAGGAGATACACAGTTAAGGCCTTGGAATTTACCTTCTTCAACTTTCTTAAGATGGAGTAAGCAGAACAGGTATCCATAATCTTCCCCTTGCCATCTCAATTTGGTAAAGGCTTTGTAAGGGTTCTTTTTATACTCATTAAGAAGGTGTTTGATATAGGCATCCCGTGTCATTTCAAGGGCATATTGCTGTTTTGGATCTATTTTTAATCCTCGATCTTTGTTTTTTTGATGGAGGTAATGAGCGTAACCATTGGTTGTTCTGGGTTTGTAAGAACTGTCCAATTTGGCCATAGCAACATCAAACGATGACCATGCATCATCCATTACATAGGTAAAATAAATAGATGCTCGTTGTTGATCTTCCTGTTCTCTAGTAAGGTTGGCCTTATTTCCAGTTTGTCCGGATGGATTCGCCATGGCTCTAAGAGTGGCGTGTACTTTACGTAATTTATTTTTAACATTCAGGCGGAGGGATTTATCTTTAATAATAAGTTCGGGTATGGCAGCTGGTTGGTACTCATCGAACTTGATGGCAGTGACGTCTTTTTGAACCAAATAAAAAAGAGCACTATCTGAATTCATATCCTTAGTTTCAGGGTCCGTGTCTAACTTAACCCGCTGTTCTGGTAATGGACTTTCTTTTTCTTGTTCTTGGTCATCTGAGTTTCTATCTTCTTTTTGTGCTTGGGTTCTTTTTTTTGCTGGTAAAGGCTTAGGATCTCCACAGCTTACAAATATGGAAGAGGCAAAAAATAACAAAACTAAAATTTTTAAAGAATAGATCTTACTCATAAGAATTATCCTCATAAATTAAAACGCACCCAATCAATTTTACTATACCTATAATATCGGCCAATAAATGGGAGGTCTCAACCTATGGGAATTTCCCTTAGTAATTATTTGTGGTTGGTGATGGGTAATCTGTGGTTCAAATCGGTCACTTTTTTTAATGAGTCGCTAGGCAAAAAAATCACCCCATCTAGGCAAAAGTTAAGCCCTTTATTATTAATTTCTCTTTATATTGCCAAAATTTTGGATTGAGTCAAAACCTTGACACTTGGCTGGCCAGTTAACTGCCCTTTTTTTGACGGTTTTAGGATACCCAGGAAGGGGGGCTTTTTTTTAACTATTTGTTAATAATGGAAATTTAAGGGGGGAAATTTTTTTCCTAGAGATGGCATAAAGTTTGCATTTCTTTCTATTACCTAAAAAAACTATCGAAAGGATGACACATGCTGAGTGGAAGTGGGCTCAAAGTGCCAAAATTATGTGGAGTGGCTTTTTTTATTTTACTCTTTTTATCCACCACCCTACAAGCTGGTTTATTACAGGGAGTGGGGGTTTATCGCATAACCGTGGCTTTTGCTGAAAATAAAGAGGTAGAGACTCTTTTTAACCCTAAAAAGCAAACCCTTTCTTTAGTGGTTAAAGAGACCATGGTGAAAGAGGTGTCTCAGGTGGTTTTTGATGATGAGGGAAACCGAGACATCGTGACCAAATTTGAACCCTATAGCGACGCTGGATATGAACTTATTAAGAGTTGCAGTGTACTGCAGGATGCAGAAGAGAATTCAGTGCGGGTTAAGTACACCTTTCGAAAAGATCGGAAGGTGAAATATTCGATCGTGAAAAAGGATCGCCCTTTTAGATTAGTGATTGATTTTTGGGAAGCAAAGTCTAAGTAAGCGGGAGGAAGCTCATGGCCAATGATAAAAAAGATTTCACTCATTCAATGATGATGGATTCTGATGATCTATTGGGAGACTCATATCTTCAATATGCCAGATCCATTCAGGGGGGTGATCAACAGGGTTTAACTTGGCTCCGTTCATTTATAGATAAGATGGATGATGGGGTGATGCTGCTCGATCCCCAAAAATATATCTATATGATGAACAATCAGGCTCGTCACTATTTTCAACTATTAGGCATAGAGAATGTAGAAGGAATGAGTTTTACAACTTTGGGCTCTCATGTGCAGATCCAAATCAAAGAGCGAAAGCAACATCCTTTCGGCGAACAGATCGTTTTTGATATATCAAATGTAACCGCTCCTAAGGACCACCAAATGGATCATCAGATTATATCTGAAGATAGTGGAATGCTGGAAGTGATTCAAATGGCCAACACCATCGCCCCCACTAAAGCTTCGGTTTTAATTACTGGTGAAAATGGGACGGGTAAGGAGCTTTTAGCAAGGCTCATTCATGATAAATCGGGACGCGAAAATCAGCGCTTTATCGCGGTCAATTGCGCGGCTTTACCTGAGTCATTATTAGAGAGTGAACTCTTTGGGCATGAAAAGGGAGCTTTTACCGGTGCCGGCCAACGAAAGGCAGGAAAGTTTGAGTTAGCTGATAAAGGAACCATTCTCCTTGATGAAATCAGTGAGATGGAAATATCTCTCCAATCTAAACTGCTCCGAGTTATTCAAGAAAAAGAGGTGGATCGCCTAGGTGGTAAACAGGTGACCAATATAGATATCCGTATACTGGCCACATCTAATGTGGATCTTAGAGAGGCGGTAAGAAAAGGGAAGTTTAGAGAAGACCTTTTCTATCGGTTGAATGTGATTCATTTAAGGATTCCTCCTCTCCGTAAGCGCCCTCAAGATATTGAGGCTCTGACCAGATACTTTGTTCAAAAGATGAGCAATAACTATAACAAAATGGTGAGTGATGTTTCTCCTGAGTTACTCGATTTGATGCTCGGGTATCATTGGCGAGGAAATGTCCGTGAATTGAGAAATATGATTGAGCGAGCAGTGCTCTTTTGTAAGTCGAACGTGCTCCAAAAAGAGGATTTTCCCAAAGAACTGGGAGCTGGCAGTCATGACCTGCAAGGGCAAGATCAGGCCGATCAAATTAACCCCGGCATGACAGTGAGGGGAGTTGAGAGAACTCTGATCTTAAAGACTTTACAACAGACCATTGGCAATCGAACCCACGCAGCTAAAATGCTAGGGATCAGCTTGCGAACTCTTAGAAATAAAATCAACGAATATCGCAAGGAAGGATACGAGGTGAAAGAATATGAGTAACATGCTTGGAATGTTTAACAATATCCGAGGAATTGCTGAATCCTTGGATCAAAGATTACTTAAGCACAACGTTCATGTATCAAATGTGGTGAATTCAGAAACTCCGGGATACCGTGCCAGAGGTTATGAATTTGAAAAGCAGTTGCAAGATGCCATGGGCAACAATGATCGTCCAAAAATGCGCACCACCCATTCTAACCATTACATGAACACATCGCAAACTCGAGATGGCAAAATAGTTCCTGAAGTTTTTATTCAACCCACTGAATCCATTGGCTCCGACGGAAATACTGTGGATGTAGAGAAAGAGATGATGGCTATGGCTCAAAACCAGATCATGTATCGAACCTCGGCTGATCTCATCTCAAAGAAGTTTGCCTTACTTCACTATGCAATTTCAGGAGGTAGATAATGGATTTTTTTGGATCAATGAATATAAGTGCTTCTGGCCTGTCCGCTCAGCGGATGCGCATGAACTTACTTTCCAGTAACTTGGCGAATGCTCAATCCACAGCTAAAGATCCGAGCCAGGTTTATCGCCGTCGAGATGTTGTATTATCTTCTGTGCCTACAGGATCAGACTTTGCCAATATGGTGAGAAGAGCAACCGATAGCGATGTTCAGGAAGTAA
>CAYFLR010000019.1:32076-46437 GCA_964343805.1 uncultured bacterium | reverse complement strand
TCAATGTGATGGAAGAGATGGTGAATTTAATTATGGCCACTCGGTCCTATGAGGCCAATGTAAATGCGGTGAATTCGTCTAAAAACATGGCTTTAAAAGCTTTAGAGATCGGTAGATAAGGCAGTTAAGTGATGTTCATTAATTTGAACCATGGGGGTTTAGGATGACAGATATTAGTTTTAGCAGCCAGTTAAGAGCGGTGGTTACCCCTCCCGATATGCAGAAAAAGAACCTCATCGATTTGGGGAGTTACAATCCCGCAGCGGAAGAAAAAGGCGGGGGCGGTAAGAGTTTTGGCGACTTCGTGCAAGATTTTGTTGCCGATGTGAATAAAGGATCCAAGTTGTCAGACAAGATGGCAACAGATTTGGCAACCGGTAAGAATAAGAACATTCATGAAACCATGATTCAGATGCAAAAGGCAGATCTCAACTTTCGTATGATGGTGCAAGTCCGTAACAAAGTACTGGAAGCCTATCAAGAAGTGATGAGAATGCAGGTGTAGAGCTTTATTAAAGAGATTCTTTTAACAGGGAGAGAATACCTTGAATCAGTTTAGAGATTTTTTTGATCAGTTTTCCGCCAAAATGATGGACTTTTATAATAACCTCACGGTGACACGTAAGATTGTTCTTTTTGCCATTGTGGGTATTGTATTCAGTGCATTTTTAAGCCTTTTTCTAAATAAAAAAGAGACCACCTACCAAACTCTCTATACTGATTTGAGTGAAGAAGACATCATGGCTATTGAGGGAACCCTCCGTAAGAAAAAAATCAGTGGATATCATATGTCAGGAACTTCATTAAGAGTTCCCAAAGATAAAGCCATGGACATTCGCCTCGAATTATCCCAAGAAGGACTCCCTTCCGGTGGAATGGTGGGTTGGGAAATGTTTGATAAGTCGAATTTTGCAGTTACCGACTTTGAACTCAATATTAACAAAAAACGAGCTATTGAAGGGGAACTCAGCCGAACCATTAATCGTTTAGATCCAGTCAGAGCTTCTAGAGTGCATATTGTCACTCCCAAAAGAAGACTCTTTTTAGATGATAAGACAGAACCCACTGCGGCAATTTACTTAAAAATGAAACAGGGGCAAGTTCTCACTAAAAAGCAAGTGAGAGGAATTCAATTCTTAGTAGCTCGAAGTGTAGAGGGCCTCAAATCAAATAATATTACTATCGTTGACCAAGAGGGTCAGGTTTTGACCGAGGAAGAGGGAAGTCTTGCTCCAGATAAGCTTTCCAAAGGAAAAACAGAGTATAAAAAACGTGTTGAAAAAGAGTACGTGGGTAAAATCAAATCTCTGATTGGCCGTATCGTAGGACCAGAAAAAGTCATGGCTGCTGTAACAGCAGGCATTAACTTTAAACAAGTGTCCGTTACAACCGAACAGTATGACCCCGATCAGCAAGTATTAAGATCTACTCAAGTAGCTGATGATGAGATGAAGGGAACAGGTCTAAACCCCACCGGGATTCCGGGTTCCAAAGCCAATTTACCTGGTGAAGATATGAACGTAGAGGTGAGTAAAAATAGCTCATCCCAAAAACGATCCACTCAAACTCTTAATTATGAAATTGGTAAGAGTATTTCAAGAGTTGTAGAAAATATAGGGAATGTTGAAAAACTTTCAGTATCTGTCTTGGTAGATGGAAAATACGCACCTGGTAAAACTCCGGCTGATCCTCCTGTATATACCCCAAGAACCAAAGAAGAGATGGAAAAGATTGCTTCTTTAGTGCGTCAAGCAGTTGGCTTCGATCAAAAAAGAGGCGATCAACTCACCATCGAAAATATGCGCTTTTTGGAGGATAACTTTGCCGTGGAAGAGAGAAAAGCAGCCATTATGCAAGAGAAGAAAATCTGGCGAGATATGACTATGATTGCAGCGGTGGCTTTAAGCTTAATCTTCTTCTTTGTCTTTGTCGCTAAGCCTTATTTGAAGTGGCTTTCTTATGATCCTAAAAAGCTTCTTCCTGTTGATGCGGAAGTGGAAGAGTTTTCACCCGACTTTGATAAAGCCGGTCTTAAAAAGATTGAAATTCAGGAGGAGGTGCCCTTTGAGAAGTTATCTCCTCGCGATCAAATTATGTATTTAGCGAAACACGAGCCGGTTAAAACCACTGAGGCTCTAAGAATGATGATGTCACCCGGAAATCGTTAAGGAGTAAATTAAATGGCGGTTAAGTACACAGGTGCACAAAAAGCAGCGATATTATTACTAGCCTTCGGGGAAGAGATCTCTGCTGAAATTTTTCGTAACATGACAGACTTTGAGATTAAGAGGATTGGTAGTGCCATGGCTCGTTTGGGTCGAATTGATGACGATGTCATTGAAGAGATCATGAATGAGTTTTGGACTCTCTTAAATTCTAACAAGAAGTACTACTTTGGTGGCAATGACTTTACTAAAAAAGTCCTCTCTCATTTAGGTGGCGCCGCATCTGATGATTTGGTGAACGACCTAGCTTTAACCACCTCCGCTAACCTAGATTCACTGGAATTAATTGACCCTCGAACCTTAGCAACTTTTATCCGAAATGAGCATCCACAGACTATTGCTCTCATTTTAGCTCATTTAGAGTCAAGAAAATGTGGTGAGACCATTAAACTCCTTCCAGAGAATATTCATACGGAAGTTATTTTAAGAATTGCCAACCTTGATTCTGTCTCCCCAGAAATTATTGAGGAGATTGATGAAGTGCTGAGAGATGAAGTTCAGCGCATGGGTAATATTTCTCAACAGAAAATCGGTGGTGTTGAGCCTATCGTTGAGATGCTTAACTTTCTCGATAAAAACACTGAAGAACAGATCTTGGATAAATTGGAAGAGCGCGATCCTGATCTGGCCGAACAAATTCGTAATCTTATGTTTACCTTCGACGACTTTGTCAAAATTGATGATCGTGGTATTCAGCTCATTCTTAAGGATGCTAGTCGTGATAAACTTAAATACGCTCTTAAAACTGCTACTGAAGCTGTTAGAGAGCTGGTATTTAATAATATGTCTGAAAGGGCTAGAGACGAACTTTCCGAAGATATTGAAGCCATGGGTGCAGTTAAGCTCTCTGATGTGGAAACAGCACAACAAGAACTTATTGCTATTGCCCGACGCTTGGATGAAGAAGGGAAGATCATTATCGCCACTGGTGGCGACAATACCTTGGTTTAAAATTAATATAGAGGAAACATGTCGGTTGTTAAAAAGAAAAAGCAGGGATATTGCATCATTGAAGAGTTTTCTTTCAAAGAGATTAACACCTTTGATAATGTTCCCTTCGACAATGAGTTTCGTAACACCATGCATGGTAAGAAGACCAATATAGATGATGTAGAAGAATATTTAAGGGATTATGGTCCTTATCATGAAAAGTTTCCTACTGACGATCCTTTGATTGAGCCGGAAGATTTCACTGAAGAGGTTAAGCAGATTCAAGATGAGATGGCGAAACAGAAGGATGAAGTGGAAAAACTTGAGCAAGAGGGAGAAGACTACTCTTTTGATCTATCTGCTGATGATGGAGACAGCCAGCCTTCTTCTATAACTCCCGTCACACCTCCCGAAACGAGTAATGATTCTGATCAAGACCTATCGGATATTAATTACCACATCGATGATTCAGTAGAAAAGGTTAATGTGGGAAACAAGCTTTTTCATGAAGCACTCAATGATACAGTCAAAGAAGAAAACGAACACGCCATGACGGCTCAAGCGAATTTAACTGGAGGGGATGTTCCTTTTAATGCTCAGGACTTGGGTATGGAAGAACAACCTATTCCGAATGTGGAACAGCCCGTGCCTCCACAAGACAATATGGAGTCAATGCCACAAGAACCATCAGCTATTAATGAAGAAGAGTTGCAACGTATCTATGATGAAGGAAGAGAAAAAGGCTTTCAATCAGGATATGACGCCGGTTTTGCATCGGGTGAAGACAAAGGATATATGGGGGTAAACCAGCGGGTTCAGACCTTGTTTTCTAAGGTTGGAGAGCTGTTAGAAGAGCTAGAGAGCCTCAAACAGTCGGTTTATGAGGAAGTGGAAGAGACTTTTAAACTAGTGGTAGAAAAGGTGACCAAGAGGGTTATCCGTTCAGAGATGAAATCCGACCCTGAAGTTTTGAAAAAAATCTTCAATGATGTGGTAGAAAAAACCGTACCTAAGGAAAAAATTAAGGTGCGAGTGAATCCTGAGGATGCCGAATTCTTTTCCGGGATGGTCCCTGAGCTCAAAGAGCGCTTTAAAGATTTAGAGCTCACCGAACTGATTCCAGATGCGGCAGTATTGCCAGGGGATTTTTCCATTGAGACTGAAACCAGTATCATTGATTCCAAAGTAGCCAAACAGGTTGATCATATGCTGGATCAACTGGATTTTTCTTTACCTGAAAAAAAGGTTTCCTAGATGATAGATTTAGATGCTTTTGAAAGCCGGATCCAAAGTGTAGATTCCTACAGTGTGAGAGGTCGGGTTTGCCAGATAGTGGGCACCGTTATTGAAGGTTTTTTACCGGGTGCTGAAATGGGAACTATTTGTGACATTGTCACCTCTGATGAAGGTCGGAGTTTAATGTCTGAAGTGGTGGGCTTTCGCGGTGATAGAGTCCTGCTTGCTCCCTATGGTTCTATTAAAGGTGTAAATACTCAAAGTGCCATCACACCTAGAAGTGGTAATAATACCATTTTAGTGGGCGAATCTCTTTTAGGCAGAGTGATTGACGGACTCGGAAACCCCATTGATGAAAGTCCCCTGCCGGATGATTTAAATCAATATCCTCTCTACAATGATCCTCCGAATCCCATTTTAAAAAAATCCATTGCCGAGCCACTTGACCTAGGTATCAGGGCCATTAATAGTCTTTATACCTGTGGTAAGGGGCAGCGTGTTGCTCTGATGGCGGGTTCTGGTGTTGGGAAATCTGTGTTAATGGGTATGATTTCTAAAAATGTAAAAGCTGATATCAATGTCATTGCTCTCATTGGAGAGCGAGGCAGAGAGGTTCGAGAATTTATTGAGAAAGATTTAGGAGAAGAGGGTCTCAAACGAAGTATCGTGGTGGTGGTTTCCTCAGATAAATCTCCTTTGTTAAGAGTGCGAGGAGCCAATCTAGCCACTTCCATAGCGGAATATTTTAGAGACCAAGGAAAAGATGTTCTTTTAATGATGGACTCCATTACCCGCTTTGCTCATGCTCAGCGAGAAATTGGCCTTGCCGTGGGTGAACCACCAACCACCAAAGGCTATCCACCTTCTGTTTTTTCCACCATTCCTAAGCTTCTGGAGCGCGTTGGAACCGGCCCGGGAAAGGGGACCATTACAGGAATTTACACGGTTCTGGTGGATCAAGATGACTTTAACGATCCCATCACTGATGCGGTGAGGGGAACTTTAGATGGTCATATTGTTTTATCGAGAGAGTTGGCCATGCAAGGAATTTTTCCAGCCATAGATATTGAATCCAGTTTATCTAGGGTTATGGTGGATATCGTAAAGGATGAACATTGGCAGATGGCCTTACGTTTAAAACAGCTACATTCGACCTACGAACGATCGCGCACCATTATTGAAATTGGTGCCTATAATGCGGGAAGTGATGGAGAGATAGACCAAGCCATTTCCCTCCGTCCTTCAATATTTAAACTACTCAAACAGGGGATGAAAGAAAAAGCCCCCCTTTATGATAGTATTAAGAATTTAGAGGATCTAGTTCATCTAGATAATCTTCCCCCAAGGCTGGATAGTACCATACCTGGTGAGGGAATGGCTCAATAGTCTGGAGGTAATGTTTGTTTAAATTCTCTCTTCAATCCTTAAAAGACTATCGAGAAACTCTCTCTAGTACCATCGAAAGAGAATATCAACTTCTTCTTGGTAACGAAGAAAAAGCTCAAATTGAACTCTATGAATTACGGGATCAATATGTTGATACTAAGGATCAGATGATGGAGCATTTGGTTGCCGGACGTTATCAACATGAACGCCTCTACACGGGATTCCTTGAAGGAATTAAACAAAAAATAGTAGACAAATTAGCGGAAATCCATGAAATTAAAAGCCTAATAGAAGTTAAAAAACTGGAACTCATTAAATCTAAGAAGCAAGAGAAAATCTTAGAGGAGATCTATAAAAGAGAGTTGAAGCAGAATCAAGAGAAGTTCAAGCACATAGAAGGAAAAGAATTGGATGAATTTTCGTCATTTAAACATGGAAATAAATCAGCTCATGCCAAAAGTTAACACCAAATTTCTATTATTTTTAGTTCTTCTTTTAACCTCAGTAGCAAGTGGTCTCTATTTTGAAAAAAGCCTCTATGCGGTTGATCAAGAGGAATTGAAAGAAAAAGCTAAAAAGAAAGAAGAAGAGCAAATGGCCAAACTTAAAGCAGAGAGGGAAGCTAAGGAAAAAGCCAAGGGGAAATTTATTCCCAAAGCTGAATTTCCAACCGCTGAAGATGCTGCCAAAATAGAAATTAAAAAAGAGGACTACCAAAAGAAATTTAAGGCCCTTAAAGAAAAAGAAGAAAAACTTTTAGAGAAAGAGAAGTTCCTCGCCAAAACAGAGGAAAGACTGGTGAAGAAGTTAGCTGAAATTAAAAAGACCAAAAAAGAGTACGAAGATTCTCTGGCCAAAGAGGCCAATCTCAAAAAAGATCGACTCAAAAAACTAGTGCAAATGTACAGTAAAATGGATGTAAAAAAGGCCGCCCCGGCTTTTGAGAAGATGGATCTAAACCTCGCTATACAGCTCCTTTTACACCTTAAAGAGTCCGTGGTTTCCAAGTTGTTTGAGAAGATGTCCACTGATAAAGTGGTGGAGTACTCTGAAGAGCTGGCTCGAATAAGAAGCGGCAAAAAATTACCTACCAGTCGGTAAATCTTACCCAATTTGAAAAATAAAGTTTCCTTTACAATTAGACTGTTTCCTCTTCATCGGCACTGAATTTCAAAGCTTTAGCAAAAAAATAAAAAAAATGAAATTTATGGCACGGATGTTGCTATTAATATTTCTAACTATTTCTAACAGTTATTTAAGGATGACTTTCATGATACAGAACGGTAAAAGTTTTGACTCAGCTCAATTGATGATGTCGGGCACAATGGATTTGGTAAAGCCAAGCCAGAGCCCAGCACCTGTTGTAAATGATAAGGCAAAAGATAATAAGTCTTTTGCTCAGCATCTAGAGAAAGCCGAAAAACCAGCACCAAAGAAAAAAGAATTCAAACTGAAAGAAAAACAATCTCCAGCCGCAAAACCAAGAGAGCGCGAAGAAGCCCCGGTGAAAAAGAAAACTCCACCAAGACCTGAACGGTCCGAAAAGGTGGAAAGATCTGCTCAAAAAGCGCCTAAAGAACCTACCGAAGCTCCTGTGAGAAGAAGAGCTAAGCAAACTAAATTTATTGAGAAGACAGAAGCTCCTCAAGGTAAAAATATTGCAAAAATGGATAAACCGAGTGAAGAGGTCTCTCTCAGAGAGATTCCATCCATGAAAGAAAAGCAGAAAGTGGTTCTACAGGAAGCGCCCATTTTGGCCATTTTAAATGGAGATTTCTCTTTAGTCGAGGGCGGAGCCTCTCAATTAGTGGAAACCATCAGTTCTAATAAACTGGTTAAATCTGTTTTAAATAGTGATGTCAGAGATGTGTTTTCTCAAAAAAGAACTCCCGGTGAATGGTTAGCAGAAATAGGAGTTACCAACATTTCTCCTGAAGAATTAACCGCCGCATTCAATATCGATCCCAATCAAGAGATTGGTCTTAAGAGTCTATTAAGAGGATTGGGCTTGGATGCTGGAGCGATTCGAACTGAACTGCAAATCATGAAGAAAAATATTGAGGCGGGCGATTTAACCACCTATATCACGAGGGCCCATCGCAAAAGAGGAATTCGACCTGATCAGATTGGAAAACTGCAAGAGGTGGATGAATCAGATGGTAAACTCACCATGAATAAGCCCGATCCTCAAAGCAATAAAAAACAAAGGGTGATCGAGACTAAAGAGTATTTAAATAGTAATAAGCAAATTCCACCCGCAATTCAAAATAAACTTCGAGAAGCCATTGCTGCCACCAGTGGAATGCCAGGGGCCATGGCTCCCAAGCAAATGAACTATTTACGTGACCCTGGTGAGGTTTCACATGGAACAATGGGAAAAGATGGCCAGATAATCTCTGATGATGCTCTAGTGCAAGCTAATGCGGATCAAACTTCCTTACCTTTATTTGCAATGAAGGCAGGGGGAGAGGGTCAGGCTCTAGTTGAGGGTGTTATATCAAAACAAGCTACTCAAATGAATGTCCAACCTCTTCAATCCGAGGAGATAGCTCAGAAGTTACCACTTGATATGATGGGGCAGGAAAAAGAGACATTGAGTCCTGAGTTCATGAACTCCAAGAGAGAGCTTTGGACAGGGCAGCAAGAATATGGAATGCCTATTAAAGAGGGTATGATTTCTCCTGAGCGTGAAATTGTAACCAAAGAGCAGATGATTCCTTTGCAATCACCTATGCAAAATCCAGAAATGATTCAGCAGAATCTCTTTACCAATACGAGTAATACCTCAGCTCTGCCTAATACATTTATGATGCAAACACCTGAAAATGAAATTTACTCCCCCTTAACGGGTGAAGGCGCATTTTCTTTTCCAAGGGAAGAGATGCCCATTTTAGATCAAAAAGTCATGGGTCAAAAACCCACAATGAGCCCAGAAAAAATGGTCATGTCTGACAATATGGCAATGGCCAAATTTTTGGAAACTAAAGAGAGTCTCATTACAAGAGAGCCGGTGGTGGAAGAGGTACAAACACCCACAAATCCAATGGGAACAAATAAGTCTGAGGGAGAAAATCCTTTTTCAGAAACTTTTACCGAGGGCATTAAACCAGCTTTCAATTTAAAGTCGGAAACCAAAATGGACTCCACTTTAATAAAATCACAAAGCTTGGGTGCAGCAAAAGCCAGTGATTTAATGCCCACTGATACTTTTACAACTGGAGAAGAGTCCTTTAGCGGTCAAGGACAAGAGCAACAACGAAATGAGTTCTCTTATCAGAAACTAGATAAGGTGGATTTGAGCAGAAGCGATGCTCCTAAAGAAGCGGTGAAAGACGCTCCTTTATTTAGTGTGGAACGGCCTTCTATGGTCAAGGCGGGGGCTGTGAGAACGGGACCTGCTGCTGAACAAATTGACTTTGGCAATGATCGAGCAGAAAACATCAAAGCCATGATCGATAAAATAGTAGAGAAAACCGAACTGCAAGTGAAGTCCGGTGGTGGAACGGCCCGTCTTATTTTAAAGCCAGACCAGTATGGCAAGATGGCAGTAAATATCAGTGTCCATGATAAAATTGTGAAACTGGATGTGGTGGTAGATTCTCCCGAAGTGAGACAGATGCTAGAAGGAAACATGGATCGTTTACGAGAATCACTCCAAAGCCAAAATATGGAATTTGAAGAATTGAATGTCACCGTGGGTGGAGAGTCCGCTTCCAGTGAAGAGGATCTCGAAGAAAAGAGAGAAGGCCACGAAGAGAGCAGTACGGAATTTACCGTCTTTCAAGATGAGAAAAAACAAGAGCAGACCATACAAAAACAGACAAAGAAAGCCACCCGATCTTATATCAGTAAAGATCGAGTGAGTGTGCAAGCTTAGGAATAGGGAGAACAAATGATCGCACCAAACGCTGGTAGCGTAGCAAAACAATTAATGGCAGCTCAAAAGCAAGGGATGGCAGGCCCTATGAAAGAAGAGCATAAGGCCACTGAAATGGTGAAGCAACCACCTATGGATTTTGCTAAATTGGTGCAACGTTCTTCCATTGAGGAGGCAAGAGAGAGGGCCATTAAAGAGAGAAACGCTGAAGGAAAAGATGTATTAGACGCCTATAATAAAGGGGGCGGAAGATATGGAAAAGATAACCCTATCCATAAAAAAGAGTTGGATAAGGATGATTTTTTAAATCTCTTCATCACTCAGCTAAAGGTGCAAGATCCCACTAAGCCACTTGACAATATTGAACTCGCTCAGCAAATGGCCCAGTTTAATAGTTTAGAGCAGCTCATGGGAGTCGCCAAAGGGGTTGAAAAACTCAATCAAATTAATAATCAATCCAATGAACACGACATGGTGAATTACATTGGCAAGATGATTGAGATTGAAGGCGGAAAACTTAATTATACCGGTGAGCCCATCAAAGCACATTTCAATTTAGACCGGGATGTGACCAAAGGAACTCTCAAGGTGAGAGATGATATGGGACAGGTGATTAAACAGATTCCCATCTCCTCTTTAAAGAAGGGGCAAAATAGTATCACCTGGGACGGAAAATCGGCGGATGGTAGAGATAATGGCAACGGACTTTTCTATTACGAAGTAGAAGCCACTGATGTGGAAGGAAAAAATGCTCAAGTTTCCGTGAAAAACTTCTCTGAAGTAAAAGGGGTTGCAGCCTTAGGTGGAAAGCCGGTCTTTTTAACTGATTTAGGTCGAATTCCCATTAATGAAGTTCAATCCGTGAAGATAAAAGAGCAAGTGGAGCAAATTAAAAAGGAACAGGCCAAAGTGCTTCCTCAAAGTGGGCCAGCTAAGTCTAAAAAAGAGGGAAACATGATGGAAATACCAGTTCCTTCCGCCTTAGGCCAAGACAAAAAAGTGGCCGCAGCAGAAGAACCACAGACCACTCCAGTAGAGAAAAAGGAAGAAAAGCCATCTGTTGAAAAAGTGGTGAAGAAAAAGAATAGTTATGCACCGGCTTCGCCGGTTTTTAAGCCGGTTCAATTTAACCGGTTACGTGACAGTGCGTTAGCTTAAATAAAAGGGTCAAAAAAAGGTTTTAACTTTTTGGATAAGGAGCTTAGTTTATGCCAATTTCGCAAGCCTTGTATACGGGAGTAACGGGACTTTCCACCAACGCCGATAACATGGGTATTATTGCAAACAACATTGCAAACAGTAATACCAAGGGTTTTAAGTATGACCGTGGTGAGTTTGAGGATATGCTATCCATGGACTTAGGTGGCGGTTCTAGTTTTGCCCAGATCGGTAGGGGTTCTCGTTTAAGAAACACCTCATCTATGTTTAGTCAAGGGGGTTTAACGGGTACCAATGGTTTAACAGATATGGCAATACAAGGAGACGGTTTCTTTATTGTTAAAAATAGGGCAGCGACGGCGGCAGATAGTGGAGGTTATTTCTATACCCGGCAGGGAATCTTCCATTTTGATAAAGAGGGCTACTTGGTGGACAACAACCAAGGACGAATTCAAGGCTATATGGCAGACCGAACAGGACGGCTCCGACCCAGTTTGTCTCCAGTTAGGGTGATTAAAACGAACCTTCCTCCTAATAAAACCAGTGACCTTAAGATGATTGTAAACTTGGATGTGAGATCCAAAGCACCAACTGAAGATTTTGATGCGGCTAGGCCTGAGCAAACAAGTAACTTCTCCACCTCTTCCACCGTATTTGACTCAGCGGGAAGTGCCCATGAAGTACAAATGTATTTCAAGAAGCTAGAAGGGGATGAAAATAAATGGCAATTTTTTGCCGGAGTGGATGGCAAAGATATTGTGGGCGGAGAAGATGGTGTTTTTAATAAGTTTGGTGGAGGGATCATTTCCTTTGATAAAGATGGTAAGCTCCTCAACGAGGAATATGAAGAGTCCCTCGTAAACTTCAAAGGCGGGGTAGAGCAAGAGCAGAAGATCTCCTTTGACTTTGGTGTGAATATCGAAACTGAGGATGGAGATGGAATGGGTCAAGCCACTTCTAATGCTTCAGTTTCCTCAGTTGTAACTCATCAGCAAGATGGTTATGAGACTGGAAACTTGAAAACCTTGAAGATCGACCTCGATGGAACCATCAAGGGTGTATTCTCCAACGGTATTGAGCGGCAGATTGGAGCGGTGGCACTGGCATCCTTCAATAATGTCCGTGGACTCAAAAAGGGTGGTATGGCGTCTTTCTACTCCACAGTGGAATCAGGACCACCTAGTTTGGGATTAGCTCAATCAGGAGACCGGGGAAGTGTTTACTCCTCTTCCTTGGAGGAATCCAATGTGGACTTAGCCCAACAGTTTGTGAAAATGATTATGACCCAGAGGGGTTTCCAGGCGAATTCACGTTGTATTACAACTACAGACAGTATGATTGAAGAAGTTGTGAACTTGAAACGTTAATAACTAGTTGGCGTCCTAAAACACACGTCAGCTGTGTTGGTTTAAAAAGTCTTCTAAAAGCCGTACTTTCTTATGTACTGTCTTTTAGAGACTTTTTTCCCCGCCTTGCTGACGCGTGTTTTTGTTAGCCAACTCCTTGTTTTAATTATGGGTCGGCTTTCAACCAAAGGGAGTCGGCCCTTTTTCGTGAAGAGAGATTTATTATGAGCGGTGGATTTGAAAGTGTTGGTGAAATAATTGGGTCCTTGGTTGCTTTTGGTTTCATGTTTTTAATTATTCATCAGTTTAAAAAAATCCGTACCAAGAAAATGCGAGAGCTAGCGAAGCACATGGGAATGAATTTTTACGAAGATGCGGAAGATCACCTTCCATTCCACACAAGTGACTTTGAATTATTTGAAGAAGGTTACAACAACGACTACAATAATCTTATTACAAAAAAACAAAAAGATATGCAGGTCTGTATTTTTGACTACTCGTATAAAACCGGTGGAGGAAGGAACTCTCGTTATCATTCCATGACAGTTATGGCATTTAAGTCATCGGACTGGAGACTTCCTGGTTTTACATTAAACAGACAAAACTTCATTCACAATATTGGTAAAGCCTTTGGCTATCAGGATATTGATTTTTCTTCCCATCCTACCTTTTCAAAGAAGTTTCTTTTAAGAGGAAAAGATGAAAAGAAAATTCGGGAAACTTTTAATCGGAAACTTCTCTCTCACTGTGAACGGATGGATGATTTTGATATGGAAGGAGCTGGGAAAGTGGTGATCTTATACAAAAAGAATCAAAAGTTGAGTATCAGTGATATTCCTGGGAACCTAAAGAAATACAAATCAGTGACCAAGCTATTTTCTGTAAAGGAAAAAAAGAAATCAACTGTTCGTGCAGCATCATAATTGTGCCAAATCCTTGTTTATAAAAATTATAAATGGAGTTATGGCACAGATTCTATGGATTTTACTGCCAATACTATGATTATACCGCGTATAACAGAACTTTTGGCACGAAAAAGGGCAGAAACAGTGCCAAAACAGGCATTATAAATTTTATAAATTGACTTCTGACAGTCGCTCCTTAAATCACACTTACCATAACCCAACTAAGCTGAATTGATGAAATGCCGACCTTCAACTATCTGATATAATATGAATATTCAAATTTATTTAACCCCCAAATCCGATAAACCGATACGTACCCTCAACACAGGCGGGGGTCTTAAAATAAATCAAATCACAACTGGAGAATTAAATGCAAAAACTAAGTTTAGTCATTCTTCTCGTTTTAACCCTATTAAATTGTGGTCAAGGTACTGAGAACAGATCAGAAATCAAATCAGTGGACAGTGAACCTGTAGATGTATCGCATATAAGCGCTTTATTAGATCAAAGTGATCTGGCAGAAGAAGCCAAAAAGAGAGTAGTGGATTACTTTGGTCAGAATCAAAACCAGATAGAAAATCAAAAATTTATTACGGTTATAGATTTCACCCAGCCCTCTACAGCGAAGCGCTACTACCTTTTTGATGTGGAAAATGAATCTTTCTCGCAGCATCTTGTTGCTCATGGTAAAAACAGTGGGGGTAATTATGCCACCAGTTTTTCAAATATTTCTGGCAGCAATCAAAGTTCTTTGGGAATCTACTTAACAGGGAAAACCTATTGGGGAAGCAAGGGATACTCTCTCAATCTTCATGGTCAAGAATCAACAAATGATAAGGCTTATCAGCGAAGAGTAGTTATTCATTCAGCTAGTTATGTAAGCGAATCATTTATAGCAAAATATGGTCGCTTAGGAAGATCTTGGGGATGTCCTGCTTTGAGTAAGGCTGAAAACAAAAAAATTATCAATAAAATCAAGAATGGTAGCCTGCTTTTCATCTATGGAAAATAATTAAAATCTCCCCAACTTTAACTGCCAAATAGTGATCAAAATACAACATTATAACCTCCCATAAAGATAGAACTAATTAAAAATAACTAAGGTTATCTCTCAATATTCCGAAATAATCCATAAGCTTGATTAAGTATTATATTACATATATGGGGGCCTGTTATGTTCCGAATTTTAGCTATTTTAAGTATGACGCTTTTGACTTTTTGTGATGACCAAGGTGCGGCGACAAAAAATGTAAGTCAGAAGCAGTTAGCGGGATGGAATATAGATCATGCCAATGCTC
>CAYFLR010000019.1:18596-32066 GCA_964343805.1 uncultured bacterium | reverse complement strand
AGGAATTCTCTTCATCAACCATATAATTCCCAAAGAGGTGTTTGCCGATACCGCTCACCAGGGACTCAAAGATGCTTTAAATGAAAAATGTCCCAATCCACCTTCTTTGACCGGAACTAAAAAAGAAGAGTGTGATAAATTTATGTTAGAACTCTGCGAAGAGTGTAAAATGTTGACCAAGAAAGGTGAGGGCGCTGGTTTTTGCCCCAACGTAATGGATAGTTGCAAAGGACTTTCAACGGATCCCGAAGCTCCTTCTCCTGTTGAGGAAGTTGATTCTACCACTGACCCCGCTGCAACAACTGATGGTAATACCGATACTGCTACACCTACCGATGGCAATACTCAAACCCAAACTGAAACCACAGATCAACCTGCAAGCAATAATAACGATAATAAATCCGGTGGAGATGGTTTTGATGTAAAGGTAAGTTTATTAGAGGCCAATGAAGGAACAGAAACAAAAACTGACCCTGCAGCCACCACTCCAGCAGATCCAACCACTGAGGCTTCTGGTCCTGGAGAGACAGATCCTGCTGCTACTACTGGTGAAACTGACAATACTTATGATGATCCAGCACAATACACTACCTGTCAATCTACATTAAGCTACTTTATTGCCCCCAACATTGTTGTACATCGTAAAATACCCTCAGAGCCTTGTGCTGCCAATAAACAGTTAATAGGTACAGATGCAGATTATGCTGAGAAGGTTAAACATCTCTCTTATCAAGGAGAGAATTTCCTTGGTAGTAAGTTTTATGGAAAATATGATGCCAATACTCAGTCTTACAAATCGATTGGAATCAATCATATTGCTAATGGAATCTTCGACGGTGGCTCACTTAAGTTTGAGGTTACTGAAGTTTCAGTGGATGATATGGTTATTGTAAAAATAAAAAACAGTGCTGATACTGCACAGGATGTGTCACCTCGAGTTTTGGGTATGGTTCCTCTGATTCTTGAACATGATCAAGCAGTTGAGTTTAAATACTCCATGAATTCTAAGCAGGAAGCAAATGATGAAGGCCTCGTCATAAATATTAAGGAAGGTGGTAGTGATACAGGAGCAAGTTATGTTGAAGGTAAAGATCTTTCTTATTATACCGCAATCAAAGCAGAGCCAAAAGCACGTCGGATAGCTAATAGCCAATCTTCTTTAGGGTCTTTGTTTGCTTTTGCTGATGCAGAAGGCAGTAATCCAGCAGCTATAATGGCCTTGGGATTCAACTTAGACATAGCTGATCAGAGTAAAAAAGGCTATCAAGTGTTTGGTGATGTGGCTCTTGCATCTATTTTAAATGTATTAGAGAACGTAAAAAAGGAGAATGCAACTAATCATCCAAGCCGATCTCAAGATGCTGATAAAGCCATAAAATCTATTGTAGAGGCTCAATGTCAGATTTGGAAACAGTTAAAGATACCAAAAGTTTGTGAAATTAAGAAAATTGTAGATAAATATCCTAATTACTGCAGTGGTTTAGCAGAGAAAAATGATGATCTGAAATTTGCCTGTGGAGCCGCGGCATTACCAGCCACCGAGGCAGATAGCACAGTAACTTTATCTCAGGCCCTTAAGGGAGTGGATAAAGTTTTAGATGGTGCAGGAAAGAAACTGAGTGATGCTCAACACGGATCTTCCACTGGTACAACAACCGGTACTGCTAAGCCAAAACCTACCACTACGGGAAAGGCTAAGCCAACAAAGCCAACTGCACCAGCTGCTCAAACTCTTTCACAGAAGGCAGGCGGATGGAAAACCATCTGCTTCACCGGCTAAACCCGCACCTTCAGCGAGCGAGTTAGGAAAGAGAACTGCTGCAGACAGCAAAAGAACAGCGAGCCAACGACCTAAGAAAAAGATCGTTCCTCCTTCTAATACAAAGAGTATAAGCGGTTCTGCTCGTAAGAAAAGAGATGCTTGCTCTATTGATCAAACAGCTGCTACTGGCAGTGCGTGGACTGTTCTTCTCGCTTTCTTAATGTTGGTTGCGCCTATTGCTTCCGCTGTGAGAATTAAAAAAGACTAGGCGAGAGCCTAGAATCTACCTCGGTAGATGGTGAGAAAAAGTCCATAAAAGAAGCTGACTCCATAAGCGATATCGCATAGAAATCCCACAAAAGGAAAAAGCAAAGCATATTTCCCATAGCCGTACTGTATAGTGTAGTACATATAAAACCCAAAGCGAAACAGAACAAGTGCAAGAAGGAGAGTCCATAAGAGACTTTTTATGTAGGCTCCAATAACTAAAAAGATCAGAAGTAATACAAGAGCACTAAAACCTATTTGGAAACCTCTATGAAAAGCTCGGAGTCGCCTGTTTGTTGTCATGTTTTGTACAGACTGGGATTTGTGAGTCCAGAGAATGTATGCCTGGGATTTACTTAAATCAGCTTGCTTACGTAAAAGCTTTTCAAAACTGTCTTGGTTCCCCCCAAAATTAAGGATAAAGGGCATTCCATTATGTTGAACCACCCGATAGCCATGGTCTCGCAGTTTGGTGGAAATGTCTTGGTCTTCTCCAGAGTGGGTAATATTTTCAGTAAACAGACCCAGTTTGTCCAAAATTGATCTGCGAATCATATCGGCTTTAAATTCTACAAAGGTGGTGTCTTCAATATCCTGGTTGGGAGGGGGGAGAACATCCATAAAGTTGAGTACAGCATACATTTTCTCAATCAGGGGCAATTGCTGAGGGTCCTTTAGAGTAGGTTTTCCGGTAATGACCCCAATTTTTTCATCTTCGGTGAGGGTGGTGACGGCCTTTTTTATATAGGAAGTATCGCCTAGGGTGCAATCATGATGCAAAAAGAGAATGAATTCACCCTTCGCTTTTTTTATTCCAAGATTATAGGTTTTGGAAATTCCTAGATTTGTTTCATTTTCAGAAAAAGAGAGCTTGCTATAGTGTGGTGAACTGCTAATGACTTCTTTAGATTTATCTTTGGAATTATCGTCGATGACAATAATTTCAATAGAGGGATAGTCTTGGGATATAAGAGAATCAATGGTTGAGAGAACTGTCTTCTCACCGTTGTAAACGGGAAGAATTACTGAAACCAAGGGGTGGCTGGTTTGCTCTAATGTCATGACTTAATTTCCTTTCGATTACGAAGAGTTTGTCTAACCCACCTGAAGATCCAAACAAGTAGTAAAGAAAACCCTAATGAGAGTCCGGTCATTCCCATGATCCAGTGCAGTGGTTTTCCATAGATTAAATAGGGTGAAGAAGTTTGCAGTAAGAGAGGAGAACCGATGAATAAAGCGGATAGAATAATAGAAAGGGACATATCTCTTCTTGTTTGTCTGGTCAGTCTTGAATTTTTTCGATGATGGGGATCGTTAACCTGAACTTGGACCTTTCCACTGTTGAGAGCTTGGGTGAAAATTTTTAACTGCTTGGGGAGAATTTTCATTAAGACACTGAGGTCTTTTCCCATCAAGAGGCTATTTTGTAGCAGTCGATCGGGATCCATATAGCTGGTGAGCAAAGAACGAGCCAATCGATCCCCTTCTTGAATAATATTTAATTCAGGATTCAAACGTTTGGCAAAAGATTCAACCGAGGTAAAAGTCTTGGCGAGTAGGATGAGTTCTCTGGGGGCAATGGCCTGATGTTTGGCACTAATTTTAGCTAGGCCCATAATGATCGAACCAAAGTTAATTTCAGCTAAAGGTTGATCATAATAGGGTTCTAATAGTTCTTGAACTTCAACTTGAAACTTATCCCGATTAAAATGCATGGGAAGATCTGCTATTTCCAAGAATTCAGATATAATTTCATCATAGTTTTCAGCAACTAGGGCAATAAACATATTACCTAGAGCACTTTTGACTGTGGGGTGGAGGCGACCTACAATTCCAAAGTCAACTAAAGCTACCGAACTGGTAGATGTAATCAGAATGTTACCATCGTGAAAATCACCATGAAAGAAGCCATCTACCAGGATTTGCTTGAAAAGTGAATCTAAACAGATTTTCGATATTGAAAAAAAGTCGTATTGCTCAACCTGTTCTTGTCGTTGGATCTTTGCTAGACTTTTGCCATCAATAAACTCTGTAGTTAGGAGTCTCTTACTGATGAGATCCCAATAGACTCGGGGAATAATTATATCTTCAACATCTTCAAAATTAGTATAAAAACGCTCTGTATTCCGTGCTTCTTTTAAAAAGTCTAACTCATGGCGAAAGGTTTTATCGAGTTCCTGAATGAGTTGAACCGGGTGTATAAAGGCGAATTCGGGGACCTTTTCTAAGATATGAGCAACGGCATAGAGAATAGAAATATCAGTTTGGATGATTCTTTCTATATCTGGGCGTTGGATTTTAAGTACAACAAGAGACCCATTATGGAGTGTTGCTCTATGAACCTGACCAATTGATGCTGCAGCAATAGGTGTGGGTGAAAAATCTTTGAAGAGTTCAGATACGGGAGCTCCCATCTCTTCTAAAATTATCTGTTTGGCTTTTTCAGTGTCAAAAGCAGGAACATTGTCCTGTAGCTTAGTAAGTTCAGTGACATATTCTAAGGGGATAAGGTCTTCGCGAGTACTGAGCATTTGCCCTAATTTTACAAAGGTCGGGCCCAGTTCCTCAAAGGCCTTTCTCAGACGATAAGGGCCAGATCCTTTAACATCTGCTGGAGCTGTGATCCCCTCGTGATCCTCTGTCCTGCTGAATATTTGATCAATCTTCAAGATCTCTAGCATGGTTATAAACCCATGTTGGGCAAAGATGTTGGAGATGGTTCGAAAACGATTCAGATTCTTAAATTTTTGACTTAAATTAAAAACAGCCACGCTAGATTTCACCTCAAATCAATCAGTGTTTTTTCATGTACTTTTCGTCTCAAATTCCCTATACTTTTACAATCATGATCAAACGTTACCATGTTTCTAAAGGAAGATCAGCAAAAAGGGGTGAATATTAACATGAAGACTATCTTAATTAACATCACATGGATTGTGGCTTTAACTCTTTTACTTTTGGGGCTTCAGGCGTGCCATACAGAAGCCGATGAAGAAGGAACCGATGTTCTAACTTATCAAGGTATAAACTATTATGATGAAGGCTCTAAGTCTTACGACAAAGCAATAGAAAGCTTTGAAAAGATCTTGAAAAATGAGCCGGACAACTATCAAGCTCAGATCTTCATAGCCTTTACCTACAGTGCTATGGGGGGGGTTGATATCTTTGACCTCGCACGAAAAATGATTGGGATGGTGATGGGGTCCTCTTCCAGTTCCGATAGTGATAAAAAGAGCAGTTCCAGTGACTCTAAAAAGTCAGATGGAAAATCTGACGACGAATCTAAAGAGGACTCATCTAAAAAGCTATGGCTGGTGACTCCAGATAAAGCTCAATTGGTGGGATCTGCTAAATCCAAATCTAAATCAAAAAAATCCTCTGGCCCAACAGGTCTTACCGCCTTAACTTCCGCCATCGACCCTCTTTCTACTAAGCAAAAAGAGTATGTTAAGCAAAAGGAATATACCACGATGGAAGACTTAGGAAAGGACTTTCCTGAGTTGGCTTCCCTGCAAAGTTCTTTGGATCAGCTGGACAAGCTGCCAAAAGATTATGAAAAAGCTCGTGTAAATTTAATTAAAGGATTTAATTTGCTGATTCGTTCTTTGAAATTCTTTGTGATGTTCTTTGACCAAGATGGAGATGGAACCATTGACAGTGTTTCCATCTTAGATGAATTAGAAAAAAAGAAAGAGCAAGGCTCTTCAGGCTTTACTGACAGTTCAACTGTGAACGATGTTGTTAAGGGTATCAACTCATTGAGTGCAGAATTGGATAAGTTTGTTAACAGTAAAGTTCTCGATTGGTTTTCTGATGACCTAGAAAATAGTATGCAGGCTTTTAAAGATGCTGGTGCTCCAGATAGTATTACTGATTCTATTAGTGAGATGGCTGCAACTTTAACTGAGTATCGAAAGAAAGCTTCGGATGCTCTCGGTGGTAGAGAGTCTGGTGGTGGAAAATTTATCCAGGAGCAACTAGGAGAAGCGGTACAGCAAAAGGTAGATACTATCTATGAAGGAGAAACAGTTCCTGAAGATATTACCTCTGCTATCACTGAACTTAAGAGTTCTAGTTCAGCTGAGGATCTTTCTAAAGCAGCTGAAGATGCTGGTGTAGACGGTGAAGAGCTCACTGATGAGCAAAAAGAAAAATTAGAAGCTGCTAAAAACAGTTACCGTAGTCGGTTAACAGTAGAGCAGGTTTTTAGCCTGATTTCCTTACCAAGACCCGTTCTTTAACTTAAAGTGATTTGGTGTTTGAGTCGCTTTTGAACTTTAGCAATAAAATTCATGGCATCCAGAGGGGTGCGTCTTTCTACTGGATAATCTAGTATGGTGGACATTTCTTTGTGTAAAGGGTCAGCTAAGGCGGCTTTTGCAGGAGGTTCTTGCTCTCCAAAGAGATTGGCTTGAAATTGAATGGCTGTCTGTATTTCAGGCTGAGAATGAGAGAGTAAAGTGGGATCGGCTTCTTTCACTTGAAGTTGGCTTTTTCCATTCTCTAATTTATCTAAAATGGTGAAAGCTCTTTGGGTGACCTCTTTAGGAAGTCCAGCCAGTTCTGCAACTTGAATACCGTAACTTTTATTAACGGCTCCGCGTGCTAGCTTGCGAACAAATTTTACCTGACCTTGGTTTTCTTCAACCAGCACCTGATAATTCTGTAATCGTTCAAGGTCATTGCTGAGAGTCGTGAGCTCATGATAATGGGTGGCGAATAGAGTATTTGCCTTTATATCATGAATGGCCTCAATAACTGACCAGGCTATGGACACTCCATCGTAAGTACTGGTTCCTCGACCGATTTCATCTAATAAAATGAGACTGGATGAAGTGGCATTTTTAAGAATGTTGGCAGTTTCTAACATTTCCACCATAAAGGTAGAGTGACCTTCTAATAAGTTGTCAGAAGCTCCAACTCGGGTGAAAATCTTATCTACAATGCTCATTTGAGCTTCTTCTGCGGGGACAAAACACCCGATTTGAGTCATTAGAGAACAGAGGGCGGTCTGGCGCATAATGGTAGACTTACCTGCCATGTTAGGACCGGTAATAAGTAAAATCTGTTCTTTGTTGGGATCGATAAAAATATCGTTGGGAACAAAAGCCTCTTTAGAGGTGGAAGCGAGTTGTTGTTCAATCACCGGATGGCGCCCCTCAACAATTTTAATGGCTCCACTATCTATGATGGAGGGCTTATGATAATTCCATTTCGCGGAAATACTAGCAAAAGAATGGATAATATCTAAGGTGGCCACGGAATTTGATTGGGTGCAAAGCTCAGGAACAAAACCTACGATTTCAGTGATTATCCGATTGAATAGATCCATCTCCAAAGTTTGCATCTTGTCTTGAGCAGTTAGAATCTTATCCTCGTAATCTTTGAGTTCATCTGTAAAATAGCGCTCAGAATTAGTAAGGGTCTGCTTTCGAATATAGTGATTGGGGACCAGATCGCTTTTAGCTTTGCTGACCTCTATATAATAACCAAAGACATTATTAAAACGAACTCTCAAAGTGGTGATGCCGGTTTGTTCTCGTTCTCGGGTTTCTAAAGCGGCTAAAATTCCTTTTGAATTTGTAACTAAATTTCGTAGCTCGTCTAATTCCGGGTTAAAGCCTGCCTTAATAAATCCACCTGATCGGGTGTTTACCGGGGCTTCATCGTCGAAAGCCTTATCTAAAATGGAAACCAATTTAGACAAGGGATTCAATGTTTTGTTGGTTTTTCCTAATAAGAGATCGTCGATTGAACTCAAAATCTCTTTGAGTTCAGGAATCAACCTGAGGGATTCTTTTAATCTCACTAAGTCACGAGGAGTGACAGTGCCGCTGGAAATTTTAATACCGAGACGTTCTATATCTGAAAACTGACGGAGATTTTTACTCAAAGCCTGTTGCACATGGGGGAAGTTGTAAATTGACTCAACAGCGCCCAGGCGCTCTAAAATCCTCCTTTTACTTTTAAGAGGGAAAAGGAGCCATGATTTGAGTAAACGCCCTCCCATTGAGGTGAGGGTCTTATCTAAAATAGAAAGGAGCGTTCCCTCTTTACTGAAATTGTATCCAGTTGAAAAAATCTCTAGATTCCTACGGGTGGCTTCATCCAACTCCAAATGGGAGGAGGTTTGATAAGTCCCAATAGACTTGATGTGATCTAGGGAGCGAGGGAGAGTTTCTTGCAGATAGTTTATTATAAGTGCGGCGACCGGAAAAATATTTTCATCCATACTGGAGGTCTGTTCCCCAAATTGATTGAAAATAATTTTAAACAGTTCCTCGCGGTTAAGCTCTTTCTGTTGAGTTGGTCGAGAAAGGGTTGTGTTTCGTAGCTTGCTATTTTCGGATAAGAATTGTTCCACCTCTCGGCCACATTTGACGCCCAATAAAATCTCTTGGGGGGCGATCCGTAACAATTCGTCAAGCAGTTCTTCTAAGCAGGAGAGCTGGCTAATTTGGAACTGGTTGGTGGAGACATCGATAAAGCCAAAAAGATAGCCTTGGTTATTTTTTTCTATTCCTGCGAGATAATTATTTGATTTATCATCTAGGTAGTCAGGATTAGCGATGACTCCTGGCGTCATGACCTTTACGACCTTACGTTTAACTAGCCCGGTTGCCTTTTTGGGGTCTTCAATTTGGTCACAAATAGCTACTTTGAGACCTTGTTTCAGTAGTTTTATAATGTATTGATCTGCTGCGTGAAAAGGGATACCACAAAGGGGAGTTGGATTATCGGCGTTTTTGTTTCGAGTGGTTAAGGCAACTCCTAAGATTGGGGAAGCAATCTTGGCATCTTCATCAAACATTTCATAGAAATCCCCTAGACGAAAAAAGAGTATCATATCGGGATACTCTTTCTTAATCGAATAGTACTGTTGCATCATAGGAGTGTGGGTGGCCAAGACTCTTGATCCTCCATATAGGTATATTGACTTTGGTGTCTTTTCGCAGTGCGTCTGGGGATTTTGATTTTGGCGATATCCACATTTAATTCGAGAATTTTCTTGCGCAGGGTGTTGCGATTGATCCCAAGAATTTGCGAGGTTTTGGTTTGGGTGCCATTTGTTTTACGCAGGATATTTTCAATAATGCATTTTTCCACAGTGGAAGTGAGCAGTTGAAAAATACCAACGTCAGAATCATGACTCACCTTCTGTAGAAAGGAGTTGAGCTTTAATTCTACGATTTGATCAAGGGACATGTTTTCGATTATGTGGTTGCAACAAACATTGAGGGCTTCTGAAGATTGAGGTTCATTCAATGGCATCGAGCGATTTCTCCAACAAAAGAAAAAGGTAAAACGACAAAAACCGGAACATAAAATTATGAAAATCAGGAATAAATTCTACTTATATTTTCTTATTTAAATAAGATCCATAATTGACATCCAGATAAAACTGAGCCATGCTCGGATGAGATTTTTTCAACCGAATAAGTTAATTAATTTTTTTGGTTATTTTATTTCTAAATCTTGCTTAAATTTTTTTAATGATCCGATGACACAAGGGACTATCAAAGCTTCTGGGCATTGTCAAGCTAAAGTTGGAGGGGTTTATATACATGTCCCATTTTGCTATAGAAAATGTTGCTACTGCGATTTTTATCGCGAAATAGATTTTAATTCCGATCGTCACGCTCGCTATGTTGAAACGGTCATAAAAGAGATTGAGTGGCACCACCAACATTCCCCTACTTCCTTTAAGGCAAACTCTCTTTATTTTGGCGGGGGATCTCCTTCTATTTTACCCATTGAATCTATAGAGTTGATAATAAGAGCAATCAAAGAATCTATACCATTAAATGAATCGGCTGAACTTTCAATAGAATGCAATTCATTTGATTTAACGGATGCAAAAGTGCGGGCTTATGAAAAAGCAGGAATCAATCGAATTAGTTTAGGGGTGCAGACTCTAAATTCTGAATTGCAGCGAAAAATTGGAAGAGTGCAGCAATTAGATCATTTGGAAAAAATGTTGGAATGTATAAGTAAGCAGAATTTTCAGTCAATCAGCCTGGACTTTATATTTGGGATCCCTGATCAAACAAAAAAGGATATTGATCAGGTTTTTGCCTTGGTTGACAGGTGGAAGATTCCTCACTTTTCATTTTATAGTCTCACTTATGGGGAGCAATCTGAACTGAGTCGTAAATTAACCAAGGGCCATATTGCCCGGATGGGTGAAGAAAAAGAGGAACAATTATATCATCATATAGTGAGTAGCGCCAAGGAAAGAGGTTTTACTCAATATGAGATATCTAACTTTGCATTAGAAGGGCATCAAAGTATACATAATCTAAACTATTGGCTCTATAATCCTTATAGAGGGTTTGGGGCTGGTGCGCATAGTTTTTTGAGGCGTTCTCATGAGTTTGTTGGGAAGAGGTTCTCTGCAAAAGAATCAATTGAGCAATATCTTAAGTATGAATGGGATAAGGATCAAAGTGGGGCCATTTATGTTGAGGACTTAAGAGGAGAGGATGAGGCTCTGATGGAATATGTTTTCCTAAGTTTGCGGCGTTCGACAGGCTTGTCAATATTAACCTGCGAAAACATATTTAATAGAGTATTTACAATGAAAGATTGTTTAACAGATGCCCTAAACAAAGGTTTGATTACTTTTGAGTATGGGGTTGTTGCATGTACGAGCAAGGGGTTTTGGTTTCATAACTCGATTTCTTTGTGGACCTTAGAGAGTTTTCACCTTAGATAGCTTAAATCTTGGATAAATTGAATGTCCTCCTCTTGACAACCGGACTAGAATGCATACATTCATTAACATTGAATAGAGACTTTCCAAATTCAAACTAGGGTAAATATATAGGTGTAAAATGGAAGAAAATAAAGAATCAATGGAAGAAGAACAAAAAAACACTGCTGAAGCCGTCGAAGTTACGGAAGAGCAAGTTGAAGATAAAGAAGAAGAGCAAGAATTGGATCCCGTTGCTCAACTTGAGCAGAGAGTAGAAGAACTCGAACAAGAACGTGATGAATCAAAGGAGAAGCTACTTTTAGCTATGGCTGACTTTGATAATCAAAGAAAACGGATGCAAAAACAAAAGGATGAGTGGATCAAATACAGCAGCGAAAACATAGCTAAAGATTTATTAGTGGTTTTAGATAACTTTGATATGGCTATATCTCAAAAACCTAATGAAGAAAGTGAAGTGCTCGCTTCCTATCACGAAGGGGTTTGTATGAACGCCAAAGTGATGGTAGATGTGCTTAAAAAGCATGGTGTAGTGGAAGTTGAGGCTCTTAATAAGAAATTTGACCCGGAATATCATTCTGCTGTGACCCAAGTAGAGTCGGATGAGCACGAAGATCAGCATGTAATGGAAGTTTTTCAAAAGGGTTACATGATCAATGACCGGCTATTGCGTCCTTCTATGGTAAAGGTTGCTATCAGATCTAGCAGTGAAAAAAAGGATGAGGATTAATTAGTTTTTATTCCATAATTTTTTCCCTTTCCTTTCCGCTCTTTTTGTCTTTTATAAACAAATCTTAATATTTCAAGTCACTGTATTCATAAGCTAAATAAAGAAATTTTCATCATAAACTCAACTGGGAACGGTAAAGTTTTTATTTCAACCACCGAAGAAGAAAATGGAGTTTGGAATTAATCCTTCAATATTGGTGAAATTTATGGATACGCATTCCCATTTAATAATTAATAAAATACCTCTTTTACTTCTGGATGAAGTTGTTGTTTTTCCGAATATTGTATTACCTATATTTGTTACAAATGAAGAACATGTTGCTGCTGTAAACAAAGCTCTTGATGAAAATCAAATGCTATTTATAGCCTTAAAGAAAACAGCCTCATCACAAGAAGAGCCTTTACATTTACAGTGCCGACCTGCGGGTTCGGTGGTCAAGATCTTGAGAACCGTTAATATGCCCGATGGACGACTAAAAATACTTGTTCAGGGTATTGTTAAAGGAGTTGTTTCAAGTTTTGTTGATGAGGGTTCCGTTTTATATGCTATTTTTGATCAAATTAATGATGAATTAGGTGAGCATACCAAAGAACAAGTCTCAGAGCTTTGTGCACGGGTACGTCATCAGCTAGAGACCTTAATATCCTTGGGTAAATTTATTTCCCCCGATATGATGATGATTATTGATGACATTGTTGACCCAGGAAGGTTAGCCGATGTTATTGCCTCTAACTTGGATTTTAATGTCGATGAGATAGAATTCATGTTGAGTTGCAGGCAATCATTCGATCGTCTGATGCGAATAGCCCATCTATTGGAAAATGAGATTGAATTTATTAAGGTGCAAATAGGTATTCAAAATAAGACCAAAGAGGAGCTAGGAAATAGTCAACGCGAGTACTTTCTCAGAGAACAGATGAAGATGATCCGAGGAGAATTGGGTGATGTGGAATCTCGTGAAGAGGAAGTTGATAAGCTTCGTTCCAAGTTTGAAAACATGAATCTACCTGAGGCGGTTGCAAAAGAGGTCTCTCAGCAGATCAATAAATTGAATCATATGCCACCTGATGCGGCTGAAGCAACTTTCGTTAGAGGATACATTGATTGCTTGTTAGACATGCCTTGGGATAAGAGAACGGAAGAAGAGCTAGATTTATCTAAGGTCTTAAAGGCTTTGGATGAAGGCCATTATGGAATTGATAAGGTCAAAGATCGTATTATTGAGTTTTTGGCTGTTAAAAAACTAACCAACTCATTAAAAGGACCAATTCTCTGTTTGGTGGGTGCTCCAGGTGTAGGTAAAACATCATTGGGTCAATCCATTGCAAAGTCTATTGGAAGAAAATATGCTCGAATTGCCTTAGGTGGTGTGAAAGATGAATCTGAGATTAGGGGTCATAGAAGAACCTATGTAGGAGCCATGCCAGGCCGTATCATTCAAGCCCTTCAAAAGGCCAAGTCTATTAATCCTGTAATTTTATTGGATGAGCTTGATAAGTTAACTTCTGACTATAGAGGGGACCCAGCTTCTGCCCTTCTTGAGGTGTTAGATCCTGAGCAAAATCATACTTTTGTGGATCATTATGTGAATTTAGAAGTAGATTTGTCTGAGGTGCTGTTCATTGGAACCGCGAATAGCTTAGAAGGAATTCCTGCACCCCTATTAGATAGAGTGGAGCTTATAAACTTAAGTGGTTATGCTGAATATGAAAAGCTGGAAATTGCCAAACAATATCTTGTTCCCAAACAAACAAAGCTGAGTGGGATTAATGAGGAAGATATTAACATAAATGATGAAATGATAGGAAAAATCATCAGGCATTACACCCGTGAGTCGGGAGTGAGAGAACTGGAAAGGCAATTTGCTGCAGTATATAGAAAAGTTGCTAGGAAAAAAGCCGAAGGAACAGAGCTTAAAAAGAATCTGGATCTTGAATATCTGCAGGAACTATTAGGTCAAATTAAGTATAAAAATGATGATATAAATATCAATGAGCC
>CAYFLR010000019.1:0-18586 GCA_964343805.1 uncultured bacterium | reverse complement strand
CTGTGATAGGTTTAGCCTGGACCCGAGTAGGAGGAGAAATTCTCCAAATTGAATGCAATGTGATGCCGGGTAAGGGAGAATTTAGACAAACGGGCTCTCTTGGCGATGTTATGAAAGAGTCAATTTTTACAGCCTTAAGCTATATTCGATCGAAAAGTCAATACTTTCAAATACAAGAAACTGCTTTTACCCAAAATGATTTCCATGTTCATGTTCCATCTGGAGCAATTCCTAAAGACGGACCATCAGCAGGTATATCAATGTGTACGGCTCTCGTGAGTGCTATTACCGGAATTCCAGTGATGCAGAATTGTGCCATGACCGGTGAAATATCACTTCATGGGCGTATATTACCAATTGGTGGAGTTAAGGAAAAGGTCTTAGCTGCCATGCGCCATGGCATTAAGAAAGTAGTTTTGCCATCTGAAAACAAGAAGGATGTGGAGGAAATGGATTCTGAGTTATTAGCTGACTTAGAAATAGTATTTGCCTCCAATTTAGACCAAGTTTTCGAGGCCGTCTTGATAGACTACAACAATTTTGTAGACAAGGCTTTCAAAATTGAAGCAAACCGTTACTATCCAAAGGTAGTAAATCAAAAAGTAGCGGTGTAGTATTCCTTTCTAGTTTATTAAAGATCTTTCCCTGGGTGTTAAATCCCTAATTTCAAGTTGAAAAATCCATAAAAAACGGCCATAATTATTTTAAATAACAGGTTATTTAATTGGAGATGCGCATGTTTACCCTCACCAAAAAATTAATTATGCTCACTCTTTTACTGGTCGGAACAGCCTTTTTCTGGTCATTAAAAATCAATGACAAAAGAACCATAGACTATTTTCATGACTATATTTTATCTACCAATAATATTGACACGGTGGTTAAACGAGTGTCATCCGTGGTACAATTATCTATAAGTATTGTAAAAGAACAGGTTCAAAAGGGAACGTTGGGTGACACATGATTAAAAAGGTCAATTATAAATTGTCTACTGTGCAGTGGATTGGGCTATTTGTAGTTATTTTTGGGGTGCAGCTTTTATTCTCTGCACCACTTCACGCTATAGCTAATTACAAAACGGTCGTAACTATTAGTAATCCGGTGAATCAAGCCCATAAGGGTATGGCTGATGAACTGAAAGCCTCTTTGAATTCCGAAATCCTAGTTACCAAAAGATTTAGATTGGTATCAGATGATATTTCCACCTCTTTTATTAAGATGCTCCGAAGGGCTCGAAAAGAGATTTCAGTCCAAAATTTAACTCAACTCATCCAGAATTATGATGTGGATGCCATTTTTGTTATTGATCTAGACCAGCTAGATGATGGTCGCTATATTGTTACCCTGAGAATGGTCGATGCCAGAAACGAACAAATCATCGCCTTCGAAAATGATCTGTTCAATCCAGATAATTCCCTCCCCTCTCATCAAAAGAGATTAGAAAGAGACAACTTTGTACGGGAACTTTATTTTAGGATTCTCAATGTTTTGCCCTATCAAGCGGCAGTTATCAGCGTAAATGGTAAGTTCATAACCATCGATGCGGGTTCTTCTCTGAAGTTAAAAAATGGTGATTTTTTGAAAATCATCCGAATTCAAGATTTTGTGAGAACGCCCGGTATGGGAGAGATGTCCAATCTAGATATCATTGATATGGGTACCATTAAGTTAGTGGACACCAAAGAAGAGGTTGCTCTAGGAGTTGCGGTCTCCATTAAAGAAGGTGTTGAAATTCAGTTGAATGATAAGGTTTTGCTCCACGGTTTGGATTTTCAGAAATACTTTGATCGGTCAACTCGTAAAGTAAAAAAGGCTGAGCAGACAGCAGGGGCTGAAACGGATAAAAAACCATCACTTGCTGAAAAGAAAGGGCACAAGAAGACCATTGAAGTGGTCAGTGGTCATCAGAAAGAGCCTACTAAGTCTTATAAGGAGTTGAAAAAAGAAAAGCCTCAACGGATGCAAAAGATGAAGAAGGGCGAACTAGAGCCAGTTGCTAAGACCGACTATAAAGGTTACTTGGGTGTCTCTACAGGTCCATTGCTTTATTTTTGGGAGGTTCGATCTTCCAAGGTGAATGGCAGGGTTTCTACTCCCAGTGCATTTTTAAGTTTGCTGCATGTGGATGGAGCTTATGACCTATTAGAAAATCTACGTATTGGAGGTGAATTTTACTATGGTTCCACTTATGTGGAATTTAAGAAGACTGAAGTGGATACTCTTTTCCAGTTCATGCGATTGAATATTTATTACCTGATGAACTTAGATCTTTTTGGCGGGGGTGGAGGGTTTGAAATTGCTCCCTTTGTGTTTATTGGCTCTGAAAGAATCGCTAATTCAACCACATCCTCTAAAGCAGAAAATAAGCAACATGCAAAAACAATCTCTTCAAGATCTTTTAACCCATTAGATATAGGTGTCTTTTTTAAAATGCCAGTGGCCAATCAATTAGGATTTGGCATGAGCGATTTGAGATTAAAAGGTCATTATTCCTACCGAATGCTGTTTGGTACCAAGGATGATAATTTTAAAGATGCGAAGGATGGGAAAACGGTTGCTCAAAGTATTAAAGTGGGAGCCCTGGCAAATTACGAAGATATCATGGATATTGAAGTAGGATTGCTGTGGAATTTATATCAATATATTTTCCCTGGCTCTACCAGTTTAAAAATGACGAATGTAGATATACTAGAACAATTTATCGCAATTCAAGTGGGTGGTGTTTACAATTTTTAATGTGGCCTTCTCAAGTTTCATGAGGAACAGGATTTAAAATGTGGAATCTAATAAAAGCTCTCTGTTTTACCCTTGTCATTTCTTTTGTATTCATAAGCTCTTACTCATATTTAGAAGGAGCGCAGGGTCGAGTCCTTAGGATTAAAAAAAGGAATTACCTCATATCCATGGGGAGCAACGATGGTATGATGAAAGGGGAGCGCGTTCTCCTATTTGCCCGTCATGGATTTGAAAAAGGAAGAAGAACTCTATTAGCGGTGCTTATTGTCAAGAAGGTGAGTAAGAACAGGAGCTGGGCTTTTCTAACTAAGATTGCCAATCGGAAATATGTCCGAAAATATCCCTCATCTCTTCGTTCAGCTGTTGCCGTTTTCGGTTCAATGAGTGAAAAATCCTATCAACAGGTTGTTTCTTCTAGAGCCCCCAAAGGGATGGTTCTGTTGGGAGGAGGAATTACCAGCTTAGCAGGCCAAAGGCTGAATCAATACATGCCAGAATATGATACGAACAGTGCTTCAAATACAGACCTCATAAGCACCTTCGATAGTGAAATGACAAGCACTACCGGATATCATGCCGGAGTTTTGTTGGATGTTTACCCGCTTGCTTTTTTTAAAAGTGGCTTTATTTGGGAAATTTTTGGCCTTTCCCTTAATTATGTGATGTCAGCAGTTCCTATTACCATCACTCCACATCATAATCCTGAAATATCATTGGGAGAGGGGAAAACAGAGCCAACTCCTGAAGAGGCCTCTGCGACATGGTTAAATGCCAGTTTTAACCTTAGGTTCCCGCTGACAGTCTCTTCCAATCTCTATTTCGGGACAGTTATAAAAGTCAATGTTTTGGATACTCATATGTTTAATGTTGCGGATGGGGGTGCAGAAAACCCAAGTGATATAAGGTCCTTAGGTTATGAATTCCTGTCTTTGAGTTTAGAAGAAAACATAAGTATTACCAAATGGGTTTGGTTAAGAGGGGGGGCGAGTTTCCCCATTATGAAAAAAGGTTCTGTGCAGCCTGAATCTATTAATATAGACAAACAAGTGCCCATTTCTTACGACGCTTTCAATATGCTCTCCTGGTTTGGAAGTCTTGGGTTTGAAGTGGCTAAAGCGCAGTTGGCATTCGAATACCGTTCTTTCAGTTATACCGCCAGCACTTCAGATTATAATTTTGAAACCAATCTCAACTACTCTTTAATGAACGTTCTATTGGGCTATAGCTTCTGATTCATTCACAGTCTGATGAGAGAACTTCTTGCTTTTAGAGTCATACTTTAGAAAGGTCCATTTTCCATTTTTAATCTGGGAAAAAGTGCAGTAGTTGGTTTTAATTTTGTTGATCAAAGGAAAATGGCTCTCCACCACTTTATTAAGATGGAAGTGTCCAAAAATAATCTTATCTACTGAAGAATCAGTATCACGTGCCACCTCATTGAAGATACGATCTGCATCAAAAGTAGTGCGGTATGACTTTTGACGACTGCACCAGGCAATAGCAAAACCTATGTAGAGTGAAGTGCTCCAGGGGAAGAGCCATTTGACGATAGATGTGAAGTAATCGTTTTTGGTTATTTTTCGGAAAAGGCGATAAAGAAGATTTCCTTTCAGAAGGTCTCCATGGGTAATATAGACATTTTGTTTATCGAGGATGAGTGAAAGGTCGTCTTGATAGCATAGCACTCCTTTGGGTTCTAAACTTTTTCGAATATTGTATTCATGGTTTCCTTCCATAAAAACTGTGAGTTTATCGTTTTCATGAAGGGTCTTTAAAAGCTCAAAGAAAGGATAATAATACTTTTCAAAAGCTTGAATATCTCCTAGCCAAATTTCAAAGATATCTCCTAAAAAGAAGACCCCGTCAAAATCATCTAGATGATGACTTAGGTAGTTTTTAATTGTCAGCAAATTTTCAAAATTCGTGTTTTTAAAATGGGTATCGGAAATAAAACCAAGTTCTTTTGTTCCAGATGAAGGCGGGGTGGCAAAACAGTGCTTTTCATTAGTGACCACTTTCTAATTCAAAAAGTTCTGAGGATCCAAGGTTGATGTTTTGACATAATTTCTGTATTTTGACATTCTGAATGGGAATAGTCAATTGATAGGATACTTATGCTTATTACATTTGAAGGTGGAGAGGGATCCGGAAAAACAACCTTAATCAACTCTATCAATGATTGGTTATTAGAAAGAGGGCAACAAACAGTCTTAACGAGAGAGCCGGGTGGGACCCTCATAGCTGAGAGAATTAGAGAATTGTTTAATGCGTCACTAAAAGAGGAGATGACATCCCACACAGAGCTACTTCTTCTTTACGCTGCTCGCAATCAACATGTAGAAAAGGTTATTAATCCCGCTTTAAAGAACAATCAGCTGGTTTTATGTGATCGGTTTCATGATTCGAGTTGGATCTACCAAGGCTTTATAGGCAATATTCCGAGGGAAGTATTGAATTGGTTAGATCAGTTTGTTCTCCATCAACTAACCCCTCACCTTACAGTATTAGTGGATTGTGATGTTGAAGTGGGTTTAAAACGGGTCAGTCAAAGATCTTCATTAACTCGTATGGATAAAAAAGCAGTTGATTTCCATATAAAAATTCGTGAAGGGTTTTTGCAAAGAGCCAAGGAACATAAAGACCGGTTTGTCATATTGGACAGTACTCATAATGATGCTCAAACTCTTTTTGATCAATTAAAAAACTTAATGATGGAGCGGTTTAAGTGGACATAATTGGTCAAGATCATATCTATAATGCTCTAAATACTGCGCACAGCACTAACCAACTTCACCATACATACTTATTTGCTGGAAAAAAAGGTGTCGGCAAAATGCAGATGGCAAAATATTTTGCTCAACTGTTGAATTGTTCCAGCCATCAAGCCTGTGGGCACTGTTCTAAATGTCAAGACATTGAAGAAGAAAAAGATGGGATCACTATAATTAGACCGGATAATAATCTTATAAAAATCGAAGTGGTTAGAAAAGTGCAGGCTCAAATTAAAACCTCACCTGTTAACGCTGAAAACCATGTTATAGTCATTGATGAGGCAGATGTCATGAACCGATCTGCCACCAATGCGCTGTTAAAATCATTGGAAGAGCCCCAACCGGGCGTGTATTTTATTCTTTTATCACACAGTATTCAGAGCCTCATTCCTACCGTCTTATCCCGGTGTATGAAATATATGTTTTTACCACTGAAAGACGGTGATTTAAGGACTAAACTGCAAGAGGTAAGCCCTGAAGCTGCACCAGAACAGCTAGAATTTGCAGTGGCTTATGGTAATGGAAGTATTGATCAAGCTCTCCAAGTCTTAAATAGTGATTCCATTAAAGAGAGGGGGCATCTCTTAGATATTATAGACGGGATATTTAATAGAAAACCCAACAAAGAGTTGTTCTCACAGATAGAACAATTAGGTAAAAAAATTAAATTGTTAGAGTCAATAGACTTTTTAGTCTTTCTCTTTAGAGATGTACTTGTTATGAAGGTGTCTGGAGAATCTAAATTATGTATAGCTCAAGATCAAATTCCTTTGATTCAAAAGATTGATTCGCAGATTACCGAACAGGGGATTATGAAGATCTTAGAATATATCGAATTTTTTATGCAAAACAAGGTCATGAATCCAAATCCTCAAATGTTTTGGGACGGTCTTGTATTTTCTATTTGGGGTGATGAATGGAATTAACCAGTATGGCCCAGTTGAGTTTTCGCAGAGCTGGAGAGTTGCTCGAATATAATGCGGAAGGCTTTGGTCTTTCTATATCCGATTCAGTTATTGCTGAAACTGAAAAGGGCTTAAGATTAGGAGTCGTTAAGTCACTCTCTGTTCAAGAAAGTGGAGAGGTGGAAAAAAAGCAGCTGGGAAAAATTCTTCGTAAAGCGACTCCTTCTGATATGGCTCAGCATAAGAAGAACTTAGGTAAAGGCAAGTTTGCTTTTGATTTTTGTATTGAACGAATCAAACATAGGAAACTTCCAATGAAACTTTTGGAGGTAGAGTATGCCTTCTCTAGTAATTTTGCCATATTCTATTTTTCGGCCAATGGGAGAGTGGATTTTCGTGACATAGTGAAAGACTTGGCATCTAGACTTCGAATTCGTGTGGAAATGAAACAGGTGGGAGTTAGAGACGAACTGAAAATATTAGGAGCCATCGGAGTCTGTGGTCGTGAAACATGTTGCTCTTCTTTTTTGTGTAAGTTTTCACCCATATCTATCAAAATGGCAAAGAATCAAAATCTACCTCTTAATCCATCCAAAGTGTCTGGCGTCTGCGGTAGATTACTTTGTTGCTTAGAGTATGAGAATGATACCTATAAAAGTCTTAGGTCTGGATTGCCTACGGTAGGAAAAAAGTCAAATTAGATGCCTATCCAAACAAGGTAAAAATTATAGAGATCGATTTGTTTGGGAAGCGTTGTAAAATCGAAACTTCAGATAAAGAGATTATTGAACTCGAGCTCGAAGATATAAAACGAAAGAATCTCAATAAAGAGAATCGACCTCCTAAGAAAGAAAAGCCTAAAAAGGAAAACAATTGAAACCCTCCTTAATAGATGCCCACTGCCATTTAGACCAAGAGTATATAGAAGAAGGAATCGATGAACTGATTGGCAAATGTGCTGATGAAGGAGTAGGCTCCTTTATTTTCCCATCTGCAACTCGTTCCAGTAATCAATATGTATTAAAGACTATAGATGCCTACCCACAAATTTTTGGTCTCTTGGGAATTCATCCTCATGATGCAAAAGAGTTTGATGACAGTTTTATAACTGAAATAGAACAAGGCATATCTCATGCCAAAGTAATTGGGGTAGGAGAAATTGGATTAGATTTTTACTATAATCATTCCCCCAAGTCCGTACAAATTGAAGTGTTTCGTCGTTTACTCTCCTTCGCAAAAATAAATGATTTACCAGTCCAGATACATGTCCGTGATGCTTTTGAAGATTGCATGAGTGTCTTAACTGAGTCGGAAGTAAAAGGAGTGAGAGGACTCATCCATTGTTTTTCCGGTGATTCCGCGATGGCAAAATCCTTTTTAGATTTGGGATTCAATATCTCTTTTTCAGGAATAGTGACATTTAAAAATGCTAAAGATGTTATTAAGGCTTGTGAGATAGTTCCTATCGATCGTCTCCATATAGAAACAGATACACCCTATCTGGCTCCTCATCCAAAACGAGGTAAGCAAAATCGACCCTACTACCTACCTTATATAGCCAATAGAGTCGCTGAGATAAAGCAGCTTTCTTTGAAAGATGTGGCTGCATATACCACGGCCAATACAAAAAAACTCTTCAATATGGGCTAATTTGGAGATTTAAAAGCGTTTCCTTCTTCACTTGTTAAATGAGTGGGCATATTGGAAGCATCACTCACAAAATTATCTACATAATCGAAGTATTCAGTAGGAACTCCGTTGTTATGACAATGCGAGGTGATTTTCTTTATTAGATAGGGTTGGAATAGGTTGGGGACGTTCCATTTTTTTTGAGGCTTTTCTGCAACTGATGCCACATGGGAAAGGAGTTCCCTATAGGAATAACTGCTCCCAGATAAGTGAAGGATCTGATCTTCAAATAGTTTTTCATCATGAACTTGGATAATTTTCTTAACTAATTGATCTAAATTTATAGGATGAAAAAAGGTGTGTGCATTTCCTAGGCTAGGATAGAAAGGAGAGTAGTTGTGGATGGTTTCAAGGAACTTCATAAAATCAGTTTCAAAACCAACAACTAGGTCCGTTCTTAATATGGTAAATGGACAAAGAGTATTTATAATCTGTTTTTCCATTTCATAAAAAGGGTTATCAGATGTTTTGATCCGATTTTGATAAGATCCCCAGGAGCTTAACAGTAGTATTCTCACATTTTTGTTGTTTTTAAAAATAAAAGAGAGCTCTTTGATTCTTTGAAGAACATGTTGGGCAAAGGGGTTGTTTGGAGTAGCCAGTCGACTAGGGTTAAAGGCTAATAATACAGTGGTCAAAGGCTCTTTGGTAAGAGCATTATTAGAAACTTTAAGCAGTCGATCAGGAAATTCAGTGCCCAAAGAAATTGGGGAAATGTCAGTTTGAGATGAAGGAATTTCAGCGAGCTTTTCCTCGGTAAAATAGATATTACCTTTGGTACTTTGCAATAGCTTTCTGGTTAAAGCTAGGGTGAGATGATCTGGGAAAAAGGGTATATAGAGTGCCATAATTATGAAACCTAGCTGATTAAAAGAGATTAATCAATATTTAATCCCAATTGACGATAGACTTTAAGCGTATCTCTTGCATTGTTATTCCAGGTATAATGCTCTTTTACCCAGTTGGACTGAAACATCATTGAATCTTTATTGTGGGTGGTCTGAGCTAATTGGGATATCTGACTGTGCCAATCATCCAAACTATTACTCAATTTTAAAGTCGATGCAGGATAGAGTTCACGTGCAGTAGGTGTATCCATAACGAGGGCTTCACAACCACTAGCGATGGCCTCAAGAGGTGGTAATCCAAAACCTTCGTATAATGAGGGCAGCAATAACGCTCTTGATAAAGAATAAACCGCAGGTAGGTCTTCTTCTTGAAGGGAAGAGATAAAATGTGAGTTGGTATCCAGTCTAAGTTGCATTATTTTATCTAAAAGCCGAGAGCGTTTATCCTTATTAATGCCAATAAATAAATAGCGAACATTGGGGAGATTAATTTTTGAAAGTACATCCAGTAAAAAGGGGATATTTTTATGGGGGGATGGATTGGCAAATATGACAAAATAAATGGAATCAGGATTGTAAGGAAAATAGCTTTTAACCCTTTCAATCGCACCCTGGTAGTCTGCTGGGATGGTGAAATGATCGTCAATCCCATTTGGAATAACGGTAATTTGTTCTTCCTTATAGCCTAGGTGGTTGATTAAGTCCTCTTTTGAGCTCTGAGATACGGAAATTATATGGTCTGACCAGCTTTTCATTCTTTTTGTGAAAAAAGAAAAGGAGTGAGAAAAGGGAACAGATACCGAATTTGGGTAGAGATAGGGTATGATATCGTGGATGGTCAATACCTTTTTTGCCTTGGTTCGGGGAGGGAGGTCAATGTTGGTAAAAGAGTGGTAGAGATCAATGTTAAGACGTTTTAAAAGACGGGGAAGAAGGGCTGCACTCCAGATCTGTTTATAGTTAAGTGGTTTAAAAGGAGATCTGGAAGTATAAGAGATTGCTTTAAATGGTGGTGGAGGCGATTTGTCCGACAGTATGTTGAGAGTTTGTGGAGGTTGCAAAATCAGCTGTAAATGTTTGATAAATGCGGCGACACACTTTCCTATACCTTCATGCTGATTTGATAAGGGACGCCCATCGATTCCAATATTCACGTTCGCCCGTTATTTATATTTTGCAATATTGAGACGACTGAGAGCTCTTTTTAACGCGATTTCGGCACGATCGATATCAACACTATCACTTGGATTCTTCATTCTATCGCGGGCACGTTCCAGGGCTTTTTGAGCTCGCTCTGTATCAATTTCACCTGATAACTCGCTTGTTTCAGTCAAAATGAGAACTCTATTATCTTGGATTTCCATAAAACCAGAATTGATAAAATAGGCATCTTTCTGATCATTTTCCTTAGTCAGGACTAAAGAACCGATGCCTAAGTTGGTTAAAAGGGAACAGTGCCCAGGTAGAATTCCTAACTCTCCATTATAGCCAGTGACCGACAAAGCTTTGCATTGGTCATCTAGCAACTTTTTCTTTGGAGTCACTATAACAAGGTTCAGCTGATTTACACTCTCCATAATGAACTCTATTTATAAAAATTAAACTTTAGCGCCCATTTTCTTAGCTTTTTCTACAGCTTCTTCAATGGATCCAACATAGAGGAAGGCAGCTTCAGGTAAATGGTCCCATTTGCCTTCCACAACCTCTTTAAAACTGCGGATAGTATCTTCAGTTTTAAGGTATTTACCAGGAGTTCCTGTGAAAGCCTCAGCAACATGGAAAGGTTGGGATAAGAATCTTTGCAGACGTCTGGCACGACCTACAACGGTTTTATCTTCGTCACTTAACTCATCCATACCTAAAATAGCGATAATATCTTGTAATTCTCCAAACCTCTGTAGAACGACCTGTACAGATCGCGCCACTTTATAATGTTCATCTCCAATTACATTGGGATCTAAAATACGAGATGTAGAAGCTAAAGGATCTACCGCTGGGTAGATACCGAGCTCAGATATCTTACGGTCAAGGTTGATATTTGCATCTAAGTGAGAGAAAGTGGTAGCAGGAGCTGGGTCAGTATAGTCATCCGCAGGTACATAAATAGCTTGTACAGAGGTAATAGATCCATCCTTAGTAGATGTAATACGCTCTTGTAATTCACCCATTTCAGAAGCAAGTGTTGGTTGATAACCCACAGCAGATGGCATACGACCTAATAGCGCCGATACCTCAGATCCAGCTTGAGTAAAACGGAAAATATTGTCGATAAACAGCAATACGTCTTGATGGTCTTCATCTCTAAAATACTCAGCTACACTCAATGCTGATAGAGCAACCCTTGCTCTCGCACCTGGAGGTTCGTTCATTTGACCAAACACTAGGGCGGTTTTGTCAATTACACCACTTTCGGACATTTCATTGAAAAGGTCATTACCTTCTCTTGTTCTTTCTCCAACACCAGCAAATACTGAGTATCCACCGTGTTGTGTTGCAATATTATTGATGAGTTCTTGAATAAGTACTGTTTTACCAACACCAGCACCACCAAAAAGACCAATTTTACCACCTTTTACATAAGGAGCTAAAAGGTCGATAACTTTAATTCCTGTTTCAAAGATCTCAAGTTTTGTTGATCTTTCAGAGAAGGAGGGACTGGGACGATGGATTTCGTATCTTTGATCGGTGTTGATATCACCGGCTTCATCAACAGGGTCACCCGTCACGTTTAGGATACGCCCAAGGACTTTTTCGCCTACTGGCATTGTAATACCACGGCCTGTATCTTTAACTGCAATTCCTCGTTTTAAACCTTCAGTAGAGTCCATTGCAATACAGCGGCAAGTGTTGTCGCCTAAATGTTGTGACACTTCGAGTGTAAGGTTAAACTCTTCTTTCCCTAATGCTGGGTTTGACACCTTGAGAGCATTATATATGGGAGGAAGTTTTTCTTTAAAGTGAACATCTACTACAGCTCCGAGGACCTGATTGATTGTGCCGAAATTTTCAGACATACCATCTTCTCCATCTCTATCCATTATGAGTTTTGACTAAGTGCTTCTGCTCCACCAACGATCTCAAGAATCTCTGTTGTAATAGAAGCTTGTCTAAGTTTATTGTATTGTAATTGTAATGCTCCAATAAGATCTGTTGCATTATTTGTCGCATTATCCATCGCGGTCATACGAGCGCCATGTTCACTGGCTACAGACTCCAAAATGGCTCTGTAAATCTGTGATGTAAAATACCGAGGTAAAATTTGTTTCAACAAATGGGCTTGATTCGGTTCAAATAGGTAATTGGGATTTATTACCTGCCCTTTGAGCTCTGGAATAGGTTCAATAGGGAGCAACTGTTCTATGGTTGGCTTTTGTTGGATAACCGATTTAAACTCATTGTAAGATATAAAGAAAGCATCGTGACTATGATCTAAATAGTCATTAACTACATCCTCGGCTATCACTTTAGCAGAACTAAAGCTGGGCTCAGTGAGTACGTCTTGGTACTTTCTTTTGATTTCATAACCCCGTTTTTCAAAGTATGAAATGGCTTTTTTACCAATCACAGAAAGCTGAATTTTGAGATCTGAATCTTCTTTGCTTTTAAGAAATTGTTCAGCTTTTTTAATGATATTAGTATTAAAAGATCCACATAAACCTTTATCTGAGGTGATAACCAGCAGATGTATAGTTTCTTGAGGTCTTTTCGCCATCAATTCTGGTGGATCATCGTGGAGAGCTGTTGAAAGATCTGAGATGACACTCAGCAAAGTTTGAGCATAAGGTCTAGCATTAAGAATATTAGTTTGAGCCCTATTAAACTTTGCGCCAGCAACCAATTTCATGGCTTTGGTGATTTTACGGGTATTCGTTACAGAATTTATTCGCGTTTTTAGTTCTTTAAAACTGGGCATGCTACCATCTTCACTTTTTAGCTAGTGGTTGTTTGTAAATTCTTCATAAACTGCTTGGTAAACTCAGTGAGTATCTGAGTTAACTGTTTTTGAAGCTCTTCTGACAAGTCTTTCTCTTCGTTAATTTTTTGAAGAAGCTGTGCGTGTTTTAGGTCGAAGAATTCATAAAGTTGCTGTTCGTAATCGGTCAAAATTTTCAAGTCAATCTTATCAACAAAACCATTAGTAGCAGCAAAGATAAGTAAAATCTGCTTAGCAACATCTAATGGAGCATATTGTTTTTGTTTCAATAATTCACTTAGAATTTTTCCTCTGGCCAACAACTTCTGAGTTGATTCATCTAAATCTGAACCAAATTGAGCAAAAGCCGCCATTTCACGATATTGAGCCAAATCAAGTCGCAAGGTACCAGCAATCTTTTTCATTGCCTTAATTTGAGCATTACCTCCCACCCTAGATACTGACAAACCAGCACTAATAGCCGGTCTTTGACCTGCGTGGAAAAGTTCACTTTCAAGGAAAATCTGACCATCGGTAATAGAAATTACATTGGTAGGAATGTATCCTGAAATATCACCCGCTTGAGTTTCAATGATGGGAAGAGCTGTTAAGGAGCCTCCTCCGTAGTTATCGTTGAGTTTAGCTGCACGCTCGAGCAGTCTTGAATGAAGGTAGAAAACATCTCCTGGAAAAGCTTCACGACCTGGGGGCCTTCTGAGAAGCAATGAGAGCTCTCTATAGGCAACAGCTTGTTTACTTAAGTCATCGTAAACAATAAGAGCATGCTTTCCATTGTCTCTAAAAAATTCACCCATGGTTACTCCGGCAAATGGAGCTAAATAGGATAAAGGAGAAGATTCTGATGCGGTAGCTGAAACTATCGTTGTATAGTCCATTGCTCCGTTCTCTTTAAGTTTGTCATAAACTTGAGCAACTGTAGAAGACTTTTGACCAATGGCCACGTAGATACAGTATACATCAGTGTTTTTCTGGTTGATGATCGCATCTATGGCAATGGCAGTTTTTCCTGTTTGACGGTCACCAATAATTAACTCTCTTTGACCTCGACCAATTGGAACGAGAGAGTCAATAATTTTAATACCAGTTTGAAGGGGTTCACTAACACCAACCCTAGTAATAATACCAGGAGCCTTCATTTCGACCGGTTTTCTGGTTGTGGTTTCAATAGCAGGACCATTGTCAATTGGTTCACCAAGAGCGTTTACAACACGACCACAAAGCTCCTCACCAACGGGGACAGATAAGATTTCCTTAGATCTTTTAACTGTATCTCCCTCTTTAATATGATGAGTCTCTCCAAAAAGAGCTGCACCCACAGTGTCGTGTTCGAGGTTAAGGGCAATGGCTTTGATGTCACCAGGGAAAATAAGTAATTCCCCTAACATAACCTCTTTTAAGCCTCTGATACGTGCTATACCATCAGATACAGAGATAACGACTCCTGTTTCTTCAAGTTCTACAGCGGTATCAAACCCCTGGATTTTCTCCTTCAGTACATTTCCAATTTCAGCAATTTTAATGTTATCCAACATGTGAAATCAGGCTCCTTCTAATAAATTTTTTTGCATTTTTAGTAACCGGTTCTTAATGCTGCCGTCTAGTATATAGTCGTCAGTTTTAAAAATAACACCTCCTAAGATAGAGGAATCGGTCTCTTTAATAAGTTTAATTTTGCATTTTAATTGATCTTGCAATTTCTTAACAATATTATCTTCTAGCTCTTTTTCGATGGGGGTGCAGGTCGTAATATGAAGAGACCTGTATCCATTTATTTTATCTAGGTGTTGTTGAAATTTTTCATAAATGCCAGCCCAGTAAGAAAGACGTCCATTTTCTACCATGACTCTTACAAAATTATAGAAAAAGGGGGGCCATTTTAGCTCTGAGTTCATGAAGTTTATGATTTCGTTCTGCTGTTCAAGTTGTTTTTTATTGAGAAAAGGTTGGCTAAAAAAGTCTTTAATTTCCTCATTAGACTCTACTAGGAGGACAAAATCTTTGAATACAGACTCTAGTTCAGCCAATTTATCTTGTTCTTGAGCTACTTCAACCAATGAATTCGCATAAGCTAGATGGATTTTATTTAAAGCCATTAGGTTTTTACTCTCCCTATTACTGCAATTTATCAATCAAAATTTGTGTTTCCGGAATGAGATCCTTTTCTTTTCCTTGTTCTTTGTCAAGGGTCTGGTAGACATCAGAAAAGGCTTCATTGATAAGCGTTTTTTTAATCTCCAGTTTTGCTGAAGCTATGTTTTGTTTGGTTATGGCTTCTGCTTCAGATTTAATTTTTTCCTGAAGGGTTTGTATTTGCTTTTTTGATCTGTCCTGGATGGACTGAATATTACTTTCAAGATCATCTTGAATTTGTTTAATCTCACTCTGTAGGTTTTCATAGCGAGATTCGATGTCTTTCAATTGCTGCTCACTGGCTTGGTGTCCCTCTTCAAGCTTCTTCAGCCCGTTAGTGAGATCTTGATTACGTTTTTCTAGGAAATTGGCAAGTGGCTTTTTTCCAAAATAAATCAAAATCCCAATAAAAATAAAAAGGTTAATGAAGGGGTAGATAATGGTATGGAGTAGATCTTGCTTTCCTCCACCTGCCGCAAGTATGGGGGTAGAGGCCAGGTTAAATAGTATTAACAAACAAGTTGGCAGAACGGTTTTTTGGATAAGATCTTTCATTCTTGTGACAGCCTATTTAAGATGGATTAGTTTTAAGTTTCTCTAAAATACTGTTACTGACTTCCATTTTTAAATCAGGAATTTTTTCAATTTCTTCTGTTACGGATTTCTCAAGGTCTTTTTTAAGCTGTGAAATTTGCTGATGGGCTTCTTTCATTGATTTCTCTTGGGCTTCTTTCTCTTCCTTTAAGCATTCCGCTTTAACAGAGCTGGCTTTTTGAAAGGCTTCCTTATTTGCATCTTCAAGTTGCTGTTGGATGAGCGTTTCTTTATTCTTTTTGGATTCAGCAAGCTCAGTCGTCTTACTCTCAAAATATGACATGCGTTCTTGTCGTTCTAGAATCTTCTCTAGGAACGGTTTGAAAACCATGTGGTAAGCTACCATTATCGTTGTTAAGTAAATTACCAAATGAAAAACGAAAGTTATATCAGGAAAAACATTCATAATTTTAATCAAATAAGAGGTTAACCAATAAGTACCGACAAAAATATGGGCTAGCTTAAATGTTCAAATAAAAAAAAACAATATGTTTTTTATCTCTGAACAATTTTATTTTCAACTTTGGTTTTATTAATGAAAACTTGAGCAAATGAAAATAGCTAAATGGATAATTGCATAATACTTAATAAATATATTGTAAGTTAACAATTTTCGTGTTAAAAAGACTCACTGTTGTCCATCTTATTGATTTAATGGGGTTTTATGGGGGGTGACCTTCGATCTGATGTTACGGTAGTTGATATTCTTGGGCAGAAGATCCCTCTTCGCTTTAGTAACCCTCAAGAAGAGAAGAAAATCAAATCTGTAGTTCGGCTGGTCAACGATAAGATTGATCATTTGAAAAATGGAAATAGAAGCGTTTCCACCATACAGCTATTGATTCTTGCCTCTTTAAATTTAACGATGGATCACATAGACGAACGAGCTCAATTTGTGAATCAACAGAGAGAGCTTGCGGAAACAATAAGTAATTTGATAAATAAAATTGATGAAAAAATTGTAAAGTTGTCAAACCAGGAAAATTGATAAAGGTTATAGGTTTTTTTTTAGATTCGGATTTAGTATTTTGTTTAAGAACAATTGTTCAGATTTTATATGCCTGAAAAATGATTGTTATTCGATTTCAATAAAACCTCCCTTCGTCACTTTTAATTTTCTTGTTATTGATACATGGAGGGTGTTCCATGGGTGTTGTTGAAATTGTAATTGTTCTCGTTTCGGTTTTAGTGGGGATGGCAGGGGCTCTCTTTGTAGTTAGAAAGAAGACCAAAGAGGTATTTGAAAAAACAAATAAAGAGGTCACACAGCTTAAAGAGCGAGCGCAGCAAGATGCTGAAAAAATACTTTCTGAAGCTAAGACTAAATGCAAAGATCTTCATGTGCAGAAGAAGGTGGCCTTTGATAAAGAAACTAGTTCCAAAAGAAATGAACTCCAAAAATATGAGAAGAAGCTACTTCAAAAAGAAGACAACATAGATAAAAAAGCTGACTTGCTGAATAATAAGGAGATTGAGGTTCTTCAAAAGCAAAGAGAGTTAATGAAAAAAGAAGGAGAGCTTGAAAAACAGATAAAAGAAGCTAATGAAATGTTAGACAATTCCTGTAAAAAGTTAGAAAGAGTCGCTGGTTTGACTCAAGAGGAAGCTAAAGAGGAGTTAAAAAACTCAATGCTGGATGAAGCTAGAATTGAGTCTGTTGAATTGATTAAAAAAATTGAACGAGAATCCAAGCAAACTGCTGAAAATAGGGCAAAAGAGATTGTGTGTTTAGCTATTCAAAGAGTTTCTGCTGAATTCATTTCTGATGTTTCAGTTTCAGTAGTTTCCCTGCCTAGCGAAGATATGAAGGGAAGAATCATTGGTAGAGAAGGTAGGAATATTAGAGCTATAGAGGCCTGTACTGGTGTTGATGTTATAATTGACGACACTCCCGAGGCGGTAGTTCTTTCTTCCTTTGATCCTATTCGACGAGGAAAAGCTAAATTACTTTTAGAAAAATTATTAGCTGATGGACGAATTCACCCCGCGCGAATTGAAGAACTCTCTAAGAAAATAGGCCAAGATTTTGAAGAGAAAATTAAAGAGATTGGGGAACAGGCTGCATTCGATCTTGGCGTCAACGGTATTCATCCTGAGCTTCTAAAGTTACTTGGACGTTTAAAATATTATACAATGGGACAACAGAGCATTCTTCAACACTGTATAGAAGTTGCAGTGATAGCTGGAATTATTTCTGCAGAAATAGGATACAATGTAAAACTCGCAAAACGGGCTGCCTTACTTCATTCTGTGGGTAAGGCTGTGGGCCAGGAAATCGAAGGGGCCTATAATCAGATTGGTGCTGAAATTGCTAAGAAATATGGAGAACCAGAAGAAATAGTAACTGCCATTAAAAATCACCTAGATACCACATCGAATGATTCTTATATTTCTGTTCTGATTGCAATTGCTAAGAAACTCTCAGCTCAAAGACCTGGGGCAAGAAAAGAGATTCTAGAAACGTATATCAAGCGATTAGATACAATTGAAGAGACGCTTAAAACCATTAATAGGGTTGATCAAATATTTGTTATTCAGGCTGGTAAAGAGATTAGAGTTCTTGTTGAATCGGAAGGTGTTTCCGATGACGATGCTTTACTCGTAATGCGTGATATTGAAAACTCAATTAAAAATGAAGTTGTGTACCCTGGTCAAATACAGATCTCATTATTAAAAGAGACCAGAGCAACCAGTTTTGCATCTTAAATCTACTTCTGTTGACAATAACTGTCTTGAAACAACAATCATCTTATTGTGAATAAACTTATCTTGAGGCGAAACGTACTTTTATTATATATAAATGAAATAGACCGATTCATTTAATTTGAAAAATGCTTATAGATATTCATGAAATATTTTATATATCCTTTAATGTTGAAAATATTGTCATTGGGGTGTTACAGGGTATCAATTAGAACTAGACAGATGCCTATTCAAAATAAAATAGATAAAAAAATGATTTTTTGAATAACTAAAGGT
>CAYFLR010000018.1:86711-88326 GCA_964343805.1 uncultured bacterium | reverse complement strand
GGCGAGACTATTCTTGAAAAGACAGTACATAGACTAGTACGGATTTGAAAGAATAGGTGAAGCCAACACAGCGGACGTGGGATTATGGATGCCAAGTGTTATTTGGGGACGATTTCCCCACCTGGCAGTAGATGAAACCGACACTTATTCCCCCGAGGACCAAGAGTGTAAACCACATTCTCCTTCAGCGGAGAGAGCACTTGATTTAATACTCTAAGCAGCGTCGTCCCTTTACGAATCAATATGACTTGAGAATTATCTGGGCACGGATAGGTCAGAACGGGAACATTTTCTATCGCTTCATAAAGGGCATCAAGGTTGGCCTCCAGCAGCTCCACCTTGCTTTCGATCTGAATGGTTCTTTCGCTCAGTTGATTGATTTGGCTATTGAAAGTTCCATGAATCTCTCCCCGCAGATCTTCTACCAATTGATCTACTTCAGAATCTGAGTAGGTATTATTGGCCATTTTAAGCTGGATTTCCCCCACCTTTCCTTGAATATCAGATAGTTTACTTTCTAGATCTATAATGTCTTTTGTGTTTTCAGCGGTGGATGCTACGATATCCTCAGCTATATCTATTTCCTGCATTATGTCATAGATTTTATCTTCGATTTCAGCAATAGAAAGTTCACTGCCGCCTGTTATACGGTTTATATGTTCGATGAGAGCAGTGTCAGCCACTTGATAGGCATTATTAATACTGTCCACTAAAGCCTGATTTTCTTCAAATGCCTTTCGAAGACTGCCGTGTCTTTCTATACTTGTTGCTAGCTCGGTCTTCAGTTCTTCCGTCTTAGTATCTAAATCTTGAAGATGTTCAGTTGACATATTTAAGGTTTCCCAAGAGGTCACAATGGCCTCACTATTGGCTGCCGCTATCATTCCAATCTTAAATATGGCACAAGAAACGGATTGATCATCAGGATTGGAACAGAGTTCTTCTCGCTGCTCCTCATACTCATCAATGAGCCGGACGATTTCTTGAATGGTGTCATCCACCTTTTCGTTCACCAACTGAAGTTCACTGGTTGAAAGATTATTGTTATCATTCGGTACCGGAATGGGTGCTTTGGCTTTGGCAGCTACCGGTTTTTTAACTTTGATGGTCACCGGCTTTTTCTTCGGTGGTTGCCCAAGGCAACTACAAAGTGTTATGATTAATCCCATTATGAACGCACCGGTGGTGTGTCGGCCAAACCGAAGGTAGTAACTCATAATAGCTCCGTGTAAATAAAAACAAACTTATGGCTATCTTATTTTATCAAGATAATCCGATTAACCGCAAGGAATTTCTTAAATAAAATGACAATTCAAACCCTATTGCTATTTGATATCGATGGAACTCTGCTTCGTTCATCAGGTGCTGGTAAGGAAGCCCTGAACCGAGCATTTAAAAAGCTTTTTCAAATTAATGATGCTATGCAAAACATCTCCCTTGCGGGTGCCACCGATCAGAGTGTTTTTTGGCAAGTCATGAAAGAGAATGATATTTCTGCTCCGCCCCGCAGTGAAGCGGAATTTAAAAAACAATATATTAATGAATTGAAGGTCACTTTAATTGAATCGCCGGGTGAAATATTACCGGGAGTGGTTCCACTCCTTGAGCAATTAAA
>CAYFLR010000018.1:71107-86701 GCA_964343805.1 uncultured bacterium | reverse complement strand
CATCGCCCTACTCACTGGCAACTATCAAGAAAGCGCCTACCTAAAAATAAACCAGTTCGATCTAGGAAAGTACTTTGAGTTAGGTGCTTTTGGTGATGACACTCCCGATCGAAATAAAATGCCCCCTTTCGTTTTTGATAGATTAAGGAAAAAAGGATTCGAGCTTCCTTCCCTCGAAAATATATGGATTGTGGGAGATACGGTCAAAGATGTTCTTTGTGCCAAGGCCAATAATCTTTCTTCGCTGATAACCCTGACAGGATATAGTTCTCCAGAAGAGATAGAAGCATCTGAGCCAACGATAATTATTGAAGATTTGAAATCTTTTCCAAGGGAAATTCTGGGCATCACCTAACACTCATCTATAGAAATTGACCAACCCCCCCCCATTGCACCGACCTTTAAATATCTATTGACCTTAGTCAGATTTTAGCGTTAAAATTCGGAATATGATTAAGAGAATTTGTAACCTATCAAAAAACAATAGCTTTTTCCTTTTTGGCCCTCGTGGTTCTGGGAAGACATCTTATTTAAAACATCGTTATAAAGATGCTCTTTACATCGACCTATTAGATATCGAGACTTTCGATGAACTTCTTCTTAATCCAGCACGCTTTAAAGACCATATAAATTCAGCCGAAAACAAGGGTAAAAGGGTGATTGTTGATGAGATTCAAAAATTACCAAGGCTACTTGATACGGTTCAAGTTGAAATTCAAAAGAATAAACGGCAATTTATCTTAACTGGTTCCAGTGCCCGCCGGCTTAAACAAAAAGGAAATAATCTATTAGCAGGTAGAGCTTGGGTCTATAACCTTTATCCCTTTTCAACTTTAGAGTTGGATGATCAATTTGATTTGAAAAAAAGTTTAGAAAGAGGTGCTCTTCCTGATGCCTATCTTGCAGATAATTTCATGGATTGCAAAGAATACCTTAATGCTTATGTGGCTACCTATTTACAAAAAGAGATCCAAGAAGAACAATGGGTCAGAAAACTGTCACCTTTTAGAAAGTTTTTAGCCATCAGTGCACAAATGAATGGGAAAATTATTAACAAATCAAAAATTGCTAGAGAAGTGGGAGTTGATGATGTAACGGTAGCCAATTACTTTGAGATTTTAGAAGACACACTAATAGGCTTTATGCTTCCTTCTTTTCATAGATCTTTAAGAAAGGCACAAAAGAAAGCTCCTAAATTTTATTTTATAGATCCCGGTATAAAAAGAGCCCTTGATAAAACTTTAGTCGTAGAACTGCTTCCGCAAACGAGTGCATTTGGAGAAGCTTTTGAACATTGGGTTATATTGGAATTTATTAAGAACTCTTCCTATAATCGATTAGATTGGGATTTTTCTTATATTTGTACCAAGGATGATGTTGAAATAGACCTTATCATTGATAGGCCAGGAGAAAAAAGATTACTTATCGAAATTAAATCAAAAAATACAGTTTCTGAAAGTGATATAAAAAACCTTGAGACGCTTGGGACAGATCTTGATGCTGAAGCAGAGAAATGGATTTTATCAAATGATCCTTTAGATAGGATGATAAAGAATACTCATGCGATGCATTGGAAAGAAGCCCTGAAACATTTTTTTTCAAATAAAGCTTCTGATTTGTTGAGCTAGTTAGAACTTGACCTTGTCACCGTCTCATGGCTAACAAGAAAAACTGCAAGTTCTTTTTAACCGCACTCTCTTGTTCAAAAGGAAAGTTGTCTTTGTCTTGTTGAATTAAAGAAATGATTTCTTCGTAGAGTTTGACCACTTCCTTGCCGATCCAAAACAGATCTTCGCGTTTCATGATTTCGTCTTTTTGAGGAATGCCGTAACCGCTTTCTGCCAAGTTGAATGGGGAAACTTCAAAAGTCAATTCTTTGGCCTTTTTTATATTTCCGAAAACTTGCTCGCTCATCTTTTCATCTTCAGGATCAGCCAATAATTCTTGCATGGCCTCTTTCCAAAGTTGCTCTACATAACTCTTAACTCCATATTCCAACATCATAAAACTGATAGCGAGTGCCTTGGTGTTTCCACTGTTCTGTTCCTTCATGGTTTTGAAAAGTTCTCGTCGTTCTTCCGCAGTGGTTTCTTGAATATACTTTTCGATATCCAAATCAGCGGGGAATCCGGCAAAGGCAGTGAGCTTGTTAAACTCTTCCATCATGCGACTATAAAGACTTTTAAAAAGATATCTACCCACAGCTTTTGGATCATCAAAAGCGGATTCATTGGCCCAACCGTTATCGACGAGAAGTTCATAGATATACTTAGGGGTAATAACAAAGGGTTCGTATTTCTGTAATTGGTAGCTAGGGAGAACTCCTGCTAAGAAGTGAAGAGATTCTGATGCGCAGTTATTAGTCATAAAGTAATATCGTCCCTGATATTGCCAATAGAATTCTAATCCTTGATGGACAAACTGTTTAATCTGATCTCGGGAAAAATTAAGGGGCAGACTTCTTAAATCACGATCTTCAAAAATGGTATACTCACTGATAATTTCCGGCATATTAAAGATGAACAATTGGGATGGATACTTTCCGGTAAAGCCCGAAAAATTGTTGATGGTGGCTTCACTGATCTCAGCGCGAAAACTAAATACCACATGATGAGAAACGTCTTTATAACATTCAGGTCCCACCTTTTCTCGCTTAGGGTGACAAAGAATTAAGCGGAACATCGAGTGACCGAAACGGCTGGAAATATCTTCTCCGCTGTCAGCTAGCAAGTAATGAATTTCGTAGATACGATCAGGGTCGATATCAACTGGAATATTGGTAAAGCTGTAGGCAATTTGAGTATTCACTTTACAATTGACCTGCTCGGCAAAAGGAGAAAAATCAAAATGAGTGGACAAAAGTTGATAGGTAGCTGGTCGACGACATTGGTATTCAGGATCCAAAAGAAAGTATTCCATATTCACTGCGAGATGCTCTTGCAAGTTATAAGATTCATAGGGGTCGGGACTTCTTAGGGTCAGTTTATTGCTGCTGTCACTTCCTTTACCCCAACCTACTAAATGTCGATACCTCCATGTACTCGACAAGGAATGATCCTTTAAAAAGGGGATACATTGATGATAAAAAGAGGAGCTGTCATGCTCATCTTGATCCACCGAGGCACAAAAATCCTGCATGTTGTAATCAACTTCTGTATCAGTGGCGGCAATCACCTTGGCGTAATCATAAAGATGAGTGAGTTCATGGATAAGGGTTGCTTCAGCTAGTTTATAGAGATTCTTATGTCCGCAAGAATAAGTGGGGGCACTTTCTTCACCTTCAATAATTATAGGAATAAATAGACGGTTTAGTTCAATCACCTTTTTACTGGAACTCCATTCCCAGGAAAGGCGAGCATAAATTTCCTTAAAAGATTGATGATTTGCTTCATCTCCCAGGACACCCTCTTCATTGGGGCAAGAGGGACTTTGCAATTCTGTTGATTTAGACAGTTTTTTAAATTTTATTTTGACAGGAGTGGGCAAGTTTTCTTTAAGTGCAGGTGGAAGTTGAGCTAAAACAGATTGGACAAAAAGATGAATCTGCTCATGTTCAAAGGGAGTGAGTGATTTTGCTTTGATGGTATAGAGTGAGGTACTTTGATTTCCAAAGGCAAACCCACTAAAGAATATAAAAAGAATCCAACTGGCTAAGAACTTTTTGCACATGCTCCACTCCCTGGCAAAAAAATAGGGACCAAAGCAGCGCTTTGATCCCTAGCAGTTTTTTTTAAATTATTTTTCTTCTTCCTCTTTGTCATCAGCAAGATTCAGAGCAAGAATAGCGAAAGCAGCTTCTTCATTGTCTTTGAAAGCTTTTCCATTTTCTTCCTCTAAAGCGGATTTAGCTTGTAAGAAAAGATCAGAAGGCTCTTCACCTTTTAAAACTTCCAAGGCATCATTACCAGCTACTTTAACAGCAGCTTTTAAAATGTAACTGGAGTTACTTACATTGGTTGGAGTGGGGTTAAAAGAGTGGTCTCTGGTCCCTATAGCAGTGGTGCCATTATTGGAAAAAGTATCTTTAACTTCAGCTTTATTTTGGTTAAGGCCACAGGCGGTAGTAAGTAAAGTCAGTGATAATAGTGCTAATGATAATAATTTCATGTCATCTCCTTATGAATGGAATTTAATTTTTAATTGAGTGATCTTATTTTTGCTCTTTTTTAGCTTCTGCTTCAGCTTTTTCTTTTAAAGCAGCTTCGATAATTGCAAAAGCAGCGTCTTGATCATTTTTAAATTCCATGCCTTCATTTTCTAAAGCGGATTTAGCTTGAAGGAAAAGGTCAGATGGCTCTTCACCTTTTAGAACTTCTAAAGCATCCTGACCAGCAGCTTTGATAGCCGCTTTATAAATCACAGAGCTATTACTTACATTGGAAGGAGTTGCAGAGTTATAAGGAGATCCAGTGTCGGTTCCAGCGGTGAAGAAATCTTTAGTGGCTGCTTTTTCACCTTCATTAAGTCCACAGGCAGTTACTAAAACTACAAAAGTTAAACCAATAATTGTTAATAATTTCATGATATCTCCTTCCAAAAGTTCAAAATTGGGGCAAATCTTTGTTTGCTTTTCTTGGCACTCTCGCCAAGCTGCGCATCCACTCATGCAATTAGGTTACCACCTTCATCGTTCACTTTTATAAATAGAAAGATATCTTAAAAATTAATAATTTAACTAAAAACCTGCGGAAAGGAGCGCCGCTCCTAAATTCAAATCGTATAGAGATTTGACAGGAAAGTGTCTATCTATTAGACAGGATGTTTTTTTAATTTACAAACCGGCCCACCTCTTATAAATTATCGATTGAAGTTGCCATACAAATGAATATCTAACGAAGGAGATCTTTATGCTAAAGAAGAGTCTAACTATTTTGCTTTCCATTAGCTTTCTATTAGGCACTGTGGTTTATGGAGAGACCGCCGGTTTAAGAAATGTTACAGTCCATGAGGCTTATGAAATGACCCAGGATCTTAAAGATGATGAGTCTTTCATTATTTTGGATGTACGTCGCCCCTCAGAATTTGCTGCTGGCCATTTAGAAAATGCCATCAATATTGACTACTATAGCAATGATTTTCGCAATGAATTAGAACTGCTCGACAAAGATCAAACCTACCTGGTTTATTGCCGGTCTGGCCGTCGTTCTGCTAACACCTTAAAGATTATGGATGAGCTTGGTTTTATTGATGCGGCTAATATGCTTGGAGGAATCAAAGCTTGGAAAAAAGCAGAGTATCCGCTGGTAGTAGAAGAAGAATAAATTAGGGTCGGAACTTTCTAAAAGATTCAAAGTGTTGTTGGCGCTGGATAATTTTTTTCATTTTCCAGCGCATAAAAACAATCTCGAAGACCATAAAAATTCCAAAAACAATATAAAAGCCAATGGTCTTAAAAAAGAGCCATGCATCAGTGGATAGAGTGAAGGCCACCACTCCCATAAAAATACCATAGCACAGCATCAAAATGGCCATATGCAGTTCTAGGGTATTGATGATCTCACTGGAAAGCTGTTTTCCCTGCAGACTCTCCATCATTTCTGCTAAAACCCCTTTGCCTCGCCACTGGCTAAAAATAAGGAATCCACCGAGAAAGAGCCCGGTAAAAAAGGGTTGGAGTTTAAACCAAATTCCTTGATCCCCGATCAGGGAAATGGCGCCTAAAACGGCGATGAGGTAGAAATTGAATTTGGAGAGAGTATGGACATGCTTGGTGAGGGCCTTTTCTAATAGGATCTCTAAAATGGCCAGAGCCAAGCCAGCAGAAACAGCAATGCGAATGGGATAGTTGGCCTCCATATACCAATAGGCCATGGCAGGCAGAAAGGAGATGAGAAAAAATGATTTATTACATTTAAACTTTGTCACAATTTGCTTCTTTTATCTTCATTTCATACAAATGACAAGCTTGCATTTAAAGACAGAGTGTGATTTGATCCTTTCCATGTCCAATAAAGCCCACACTCCCTTTTATCAAAACCCTATGTATCGCTTTTTACTGCTGATGACGATTTGCTCAGCTGTGGGTCTGCAGGGATGGAGAACGCTTTTTAATAACTTTTCTGTCGATATTGTGGGATTAAATGGACAGCACATTGGTGCCATCCAATCAGTGCGAGAAATTCCCGGTTTCATGACCTTCTTAATTATTTACATTATTCTCTTTTTTAGAGAGATCAGGTTATCGGCTCTGTCTATCGTAGTCCTGGGAGTCGGTGTTGCTTTAACCGGATTCTTCCCTAGCTATCAAGGCCTGTTAATTACCACCTTTATTATGAGTATGGGCTTTCATTATTTTGAAACCACTTACCAGTCTCTCAGTTTGCAATACTTTGATAAACAGACTTCACCCATCGTTATTACCAAGCTGCGGGCCTATGGTTCGATCACCAATATTGCGGTGGGAGGAACCCTCTGGGGACTTTCCTACCTTCTCCCCTATTGGATTAATTATCTATTGCTGGGATCGGGAATTGCTCTCATCGGTCTTTGGGGAATGACTCAAAACCCAGACCGACAGAAAGTCCCTCGCCAAAATAAGAGTTTTATTTTACGGAAAAGGTACTGGCTTTTCTATCTACTCACCTTTTTGTCAGGGGCCAGAAGGCAGATCTTTGTCACCTTTGCAGTATTTCTCCTGGTAAAGAAGTTTCAATTCACTCTGCCTGAAATAGCTATCCTCTTTGTCCTTAATAATGTGATTAACTACCTTATAAGTCCACTGGTGGGAAAAGCCATTGTCGCCTTTGGCGAGCGGAAGGTTCTCTCAGTAGAATACTTTTGCCTCCTACTGGTTTTTACCGGCTATGCCATGGTATCTGATAAGTGGATGGCGGCTCTTCTCTATATCTTAGACCATATCTTTTTTAACTGTGCGGTGGCGATTAAAACCTACTTTCAAAAGGTGGGGGATGCAGAGGATATCTCCTCCTCTATGGCGGTTGGTTTTACTATTAACCATATTGCAGCGGTTTTCATTCCCTTTTTAGGTGGGTGGCTCTGGATGATGGATTACCGGATTCCTTTTGTGGGAGGAATTATACTCTGTCTAGCTTCTCTCATTTCCACTCAGTTTATTAAAAGATATTGAATAGAGAGCCAATTCTGATAAAACGAGAGAGTGTGCGTTTTTTAAAACTCGTATCCTGAAAGACTGTTCTCAATATGCGTTACCGTTTTCCCACTATCAATTGGTACAAAGATTATACAACCACAACCCTTAAGGCCGACCTTATTTCCGGTCTTTCGGTGGCCCTGATTCTCATTCCTCAATCCATGGCCTATGCTCGGCTAGCAGGGCTACCTGCTTATTACGGGCTTTATGCAGCTTTTCTCCCCCCCATTGTTTCCGCTCTGTTTGGATCAAGTCATCAACTATCAACTGGACCAGCAGCCATCATTTCACTTATGACCAGTACTGCCTTAGCCCCCCTCGCAGTAGCTGGAACCGCTCAATTTGTGGCCTACGCCACCTTAATGGCATTAATGGTTGGGGTGGTTCAGTTTTCTCTAGGCTTTTTTAGAATGGGCACTCTGGTCAATTTGCTCAGTCATCCCGTTATCCATGGTTTCACTAATGCCGCCGCACTCATCATTGCCACCTCGCAAGTAGCTAAACTATTCGGGGTGACTGTGGAAAGAGAAGAACACCATTATGAAACCCTGATAGAGGTCTATAAAGCAGCCACCCACTATACCCATCTTCCCACCCTCTACTTAGGTCTGCTCGCAATATTTATCATGCTGTTTATGAAGCGTTTTTTCTCCAAATGGCCCAGCGTTTTGGTGGCTGTAGTAATTACCACAGTGATCTCATGGTCTTCAGGGCTAGAACAAAAAATCAAATCCCCTATTGATAATATCTATAGCGAAGAAGTGAGAGATGCTATCCGTGAATACAATGCCTTAGAGCATGAAATAACTATTGTAACTCATGTCGATGAACTGCCTCCGAATGTAGGAATCAAAGAGATCCCTCCTCTCAAACAAACCTGCTTCTATTGTCATAAAAAAGGTAGGTACAGCGAGCGACTTCGGCCCAAAGTAGGTAAAGCGGTTGAGCAGGGTAAAATCATGGCCATGATCCATAATTCAGACATCCTCAAACAGCATGTCCGACTGCTGCGCAAAGAGGGAAAGAAGATGCGTAAGCAGCTCCGTAAATTTCTTTTAGAGGGAGTTAAAGAAAAAGATAGATATAGCTTCTATCTACTGGGAAAAGTTCCAAAAGGGATCTCATCCGACGGTAAAATCTACAAGCTAGATGTAAGAAACCAGCCCTTCAATTTGAATCAAATCGTATTTTCGGGAGGAGGCGGAGTGGTGGGCAATATCCCGGCTGGATTACCCACAATTGAAATCCCCTATATTGATTTAAAGATCATCCCCCATCTATTGACTTCGATACTCATCATTGCCCTGCTTGGCTTTATGGAAGCCATTTCCATTGCGAATGCCATAGCCAGTCGAACAGGTCAGCATCTTTACCCCAGTAAAGAACTTATTGGTCAAGGACTGGCAAACATTGCGGGTGCTATAACCCATGGTCATCCGGTTTCAGGGTCTTTTGCTAGGTCGGCCATTAACTATCAATACGGAGGAGTAACAGGATTATCCAATGTCTTTGCGGGGCTATTTGTGGCTCTGACCCTCCTATTCTTTACTCCTATACTCTACCATCTTCCTCAGTCGGTGCTTGGGGCCATAATCATTGTTGCCGTAACCGGACTTATCAACCTAAAAGGAATCGTCATTCTATTTCGTATCCAGTTTTACGATGGAATGATCGCATTAATTACTCTCGTTTCTACCCTTTACTTTGCCCCTCATCTAGATAAGGGCATCATGGTAGGAATTGCACTCTCGCTCACTCTTTATCTCCTCAGAAGGATCGAGCCCACCATCACCTATCTTTCCAAGATGGCAGATGGATCTTACAGGGACAGCCGACGCTTTCATTTAGCCGAGTGCAAGCATATCCTCATTATCCGCTTTCAAGGATCTCTGACCTTTACCAACTGCAGCTATTTAGAGAGTCAGATCCATAACAAGGTGGAGAAAATGCCCCATCTTAACCATATCGTGATCGTTAGTAATGCCATTAACGAGTTGGACACCTCAGGAACCGATGTTCTCAGTGCCTTGTTAGATTTCTTATCCCAAAAGGGAATCAAACTTTACTTCAGTGGTCTCACTCAGCCCATACTGGCAGTTTTGAAGCGAACCAACCTCTATGAAAAAATTGGAGAAGATCACTTTTGCCCCAATGTGAGACTGACCATACCTAATATATGGGAAGCAGCCCATGAGAAGAGTGATGAAGAGCATTGTCCACTCCAAGACCAAGGTATTGTAGATCAACTATTGGAGTCTAAACACTACTCATGACCACTATCGTCCAGCCCCGCCTTTGCATTACAGCACTCCGAGGAAGTGGAGGAAAAACCCTCACCACTTTGGCTACTATCGCTGCATTAACAGGAAGAGGACAAACCATTCGGCCTTTTAAAAAAGGACCTGACTATATTGATGCCGCCTGGATGAGTGAAGCGGCAAAAAGTGCCTGCTATCATCTCGATCTCTATTTTATGAGTAAAGAGCAAATCAAAGAGGCTTTTGTTCGCAATCTCAGAGCGGATTCCATTGCCCTCATAGAAGGGAACCGAGGGCTATTTGATGGGGTGGATATACATGGTTCCTACAGCACGGCCAAGATTGCCTCCCTACTTCAAACTCCAACCATTTTGGTGGTGGACTGTACCAAATGTACCAATACCATGGCCGCCATGATTAAAGGATGTATGGAATTTGATTCAACTGTTCCCTTAATGGGAGTGATTTTAAATCGAGTGGCCGGGGAAAGGCATAAAAATATATTGACGGAGAGCATCGAGCATCATACGGGACTCCCGGTACTGGGTGCTTTTCCCAAACTAAAATTTGATCTCCCAGAACGACATCTAGGTCTTATCACCGCCCATGAATTCAATGAAAGAGATCAGCTCTTTCAAACGTTGAGGGAATTGGGAGAAAAGCATTTGGATTTAGACCGTATTATAAACCTAGCCCAATCCGCTACCCCTCTGACGATCTCTCCTGTAAAAAGCCCCTTCAAAGGACCGCATCAAAGAAAAGTCAAAGTGGGAGTTATTAAAGATTCCGCTTTTCAGTTCTATTATCCAGAGAATTTGGAAGCTTTGGAAAAGGCGGGAGCCGAGTTAATTCAGATAAACTCCCTAAAGGACCCCGCTCTTCCTCCGGAGATTGATCTGCTCTATATCGGGGGAGGCTTTCCTGAAGTCCAAGCAGAAGGTCTATCTCAAAATAAGAGCTTTCGTGAATCTATCAAATATCATGCCAATCAGGGTCTTCCCATCTACGGTGAGTGTGGAGCAGTTATTTATTTGGGAGAAAAGCTCACTTATCAAGGGAAAGAGTTTTCTATGTGTGGAGTCTTCGAAACTCATTTTTCTTTACGCAAAAAACCGGTGGGTCATGGCTATGCCGATATCGAAGTCCAGCATGAGAACCCCTTTTTTCCAGTGGGTGAATCGCTCAAAGGCCATGAGTTTCACTACTCTTTGATAGACAATTGGGAGAGTCTAGGAACCTCCACCGCTTTCAAAATGAACAAAGGATATGGTTTTGATGGAGAAACAGAAGGGCTCTATAAAAACAACGTATTAGTCAGCTACACTCATTTCCATGCAGCCGGAGCACCTAAATGGGCTCATTGGCTCATTCAAAAAGCGAGGGCAGTGCAGTACAGTCAAACAACAGTTGATTAAAATTTAGTCAATTTACCTCCTAGGGTCACCCTTTCTCACCCGAAATTTACACAAATAATTTAAGATAGTTATCTCTATTTTAGGAAATGGCACATGCTTTGCATTTTTGGTATTGCTGTGAGCGATCTCACCCTAATAACCGGAGGAACCATGAAAACATTTGCAATAATACTTTTTACTCTCATCACTCTCACCGCTTGTGGAGAAAATCAGCAAAAGAGCCGAGTTTTAGAGCAGCAAGAAAGCAGCAACAGTTCCAGCCCCTTTCTGATTGAAGCAGATAGTTTAATGGTTAACAATGAGCTCGGCACCGCCGTATTCAAAGGCCGAGTGGTAGTTAAAAATAATAGAATTGATCTCCGAGCCGACCAAGTCACGGTCTATTACAATGAAAACCTGAGTGAAATGGAGCGAATCCTGGCTGATGGCCATGCTTATTTCAAAGTGGAAGGCAATAAAGGCCGAGGAGAGATTATCGACTTAGAACTCACAAAACATTTAGTCACCATTCTCAGCGAAAACCAACCCGCCACCCTCGAAAGAGGAGAAGATAAGATCATGGGTCAAAAGATCTTGCTCACTTTGGATGAGGATAATCGCGCCGTGCAAAAAGTCTCGGTTCACCAAGGAGAGAAACAAAGAGCGCATGTGATTATCTCTGCAGGAACTTTAGAAGATATGAAATAAAACCTGAGGGGTTAATCGTCGGCCCCTACCGCTTTTTTCACCACCCAAACCCCACCTTGTACCACTTTAGTTACCACCCAAAAAGTGCCTTTGAGAACAGCAAAACCCACGTGAAAAACTCCACCAATCAAACTCCCGACCCCGTTCCAAATACTACAAAATACTCCGCAATCTGCGCTTAAAAGACTGGCGGCGACTCCGCCTTGCTCCAAGGTAGCGACCATCTCAGTGAGTTTATTCATCAAAACTTCATTATTCTCTACTAAGGTATCTTTATCTGCCATGGCTGCCTTAATCATTTCGGGTTTAAATAATTCAAACTCTTTCTGTAGTTTGGCATAGTCAGTATCTAAAGAACTCACATCATCAAAAAATCCCTTAAAGTCAAGTTTGTGTTGGGCTTGATTCTCCGCTCCCCCCTTATAAAATTCAACTATCGCAGAAGCCCAAAGATCCTTTTCTGGGTGCGAAGATCGATCCACTTCAGGGTTCAACACAGTAGCTACTAAATCAAAATATTGATCGGCATCCACCGTCAAAAGTCTTTTTAGTTCATCATCATCCATTGCTTTCACGGCATTGTTTTGTTTTTCCAGTAAGGTGATTTGCTCATTAAAGAAGTTGATCAGAAAAGTAGATCTCACCGCTTGTTCTTCTTCTTTTTCCGCATCGGCAGCAGCTGCCCCTTCGGTAGCGGTAGTGTCATCCGGAGGAGTGGTATACCATTTACCAAAAGCTTTGAAAATAGGATAATCACCGGTCATGGTAGCCGCTCGACTGGCCGCTCCCACCGACTTGGCATCACTGTCATCCTCTTTGGAGCAACTAAATAAAAGAGTACTTATTAAAAGGGTAAAGATAAAAAGAGCGGTAAATTTTTTCATTAATATCCTCCATCCGATCGATTCTTTTTCTTCTTATCGGAGGAGGACATATTTTAATGAGTTTTTATTACTGTTTTTTAAGGAAATCTAAATTGATATCCACATTCATCAGATAGTCAATGTAGGCAGAGGATTGAACCTTTTCCCAAGACACGAGCACTTCGGCATGCTTACATATTTCAGCGGCATCTGATCGGCCCGCCTGTTTATAAAGACGACACTGCTCGGTGGCCACAAATCTAGAGTAAGGAAGGCTATATACTTTGACCGCATTAATCGCTGCCACCAAAAGATCCATTGTATCCTTACTGTCCTCATAGATATCATGCTCAGCTAATGCCTTCACTTTGGCTCTCACCATTCCCTTTTGCACCCAGTCTATTTTACGGATGATCCAGTGAGCTCCATTCTTCTGACTAAATTCTCCCAGTTTTCTAAAAGAAGCAGAAACGTTCACCTTCTTGCCGGTTCGTGTCTCTTGCGCCATCACCACCACAATATCTCCACATTGATCCACACCATTATTGAGATACATAATCACATTACTAGCTAAGAAAAATGCTTCTGACCTAAAGCAGGTATCGAAGTCACTCATGGGAGCTGGTTCCGCTGGTTGCGCTGCCACCAAGTTAATACGCTTTGGTGATGGCGTAGGAACAGGCGCTGGAACCCTCCGAGGACTTGGAGTGGGAACAGCTGTTGCAACTCGTTTTGGACTCGGAGTTGGCACCGGCGCAGATACTCTTCGAGGACTTGGATTTGGTAAAGGAGCAGGACCAGAAGGGGCTTGTTCTAACAGAGCCACTTCATTTTGATCGGTTCTATGCTGGAGAGCATATCCAATTTGTCCTACTTGTTTTTGAGCATGCTCGGCTTGTTTAATTCCGCGTGCCACTTCTTCAGCTTCCGCAACCTGTGCCACCGGATCTTCACTTTCAAAAATTCCTCCCGTCAAGGAATTAAACTTATCTTTAGCTGACCCCAAGTATGAGTTAATGCTGTTCTGTGCTTGGCTAAGCTGGGCTGTCATAGGAGCCACAACTTTTTCATTCCAAGCAGTGGCAGCTTGCTGCTTACCACTGTCCCAAGCTTGGGCTGTCTTATCACTCACTTCGTCCCATTTCTGAGATACTGCTTGGCCAGCGGCTACAGCTCCGTCAGCTACATAACGCCCCGCTGAGGCGACCCCTTCTGCGGCTGCATCATATTTTTCACCTATATAATCCCCAGCAGCGCTGGTGGCATAATCCCAGGCTACCCCTTGATCATGTTTGGCCACCTGAATACCTATATCTTTAATATTCTCATCACTGCCCAAATCCTCCAAACTATCAGTGGTGATCTGGATATCTTGTCTTACTTGTGAGGTCACACTGGTAGGATCAGCTAGATAGTTGTTAAGTAGCTCCTGCCGAGACTGGGTTAACCCTTCAGGAAGATCGTTAATGGTTGCAGTGGTGGTAATGGTTCCATCCTCATTTTCAGACATTACGGCGGCTCCATCAAAATTTGCTCCGCCCACTTCAAAAGTTCCCACTACGACTTTATTACCCGTCGATAAATCGGTTCCTACAAAGGCATCGCTAATCTTCATGGGTCCCACATGCATCTGCCCCACCATTCCAGCGGTTTGATTGGCAAGTTCAGCCTGGTAGTTACCACTGGCACCAATTTGACCATCTTGTGACGTTGCTGATATGGTCCCAGCAGAAGACTTTGCAGCCATATCGATTTGACCTTGTCCTTCAATATTAAAACCAGAAGCTTCTCCATTTATGGACACATCCCCTCGCTGAGAGGCGGTATCTACATTGTATTTTGCATCGACATTCACTCCATACTCTTCAGATTGAGCATTGGCTTCTCCAGAAGTTCGACCAGTGTTTAAGTCGGCCTCTCCATCGGCAGTGATATTTACCCCGCTTACTTCACCCTCTCCTTTGTATGTAGCGGTATTACTGGCTTGATCATAGGTATAAGATCCACTTCCCGAAGCTCCACTTTCTTCATGAGAGCCTTCAAAAGTTCCAGATGCTCTTTGAGTATTGGTATCATAGGTTCCTTGGGTGGAACCTTTGGCTCCAGCAGCTCCACCAGATACGTCATATCTAGCAACTCCACTTCCCGTATCGTAGTTATAAGTACCTCCTCCTGTAGCACCTGATTCATCATGTCTTCCTGTAAACCTTCCTGACACTGATTGATTTTCCAGATCAGCAGTTCCTGAAGTTGAAACAAAGATTCCATTTCCTTGAGCATCAACGGTGTAGTAACCTTTCATTTTGTTGCCATCCACTTCGTAATTACCACTTCCCTTCATTCCTGAAGCAGCATGTTCTGCACTGAGGGTCCCCTTGGTACTTAAACCTTCTCCATCCACAGTTCCATCAGCCCTGAAGGTGGCTCCTTGGCTCTGACCTTTAACAGAGTACATTCCAGATTTATCTTGTCCATCAGCTTGGTAGGTACCTTGAAGAGTGGTTCCACTTTCACCATGCTGGGCATTAAAAGAACCTTGCGTGGTTTGATCGTTAATATCACCTTCGCCCCGAATACTACCCGTGACCCCATTGGCTCCACCTGTAGCTGAGTAGGTGGCCTTACCTGTTTCACCATCTACCGTATATTGCCCTCGTCCCGAGGCGCCACTATCGCCATGAGAGGCATTAAAAGTTCCTGATGCGGTTTTATCTTGAATATTGGCTTGACCTTGAGTGCTAAATTGAGCCCCTTGTCCGCTGGCATCCACATTATATGTGGCGTTACCTGACTTACCATCCACCGTATATCTTCCTGCCCCCTGTATACCGGAATCTCTATTAGCAAAATCTACGGTTCCTTTGGCTGTTTGACGGTCGATATTACCACTTCCTCTAGAGGATACATCAAAGCCTTGAGCGTTCCCGTTAGCAGTATAAATCATCGTTCCATTGCGATGATTGATTGTTCCATTGACCCGACCACTCAAATCATCACCTTGAACTTGGGCATTCACCCTAGTTTTATTAAAATCAGTGGAGGCGTTTCCTTTGACATCACCGGCACTTGTGGTTCCACTAAACTGAGCTTTAGCGCCATAAGCGTCCCCTTGAAAAGTAGCTTTTCCATCTACCCCCGGTGCTGCTTGAATGTTCTTAATTTGAATTTCACCATTGTAGCGAGTCACTGGATGTTCTGGGAACTGTTCTCTCAGCCCCTTTGGTAGCTTATTAGTATGCTGAGATAAAGGAGTCACTTCA
>CAYFLR010000018.1:65481-71097 GCA_964343805.1 uncultured bacterium | reverse complement strand
CCCGCATCTGGGATACGAGTTCCGATTGCTCTTTCAGCAGCCATTTGGGTTTCCCGTAGGCGAGTCTCTTGATTAGAAATTGTTTTTTCTAAGTGATCACATGTAATGACATCACATCCACTGTCGCTTTGTTGAATCTCCTGCAATGACTCTCTGGAGTTCTTTAATTTCTCAACTTCATCAGTGTATTGGTTAAATACCTCTTGCTCTTCCTTATTAAATTCATTCACAGAAACCTGGAAAGCGATCCCGTCTCCCTTCATAGAAGTTCCCGCACCTGGTTCGGCCGCATCATTAAAACTGGCTTTTCTGGCATCTGTATCATCAAAAGAGACTGAGACATCAGTACAGGGGTTGGATAAATCATTCGCATCTTGTGGGAGATAACCAGACATTTTAAATCTTGCTCCGCCCCCCAATCTTTCTTTGCTTAAATTTCCACTATTGTACATATCTCCATCAGCTCTAAATTCAACCTGTCCACCTTGAGGAGCCACACCCTCACCCAGGCCGGAGGTCATGGAAGCTGGAATAGCCACTTTACCTTCAATGGTCACAGTGTCACCTTTTCCACCGAGTGCGCCATTTACGATCACATCGCCAGTGGAGAGATTGGTATTGGCAGTAACTGCCCTCAACTTTTCAAAAACTCCTCCTTCTTCCAGAGTTTTAACCACACCATCTTTGGCTTGAGTGAAAGCTTTATCTACCTGAGCAGTGCTCTGACCGGATCTTTCTAAGGCCACTTTCAAATTATGGGCATCTTCAAAGTTTGATTGGTTAGGGTTGGAAGCAAGTCGCTGAATCACCTGCTGCTGATAGCTGGATGTCACAGGAGTCGCTCTACAAACACCACCACCGGCAACGAGTGATGCACAGCCTTCTTCTTCAATCGTTTGCTGAGCTTCCTGAGCCGCTTGATAGGTCTCTAAAGTGGCTGGAGGAGCATCTTTAGGCTCAACATCTTCCATCATCCCACTCACTAGGTTATAACCACGATTGGCTTTAGGAGCGGCGGTTCCCTTTTGTCTTAAAAAGGTAAGTAAGATTCTATCTTTCAACTCCGGTACAGTATTTTCCACCTCTTCTTCGGGAGCCACCTGGTAGGATCTCGTTATAGCTCGATCGTCTCCGCAATTCTGATAACCGAGACTGATTAAAACCAAAAAGGAAAAAACACCACTTAAAAACAAGGTTTTCTTAACCATGAGTCAACCCCTAGATAAAACTTCCCCTTCAAATTTACATATGTTTTCTTATCGACATAAACTTTTGAAGCCCTTAGAAACATCTTTTTTATGAATAGTTTCAAGCTATTAGACAAGTCATTATTCCCACTACCCAGTGAACCTTTTTTGTAATTATAAAGAATAGTTTGCTCCGCCCTGCGCGGGTCGCCCTACTCTAAACGTTTAGTCCCGATTGTGCGGTAGATAGATTATCCGAAGGAGAATCGGGACTAAATTCGAGTAAAACAGTCCCGATTGTGCGGTAGATAGATTATCCGAAGGAGAATCGGGACTAAAATAATTTAAAAGTTACTTCCAATATGAAAACTTCCTCATCAATTTAGAGGAAACAATTGAGGCTGGGTTCTGCTCTCGCACTAAGTTGGCACCTTTATCACTCTCAAATGGAGAATAAGCCCAAGGGCGACCCTTAATGTCGATGTTACCATCTGTGAAATCCATCAAAGGAGGATTCTCTCCACCTTGATAGGTTAAATTCCCCGTCCAATTATTATAGTGTAAATCAAACTTTCCACTGGAATAGTAGAGGTTGGAATCTTTTCCGATGAGGTCAATTCCATGAATCTTAAAGAAATAGTTAACCTCTTTATTTTGCTCGGCATCCGTCTTGATATTTTGTGAATGAATATCTACAAAACTACTGTATTTTTTCTCACCTTGATGGCTCTTCACTGTCAGTATACCTCCATCTGGGGCTCCCTTATATATGACCGCACTTGTTTTTGCTGTTGTAGTTGGTTTACCCTGGTTTTCGGTAGTAAATGACATAACCATGTCCATCTTGGATACGATTTTATAATTTAGCTCATAGGAACCTTTTGGATCTTTAAAAAAGTCTTCTCCCGGTGTACTTACTTTTACGCCGGTAAAATCGATGGGCTTCCCTTGGCTATCAACAGCCTTCACCAAGAATAAACCCTGACTTCTAGCTGAAATCAACTTACCACCAAATTCCCCCTTTTTATCACAGTTGGTAATATCCACATCAAAAACAATATAAAAGGTATTTTTCGAATGAGGATCAGGCTGTAATGTCAAATTCTTTACTTTTTCTTCAAAACAAGACTCAAAGTAAGAATCCTCTTCACCTTTGCTCTTTTTACTCTTAAAGAAAAACCTCTTGTTCCCCGACATTTCATGCATAAAATCTTCATATGTGAGCTGAGAGATCTTATCTTCTGCCGGCTTTAAACTGGCAGGCTTAATAGAATTTAACTGCTGGTAGAGTGCTTCTTTTTCCTTATCGTTTAATAGACTCGCTCCATGACTTTGAGCATTTCTTTTAGACAATGAAAGAATTTGCCCTCTTTCAGGTCCACAGTTTTGGTAAGAGAGTGTAATCAATAAAAAAGAGATGGCAACTAAACCTAATATTTGTGTTTTTTTAGTCATAAATCCTCCTTAAGTGCCACTCGGAAACAGTGCCGTAAAATTCAAAGAATTGGATTTATGCCAATACAAACGATAAGATAATGAAGTGATTGTGATGAGTTAAATATTCTGCTAAATTTTTAATAACTATGAAGTTCGAAATTATAAAGACTTATCAGGAATTTACCCAGTTAAAAAGTCAATGGAATCATCTGGTAAATAAAAGAAAGAAGTGGAATGCGTTCCTATCTCATGGCTGGTTTGATGATTTTATAAACACCTTTTCATTAAAGGACCAACTGCACATTGCGGTTTGGAAAGATAAGGATAGAGTCCTTGCCATTCTCCCTCTCTATGTTAAAAACCAGAAGGGTTTAAGAACTCTATTTCCCTATCTAGCTCTGCTTGCCAACGAACACAGTTGTAAAATTGACTTAATTCAAGATGGAACTCTCACCCCAGAAGAGATTCAAATCCAATTGTCAAACCTATTAAAATCAACCCCCTACCCACTCTATTTGGAAGATTTACCTCACGACAGCAAGCTCAATCAAGCATTGATAAACAACAACCAAAATCCAAGTTTAAATAGGATGCTGATCAGGTACCAAGTCCGAGAGTCGGTACTGCTAAAACTTCCTGAAAGTGGTGAGCAATTTGTAAAGCAATCCCCTAGAAAGACCTTGAAAAAATATCGAAATCGCCTGAGAGGACTGAATAAAAAGGCAAACCTTACTTTTAAAAAGTATGACCAAATCGAAGACTTCAAGGTAATTGAAGAACACATTAATCAGATAGATTCACATAGCTGGCAAGGACAGCTGGGAACAGGTACCTTATTATCAAAACAAACTGGACCATTTTATGCCAATCTCATGAAAAGAGAGTTAACCACCCATAATCTTTGGGTCTGGATCCTCTACGCAGATAACGAACCCATCGCCTATGAAATTCAAATCCAAGACCCTTACTGCCTTTTCGGAATAAAAACAGCTTATAAAGAAACCTATTCGGTGAATTCACCAGGCTTTATCTTAGAGTTTCATCACCTCCATTGGGCGGCAGAAAACAAATTCACTCAATATGATTTTCTGGGTTACTTCACCCCTTACAAATACCGTTGGGGAGGAGAGCAGGATCTCTATTTTCGATTTAGATTGTTCCCTGCCAACCCAGGAAGTTTGGTACATTACCTATTAAGTAGATTTCGCTACCAATATTATCCAAGGCTGAAGAAATTCATAAAAGGAAAGAAATTGTATACCTAGGACTAAAAACCGTACAATACCTCCTCAACCTCCTGTTCTATTCGAGAAATTTCTTTTAAGTGATATTTTTTTACAGAATCAAAATCCGGAAGGAACTTTGGACAGTGCTCACTTTCCACAAACTCTTGAGTATAAGATACGGTATTTTTGCCGGCTGAATAAAGAGGTTCCTTAAATCCTCCAGATGCAAATTCATCATTTCGGTGATCGTAATGCATTCTACTGTACTTTTGTTTACTTTCTAAGAGTTTTATATATTCTAGGCCACAATGAGTCGCATGGCTGGCTCTTTGAACACTTTCATTAAAACTATTTATATACTGATAATCTATAATCATAACCTTCGAACAAAAATCTTCATAGAGGGTAAACCCCTCATTGATCATATTTAAGGCCTCATTCAATTTAATTTTTCCTGATCTCACTTGGTGTTCAGTAAGATTCCTAAATTCATGTTTAATATCATCCCAACCTGCTTGATAGATTTTGTACAATTTTTCCAACCTGACCTTGCTAGCGTCTAGGTCTTTCTCACAGTGTTTAAAAACCATTTGTCTCAATTCATGATCCGAATCATTACACGACTTAATTTCACTTTTTGAAACTTCATGACCACAGCCAATGACTAAAAACCAAATTAAACAATAGGAAAAGAATTTTTTCATTTTATACCTCTTATGAAGGTGGCTATTTAGATTGAAGGGTTTATCTACCCCACAAAGGTGTATTAAAAGCAAGTATTGTACCAAAAATGAGACTCAAAAAAATAACCTTATAACCATAAGATGCCATAAGGACCCCCCTCCTTTTCCTTCTTAAATGTCTAATTTTTATACATTTGTTTAGAGAAAGGAGGCCTTCCCCTTAAAAATTAAAAAAAGACCACTTATATTGAAATTTAACCAACCCATTTAACCCCCTATAATCATAGTAAAAGCCATGAAAGTTAAAGGGGATTTTCTTATATGCCGCTAAGTTTAATATAGTCTTTTTTGGGAGGTATATTATGGATTTCTGTAAAATCTGGTTCAAAGTCATTTTATCTATGCTGGGAATTCTATTTATAATCGGTAGTTTACACTCGTGTATTCGTTCAAGTGATGATGAGAACGACAATGAGTCAGTGGAACCCAAAATTAAGGTCACTTCCGATGGTGAAGAAGAGGGAGATGACATTCCTAGCCTCGGCTCAAGTAAAAAAGTATTTACTGAGCATCAAGTACAGGTTGTGGTTGACGGGGAACCGAACTGTAAGATCAAAAACCAAAAAGGAAAAATTGTGGGAGAAGGAAAGGCCCCTTCTTTAGTTTATGCCGTTTCATCTGAGCAGCAACTCAGTTTATCCTGTGGTGAGTTAGTCTCCTCCTTTAAGGTGGGAGCGGCATCAGTTACGGTGAATAAAAGTACCACCGACTTTTTTAATTTGGTAGGAGATTCAGCTTATGCCCCAGGTTCTGAATATATTGTAAAGGCGGTAGGTGATTTAGATAAAAATAATGAAGCGGTTTCCGACCCTATTAAAGAGAGTGTCAAGAAATCCTATGCCACCTTTTTGCAAAACGCTTATCCCGTTCGCTCTAAAAATGTTTCTCTGGTAGCCACTCTGGATCAAGTTTCTAATGATGTGCTTGATGTATCACGATTGTTAATATCCTGGGGAGATGTGGCTTTTATTAAAGCAGATGGCCGTGTCTGCTCTGATGAAACAGTTCTTCCTTATTATACAC
>CAYFLR010000018.1:54216-65471 GCA_964343805.1 uncultured bacterium | reverse complement strand
GCAAAATGTGAAGAAGCTGATAGCATTGATCTCACCGATTACTTCAGTGTATTCCACCAAACTATGGTGGTAAATGACCTGAATGATCCTCTTTATACTCCATCTGCAGCCTCCTCCTTTTTTAAAGTGGGAGCATCCGATGAGGGTGCTATTGCCTCTTTTGCTGCCTCCAAACAGTGTAGTAGAACTTATGATTCAAGCAACATTTTTAAATTCATTACCGAGACTCTAGGCATTAAATTTACCACAGAAGACATCGATGGAAATGTAACCGAAGTGGCAATTACCTCAGCAGTTGCTGAAAAGTTTGTTAAAGAGCTGATTGCAGAAATCTCCAAGAAAAACAATGAAGGCCATAGCTTAGATAGCATCCTGAAATCTTATCGCTTTCACACTCACTATAACCCCGCTGGTGGATTTTTTGTCGATGCTGCTTATCAAAAATACGAAGGTGATTACTCTCTTTGTTTTCCAGGTGCTGGAGCCGACGCGTTAGCTGACTGCCCTTTAACTCTCCAACGTTTTAATGTGGGTGCCGACAATACCGTAACCGCAGCTGCCGATGGTGATTACTTTTTAAGGCTGCAATACCGAAACGGTGGATTCTCAGATGAAGCTCTCCTCTCCCATATAGAAACTGGATATATGGCTAGAAATAATCGCTTCCAGTTATTAACTCACACCGTAGACCTGGATAATAGCACCACCGCTTTTTACTATAACAAAATGTATGAATCTAGCTTAGACCCAATGTTATGTAATGATGGTAAATACTACTCCTGGTCAACAAGAGCCTTCCAAGAGCTTTGCCCAGAGCATACTCTCGTAGACAATGCTTATTTAATGCCTAAGCCAGAAATTATGGCCCGTATCTTTTTCATGCTTGACCCTGTGACCGATTGGAGTCAATTAACCGCCAGTCAGACCTTTGCTTTGATAAAAATGTACACTCAAGGACTCATTGCCCTCCCCGTGGATGATGCCAAAACAGGATATGCAATTATTCAACCTCATACACTTGCAATGGAAAAGTTTGACGAAGAATTAGCCAACTTCTTTCTCGGAAGCGCTAACTTTGCCAAAGATAATCTCCTCCCAGAAGGTGTGGAATTTGATTCTAAAGGTAAAGAGGGTGCTAGACCAACACGTATTGTAAATGAAGAAAAGCTGAATCCAGGCCGTGAGGGAACCTTTGGAGCTTGGATCAAGATGGTAGGAGCTTCTAAGTATGCAGGTATCATCCAAAAAGGCGATGAATCTAAAGATGAGGTTTCTTACTCAATTAGAACAAATAAAAAATCAGACAAAGTAGAAGTTCGTCTCTATAACGATGAAGGAGAAAGACTCAAACTCACCAGTGAAAAAATCAAAAATAATGAATGGGTCTTTGTGGTAGCGAGCTGGAATCAATCTCGGGCTCAGTTATTTATCAACGGACAGTTGCAACAAAGCATCGTCAATAATATTGGTGAAGTAAGAGCCAGTGAAGGGGATCTCTATATTGGAGCTCGCTTTGATAAAACTAAAAAGAAGAAAGATAATATGTCATTTAAAGGAGAAATCAAAGATGTCTTACTCCTTCCCAACTCCACCTGTGATGTAGCCGTTAACAGTTGGTATGAGGAAACTAAAGAGGATTATCCTTCTAAAGGAAAGAAGGACGATGATAGTGATGACGACAGTGATGACGACAGTGATGACGACAGTGACAGTGACAGTGACAGCGACGACGATAGCGATAGCGACAGTGACAGCGGTGGAAAGAAGAAAGGTAAAAAAGACGACGACAGTGACAGCGATGATGACAGCGACAGTGATGATGACAGCGACAGTGATGATGACAGCGACAGTGACAGTGACAGCGATGATGACAGCGACAGCAAACACAAGAAAGGAGAAAAAGACACTAAAGAAGAAGAGGAAGAAGAAGTTATCGTGACAGATGCTCAGAAAGAAGGAGAGGTTGGTAAAACCTTAGGATACGGAAGTGATGTGGATTCACTCTTCCATGTGGGTGATGGTAATTTCTCTCCTAACACCTCAGGAAACCGTCTCTGCATTGATGATTTGAATCTAAATGACTTACTAGGTAAGAGTTACGATTTTAAATTTGAGATTTTGGAAGATAATACAACTGTTACTATTAGAGCTCGCAGAATTTGTGGGGTTGATAGAGAGGGTAGCTATGTGGCTATTCGTGACCTCAACTCAAAGAAAAAACCTCTAGTGGATGACACTACTCATCAAATAGTCGAAGTGTCAGATCCAGATCGCCCCGGTTTTGGAGAGGTCATTTCCATTACGCTCACTTTAAATAAAGGAAAGTATTCTTTCTATATACGGAGTGCGTACAATAGTAAAATCAGAGACTATGACGATATTATTGTAGGAAGAATTGTTGTCCAAAGTGATAAAGAGATTAAGCATCAAGGTATCAGTGCCAACAATCAATAGTTATTGATGCTCGGATGATTCTGCGGCAGTGCACTGGAACGTAATTGACTTTGCACTGCCCCAGTAATGTCCCAAAAAAGATCTTAAGATCCAGATACTGCCAAGTACTTCTAAGAATTCTTCTAAAACACGAGTGTTGTGAGTGATGGTGTATTTCTTTAATGGGAGATCATCCCAAGGGATCTCTCCATATTTTAATATCCCCTCAATAAAATCGATTCCCACTGCCACTACTAAGCAGGTCAGACCATAAATAAGCCATCTTCTAGGGGCTTTTTGTTCAATTTGTTTAAAAGAAAAAACCAACATATAGAGGCCGATGGCACCAAAAATGGGGAGAAAGGTGAGTTGCCATGCATAACTGGGAAAGGCTTCGAAAATAGAGTAAACAAAGCCAATGAAACCTCCCGCATCTTCTCCCTCTTTAAAGAGACTCTTAAAAGAGGTGGAAACTCTCTCATGGATTTCCGCTCCATCATCCATGGAGAGGAAAATGAAAAAGCAACCAAACAACATCCAGGAATAAAAGGTTTTAACCGAGTCTTTGATACGCTCTTTGTGGGCTAGAGCCAAGGCGACTAAACCAATAAGCAACATGATACTAGTGGAGTACCAATTAGCAATACTACTCTCTTTAGCCATGTTAACCATTGCCCTGAGGCGAGAATGCGGAAGCACCTTTAAAAAGTTGAAAACAAAGTCTGAAAGAACCAGAGAAATATTAATTGCCACTAGAATATAAAAGAGATGCTTGATGCGCTTTTTTACATCAAAACCTAACTTAAGGTGATCATTAGATTGTTTACTCATTTAGCCCCCATAATAATTGCACTAATCAATTATACATCATCTCAACTTCTATGATAATATCTGCCCGTATAAATAAACTTCGGAGACCTGGAAATGATCATGAGAAAACTAAGACAGAACAAAGCGAAAAAAATACCCCAAGTAACGGGGAAGAAAATTCAGCTGAAGATTGAGTTTGGAGACTAGATCTACATCGACATACCAATGGAAGCACTGATAAAAAAGGTCGGAGACACGTTGTTCCTTCCGTATAGAACACCCATACCAGGAAGAGCCACTTTCTTAAGAAAGAAATAAGTACCTAATCCATAGGATTGATAAAGTGAGTCAAATTCCTTTTGCTGATAAGATCGCAAAAGGGCCAAATCCCAGAAAGGAGCCACTGTCCATGTGCCAAATTTAGAGGCTAGTATGGGTATTTGATAATCAGAGCTTAAAGCATAGTGATGGTCCGTCCACTTACTGTTGTTGGGTAACCCCCTAAAGCCTTTGCGATACCCCAATAATAGAGCATCCGTTTTATTTCCTCCCCGCATGATGCCAGCGGTTAATTTGAATTGCAGAGCTTGATTCATGAAGAGCTGCTTTTGATAATTAGAGATCCAATTGATCGTCCAAGCTTTCGGTAAAGAGTCCTCTCTCCAAACCTGATAGAAAAAGCGCAGATCAGAAGAGATTCCCTCTTGAAAGTAAAACTTATAAGCGTGATCTACAAATCTAATTCGGGCTCCCGAAAAGGCAAAGCGAACCGTCTCTGGCTCCTCAAATCCTTTCAGCGGGGAGAAAAACTTACGAGTGTAACCTATTGGTAGAAAAACTGACCAATGGGCATTTAGTTGATAGCCCAGCTCAGGACGAATAATAAATGCATCATCAGTATAGGCATCTCGCTCTTTGTCACCTGCCAGTTGAACTACATCCTTTTCTAAAAGGGCTGAAAAAACCCCAAAATTCCAGTTGGAAAAAGCGATGGATTTGTTTCTATAAATTAAAATAAAGGTGGTTTCTTGGCTTGATTTTGCCACTCCCCCCACCAGGAGTGTTCCTGTCCCGAGTAGATTACTTTCAATAAAAAAGAGTCCAAAGGAGGTGGGTTGATCTTTCTGAATTAAAACAAATGGCAAAGGAATGAGAGTCCAGCGATCTTCCACCTGCACCCTTATGTCATTTCCATTTATTTCTACTTCTACCTCAGAGAAAAGCCGAGCATCCTTAACACATTGAGCGAGTGCCTCTGGAGTCTTAGAAGGTAAATGCTCTAGACAAGAGAGTACCAAGTTTTCGATGAAAAAGGTGGTGGTTTTGGTGTTACCTTTGACTTCGATGTTATAGGGCTGAGAGGCAAAGAGCTGGACTTCAAGTAGAAACCCTATTATAAGGATAAAATATCTCATGGTGTTTTTATGCCCCATTTTAATCTAATAATCAATCAAGGATTCCTCTTTTTAGAATGGGAATTTATACAGAAAGGCCCCTATGATTCATACAAATGAAATATGTTTAAACTTTGGTGGTCGCAAGCTCTTTGAAGATGTGACCATCAAATTCTCCCCCGGCAACTGTTATGGTCTCATAGGAGCCAATGGTTCCGGTAAATCCACCTTTATCAAAATTCTCTCCGGAGAAACTGAAGCCACCAGTGGAAGTGTTCATATTCCGAAAGGACAACGACTCTCCATTCTTAAGCAAGACCATTTCGCTTATGATGAAGAGACCGTTTTAAATACAGTGATGATGGGAAACTCCACCCTCTATCAGATTCAAATAGAAAAAGAAGAGCTTTACAATAAACCGGACTTTTCTGATGAAGATGGCATCCGGGCTTCAGAATTGGAAGCCACTTTTGCCGAACTAAATGGTTGGGAAGCTGAATCAGAGGCGGGCATCATTTTAGCAGGTCTTGGGGTTCCCACTTCTCATACTGAACTCTTAATGAAAGAGATTCCAGGACCCGAAAAAGTCAAAGTTTTATTGGCTCAAGCGCTCATTGGTCAGCCTGATGTGCTCTTATTAGATGAGCCCACCAACAACCTGGATATTCCAGCTATTTGCTGGTTAGAAAATTTTCTGATGGATTTTCCTAATACCGTCATTGTGGTCTCTCATGACCGCCACTTTTTAAACAAAGTTTGCACCCATATCGCAGATATCGATTATGGTAAAATCACCGCCTATGCCGGTAACTATGATTTTTGGCGGATGTCCAGCCAATTGGCTCAAAAACTAAGGACGGATCAAAATAAAAAGAAAGAAGAGAAAGCCAAAGACTTAAAATCATTTATTCAGAGATTTAGCGCCAATGCTTCTAAATCTAAACAGGCCACCTCTCGCAGAAAACAGCTGGAAAAACTAGAACTGGATGAGCTCCCCTCTAGCAGTCGTAAATATCCTTGGGTTCACTTTGTTCCCGATCGAGAAGCAGGAAAAGAGATCCTGAAAGTGGAAGGATTATCAAAATCTTTAAATGGTAAAAAGATTTTAGACAATATCCATTTTAAACTGAGCAACAAAGATAAGGTGGTCTTTTTATCGGATAATGATCTCTCTCCCACCACTCTTTTTCAGATCCTTTCTGGAGAGCTAGAGCCTGATAAGGGAAGTTTTGAATTTGGGGTTACCACTCAACACTCTTACTTTCCCAAAGATAATAGTTCTCACTTTGATGATTGTGATTACAACCTAGTGGATTGGCTCCGGCAATTTTCTAAAAACAAAGATGAAGATTTTATCCGAGGTTTTCTGGGACGGATGCTTTTTTCGGGTGATGAAGCACTCAAAAAAACCAACGTGCTTTCCGGAGGGGAGAGGGTTCGCTGTATGCTCTCTAAGATGATGCTCTCTGGAGCCAATGTTTTAATGCTCGATGGCCCTACCAATCATCTTGATTTGGAAAGTATCACCGCCGTGAATGATGGGGTGATCCGTTTTAAAGGGATCGTCCTTTTTACCTCTCACGACCATGAATCTATTCAAACCATCGCCAACCGAATTATTGAGATCAAAGAGGGAAAGATTGTGAATGATTTGGAACTTGATTATGATACTTACCTAGAAAAGACGACTCAATCAGTTTAATCGATTGGTATTATTTAGATTTCTTTATTTTAGATATCCACTTAAACCCTAACAGCCCCTTTTTCACAGCAATGTCTACCCGATCGCCTTCTTTAAGAGTCTTCCATGTGGATTGTCCAATAGAGTACTTGGGCGACTTCTGATACCCCCCCCAGGTTTCTACTTTTATATCCCAGGAGCTATTCTTACCAGTGGTTCTAGTTTTCTCCAGTACATGAACCGTATGCCATTCGGGAAGAGATTTATCAAAATGAGTGTTTAAAATAGAGATATATACAAAAACCATAAGGCACGAGAAAATTATAAAGCCAGCCCCCGAAATGAATATCGCCAGAATTGATCTTCCTAATTCTTTAACCAGATTAGGCCAGAAAAATAATGCTATTAAAATTAATGCAGGACCACCTAATCCCACAGGCATCAATAATTGGGAATAATCTAAAAACTCTTTATGAATCGAAATAATACAACCTAAAAGACAAGGAACTATTATTGGAACGGTGGTATCAACTAACCTGGTATTTCGTCCTTTGGTAGAAATAAACTTTCGGTTCTTGTATGAGTATAAAATAAAGATTAAGGGAGTAATTAAAATACTCAATATTATGACCTCATATACTAGGCTGGATTTAAAGAAATAAGCATTGGCGAGCCATAATCCAAAAATTCCAAAAGCCAGTAAATTACCCATATTAGCAGCTTTATGGACTCGCTCAAGGTTTTCTTCCTTTTGCCCCATGGTTTGACCAAACTCGGGGTCTCTCAAAATTTCTTGCTCTTCATCCTCAAACTCTTGTTGGTCCAAGTCATCAAAGCAAATCACGCAATACCCCACCAGATCCTCAAAATTATTTAGATAACTAGGAATCTCAAGGAGAGTTTTACCATTTTCATCTATCAAAAAAAGATAATCACGATAAACCCGAAAGCTTTTAATTTGATCAAGAGATACAATCTTATCTTTCAGCATACCTCTATATTGAAATTCAGTAGGTGTTACTTTTAGAAAGCTGCGAAAAACTTGCAGCACACTTGCTGGTCCCAGTAAAAACATGGGGACCATTACGAACATTAAGACAATAAAAAAAGTGAGTGAAAGATTCCCTTTTTCAAAATAGCCAGACCACATAATATAAATAGCCCAACCGAATAAGATCGAGAGGAGTGGTCCACCTATTAGAAGCAACCATTTGTATCCGGTTTTAAAGGTAAAGGTTTTTCCTTCTACAGATCTTTTATAATCACTCATACTTCTTGGCACCTTAATGGGTTTTTCCAATATACGTTCTTTCTAATAATAGCCTTTTTAGTAATATTTTGCAGTGATCAATCTAAAATGCGTCATGCAAAGTAGATTCAAAATTTTGACTTTCGTTTTGCAGATTCTTCCGGTAGAATCACTCAAATGGAAGAGTCAAAGAAAAATAAACTAATAAAACACTGGATAAAAGGTTCTGAAATAGACTTTCAAGCAGTGAAAGATATTAGTGACAATACTAAAAGCTATGTTCAAGCTCTATTCTTTCTTCATCTTTCAATCGAAAAGGCTATTAAAGCTTTATATGTTTCTAAGTTCAATGAGCATGCGCCTTTTTCTCATGGCCTGCTCTATCTCGCAGAAAAATGTCAATTGCAGCTTGATGACGAAAAGGAAGAGTTGCTGTCTGAAATTAATGAATTTAATTTAGAGGCACGATATCCAGATGAACACTACGAACTCCATCAAAAAGCAACTCAAAACTTTACTCTCAACTATGTGAAAGAGGGAGAGAAGGTAAGGCAATGGATATTAGAGAAATTAAAAGATTGATTGTTGACTATAGAAGAGTATTAATTAATCACCAAATTCGTCCTCAAATTATTATTCTCTTTGGTTCGTATGTTGAAAACAGGCAAAAAGAAGATAGCGACATTGATGTTGCAGTGATTTCAAGAGATTTAGGAAAAGATAGATTCAAAGAGGGTTCTCTATTAAATAGACTTGCCAGTAAAATTAATCCAAAATTTGAAGTGGTTCCCATTAGCCTGAAAAGCTATTTTGATCCTAATAATATTTCACCTATTTTAGACCAAATAAAAAAAACAGGAACCCCTCTCATTTGAATTAATCAAAATCAAAACGCGCCACAAACTCGCTTCCATCTTTTCCCCCCGCTATGGAAGATTGAACCCCATCAAATTTGACACTGCCGTCTATTACTCCCGATGGAAAAGCACTATTACCAGCGACTGCCAATTCATCTGTTGAGGTGAAAGTGGCACCATCTTGATGGAGGAGGCTACGAACATTCAGAATTTCCCCTTCCGAATCTATGCGGAGAAGTAATCCCATTTTCTCCTCAATGGCCTTAGGTTCAAGTTGAACCCGATATTCATTATTATAATTAAACAGTGTTCCACCTCGAATCGTTGGTGTAATATAAACTCTATCTTGTTTATCGATCACCAATTCACAACAGGCGAGTACTGCTGTTTTTTTATCTCCTTGTCCCTCGACTCCAAAAACTTTAACGGTCATTAATTTACCATCTTGGCCATCAAACTTAGCCACATAACCACCGGCAGCAGTATTTTTAGAGATATCCAAAGGATCCACTGCTTTTTCTCCATCAATGGTCATAGCGCCAAAGATGGTTCCGGCAGCCCAGACGTTCCCTTCACTATCGGTGGCCACCCCCTTTATTTCATTATCTGCCACCACCACTTTTCCCTTTAATAAAGGAGTCGATTCTGTGGCTAGAACATGATGCCATAAAAGTTCTCCATCATAGGTAAGTTTAGCCACCAACATAGAACGGTTGTAGGCTTCATCCGGCTCAGCAAATTTATAACTGGAATAGCTCTCGAGTACTTTTGATTCATAAGAGATTTCACTGTCACCGGTGGAATCCACTCCAATCACCAGAGTTTTCTTTCCTTCATGTGGGGCCGACCAATCCACGGCTTTGCCCCGCTGCCTACCAATTCCACCGATTTTAATCGGAGGATATAAGAGAGTGCCATCCTCTTTTTTAAAGGCTGCCACATAGGTATCATGGTGTCCCCCATCATAGGTGAGGGTGTGCCCCTGAATTTCTATTTGGGATTCACTCCCCTGTTTCAGACAGCTATCTTTTTCATAATCTTCCGAACGGGTCCACCCATAAAGACCAATCTGTAGAATGTCTCCCTGGGGATCAATGGAGACTTCATTTCCTCCACTTATAATACTGTCACTTTGAGCCTGCCCCGCCCACTTTACTTTGCCTTCTTCATCCAGTTTAACGAGAAACATCTGGCCTTGAGTTCCACTGTTACTTCCCAAGCCTTTCCCTTGATCACAGCGAGAAGATAATTTGGTACTATCAGAAAAAGTGATCTCCTTACTAAACCCCCCACTGATATAGATATCATTGGTCCCGTCATCAATCGCAATATCAAAGCCATTGCCAGCCCAACCGGTGGAAGCAAAAACCCCCTTTTTTTGCAGTTTTCCTTCGGCTCCATATTTGGCCCAATAAAGATCCTTAGTGTAGTAATCAGAAGAAGCATATTTAGTGGATTCAAAAGCGACTTCATCTCCAAAAAGTATTTTCCCCTGATAGAAACCGGTGATGACCGTTTCTTTATCGTCATTTACATCGATGCCATCAATGTCGATCAAAGCCTCTTTCGCTTCGGGATCAATGCTTACCATATAGAGCCATTTTAACCCCTCTGACTGCTCTCCCCTATTTAAATTGGAGTTATTATTTTGGGCGGCCGCTTCTTTTTGTCTCTTATCAAAATTAAGTTCGGAAGTGACTTTTTCGATAAAACTAGAGTGTAGGGCTTTATTGGTGAGATAATTTATTATCACCTCATTATTTTCTACCTCTCCGGCATTAAAATCAATTGCTGATAACCACTCTTCAAAATTAAAAAGATTAATAATTTTCTGACCGACGGTCTCATTTAAAAGAAAACCCTCTTCACTTTTGGCCACAATTCTAACTGGTCTCACAAGAGCAATTTGAAAGGGAACTTTTTGCTGCTGACTGTTTTTAAAGTTTCCGCCTATGAAAAGAGATCTATATTGGAGATGTTCTTCCTGCTCATTTTTGGATTGATAAAGTGATATTTTTACCTGGTCATAGCTCTCTCCATTGAAAAGCGTGCTCGGTAAAGGAGGATTAAACTTGTTAGTGATAAAATCAAGCACAAAGGGTCCAGGAAATGAGACTGGATCTCCTCCCGCTTGTAAAAACTCTAGCTTAAAGATCGAGAGCTTGAGTTCACCCACAACAAGAGAATCGGAATAAGAAGTTCCCTTTCCACCTTTAAGATATCGATTGGCATAGGAAGAGGCAGTAGAAATGGTTCGCTTTTCTTCTTCACAAAAGACCAAGAAAAAAGCGCTTATAAATAACAGAATTGTTAGCTTTATCATTAATAATACCTCACAAAAATTGAGCTGCTAAATTAAAGATAAGTCTACATCATTAAAAACATTGATAATAGCAATTTTAAATACATAAATCCTTTAAGATAGGCGTTGCCAATAACGATATGCTACCTTTTTATTGAGGTCGTGGGGAAATGACGGTATTCAGGGTACTTTAATTAATGACAAAAGAGCAAAAGTTTAAAAAAGAGTACGCTAAGGAACTTCTCATCATTGCCAAGGGAGACCTAGAAACCACCAAAATCCTCATAATAATGAACTTACTGAATACGCCACTATTCGCCGCTATGAAGAGGGAAACTTTCTTTTGGATGAAGAGGACTTAAACCAATATCTAACGCTGGCCAAAAAGGTTTTCAAATGGGCCGAGAAGATAATTCAGTAACAAATTCCAATTGTCGCTTAACTGCCATATAGCGCATTAACAATTTATTAACGGGCTCAATGTCAGGTTCTGAATACTTTTGACTGCCATATAGCCCACTAACAATTT
>CAYFLR010000018.1:27266-54116 GCA_964343805.1 uncultured bacterium | reverse complement strand
ATGTCAGGTTCTGAATACTTTTGACTGCCATATAGCCCACTAACAATTTATTAACAGGCTCAATGTCAGGTTCTGAATACTTTTGACTGCCATATAGCCCACTAACAATTTATTAACAGGCTCAATGTCAGGTTCTGAGTATTCTAGCTTGCTTCTTTATTCCGAATAGTCAGCACCACCTTATAGAGCACAGCCAAGATAAGACCACCAATTCCATATACTCCTACTGAAATGAGAAGCTCAGGAACTGTTGGGGTGTATTCGGTCACTTGATTAAAGGGATTGGGAATAAATCCGGCCACAATGAGAGCCATCCCTTTATCAATCCAGGTGGAACCCAGCACCGTGAGACAGGCAAAGAGGAGCATTCCCTCTTTCTTCCGATTAGAGGGAAAGAGCAAAAGTCCCATAGACAGAACATATAAAAAGGCACATAGATACATCCAATTCACTAAATTCCCTTTGCCATGGAGACCGGCAAATAGGTATTCAAAATGATGCATATGCTCAGGCATGGAGCTATAGAACACGGTAAATACCTCTAGCAGAAGGAAAAAAATGTTGATGCAAACCGCATAGGTCACAATCACACCCAGCTTTTGAATAGCTTCTTTTCCTGGGTCAAACTTAGATATTTTTCGAACAAAAAGGGACAGTAGAATCAAAATGGCAGGTCCCGCTGAGAAAGCGGAAGCTAAAAAGCGAGGAGCCATAATAGCGGTAAACCAAAAAGAGCGTCCGCCCATTCCACTATATAAAAACGCTGTTACGGTGTGAATACTCACAGCCCAAGGAATTGATAGATAAACAAGGGGCTTTAACCATTTTGGTGGAGCCGTATGATTTCTTTCACAATCAAGGCACACGAGACCAATCACTGCATTGAGAGCGAGATAGCCCCCTAAAGAGACAATATCCCAAAATACCATAGATTTGGGATGAGGGAAAATAATCGTATTAAAGAGGCGGAAAGGTTTACCTAGGTCTACAAAGATGAAGAGCATGCACATAACAACCGCAGAGATAGCTAGGAACTCACCTAAGATAGTCATTTTACCGAAGGCTTTAAAGTTATGCACATAGTAGGGCAACACTACCATCACAGCAGAAGCAGCAACCCCCACTAGAAAGGTAAACTGGGCAATATAAAATCCCCAGGAAACATCACGGCTCATGCCGGTGATAGCAAGACCATCCCTCAACTGCAACATATAGGCGGCGAATCCTACTGCAATCATGCAAAGTAAAACGAAGATTAACTTCCAATACCCTTTACTTCCGTACATTGCCTTTTCTAACATGATGAACTACCTCTTAGATGATGTAAAAAACTTGTGGCATGGTCCCTAAATGAGGTTTACGCCTGATTGTGTTATGAGTTGCGAGAACCTTTCGCACCGGGGAATTTTTGTCGTTCATATCACCAAAAGACATGGCTCCATGAGGACAGGTGCTTACGCAATAAGGCTGTAATCCCTTGTCTACGCGGCCGGCACAAAAGGTGCATTTCTCCACCACTCCTTGGGTCCTGGTGGGATATTTTTTATTTATTTGAGTTATATGAGGTCTTGGATCTTTAAAATTAAAACTCCGTGCCCCATAGGGGCAAGCAGCCATGCAAAAGCGACAGCCAATGCAACGATGCTGATCCATCATAACCAGTCCTCCGTTATCCCTTCTAAAAGTGGCCCCAGTGGGACAAGCTCGAACGCAAGGAGGATTATCACAGTGGTTGCAGAGCACCATGGACGGGCTATTTTTTTGTTCCATGGTCAAATAACCATGCTCCTTTTCAGGGAAGGCATGGACATAGGCTTCATCCCAAATCCACTTAATTTCATGCTTTTGGTTTTTTATTTTGGGGATATTATGGTTGTTATGGCAAACATTTTGGCATTGATTGCAACCCTCGTCGCGTTTGCATTTGGTCAGATCGATAGCCATAGCAAACCGCTTTTCACCCTTTTCTTTATCACTTTTGGCATCAAATGCTTTAAGTATTTTATTTCCTGAAACCAATGATAGGGCAGACAATCCAGTTAATTTAAATAGATCTCTTCGATTAATCTTCATCCCTTTTTCCTTTTATAATGGACTTTGAATATGACATTCCCAACAGTTAAGGGGCTCGACCCCAGTGTATTCATGACATTTGGAGCAGAAGTTCTGCTCGCTCTTATGACAGTTCATACAGGTGTTGGTGAGACTTTTCTCAAAAAATCTTCCATCGGGAGCTTTGTGAACTCGATCTCCCCGACGCACCACATCATCTCTCCACTCATCTAAGAGATCCATATGATGCTCTCGCATATACTCGGTACTAGCCACACAAGAACTGGCATTACTCACAATGGTTGGATTGGGTACAGCCTTCCCTTTACCACTAAAGAGATTCACCCAAAAAGGTAAAGAGGCACAGAACAGAAAAATGACTAAGCCGGTTAATATCTTTCCGCGATCATTCATCACTCATCCTCCTCTTCATTCAAATCATCTCCACGAAGATCGGTCTCTCTTTTGGTTTCACCTTTCATAACTAGCGCGTTTCCAACTAGTTCATGAATTCCAGCCACTTCCACACCCGGAACCCAGTACTCTAAGAGAGGTGGCAGAGTCGCCTTATCAATAGCACAGATACAAGAGAGCAAATTCACTCCATGTGTTTTCTTTACATAATCTACGGCGTTGGCCCTGGGGAATCCACCTCTGAGGCGCATTTCCATGTTTTCATCGGTTCCGATTCCACTTCCACTGCCACAACAAAAGGTCTGTTCCTTGATAGTATTTTCAGGCATCTCATAAAAATTATTACAAACATTGTTTATAACATAACGTGGTTCCTCTATGAGACCCATTGCCCGGCTTGGGTTACAAGAATCATGGAAAGTGACCTTATATTTATCATTGCGAGAGGGATCTAATTTGAGTTTATTATTTTTAATTAAATCGGAGGTAAACTCGCAAATATGAACCATCTTGGTGGAGGCAGCATTTTCAAACTTCGTTCCCGTGATGGGACTCACAGGTGACTCTAAGAAATCTGCAGGACCATTGTAGGTGTCCATATATTGGTGCATCATGCGCCACATATGCCCACACTCTCCACCTAAAATCCATTTAACCCCTAACCTTTTTGCCTCCGCATAGGCTTTGGCATTGAGTCTTTTACCTGCTTCACGAGAATGAAAAAGACCAAAGTTTCCACCGTCTGAAGCGTAGGTGCTAAAAGTGTAATCAAGTCCGATCTCGTGGAATAACATCATGTATCCCATCAAAGTAAAGTAAGCAGGGTCTGCAATAAAGTCAGCTGAAGGAGTAATAAAAAGAACTTCGGCTCCTTTTTTATTAACTGGAGCTTCGATGGTGAGCCCCGTTAAATCACTGCACTCTTCTGCTGCAAACTCTAAATTTCCCTTCATAGCATGAGGAGTCACAGCCAGGTGGTTTCCAGTCCGAAAACAGTCAGCTACCGGCTTCATAATCCAGTTGATGTTCACCCCCACCAGACTGAGAAGTTCTCGGCCAATCATAGTGAATTCGGCGGTATCAATACCATAGGGACAAAAGACCGAACAACGTCGACACTCGGTGCATTGGAAGAAATAGTAAAACCACTCTTTCAAAACATCTTCTGTGAGTTCACGGGCCCCGACCATCTCGCCCATGAGTTTACCTGCAAGGGTAAAGTTTCGACGGTAAACTGAACGTAAAAGTTCAGCTCTTAGAACAGGCATATTTTTAGGATCGCCAGAACCAATAAAAAAGTGACACTTATCGGCACAGGCTCCACACCTGACACAGATGTCCATGAAAACTTGGAGAGATCGGTACTTTTTAAGACGATCATGGAGTCCTTCTAATATGATCTCTTTCCAGTTTTCCGGCAGTTTCCAGTCATCCTCATAGGTTTTCCAATCTCTTGGATTGGCAAAATTCATCTGCTCTAGCGCCTCTTTCGCCGCACTATTACAAAAGGTTCCGGGCCGAAAACTGGCCTTGGTTTTCATCCAGTCTTGCTCTGGTGGGTTATCAGCAATGGTCTGAATGGTTTCTTCCGGTGTTAATTTTTTTTCTTCAGCCATTTTTACTCCTTATCTACGGGTAATCCCGCCTCTTTCATAGGCTCACGGAACTCATCTTCATACTCGGCATAGGTGTGAAATTTCACCTCAGGATTCCATGGATTAATATGACGCTTCATGCGGTTGTTGTTGGCTAAATTTCTAGTAGGGCTTAAGAAGACCCCAGGCATATGCATCAACTTACTGAAGGGGAAGTAAAAGAGAAGGACCGACACAAAGAAAAGATGGACATAAAAAATACTGCCGATAGCTCCCTCGACCACCACAGGTTTCAAAGAGAGGAGTCCGATCATAAAAGTTTTGACCTGAACCACATCCACCTTATAAAAATAACGCATACAGATGCCGGATGCGACGATCATGAGAATGACCAAGAGAGCAAAGTAATCAGGCATCAATGAAATGTATCTTATTTTAGGAAAGGCCAAACGGCGAAATAAGAGATAACCAGCTGCTAGTAGAATTCCTATATTACTTAAATAGAAGGTAGGAAGGCTAATTTCCAATAGGCCATCAAACTTCTGTAGAATGTGAACAAAACCCCAAACTGGATCGGTAAAAAAGCGGAAATGGCGGAGTAAAATCATCAGAAAGCTGTAGTGGAAAATGAGACCAAATCCCCAAAGGAAAAGATTCGTCTTGTAGACTAAGTGAGGCCCCTTTTCTAATTCGGTTTGGGTGTTTCGAAAAAGAGATCGAAAGAAAAAGATCTCCAAAAACATTCGTCCAAGAACCCCTTTCAGATCATGAGGACTCTCTAGATTATTATTCTTTATCCAGGGCAGAGATTTCTCCTGACCGCAAACCGTGGGTTCCCTAAAAGGAACCGGGGCTTTGCTCCACTGTATGATTTTGTAGATAAAGCCTCCTATAAAGGTGACTATGGCCACATAGGGGATAAAAACTCCGAACAGTCCGGGCAATTTAGCACCTATGAGGGAAATGACAAATAAAACAAGGGTAATAAAAAGAGCTAACCAAAATTTCATCGCAACGCCTCTCTAAGACGAAGTTTGCTGCTTCGTCTTTCTTAATAAACGTGACTGTCCAGGAACCTTACCTGGATCTCGTCCTGCTAACTTGATTTGCTGTAAACGGATTTCAAAAATCTTTTCCCGATTTTGGGTATAAATATTAAAGGAGCTATTAATTAAATCATCAAGAATGTGATCCAATTCGAACCACTCTTTTAAAGATGTTTCTTGATAATGTTCCTGTAGGATTTGCTTTAAGATAAATAAAAAGGAAACAGAATCTGCAGGTGAAAACTCCTGCACCGCTTTTACCTTTAAAATACTTTCAAGGTGAGGAGTGAATTCATCCAGCGGCTTTTCCGCAATCATATCATCAATGATCGCTTTAAAACCGCTTTGAAGGACCCCTCCCATAGGATTGGCAAAGGGGTCTTGTTCTTTTGCGAGAAAACGTGCGGTATCAGGCTTATATTGCCCAACCGCTCGTTTAAACCATTCGGTTAGAATGGCCTCTTTATTTTGTTGTAAAATTTGATGGTGCATTCAAGCAGCAACCTTAAACCATGTCCAAAAAGCCACAGGGGCACTCTTCAGCACATTTTTTACAACCGGTACATAATTCATGTTTATAGGTGTAGATTTGGCCTTTTTCCCCTTTTGCCACGGCTCCAGCCTGACAGAAGGACCAACATTTTTCACAGTCAAAACAAAAGCCACAACTCATACAGCTGGCAGCTTCATCCCGAGTGGCAGAGGCAGATAAAGTGGCTGCTGCTTCCACCCGCTCTTTGAGCTGATCTAATGTTTCAATCACTATCTCTTCATTTCGTGGAGCTTCAGGATAGTGACCCAATTTCATATTATCTGGTTTTACAATTGGATCTGTGGGTTTACCCGGTTTTTCATTTCCTTGTAATTCACAATCCAAATTGATGGCGGCGGTTCGACCGCGACCTAACTCACCGACGATTTTAAGCCACTCTTTACTGGTGGCTAAAGAATCAGCGGGAACCATCATCTCTTTTTCTTCTAAGGTGACCGCATAGATAATTGTCCCTGCAGCCATCTCTTTGGTACCGCCATCAGCTTTATATTTAATGGCTGATACTTTGTTGTCCGCTTCATGGATTTCAAAAAGGGTAGATTCGAAGATAAAACTCACTCCCTCTTTCTCTGCTTCCGCGATTAAATCTGCTTCAGCTAGCATATTATCTTTGGCAAATTTGGCAAGGACTGTCACATTATTGCCGAGTCGTTTTGCCATAATAGCTGACTCAACAGCGGCATCGCCAGCTCCGGCAATCACCACGTCACCAGCAAGCTCCAGTTTTTCACCGGAGTTAACCGCATTAAAAAATCCTAAGCTAGTGTAAACTCCTGATTTGGTACCTTCTCCGGGGATTCCCTCTTTGAGTTTACTTTTAGGACCAGCAGCTATAAATACAGAATCAAATTCGCTTTTAAGGTCTTCTAAAGAGGTATCATTACCTACAGAACATCCTGCTTTAAAGGTGACACCGAGATCGAAGATCTTTTGCATCTCTGCCACCGCCACTTTTCTTGGTAGGCGACGAGCAGGAATGTCATAATAGAGAACTCCACCTGGGTTCTTCAAAGCTTCAAATAGGGTGACTCCATAACCTTTTTTGGTTAAATGAAAAGCGGCAGCTAAACCTTGAGGTCCAGCACCCACTACTGCAACTTTTTTATCTTTGCTATTTTCTACGCCTTTAAATTTTAGACCTTTTTCAATCCCAAAATCACCAATGTAGCGCTCTACATTGTTAATAGCCACTGGGTTATCTTTCTCTTTTCGATTACATTTAGCCTCACAAGTGTGAGAGCAAACTCGACCACAGATAGCTGGAAATGGATTAGTTTCAGTAAGAATGTCCCAAGCTAACTCAAAGGACTCATCATAACTGCGATCCATCTTAACCGTTTGAGCTATTGAGGTGAGAAAGGCTCTCACATCGTTGTTTTGAGGGCAACCTTGTGAACAAGGTGCAATTTTAGGAACAGGCTGCGGCCGCAGTGGGGTCGAAGCCTTTCCTGAAGAAGTTCGGCCTAAACGACCGGCTAACCCTTTCTTTTTCTTTTTCTTGCCGCCTAATTTTGGTCTCGGAGCTACTGCTGCAGGTGCCGCAGTCGGAGCAGGAGCAGGTTTTGCTTCTTCGGCAGAACCACCATCGCCCATGGCTGCGCCTTCTTCATGAGGCATTTCAATAAAGCTTCCACCAAAGTATGTGTATACACAGCGACCACTTTCTATAAGCAGTCGAATGGCTTTCTTACAAACCTGACGATTGGCTTCAGGACCAAACTTGGCCTTCATCTCTTTATTCAGGTCACCTGGTTTTAGCTTTTTCTTACCTTGGCATTCAGCAACAATCGCTTCCATTTCATCGGCAATAAATTCTGGGGTTAACTCGGCCATAAATTCCTCCCTCTTAAAATCTCATATGCATGGATGTTTCGAAAGTTCCACCAGCATGTTTGAAATCATCAATATGATACTTGGTGAATTCAATGCCTGTGAGTTCGAAAAAGCGTCCCCATCCTATACGATCAATCCACTCACCCATACGCTCATAGGGTCTTGCATTCTTAGACCAAACATCAACGAGATTGGTCACAGCATCAACCACTTCTGGCCATCTGGGTGGATTGTTAGGTAGCCAAGGTATAGCTAGCTTAGAGAAAGTCGGTCTGGTTCTGGCGTTAGAAACTTTTCCACCCACCCAAATAGAGAGACCATCACTTTCCGCATCAGCAATGGGAAGTGAAGGACAAGTGGTGTAACAGTTTGAGCAGAACATACAGAGATCTTCTTCAATCTCTACAGACTCAACACCATCTTGAGTGGCTGGTCTGATAGCAGCTGTAGGACATGAAGCAACCACATTGGGAACTTCACATGTCTTTGAAACACCATCATGATCTGGGGTTGGAGGACGTCTGTGGACACCCAAGATAGCAATATCAGAACAATGCACTGCACCACACATATTCAAACAGCAAGCTAATGCAATTCTTAATTTGGCAGGCAACTTTTGCTCAGTAAAGTTATCATGAACTTTGTCCATTACAGCTTTCACGATACCAGAAGCATCAGTAGCGGCAGAGTGACAATGGATCCAACCTTGAGTATGTACGATGTTAGAAATTGAGTTACCTGTTCCACCGACAGGGTATCCCATTTCATTGCAGTCTTTGATGAGTGCATCAATTTTGCTGTCATCAGTTAAAAGAAACTCAATGTTGTTTCGACTGGTGAAGCGAAGATGACCGTCACAATACTTATCTGCGATATCACAGACCTTACGAATAGAATGAACACTCATTAAACGGGGAGATGCGGCTCTTACAGAGAAAACTTTATCTCCATTTTCTGCTATATGCACTAATACGCCCGGCTTAGGATTTTCATGATGTTTCCACTTTCCGTAATTCTCTTTAATTACAGGTGGTAAAAACTGGCGAAAATCGGGAGGGCCAATATCGGTTTTTCGTTCTGTCATAGTAGTATTCCTCACTAAATATTAGCTTTATACCTATTACTCTTCTTCATCCTCATCTTCTTCGTAGAAGATATAAGGATTCTCTCTTGGATGCTTAACCATTGCAGGAACAGGATCAATTCCAATTTCCTCAAGGAAGTTTCCTTTTCCAACTCTCTCAATGAATTCCCCGATTCTTTCACGGTTTTTACCATGCTCTAACCAAGGTTCCCAAATGGCTTCAATGATGTCTTTAAGCTCATCATAGGGCTCTTTCATTTCAATAAATGGCACGAGCACAGAAGAGAGCATTGCACCTTCCATAATTGGAGCTTTTGCTCCAAGAAGAAGTGCCGCACCTCTTTGTTTTCCAGGTGCAAGAGCTTTAGGCATTACATTGATACAGTGCATACATCGTACACAGCCTTTATTATCAATATCTAAAGTTTTGCCATCCCACTCCATACATTTGGCAGGACAATTCATCACAACATCTCTCATGATGTTGAGACCGCCTTCTACATATTTGGTCACTTCAGCATCATCTTTTTGGATATCATCTTTCCATGTTCCGATGACTGAAAGGTCCGCACGAGCGATAGAAGCGACACAGTCATTTGGACAGGCAGACATCTTAACCTTAAACTTGTAAGGAAATGAAGGACGATGAAGTTCGTCTTGAAAATGTTGAGTGATTTCATTGGTACAACCCATGCTATCAAAACAAGCCCATTCACAACGTGCTTGTCCCACACAACAGCTAGGTGTACGCATATCAGATCCAGAACCACCTAAGTCAAAACCAGCATTGGTCAACTCTTCAAAAGTAGGTTCTAGCTCATCTGTTGTTGTTCCTAAGAAAATGATGTCTCCTGTTGAACCGTGCATGTTGGTCAGACCAGAGCCATGTTTTTCCCATATATCACAGAGTTTACGTAGAGCGTCTGTGGTATAAAACCAACCAGATGGATGGTTTACCCTAACGGTATGAAAATGTTTGGTACCTGGGTACTCTTCAGCCATGTCAGAATATCTTCCGATAACTCCACCACCGTATCCCATCACACCAACGATTCCACCATGTTTCCAATAACCTTTTTTGGTTGCGTAAGAATGCTCCAACTGCCCCATGAGGTCATTGACCATCTCGCTGTCACCTTGCATCGACTTTAATTCGCTGACAAAGCTAGGCCATGGTCCCTTCTCAAGATCATCAAGCAGAGGAGTTTTCCGTTTCTCAAAATTTGCCATACTGCACCCTCTTGTTATTAAGTGAATAGATTATTTCAACCTAGTAATTTTCAAACCTACTTATACACAACCTGTTGGCTTAGGTAGTCCTGCTACTTTACAAGCACCTTTCGCTGGGCCAGAGGGAAATAACTCGTAAATGACCTTAAGCTTGAAGCCGGTCTCTTTGCAAAGCTTACGAATCATGGGAGCACTGTTGAATTTTGCATAGTAATCACGAAGATAATTTACAATTTTCCAGTGATCTTCGGTCATCTCTTCAACACCCTCAGTTTTAGCTAATCCTTTAGCTACTGCCTCATCCCAAACTGCAGGATCTTGGATGAATCCATCCTCATCAATTTCGTAATCTTTTCCATCAATACTAATAGACATTTCACTCATAATTTTCCTCTCCTAAACTAAAGGTTACTAATATTTTCTATTTGTATGAGCTATATATAACATGGCTATAAAACGATAACCGAGATGCGCAAATTTGGTGAATGGGAAGTATGCTAGGACATAGAATACAAACACCAAATGGATAAAGTACATGGGGTAAGCTAAAGACGCAATGTTTTGCAATCTTAGAAACTCACAAAGCAGTCCGGTGATAACCACCAGCCAAAAGTCCACCAGTAAAATCCAATCGAAAAAGTTTCCTTTGGTATCCAGGTTCTTTTGGTCTGATAGGCGGTACATGGTGACAATGGTGAGACCAATCAAAAACGCCACCGCACTTCCATTTCCAAGTATTTTAATAAAGTTGGTAGGTGGGATGGGATAGTAATCAAATACATAAATACTGATCACAGCAGAAGCCGTGGTTAAAAAGAGACCAATAAACCCGTACATGATGAGTAAATGGCCTAATTTTCTTTTCACATTGCCAGTACAAGAATCAAATTTTTTATGGATGGCAATATCTTTAATCAGAGCAATGAGTGCTTTTATAATAGGAACTGCAGGCTTATCATCTTCTTTGGGATGATTTTTGGCCATATTTTTCCAAAAGCGCATTCCCCCGATAAAGGCGGCAAATGCTCCTAAAAAGAAAAATGAGGTGAACATAATATCAATAGTCAAATGTTCAAACATTTTAGTGTATAAAACGGTTCCACCTTCAATGGACAGGCGACCGGTGACTGCAAGAACCAGAAATAGAACCGCAACTGGAAAACCGAGGGCAATAGGAAGATATTTTTTCTCTGCCAGGATTTTATACATAAATCCCATAGGAGAGTAATGTTCTATAGCTAATTGACGAAGTTTGGCAAATACCTCCATGGGTTTGGCCTCTCTTGGACAATGAATAGAACATGTTTCACATTGATGACATAGCCAAATAGCTGGATCACTCATCAGCTTATCCTTAAGACCCCATTGGGCCATCAACATCTGCTGACGAGGAAAAGGGCGATCATCGGGAGCGCTATCGCATACAATCGAACAGGTTGCACATTGATAGCATTTCTTGACGGTGCCGCCACCTACTTTGGAAATGTCTTTTACGAATCCTAAATCCGGGTTTACCACATTCTCTTTCAAGACGTACTCCTTTACATGTCTTTGAATGGATTGGGTCCAAATGGCTCTAGCTCTTCTACATAGTCATTAAATATTTTACTTAGATTGCCATATTCACTGATGGCTAGTTGAATAGCTCTCACACGCTCAGGCTCTAGCACCAGGCTTTTGAGAGTTTCTTGCAGTTTTTCTTCTCGGGTTCCGAGCAGCTCACTTCCTTTAATAAAGTGACACTGATAATCATCTCCATGTTTACAACCGATAAGTAAAATACCGTCATAACCGCAAGAGAGGGCATCGGCGATAAATACATTACTTACTGATCCAATACATCGCACTGGAATAACCCTGACATAGGGTGAGTATTGGAGCTTATGAATCCCAGCTAAATCTAGTGCAGGATAAGCATCGTTTTCACATATAAAGGCGAGGATACGAGGTTTCTCTTCAAACTCATCAGGAATTTCCACTGCCTTAATGAGATTGGAGATCATATCCACATTATAATCAGCAAAAGAGATGATACGCTCAGGGCAGCTTCCCATGCAGATACCGCAACGACGACAGCGGTTTGGATTGGGTTTAGGAGTCCCTTTTTCATCTTCATCTAAGGTACCAAAGGGACACTCTTCGGTACAACGTTTACATTGAGTACAACGATTGAGATAGAATTCAGGATAGGATTTATCTCCAATTCTTGGAAAGTTGGAGGATCCGGTTTCTACTAATTTATTACTTTGAATGGCTTTGAAAGCAGCTCCCGTACCATCATTACTGGAACCATCCATACCCATGGGAGCACGGGTGGTACCCGCAGCATAGATGCCAGTTCTCTGTGTTTCATAGGGAAAACAGATAAAGTGAGAATCTGGGAAACCGTATTTTAAAGCAGGAAGATCTTCCCCTTTACGGTACTGCAATTTGAGGATACCTTCATCAATAGCGGTGGGAACCATACCGGTTGCTAATACAACCATATCTGCTTCTACGGTAATCGGCTCACCCAAAAGAGTTTGATCAGCAGAAACAAAAACTTTGTCCCCTTCAACATCTACTTTAGTATTTTCAGCTTTGGTTAAAAAGATGCCTTCATCTTCTTGGGCAAAGCGATAGAAATCTTCATTTTGACCAGGAGTACGAATATCCCTGTAGAATATGTACACTTTGGTTTCTGGGAATTGCTCTCTCACATAAAGTGCTTGTTTCAGTGAGACATTACAGCAAACAGAGGAGCAATATGGTAAGTGGTTTTCATCTCTTTGCCCTGCACAAAGAACAAAGGCCACACTGTCAATGGGTTTGCCATTAGGAGCCGCAAGTTTGCCCCCTGCTGAAACCAATTCTTCCATTTTTACATTGGTAATCACGTTAGGATGTTTACCGTAACTTAAATGCTCTAGTTTTTCGGCTTCATAGGGTTTCCAACCTGTGGCTTGCACAACAGAACCCACTTTTGCTTCAGAGTCACCGGCAGAAGTTTTAAACTTAACTTGGAACAATCCAGGTTGCCCACTAATTTCAAGCAGTGCAGCCCCTTTATGAACCGTAACTTTGCCATGATCTTCTACCTTTTTAATGAGTTCATCCACTCCCACGGGAGGGAGATGATCATAAGGAGCTGCTTTCGGATATTGCTTGTGCATCTGTTTTGCACGACCACCTAGCTCCGCGTCTCTTTCAAGTAGGCTCACTTCTTTGTCCAGTTCAGCAGCATCAAGAGCGGCTGTTAAACCGGCCACACCACCACCCACAACCAGGATTTGATCGGAGAGATCTTCACCTAAGAAGGGAACGGGGAGTTCATGTTTTTGGGCTCTAACGATTCCCATCCGCAGATAATCTTCTGCCATCATGATGGTGTCTTCGTCTTGAGCTTTTTGGCTCCAAGCCACATGCTCACGCAAGTTGACACGACTGACTATTTTGTCTTCGCCAAAATTAAATACATCATTATTAACTCGCTGAGAACAAGCTGCGATGGTCAGAGTATTCACTCCCCCTTCCACATCCTTGCGAATCAGTTCGAGGCCTTCACCTTTACAAAAGCACTCGTGAGTTTTACAACATTCCATGTGATATTCACTGGTGGCCACTTTTTCCAAAGCTTCCATCTTGATGGCGTCACCAATTCCACAACCACTGCAAAGATAGACTCCAAAATTTTTATCCATGGTATTTACACTTCCTTGTTAATAAATTGCATGACTTTTAGGGATACGGCACCGGCATCTTTTATACAGCTCGATACATCCGATGGAGACTTCGCACAACCTACGGAGAAGATTCCTTTGTTCTCTTGGGCTGCGGGGAGAAAACCGTATTGATCAAAAGTGGCTTTTTGCGGCAACCTTTCATCTGCAAAGGATGGATTCATACCAGTTGCGAGCACAACTAAATCCACGTTCTCTCGATACTTTTTTCCGGAATAAATGTCTTCCGCTTCCACTTGGAGTGATTTGTCATCTCCATCATAGATACGGGCTACTTTTCCTTTAATCAGTTTGAGCTTCTCATCTTTTTCTAGCTTGGCAAGAAAATCTTCGTAGCGTCCTTGGGCACGAAGATCGATGTAAAAGAGATAAATTTCAGCATCCGGATTCGCTTCCCTAACATAGTTCACTTGCTTCAAAGAAGCCATACAGCATACTGTGGAACAGTACCTTAGATGGTTTTCATCTCTTGAACCGATGCACTGGACAAAAGCAATTTTTTCTACTTTTTTATTATCGGAAGGTCTTAAAATTTCACCTTGGGTTGGACCATTGACGGCAGCCAATCGTTCCATCATTACATTAGTTATAATATCTTTTGATTGGCCATAATCGATGTTTTCTAACTTCTCAGCTTCATAAGGTTTCCAACCGGTAGCGAAAATCACGGCCTGAGCGTCCAAAGTTTTTTCTTCCACTTTCATGGAAAAGTCAATGGCGTCATACTTACATGCCTCTTGACACTTTTTTCGACTCTCATCCGTCATGATCTCATTATCAATGACATACCTATAAGGATAGGACAGTTCATGAGGGAGATAAGCCCCAGCCGTTTCAGCGAGTCCATAATCATAATCGCTTTTACGTTTTACGTCACAAGCCTTGGCACAATCGCCGCAGCCAGTGCATTTTTCATTTACAAAGCGAGGATGTTCTTTCACCGAAACTTTGTAATTACCTGCATCCCCTTCAATATTAAGGATCTCGGTGAGGGTCATTACTTCGAGATTAGTTCGGGTTCTTAATCTTTTATAAAAGATTTCCAATCCACAAAAAGGAGGGCACAACTTGGGAAAGTATTGGTGCATCTTTGATACACGCCCACCGAGGGAAGGTTCTTTTTCGATTAAGGTGACCTGGTAGCCAAACTCCGCCAGCTCAACGGCTGTACTGATGCCACTAATCCCACCACCAACTACGATTACTTTGCCTTGTTTACTATCATCCATAATAGAAATCTTTATATTAAATTGTTAATACAGGTCGAAGGGTCTTATGGCGCTGGCGCTTCCGCCGGTACCTCGCCCCTCAGAGGAATGGTTCGTTCGCTGAAAAGGCAGAGTTTTAACCACTGGACTCCAAACTTCAACAACTCAAGATCATCTTTTTCGTATCGTTCGATTTCTTCTTCGCTTACTTCAAATCTATTAAGAAAAGTACTACTGAAGATAAACTCGCGGAACTTATCTATATTGTAAAAGACCATGTGGAACATATCCATTTTGTCTGGACCCAGTTCCTGACCTTTTTCAAAATATTTATGAAGTAAGATTTCACGATAGAGAGTGCTGTACTCTTCATACTCTTTGACACTTTGGTCATCCATCCATTTAAGAACGGTCCACTCTTTATCCATTTTAACTCCCTCACAAAAATCATCTTTTTGGAGAAAGTAATATTCATTTCCAACATCTTCAGATCGAACTTTTTGAGAAGCCAGTCCAAGAGGGTACATACGGCAGGACCATGGGCGATTCTCATATACAGAGCATCCTTCTTTGGTAACAAAAGGACAGGTTTTTTTATCATCATCTAATAATTTTAAGATCAAAACAGGCAGCTTTTGATCTTTAGTAAAAGGAGAAATGGTGTATTTCGCTAAGAAATCACCAGATTCTAAATTAAGGTGTTGCTTCAGTCTAATTACATCGTAAGGAGTTAAAAAGATATTCACGTCAGTGCAACACTTGTTAAAACAGCTATGACCTTTCTCACAGGTAAATTGAAAGGTGTCTTTTTCAGTTAATTTTTCTAATTGATCTAAATTCTCATCGTTCATTTTTCTTTTTTTCTCTCTCTCAAAATCAGAACCCCTTCAGTCGAAACTGAAGGGGTATCTGAATTACATTAATTATTCACAAATTTGGTGAATTGGACGTTTAACCATTTCCCACTCATTTGTTTTTGGATCGTATGTACAGTTAGCAAATACTTTCCAATCATCTTGGTTCATGGAAGGTGTATCAGCTCTGAAGTAGTATCCTGGCCATCTGGTTTCATTACGGAACAGCATGGTACGAACATGAGCTTCTGCTTGCCATGTTCTTTGGATATTTTCCCAACATCTCATCAAGTCATGAAGGTCAGTTGCTGCTAATTTTTCAGCATCTTCTTTCAATACTTGAAGTAACTCTAATCCTTTTTCAAGTTGCTCTTTACTTGTCATAAATTGAGCAGAGATTCCTGCAGCGTACTCATCCATAATCTTTTGGAGACGGAAAAGATATTGCTTAGGAACAATGTAATGTGGGTTAACTTCAGGATCTGTAGTTAAATCTTTGTGCTGCTCGTAGGTATTTAGAGGAGCTAAGATTTTGTCTGAGTATTCTTTTACCGCATCAGCGCTAACTTCTGGTTGAGTATTGTTCTCAACGATGAATTTGATAGCAGCTTTAGCAGCAATACGACCTTCAGCATGACTTCCGGAAGAGAATTTATGGCTAGAAGCACCAGAGGCGTCACCAGCACAGAAAAGACCCTTAACGGTTGACATTTGAGCATATCCCCAGAAATAATCATCTGGAGCTAAGTCTTTAGGTCCACTTAACCAAGCACCGGAAGCGCCTGAGTGAGATCCAATAAAGTAAGGCTCAGCAGCAGCGATTTCAGAGCATTTTTTCTCAGGTTGAACATCAGAAGCTGCCCATAGGATAGCTTGAGAGATAGTCATATCTAAGAAATCTTCCCATGCTTCTGCTTCGAGTTCTTTAAGCTTTTTCTTACGCTCTTTCTCATCTGGAACGTCATTAGCAATCTTTTGGATAGCTTCTTCAGTTCTCATGTAGATAGGTCCTTTACCTTCCATAACGTCTAGCATCATGAGGTAGTTACGTAAGTTAGCAGGTACAGGTTTAACCTTACCATATGGTTGCCAGTTTTCTAACTCAGGACGACGAGTTTCCATGTAGGACTCACCTAATCCGTTGGTAGCTCTTGATTTGAAGAGTAAGAACCAAGCACCAACTGGTCCGTAAGCATCTTTAAAACGAACTGGAATAAAACGAACTTCTTGACAAGTCATTTCACAACCAGCTTGTAGTGTAAAGTAAGCGGAAGAACCGGAATTCCATGGTGGGTACCAAGCACGGCCAAGACCTTCACCAGAAGAACGAGGTTTAAATACGTGAACAGCTCCACCCATAGAAGCGAGCGTAGCTTTTGCTTTGAAAACGTAGATTTTTTCTTCGCGTACGCTAAAGCCGATAGCTCCTGCACAACGATCGCCATCCATTAAAGGACCAACGATAAAAATACGCTCATAAATTTCATCAGGATCCATAGCATTCTTAGCAGCTTCTGCTACGATTACTTTGTAGGATTCACCATTGATCATTAATTGCCAACGACCTTCGTGTACGTATCCGCCGTCTTTATCTTTCCAAATGGGGAGTCCCCATTTCTCAAACATATGAACGGAAGAGTCAACGTGACGAGCAATGTTAGCTACTAAGTCTTCACGACATACACCCATTAAGTCATTACGAACGTAACGGATATAATCTTCTAGAGTATTTTCGCCATCTTTTAAACCAACGTATTGGTTGATAGCGGAAAGTCCCATAGCTACAGCGCCACTTCTTTCCATAGAAGCTTTGTCAACTAATGTTACTTTTAAATTTTTTTGTTTTGCCCAATGAGCAGCTTCAACAGCAGCACCACATGCAGCCATACCACCACCAAGGATCAAAAAATCAGTGGTCACTTCAACAGTTTCAAAGTTAGCCATTATAAAATCCTCCCTTATTTAAGGATTAGTGTTAATTAATTCCTACCCGTTTTTTACCGTTGGTAAACCAGATAAACCGCTGGACTCAGGCTCAGTTGCCATCAGCTCATTATCTAAATCATCATGAACTGCGTAGCCGCCGTTTGGCTCAGCTTTACCTTCTTGAGTGGTACGAATGGGGAACTTAAAACGCTTAACTTGCTCATTACGGAACTTAATTGTCCACATGATGGAGTCGGAACTTCTCATGGGAGTTACCTGAGCACCAAGGGGTACAAAGTCTGCATAGCCTCTAACCTCAACCGCTTGTGATGGGCAAATTTTAACGCAGTTATAGCATTCCCAGCACATAGACACATCTTGGTTATAAGCCTTACTTGTATCCTTGTTTAACACCATTAGATCGTTTGGACAGATATGCTGACACGCTGTTTTATCTTGACCTTTACAGCCATCGCATTTGTCTTGAAGTACATAACTAGGCATAAATCAAACCTCCTTATTAACAACTTCTAACCTGACTTCAAAAACGCAATTTTATTGCCTAGAAAATATAGAAAACAAAAATTCAAAAGTCTATATTTTATTAACTTTTATTTCATTTTATGTTAGTTAGCTGAGCTATGACTTATGGGTATTAAAATGATTCCTTATATCGGTCTTTTTTTACCCGCTTTTCTTTAAACTGCTTGATGGCTTAAAACATGTCTACTTTTCCTATTTGTATCAAACTAGACAACCTGAAAGTACTTATTATAGGCGGAGGTAAGGTTGCAGAGCGCAAAGTCGCTACTCTTTCAAAGTTTACCAAGGACATCACAATTCTGTCTCCAGAGCTCACTTTCGAGCTCCAAAAAATTGTCCAAACGGCCAATTTTCAACACTTACAGCGAAAATATCAAGTTGGGGATTTGAACGGTTTTCAATTAGTTTTCATTACCACTAATAATAGTGAACTTAATTTGTCTATTTGCAAGGAGGCTCGTTCACAGAAAATTTTAGTAAATGCGGCCGATATTCCAGAACTTTGTGATTTTTATTTACCCGCTTTAGTACAAAGAGGAAATTTAAACATTTCCATTTCTACCGATGGCCATGCTCCAGCCTTAGCTAAAAGGATCAGGCAAGACCTGGAAAAACGTTACGACCAAGACTATAGCTTTCTGACGAATCTCGTCCACAACATCAGAATTAAAGCCCTTAAGGAGCATCCAGGTAAAGATTTGGCACCCGACTTTGAAATTTTTTTAGCAAACCTTGAACAAATACTGGAACTTAAAAGAAACAATCAGCAAGAACAAATCCAACACTTGATTCAAGAGTGTTTTGGATTTATGTTGGAGCCCAGTTTTTTTGTAGAATAATGTGAAAGGCCCCCTTTAATGGCAGACCAAGGAAGAGTCTATTTAACTGGCGCAGGACCTGGAGATCCCGATTTAATAACACTGAAGGCCGTTAATGTTATTAATAAAGCCGAAGTTATTATCTACGATTATTTAGTCAATAAAGAGATCCTAAAGCACGCCTCACCTGATGCCCAGCTGATATACGTAGGTAAGAAAAGTGGAAATCATACTCTCCCACAAGAAGAAATAAATCAGTTAATTGTAGCCCATGTTGAAAAAGGCCATAAGGTTGTGAGGCTAAAAGGGGGAGATCCCTTTCTGTTTGGAAGGGGTGGCGAAGAGGCGGAATATTTAGTTGCCAATAATATTCCTTTTTCTATTATACCCGGCATTACCTCTGCCATAGCCGTTCCAGCCTATGCTGGCATCCCAGTGACCCATCGTGACTTTTCAGCCAATGTCACAATTGTTACGGGTCATCGTTCGGTTAAAAACAAAGATAAAGGTTTGAATTGGCAATCTTTAGCAAATACCGAAGGAACTTTAGTATTTTTGATGGGCGTAAGTAACTTGCCCCAAATATCTAATTCTCTTATAGAAAATGGACTTTCACCCCAGACTCCAGTTGCAATTATTTCATGGGGATGTTATCCAGAGCAAAAAACTTTTATCGGAAGTCTAGAAACAATTGTAGATGTTGCAGAAAAAAACCAAATCGCTCCTCCCTCTATAATCGTTGTGGGAGAGGTTGTTCAATTGCAAGAAAAACTTGGAAACTGGTTTAAGGTCGATGGATTTTAGATATGCACTTTAAAGCAAATGAGCTGACAGAAGTCCCCTTAGTTGTGATTAGCGCTGATTTCAGGCAGGTTCCCACCTCTCTCCGCGGAGTCTGGGCTACCACTAAAAAAGATCGAAAAAAGTTTTTCAAAAAACATTCTATTCCTGGAAAGGCCTCGGGCTTTGTCTCTTTAGAAACTTGTAATCGAGTAGAATGGTTTTTATCTACCGATGATCCTTCTCACACTGCAGATTACTTTTCTTCCTTAATGCAGTCAAAATGGAAGGATTTATGCAATGATTCAAATCTACCCAGCCCTAAAATATATAAAGAAGCCCCTGCGGTAGAGCATACCTTCAGGGTTATCAGTGGACTCGAGTCACTAGTTCCTGGAGAGGTTCAAATTGTAAAGCAGTTTCATGGAGCCATGAATCGAGCCCAAGAGGAAAAAACCTCTTCTCCCCTTTTGAATGTCATTGGTAGTCTTGCCGGAAAAATGGCTAAACTAGCAAGAAAATCGGGATTCCAAAGTGACCATAAAAAAGGAATACATGGTCTCACCACCCAGTTCATCCAGCATTGGTTTGGAGAAGATATAAAGTCGAAAACCATTCTTTTAACGGGAATGGGTGAAATTGGTCGTAAAACAGCCCGGCTATTAAAAAAGAATTTAAAATGTAAAATCATCAGTATTAATCGAACAATACCTATAAATAATAAAAATAAATGGAAACCCTTTTCAGAATTAAAAAAACTTATTGCAGAAGCAGATGCCATGGTGGTGGCCACAGGAAGCTTGGAACCTACCATTAGTGCGAAACATTTTTCCACTCAGGGTAACTATCCTTTTCTTATTGTAGATATCGGGATGCCCCGCCAGGTGGATGAAAAAGTAGAAAACCTATCCTGCATCGAATATAAAAATATAGATCATCTCTGCAAATTTAATTCTCATGCCCACCCCCCCATAAATGGACAACCTCTAGAAACTTTAATCCAAAAGTATGTGGCGCATTTCAAGAGATACTGTATTTCCCAAACCATCACCCCGCTCCTTGACAAAACCAGACGACACTATGAAAATAGCCAAAAGATAATTCCCCAATATATAGATGCTCACTATTTTCAGTTGGGTAAAAAAGAGCGTAAAATTCTTGCCGAGAAATTAAAACTCATGTTCCGTTTTTATCAAGGCAATATGTTTCGCTCTATAAATAATGTTCTCGATTACTACTCCAATCCTTAATCTCGGAAACTCCATGAAGAAAATCTTTCGTTTAGGGACTCGTATGTCCCTGTTAGCTCAGGCCCAAAGTGGATGGGTGGCAGACCAGCTAAAACAAAAACTTCCAGAATCTGAAATTGAACTTGTAGGTATAACTACCAAGGGAGACCGAATTCAAGATATTCCTCTTTCTGAAGTGAATGGCAAAGAATTCTTTGTAGCTGAAATTGATGAAGCTTTGCTTACCGGGAAAATAGACTTCGCTGTGCACTCTTTTAAAGATTTAAGTTTAGACCGCCCATCTAATATCTGTCTGGCGGCGACCCCTCCAAGGGAAGACCCTAGGGACATCATAATTTTCTCTCCCCACATCAAAGGAAGATTAAGCTCTGGGGAAATTAAAATTGGAACCTCATCTCCCCGCAGACTTGAGCACACCCCTCCCTTTTTAAAGAAGGCATTACCTCAATCAGACTCTAATCAACCGACTCATATTGATTGGGTCCCTATCCGAGGAAATGTAAATACTCGGCTCTCTCGCATCCATGAACCCACCTCTTCTGAACGCTATCTTGATGGCGTAGTGCTAGCCCTTTCTGGGCTCATTCGACTATGGAGAGATCCAGCAGGAAGAAAAATACTTAACCAGCTATTTGATAAAACGAAGTATATGGTACTACCCCTCACTCACTGTCCAACGGCTCCCGCTCAAGGTGTTCTAGCGGTTGAATGCCGAAATGATGATGCTGTAACAAAGCAATTTTTAAAGCAGATTCATCATCCCACCACGCTGCAACAGGCTAAAAGAGAACGAAAAGTCCTCCACGATATTGGCGGGGGTTGCCATAGTCCCTTAGGTACCACCGAGATTTTACATCCCGCATTAGGAACTGTTCACTTTAAGAAATTAGAGAAGACTGATGAAGAGGGAGCAACTATTAATTGGAACATTCCAGCTCCTTTGTGCTCCAAAGAACAGCTTCCCTTTGTCTGTGATGGATCCAAGTTTAGAGCTGCTAAAACCCCTCTCCCGGTGGAAGATTTCAAAGAAAAATCCACAAGATCCCTTTTTATCTCTCATTCCTATGCTATAGAAAATATAGCAAAAGCGGATATTACTGATGCCAAGCTTTGGGCTGCAGGCACCCAGAGCTGGTTTAAAATAGCCAAAAAAGGTCTGTGGGTGAGCGGCTGCGCAGAAAGTTTGGGATTTGAACACATTCAAGAATTAATTAAGCAACCCGTATTAAGAAATGATCAGCTATCAAATTGGACATTTCTTACGCACAAACAGGCAATTCCCACTTGGCAAGGATTTAATAATGTAATAGCTAGCTACCAAGTGGAGTATGAAATCACTGAAGATGACAAAGAACAACTGAAAAACGCTAAATTCATCTACTGGAACAGTGGCAGTCAATTTGATGCCTTTGCTCATCTGATGGGTGAAGAGATTCACCACGCTTGCGGAGCGGGTAAATCTTTTAATTATCTCAGGGAGAAAAACCTATCCAAACTCACCTCTTTTCCAAATCATAAGGAGTGGATCAAATGGATCAACGATACCCCCTAGGTCAAAGACGGTTACGTGCAACTCCTCACATGAGAGACTTGACCCGAGAGATACATCTCTCTCCCAAACAGTTTATTCAACCCTATTTCGTGGTAGAGGGAATCAAGCAAAAAGAACCCATTCCCGGTCTAGAAGGCGTATTTCGTGATACGGAAGAGACATTAGCTTCTCAAGTGGAACAGGATCTCAAGGCAGGTTGTTCTAAAATGCTCCTCTTTGGAGTGGTGGATCAAAAAAGGGAAAAAGACTTTCAGTATGATTTTATGGTGAGACAGATAAGTAAATTAAAAGAGCGTTTTGGCTCTGACCTTTGGCTGGCCACTGATATCTGCCTTTGCACCTATACCACCCATGGTCATTGTGGTTATTTAAATCCCGAAAAGACATTGGTAGAAAATTCAAAAAGTGTGGCCGAATTAGCCAGACAAAGTCATCTATTTGCAGCTGCAGGAGCCGATTGTGTGGCCCCCAGTGATATGATGGATGGTCGTATTGGGGCTATGCGAAACAAACTGAATGAGCATAATTTAGAACACGTTTCCATAATGAGTTATAGCGCTAAATTTCATTCAAACTTCTATGGGCCTTTCAGAGGAGCCGCAGACTCTGCTCCTGACCCCACCCTTAAAATCCATGACAGGTCCACTTACCAAATCGATCCGGCTCACCCCTCAGATGCACTAGCTTGTGCCCAGCGAGATGCCGCAGAAGGAGCTGACATTCTCATGGTCAAACCGGGTATGCCCTATTTAGATATACTTTCATGGCTATCTCAAGAGGTTCCTAAACCTTGGGCTGTCTATCAGGTGAGTGGCGAATTTGCAGCTATCAATCAACTGGCTAAAGAAGGTCTCATTGATGCTAGGCGGGCCCATCTTGAAGCCTGGACCTCCTTTGTGAGAGCCGGTGCCTCTATGGTCATTTCTTATGGGGCCAGAAACTCCTCAAAATGGGTGGTGTAATCTCCTCTCGAAAGTACAATCATTTATTTCTCAGAAATAATCTGGAAATCCCTTGACGCTATCTATTCTAATAGCTATCGTGATTACTGAATAGTAGTAACAAAATAGCGGCGTTATGCAATTACTCTGCAATTTCAAGGAATAACCTTTTGGCGTGAAAGGAACAGCAATGTCAGATGAAAAGAAGACAGGAAACTGCAATGTAAAAGTGGTGCGAGAAATCATTATGGACATGGATGTTGAGTGTTGGGTTTATTATGCCACCGAAGACCTGAAGATCGGAACAGGTTTTGGCACAGCAATCCAACAAATGGGAGGACCCTCCATCCAAAAAGAGTTAGATGAAATGGGTGGTATAAACACCACCGAGGCAGTACTCACGGGTGCCGGTGAGATGAAGGCTCAATATTTAATTCATGCCGCAGGACCAAAATTCCAAGAAGATGACACGGAAAGTAAACTCCGCATGACTATGGAAAACACCTTAAAAATTGCCCATGATAAAGGAATTAAGCAAATTGCTTTTCCCGCTATGGGCTATGGCTTTTATGGAGTTCCCCTACCAATGGTAACCAAAGTCATGATGGGCGCCATTGCTGATCATGCCAAAAAAGAGACTTCAATAAGTGATGTCTTTTTAGTTGCCAACGATTCTACACAGCATACAGCTTTTAAAGAAGCTCTCACACAATTGGTATAAAGGGGGAGGATCATGAGTTCATTATTAAGTTTTGCCGAAACAACTTTGCAAGAAGTTGCTCTAATTTTTATGGCGGTTGTCTATATTTTTAAAGTCCGTTGGATGCTCAAATTCAAAGCGGGACAAGAGCGCCAAGCCAAAACCGGTTCAATGGATATGACCAAGCAAAAAGGGATTTTACTTTCCATGCTCAATGTGGCTATGCCATGGGTTATGGAGAGCTCCCGACATAAATGGTTTTTCTACCTCACATTTGTTGTATTCCACATTGGAGTAACCTTTGCTATTTTACTTTCTTTTATTATTCCTTACGGACCTGGACTTTTAACAGCGGCACCTTTCTTAGTTAAAATTATTCAGCTGTTCTGTTTCCTCGCTTTCCTTATTGGAATCTATCGAATCATCCGAAGATTGGGCAGTGTCTATATGAGAGCCATCAGTACACCAGATGATTATTTTTCTATTTTCTTACTCACCATTTGGCTCTATTCCGCCTATCTAGCAGCACCCAATAGTATGGCCAATGGAGAAGCTCATCTGTTAACTTACTTTTTTCTCACCGCCTTCTTCTTGATTTACGTACCTTTTAGCAAAATATCACACTATATTTACTACCCCTTCACCCGTTATTACTTAGGCAAAACCTTGGGACATCGAGGGGTTTTTCCCGGAAATCAACAGGCAAACTAACGATAACACATACCTCATCGGGAGATTAACATGTGTAAAGATAAGAAAAAGAAATCAAAAAAAGCACAAAAAGTTATTGAAAGAATGAAACAGAAATTGAGCCGCCAAGTGGTGGGCTCTCTCGTAGGCTGTGTTCATTGTGGAATGTGTACCGACTCTTGCCACTATGTATTAGCTAATCCAGGTGACCCGACCTACGCCCCTGCCTACAAGGGAGATCAGCTTCGTAAAATTTTTAAAGGCGAAGTGGATTGGATGGGACAACTCTTCCCTTGGTGGGTGAAAGCCAAGCAAGAAATTTCTGACGAAGATTTAGAAAAACTGAAAGATATCGTTTTTGGAAAATGTACCAACTGCCGACGCTGTACCTTTAACTGCCCTATGGGTGTTGACTTAGCCACTTTTAACCGAATGGCCCGTGGTCTTTTAGTCTCTGTTGGTATTATGCCAGAAGGCGTTTCTGTGGTTAGTAAAGACCAATGGGAAATTGGAAACCAGATGGGAGTGCTCAAAGAGGATTACCTCGATACCATCGAGTGGATGGAAGAAGAACTCCAGGATGAGTTGGAAGATCCGGAATTCAAAATCCCCATTGATAAAATGGATGCCAATATTGTTTACTCCATCAACCCTAGAGAGGTAAAATACGATCCTCGTTCTATCTCTGATGCAGCGAGAATTTTCCATGCGGCAGGTGAAAATTGGACCATGCCTTCTGAAGGTTGGGACATGACTAACTTTGGTCTATTCTCTGGAGATGACTTGCTAGCTGGAAGTGTAGCACGTCGTGTATACGAAAAAACCGATGAACTTCGTGGCAAAAAACTAGTAATGTCTGAGTGCGGACACGGCTATCGTTCTACCCGCTGTGAAGGACCCAACTGGGCCGGAATGGATCTTAAGTTTGAATTAGAAAGCTCAGTAATCACCATGCTTAACTATGTAAAGCAAGGAAAAATCAAAGTTGATAAGACCAAAAATACGGAAAGAGTGACCTTCCACGACTCCTGTAACAACGCTCGAAGCTGTGGACTCACTGAAGAACCTCGTGAGTTACTCCAAATGGTTTGTACCGACTTTAAAGAAATGTATCCTAATCGCGCTGAAAACTACTGCTGCACCGGTGGTGGTGGAGCTATGTCCATGTCAGAATATGCTCCTCGCCGTCTCAAGTCTGCTAAAGTTAAAGCAGATCAGCTAAAAGAAACAGGTGCAAAAATAGTCGTAACCTCCTGTCACAACTGTGTGGACGGCCTTAACGACCTTATCAAACACTACAAACTCGACATGAAAGTAACTCAATTAGTAAATCTCGTTGCTGATGCACTAGTGACAGAACCGAAAAAATCTGAAGAAAAATGACCTTAAAAATTTCCCAATCAGAATCTTTAATCGAACGCGCCAGGAAAGTTTCTCCTGGTGGCGTTCATTCACCCGTTCGTGCTTTCAAAGGTGTAGGCGGAACCCCTCTTTTCATTCAATCAGCCCAAGGCAGTCGCCTGACAGATGTGGATGGTAATAGTTATACGGACTTTTGTATGTCATGGGGACCACTCATTTTAGGGCATCAAGATCCTTTAGTGGCAGAACGTGTCACCGAAGCTCTCAGTCGAGGATTGAGTTACGGCACCGCGGAACCCTACTCACTCGAACTCGCTGAATACATTACCGAGCGGATTCCCTTTATTGATCAAATTCGTTTCGTTAACTCAGGTACTGAAGCGGTCATGTCTGCTTTAAGGCTCGCGCGAGCTTTCACCCAGCGAAATAAAATCATCAAATTTGATGGTTGTTATCACGGCCATTGCGATAGCATGCTCGTCCGAGCAGGTTCCGGATTAGCGGAGATGAGTGAGCCAGATAGTGCTGGAGTGAGTTCCGACGTAGGTTCTGACACCATCGTATTACCCCTTGACCAGCCAGAAGCAATTGATTTAGCTTTTCAGAAGAACCCTGAAGGCATTGCGGCTATTATTGTGGAGCCGGTGCCAGCTAATAATGGCCTTCTCCCTCAGCGAGAAGGTTTTCTGGCTCATCTACA
>CAYFLR010000018.1:0-27256 GCA_964343805.1 uncultured bacterium | reverse complement strand
CGGCTCATAAGCATGGCGCTCTGTTGATTTTTGATGAAGTCATCACTGGCTTTCGCCTCTCCTTTGGTGGAATGGCTGAAATTACCGGTGTAAGGCCCGATATTGTCACCTATGGAAAAGTCATCGGTGGAGGCTTTCCGGTTGGAGCTTACGCTGCACGCAATGAAATCATGAACATGATTGCTCCTATGGGTCCGGTTTATCAGGCTGGAACCTTGAGCGCCAATCCGATTGCTATGGTGGCCGGTTTAGCCACTCTCAGTCAACTCTTTGAAAAACAACCCTATCAAGAGCTCAACGATCGGTTAATTAGTTGGTCCACCGACCTTGAACAAAGAGTGAATCAACTCAATCTACCTGTGAAATCAAAAATACAGCAGGTGGGATCTCTTTTCTGGTTGGCCTTTCACCATGCAAACAACCCCGTTGATACTATCCGGACTCCCGCTGAAATTCCAGCAGAGCATCCTGAAGTTTTTACCGCTAGCTTTCACAAGCTTTTAGCGAAGGGCTTCTACCTTGCTCCAAGCGCCTATGAGGTGGGATTTCTATCTACCGCCCACCAGGATTCCGACTTAGAAAAACTCTCTGAAGCTATACTTAGTTCGTTTTAACAGTCTGAATCTGCAACATTTCCACATCAAATATGAGAAGCGAATTAGGTGGAACATTACTGGTACCTTTTTCCCCATAACCCAACTCTGGTGGAATATATACTCTATAACGAGCTCCCACCGGCATATGTAAAAAAGCCTCCGCTAAACCTCGCATAGTATTTTTAATACCAATTTTAACAGCTTCTCTTCTTCGGTAGGTGCTATCAAATTCAACCCCACTTAATAAATGTCCGGCATAATGAACCGTTACCATGTCATTCACTGTAGGCTTTGGGCCGTCTGCCTTACGTAAAACCAAAATTTGGACCCCACTTTTCAAGGCAATAATTCCCTTTCTTTTGCCATTCTCCGCTAAAAATTTTAGGGCATTTTGTCTATTGTTTTCAGCCTGCTTCTTAGCTTTTTCAGCTAAAGCCTGATTGACTTTGGCTGTAATTTCTTCCATCTCTTTCTCAGTAACTCGAGCAGGCTTTCCTTTCAATACATCTTCCATTCCGGCCAGCACGGAATCAGGATCAAATTTCAACCTCTTTTGAACGAGTTGTTTGGCTGAGACGTAGCCCAATGTGTAACTGGTTTTATCAAACTTAGCTTTATGTTGGATGTTTTCTTCACAACCGAAGATAAGCGAAATAAGAAAGACCAAATAGAAACGCATATTTACCTCTTGTTTAATTTAATTAGCGCCAATATTTTATCTCGCAGTTAATGATTGGTCAAATTCTTGCCTCATTTTTAACTGAGATTTTAGGGCTTCTATTATCATCGGATTGGCCTGTCTCTTTTTCAGCCTATAAATGGTTCGCTGTGAAACATCTAGCTGTTTCGCTAGAGTCGAAACAGGCAATTTGTTGCCTACAATTTTTATGGCAGCTGCCCGAACATCAATTTCGGAATCAACCCTCTTATGAAATTTGTCAACTCCAACAACGGATGCTGTTGCAGCCCTCAATACAGAGAAGTCTTTAATGGTTTTATCAAGATTTATATTTAGCAAATTTAAAACGGCCTCCTTATTGACACGAGGTAAATATTGATTTACTAGGGTGGCAGCATGGGAGTTAATAGTTCGTAAGCCTATTATGTCAAGAACATTGCTCGCCTCATGAAAAGGATCATTCAGAATTTTATGATGCTGACCTTGCCCCAAAATATAAAAGAAGGTTTTAATAAAATGCTGCTGTCCGTGAATTTGTTTGATATAAGCGGGTGAGAAGCCAATATCCAAATCCAACCTTCTCTTTAAAGCCATTTCCACAACCCGTGCAAATTCACCGGCCTCTCTACGATTATTCACTATAAGCAGGTGAAGATGAGTATCAGCCATTCTCCAGGCCAATAATTTTCTTTGTAATGATAGCTTATTAATGGTTTGAATCAGAATCGCTCGTTTTGATGGAGTGGTTATAATAACTCGGTTATCAAGTAATCTTAGAATCAAATGATAAGCTAATGGACTCATAAGAATCTCCCGAAAGGCCATCCAAAAGCATGAAGGATGGAATGCGTTTACTAACCAAAAAAATGTAATTAAGCAATCAAAAAGTTAAGACCTGACATTGAGCTCCTTTATAATTTGTAAGTGTGCTATATGGCAGTCGAAAGTGCTCTAAACCTGTCATTGAGCTCCTTTATAATTTGTAAGTAAGCTATATGGCAGTCGAAAGTGCTCTAAACCTGACATTGAGCTCCTTTATAATTCGTAAGTAAGCTATATGGCAGTCGAAAGTGCTCTAAACCTGACATTGAGGCTGTTAATAATTTGTTTATGGACTATATGGCAGTCGAGGTTGTAGGGTTCACCACCCTTGCTCTAAACCACTCTCCACATATTTATAATAAAGCGGATAAATAGCTTGGTACCCCCTCCCCTCTTTACTTTCACGATAAACATGATTTCGATCACTTACCGGAATATTATCCCATACAGCATAGAACCTCAAAATTGAAAGATGGGATTTAGCATAGTAGCGACCATTTTGATGGGGTTTCAGTAAGGCAGGAATTTTCATCTGATTCACCATACCGTATGCTTTGGTTCGATGATGACCATCAAGAATAAAAAATCTTCCATCAGCCGTAACTTCCCCTTCAAAACCAACGGGGCGATCTTGGGGCTTTTTGAATTCACCTAGGTATTTTGAAACAATTTGTAAGTTTAAGTAAGACTGAGTTTGCATCACACCTTCAAAAGGCATTTCAATAACCAGTGTTCCCCCCTCTAGTTTTTGCAGGATTTTGAGAGTCTGTCCATCGGGAGTGCGGATTGAATTACCACTATTAATCACTTTAATTTCATATGCAGGATTGGCCTCCCCATTTAAATTACTGAGTCCCTCAGACTCTAAAATACGTTGAGCCAGATCTTCTTTAACTTTTTGAACACGTTCTTTGGACCATTTTGTAGCTTCTTTTATTTGCAAAATGAGTAAAGTCACTGGATCATATTGGGGTTGAAATTCACTCCCTTCATAGCGATCATACAGTCGACTGTAGATTCTATTCACTAGGAAATCAAAAGTGGGATTATCTACCACTTTAAATTTATTTTCCTTCATTCGTGTATCAATATCCCTCCAAGGTACCGCTCTCCCATGGGGGTAGTGAAAGATTTTTTCTATCAGAGTAGGGTTAAGGTGGCGAATCTGTAGTAATGTGTGATCCTCTAAAATAACTGGCTTATGACTCTGAGAAAGGGTTGTTTTTTTTAGCCAATTTTCCATTTCTTGTCGCTCTTTACTGCTAAACTCTATAGGATTAGAGCGAACTTGGGCCATCCAATCTTGAAACTTGAAAGATATTCTTTTGCAAAGACCCGCTTGGAGAGGTGCAAAGGAAAAGAAAAAGATCAGTCCCAATAATATAATGTATAGATAGGTATAGCTTCTCATTTTCAACTCTTATAAATTGGCTCCTCTTTCTTCTCGGTTGAAAAGAGCAAAAAATTAAAAAAAGAATGGGTATTTAGCAATAAGTAGTAAAAAGAGCTAAAGTATAATTGCCATTTCACCGAAGGGGAGGTTGGAAAAATAATGTTTTCTAATGGGGAATATATGAATTTAAAAACAACTGCTCTTTTGATTTTAATCATTTCTAGTCTATTTATTGCTTCTTCCTGTAAAAGTAGAACCGAGAATGAAAAGGAAAACTCCAGTGAAGTGAAACATGTCTATGGCAGAGATGATCGGGTTCCGGTAACTAGTTCTCATAACAAAGCACTTAACTCCGTGGGAGCGATCCTAAAGGGAAGTAAGGTTGAGTGCACTGGTGCTCTGGTAGGAGTTCGCTTGGTTTTAACTGCCGAACATTGTATACCAAAAAGTGGACAAAACCTTGACCTGAGTACAGAACTCTATTTTGTTCCTCAAGCGAATTTAGGGCCTTCTCCGGAAGATGTACAAAAAATGCTTGTTACCGATGCCAAGTTTGGTGGGTATGATGGTGATGATCGAGCCAATGACTGGGCTATTCTAGTCCTTGAGCATCATCCCATCGATGTGAATGGCAATCCCCTCCCCTTTTTCGAGATCAGTGATGAAACCCCAGCAGCTGAACGGAAGATAAGTTTAGCTGGTATGAGTAAAAATCCAAATCTCACCCAAGCCTTTTTACAGTACCAAGAAACTTGCACCATTAAGTATGCTTACGGTAGTGAATGGCAGGGAATTTTACTTCATGATTGTGATTCAGAAACAGGATCTTCCGGTGGTCCCATGTTCACCCAATGTAATAATGGAGAATTGTGTATTTTCTCCCTGCAGGTGGCAGCCATGTTACCAGGGAAACTTCGATCTCCCGATACCCATTTTCAAAAATATCTCCATGGCATTGCCAATGTAGCTATATCCCACGTGAACTGGACGGAAGCGGTGAGAGAGATGGCCCAAAACCATGGTAGCAATTGATTTGATCAAAAGAAAAAAGAGCCATCTATTTTGACAACAATTGCCCCTTCATTTTATTCTTTAATTTTAAAGCCTTAAGACAATACTTCAATTTCCCAAATTAGATTCCGATAAGATACTTAGTAACAAATGGAAGCCTAGCTTAATTTTAAGGCCTATCAATTTGGGAGGATCAAATGTCGACCCTATTAAAATTATTTCTTACTTTTTGCCTACTTAGCTTGCTTTGGCAGTGTAGTCAACAAACGAGTTCCACCAAATCTTTAAACAATTCCAATAAAAATGGAAACGATGAAGAAGTCACAGAAAAAAAGGAAGCTCCCAAAGTTAACAAGGCCGGTTTAACTCAAGAGCAATATGAAAACCGAATGAAGAGTGCCTTATTTATGGTCTTCTATCATAAGAAAGATCAAGCTTCTGATAACAATAACAATAGCAGCACTGGAGTAACCGAAGCTCAATTGGCCAGTTTAACAGGTGGACAATTAGCCAACTTGGTAGCCACCTGTGGAGATGAGTTTTCTTCCACTGATGATTTCAGTAATACCTTTTCTGCAGAAGATTACTCTGGATATATGAGTGAAGACACTTATGACAGCCAGTTTACCTATGATTATAGTGATTTAAGCACAGACGGATCTGACTTCCAAGCCTATGACACAAGCTATGACACAAGCTATGACACTAGCTATGACACTAGCTATGATACTTATGACTATGACTATGGTGGTGGCGGTGGATGGGGTGATACCACATCTTATGAAGTTGATAACTATGATTATTCTTTTGATGACAGCAGCTATGATTGGGGCGGTGACGACTGGGGCGGTGGCGGTGGCGGTGGTTTTGATTCCGGTGATTCTTATGATTGGGGCGGAGGAACCGACTGGTCATCCGACGATAGCGGTTGGGATGCCTGGCTGGTAGCCAACCTAGTAAAAGCCTCTGGCGGTTACTGTGGGATGGATGGAAACATGTATCCTGGAACCAGTAATTCTGTGAGTTATGATGGTTTTAATTATTCACCAGCTCCTTCTCCTTCTCTCGATACCTATGATTATGGTAGTAGTTCCTGGGGAGCTTCTGAGCTAGAACTTGATCTTGATTCTATGGGTGATTTAGAAATCTCTGATCCCACATTCAGCGGTGGTTATGATCAAACCAGCGATGGTTATGACACCAACTTTGCTGGCTCTTTAGATTATGATGGTGGTGGATACAGCTACGAAGATAATCTTGTTGCTGACATTCCAGAGTTAGGCTCCTTAGATAGCAGTGATTTCATATTTGAATTGGATGAAGCTGACTTTGGTGAAGAGCCCATCGCCTCCGGGATCGATGGAAATGATATTTACGCCAGTTCAAGTTCCAACTTAAGTGATTACTGGGCTTCAGTTGACCCAGATGAGCCTATACTCGCAGAAGCAAGCTCTGATTTACCTGAGTGGACCTTAGATGGAAATGATATTGATTCTATTCTTGATGATCCCAGTGGCGAACCATCAGCCGCATTCAGCGAAGTTGGGGAATATAAATATTCAGCCGATACTCTTGACACTGAAGGACTCGAATCCCCATCAACAAGTGGTACTGATGCCTATGACCAAGGCTTTGGTACACCAAGCTCTGATGTTTCAACATCTGAAGGATTAGATACTGCTGGAGAGAGCCCCTCTTCTGAAGGCACCTCAGTTGGAGAGGATGGCCAAGCGATTGCACAAGGTGAAACAGAAGCGATGGAAGATGTAGTTACTAAAGGACCTAATCTAGATATTTATGAGCCTTGCTTTGCACCCGTTGCTTACTTTGTGACTCCTAATATTATGACATTCAAGGAAACCGTAGAAGATAAGTGTAAAACCCTCGACTTAGTTATTGGTAAAGTTAAGAAAGCCAATAAAGGTTTCTGGCTACGTAAGTCTGGCATTGAAGACATCGAATTCTTGACCGAATACTCCTTTGAAAATGGAGATCGTTGGGTTCTTATGAAGGTTGTTCTTAGCCGTGATCCTAAAGCTGAGTTTCCATTCCAATTGATTCCATTTGCTAATAAAGACAATCCAACTAGACATAATGATGCTCTTATTAAGATCATAGCATCTTTAGAAAAAGATCACCTTTTAGATGCTTATAAAGTGGCTTTAAGCCAGTGCTCCCTACAAAGAAATGGATCTGATGAGAAGAAGAAAACATGTGGCCTAGCTGGGATCTTTAAAAAGAATCTAGACAAACTTGTAGACAAGAGTAAATCAAAATAGTTAGCCAACAATACAATTTTGAGTAGTTTAAATGCCTCTATAGCTCAATGTTATAGGGGTATTTTTTTAATCAAACAGAAAATTAACCCCCTCCTCTATTTTTTTTCTATAATCCCTTTACTAGCAACTTTGTCCATGCTAATCTTTTGCAAGATTCAATCAGATTAGGGTTTTATTAACTAATAGTAGGAGAGGACATTATGAACAAAGCTGAATTAGTAGAAGCCATTTCTCGTCAAACTAAAATGACTAAATCTTCCACCGAAAATTGGCTCAATGCCTTCACAACCATTGTTTCTAAAACAATGAAGAAAGATGATGTAAGATTAGTTGGTTTTGGTACATTTACAGCTGTAAAACGTAAAGCTCGCAAAGGCCGTAACCCACAAACTGGCGAAGAGATCAAAATTAAAGCCCGTAAAGTTCCTGTATTCCGTCCAGGAAAAGAATTAAAAGCAAAAGTAAAATAAATCTTTATTTATTGCTTAATAAAAAAGGCCGACAGCAACTTACCTTGCTGTCGGCCTTTTTTTTATTTTGTTTGGCTACCTATACTAGATTCCCAGTAAGCGAAAGTAACGATCCAATTCATCCACATCCCACTCTTCTTCTACATAAATTCTTTTCTTTTTATCTGACAGTATGTGGAACTGGAGGTCATTCAAGTTTTCAAGCGCTTCTACATCCAGTTCATTATCTGAGAAAGGAGTAAAGAGATTTGCACTCAAAGTAATGGGCAGTAAAATAATGGAACTAAAGACTCTGAGCGACTCAAAAAGGTCCATTTTGCATGTCTGATATTCACTGCTAAAGTTCAATTTATTATGACGAAGCTCAACCGAAGTGCACTTAAAAGAAAGACAGGCATCCTCTAGTTTGCGATGACAGGTTTCCGGCATAGCAAGAATACTCTTAGCATTGTGCTTATAACTCACCAAATTTTGGGAGACAGCCAGTTGACGCATCAGCACTTCTTTTACCTTTAGCTTCTTATTAGCAATTTCCTCTGTACTTTGGTAAAAGATCTTATCCCCATAAAACGCATGACTCGCAAGACCACTTACTAGAGCAGGTACTGCAACTTGAAAAGGAGCTCCAGATTGACCATATTTGGTATTGAAAGCTAATTCGAATTCATCAACAGAGAGACCCGAAATCTCTTTTTTAGAGAGCAGTCGAGGCTTCACTTGCTTAACCTGATGAAATTTTTCGAGCCCAGGAATAGACTCATTGGCTGCTAACTGGATAAAGTAACCCATAGTGGCTTCAATCATCTTTGAATTATTTCGAGCACAGGAGCGGTAACGACGATAATATTGAAAGTGATCTCTGGTTTGTCTATTCTCTTCATAGGATTTATATTCATGAGGACAAAAGAACTGCTCTGCTAACGTTTCAAGCTGGTAATAGCTAACGGTAGCTGAGTCAAAAGGTATGTTCTTTTCTTTTCCTAATTTAGTTCGAGTGAGCTTAAACTTCATACAACGTGACACAGCAGCTTGGTGAATAGTTTGGCCATCGAAAGGATTTAAGTAGTTGAATCTCTTTTGATAGTTGGGAGAAGCACATGTTGCTTGGGAATTAAAACTGGTATCAATTTGTCCCTGCACCTGAAGAACAAACTCATTGGCATCAGGAAGGGTGTCAAAATCTTTGGTTTCATTCTCTAATCGAGGTTTACAAGAAAAAAACAGTAGGGAAATAATAAAGGTTGTTACGACTTTAAGCATATAGACTCCCGTGACAAAAAATAGAACACTAGAACCACCCAGTTTATCGGTATTTTTCAGAAAAACTTTAGCTTTTTTGTAATAAATGTTTATTTCCAAATGGGTCCCGATACCCCCCGCTGACCCACCTAGATAACCCACTGTTTTCTATATAATTAATTGAGGTTCTAAATTAAAAAAGGGATTCTGACGAAAAGTATAATAGATTTAAGAAAAGAACGACACTTTATGACAGGGTGCCCTCATGATTCGCATTTTTCTTTTTTTGCTTACGAGTTCGATGGTTTTTGGTAGCTTATTTTTCTGCTCCGATCAAGCCTCTCTACCCCAATCAGTTAATGAAGGAGATCAAGACGGCAGTGAGGTATATAATAATATTGCAGGCGAAGGAATCACTCGACTCTATTTTACCTTTTATGAAATAAACACGGGGTTTTCAAGCCTTCCCAGTCCATCCCAGACCACAACTACCCAACCAACTCAGACTTCTCAAACAACCACTGGAACCAACACACAAACAAATCAAACTACTCAGACCACTCAAACATCCCAGAACACTCAAACCACCAACACCACCCAAAATACCAATCAGAATGGGCAGCAATCGAGTTCTCAGACGAGCAGTCAAAATACCACTGAAAATACATCCGGTTTACCCTCTTTACCTGGACAGTATCAACTCACTGCCAATTTAGTCAAAGGGGCCATGGAAACAGTGGATGCCGAAGAGATAAAGAATTTTCAAAATTGCTTTGCTCCCAAAGCCTATTTTATTGCCAAAGACCTTGTCATGTATCGGGACCAAGACACGAATAAATGTATCACCATTGAACACATCAGTGCCAGGCATGAAGAAAAAGGAAAAGATATTTGGCTGATCAAAGACCGTTTTAAAGTAGGACTTTATCGTGAATTAGCCTCAGTAGTTTTTCAGCATGATGAAAAATGGTCCATCCGTCGAGTATTACTACCTACTGAATTCCTTGATGCCAACACCATTAACCTCATGGACCTGTCCACTGCTTTGGTTAAAGTTAAAGAGGGTGCGGTAGAAACAGTGGTGGATGCCCTTAGAAATGAAGGATATGTTGATGCAGCCATTACCTTAGCAAAAGAACAATGTAACTTGCTTACAAAAAGTGGAAGTATTAACAAGACTGCCGTATGCCAACTAGAAGAATCTCTCTCTCAAGAGCAAAAAGCATCTGCGGACGTATTCAGTGGAGTGACTGATCATGTTGGAAAATCATTAAAAGCAATCGAAGCGAAGAAAGAAAAAGAGGGCCTCTTTGATGCCCTTTACAATGACAATAGCAATGGAAACAGTAACAGTAACAATAATAATAACAGCAACGACAACCAGAGCAGTTCTACTGCCAGTTTATTTTTATGGGACTTTTAAACAAACGGGACGAATATGAAAAAGATCGTTATTGCCATCAACATTATATTGTTAATGATCCTAAACACCGCTTGTGAAGAAGCGCAGAATGAGGTGAAAACAGTCCATATTGCGCAGTCTAAAGTTGATAAGCAAGGACGTGTTTCTAACTGTTGGGCATATACATTAACCGCTTTTCTCGAATCCAGACATCTGGAAAGAACCGATGGTCAAGAAGAACTGAATTTATCTGAAGAGTATTTACTGTTTCAGTATATGTTAAAGACTCTCCAAGTGTTTGCTATGAATCCCAATGAAAAAATAGCTATGAAAGTTAAGGTCAAAGAGGGTGTTCGGATTTTAAATGGTCTCCAATTAATCAACGAGGTGGGTGTTGTACCTGAGTCTTCCTTTGGATATAAGTTTAGAAGTGCCTATACCGATGATGAAACCGGGGAAGAAATCCAATATATGGGAGATCGTGTCACGGAATACTTTCGTAAAGAATTTTCTGATTCAGCTAAGCTAGATAGATACAAAAAAGAGCCCGGTTTACTAGAAGATGAGCTATGGAAAGTATGGACAGACCACCTCTTTAAAGTTTGTCAGTGATTACCTTGAATTTAATTCAGATGACTATGTTTTAGTCCAATCCCTACATAACTCAGAAGGAAAATATACAGAAAGTGAACTTAACAATAGTAATAAAGACACCTTCTCATTTCCTTTAGACGAATCTATGGAGCTTTTAAAGAAGAATTTACTCAATCGAAACTCAGTCCCTCTCATGGTTCATATGCTGAAAGCCACCAAAGATGGAGTGAACGCTTATAAAACCACCTATGATGCTAGTATTTGTACTCAGCCAGGAGTTGAATGTAAGGACAAAGAATCTTTGCACGGTTTGCTTGCAGTTGATTTTGTAACCATTGACAGTACAGGCAATCCCCGCGAGGGCGGAGAGTTAACGATCCATGATGTAAATAACATTATCTATCAACAAGAAGCTCTAGATTCTATCATTGTAAAAGACGATCGAGGTGATCTAAAAGGTCTTACCCAAACAGGTGCTGAAGGGGACCTCCAAGATGATTTTACCCTCGGTTACAAACGTCTAAAGTATAACTACCTAGATGAAATTGTACATGGTGGCAATTATACTCCTAAGCAAACCGAAGAAGGGGCTGATAATGTCCTTTTTGCTATGATTATACCAAGATCCTCTTTCCTCCTCACCTACGATGAATTGTTAACCAACTTTGTGAGCCGATATGAAGAGCAAAAGTTAAAAACCCAGGTACGAGCCCGAATATCCCTTGGCAAGTTTGCCAATAACACTTACTACCCCGGTCAACAAATGCGGATATCAACTTCTATGTCACTGTATGGAACGTACGTTGATGTCTATGTAGTCTTAAAAGCACCCTCAAAAGATGTTTTTACTCTTGTAAAGCAGGGAGCGGATATTGTATTTAGCGCACCTAATGAAGTCAAACCTCTCCAACAAGGAGTCACCTTTGATACCCTGGGTGCCGCAGATCCTCTGTTCTCCAACATGCTACCTCCTGATGTTCCTGGAGGTATTTATGATTGGTACATCATTCTTACCAAGCCAGGGCAAAATGTTCTGTCTGAAGGCAACTGGATCACCTACGATAAGGTTTCTTTCAAGATCGATAATAAAAATCAATAGAGATTCTCAACGACTTTCCTTGCGCCCAGCTTTTAATTTGTTAAAATAATAATCCTGTATTATCAGCATGACCAGCAACAATTCGAGGAGTCCATGAAAAATCGACTCAGCGGCGAAGTGAGTCCCTATCTACTTCAGCATAAGGATAATCCCGTTTGGTGGCAACCCTGGTGCGATGAAGCAATCCAGTCAGCAGTGGACCAAGATAAGCCCATTTTTTTGAGTGTGGGTTATTCCACCTGTCACTGGTGCCATGTGATGGAGCATGAATCCGTTGAAAATGAGGAAGTAGCTGAAATACTGAATCGTTTTTTTGTGTGCATTAAACTGGATCGAGAAGAACGACCCGACCTCGATCATATCTATATGAATGCGCTTCAGGCTTTAGGACAAGGTGGGGGCTGGCCCATGTCAATGTTTTTGACCCCTAAACTTAAGCCCTTTTTTGGCGGCACTTACTATCCCAAACCAGCTTTTATTCAAGTATTGATCCAACTGGTCAATGCATGGAAGGCCAATCGGAAAGCTATTTTAGAATCTTGTGATTCACTAGAGCACCTCTTAAAACAAATATTGATCCCTCCTAAACAAAAAAGAGTGGCTTTAAAAACTACTGTTTTACACAAGGTCTTCGAACAGAGTATGGATCAATTTGATAGGAACCATGGTGGGTTTGGTAATGCCCCTAAATTTCCTGCTCCTCTACAGTTAAGGCTATTAATGAGGATCTATCACCGATCTCATCAAGCCAAGATTCTGGATATTCTTGAAACTACCCTGGATAAAATGGCTCGAGGAGGTATCTATGATCATCTAGGTGGAGGTTTTGCCCGCTATTCGGTTGATGATGAGTGGTTAGTACCCCATTTTGAAAAGATGCTTTACTCTCAAGCTCTTTTGGCAGGAACCTATCTTGAAGCCTTTCAGCTCACTAATAACAATGATTACAAAGAGATTGCTAGAGAGACTCTAGATTACGTTATCAACCATATGACGCACCCCGAAGGGGGTTATTACTCCGCAGAAGATGCAGACAGTGAAGGAGAGGAAGGTAAGTATTATGTTTGGCAACATGATGAACTGACATCGTTGCTATCTCAAGAAGAACAGGAGCTAGTATTTAAAGCCTATGGGGTTACTAAAGAGGGTAACTTTGAGAGACAAAATATTTTAAACTTACAAGAACCTTATGACTGGTCTATTAAGAAAAACCCAGTCTTCCAGTCAGCAACTCAAAAACTACTTTCTCATAGAGCGAATCGCATACCCCCATTCAAGGACGACAAGATCCTCACTGCATGGAATGCCTTAATGATTGAAACCATGACCAAAGCTCGTCAAGTACTGGGTCCCGAAGAAGGTGCCCCCTACTTAAGGAGTGCCATGGCAGCTGCCCATTTTATCTCCACCAAATTGACCGATAAGGAGAATGTATACTGTCGATTCAGAGATAATCAAGCGGGTATTCCAGGAACTCTTGCTGACTATAGCTACTTAGTCAGCGCTTTGCTTTCCCTTTATGAAACAAATTTTAATGAACACTGGATGCGCCGGGCTCTTTACATCCATCAACTGCAGAATGAAAAATTTTGGGACGATGAAGATTCGGGTTATTTTAACACCGCCGAAGGTGAAAAAAATCTCATCATCCGTAGTAAAGATTATGAAGATGAGGCACTCCCCAATGCCAATGGAGTGGCGGCCATGAATCTCATTCGCCTCTTCCTATTCACCGGCGATCAAGAGTTCCATTCCATGTTTGAAAACATGTTGAGAAAGGCCAGCCCGCTCATTTGGAAATATCCCACTGCCTTTAATCAACTGCTCATGGCTTTTGATTTCTATGATGATCGTTTCAAAGAGATCGTCATAGCGGGCAAGAAGGATAGCCAGGCCACCGTAGATTTCATAGATCTACTACACCTGCTTTATCTTCCAAATAAAGTAATGGCGTTCAAGGATCCCGAAGCAAAAGCTTTTATTAAAATTTTAGAACAAAAACCCCTCATAAATGAACAGACCACAGCTTACGTTTGTGAAGGGTTTAGTTGCAAACAACCTACAACTGATATCAGAGAGATTGAAACCCTAGCTCAGTCTAAAAAACGTTACTCTATTCCTTATACGGAAAGGAGATAGCTATGAAATGTAGTTGTCTGATCATTCTTATGTTGGGAGTTTTAGCCTCCCCTCTTCAAGCCAAATTAAAACCTCGCACTAACTTTTGGCAAACTCAAAAAATGAGTACAGAAACCCTACTCCCAGCTCTGAACGCGGGAGCTAATTATCTGATTCGCTCTCAATTACCGGGCGGTGATTTTGTCTATGTCAAAGATCCTTTAGGACGATGCTGCTCTAAAAAGCCTAAATACAGTATTATTCGCCATCTTGGTGCAGTGTATGCCCTCTTAAAATCCTATGAAGTGACCAAAAACAGAAACTATTTAAACGGTGCCAGAAAGGGCCTTCAATTTATACAAAGGATGTTGGTTAACAATGGAAAATTCACCTTCATTCAAGATTTTTCTAAGAAAAAACCCACCCTAGGATCCAATGGATTCTTTCTGATTGATTTAGTTAAATATGATGAGCTCACGAATGATAGGCAGTACCGTCCACTCATTCGTAAAATCACTCAATTTCTTATAAAACACACCAAATACGACGGACAGTTGGCCACCTCTAAAAAATGGGGCGAGAGCCAAGCTCTGATTGGCTTAGCTCACTCCTATTATTACATTGAAAAAAACTCAGCCATTTTACCGGTGATTTATAAATTTCTAACCAAACTCAAAGAGAACAACTCCTCCTCTCATTGGACTGTTCAAGCCAACTGGTGGTATTTAAAAATAACAGATCATCAAAATAAATCTCATTTAGAATATGTGATGCGCAGAGCTCATACCTCTCTGTCTAATATCTTAACCGGCCGAAAAGTAGATTCACAACTGATAGGTTCTAAAAATGGTAAACTCGTCTCCTGCCCTGCCACCGCCCGTAATGAAGGGCTAATCAGCGCCTATAAAATCGCTCAAAGAACCAAAAGCAAACAGTATAAAAAGATCTTTAAAAAAAGGATTAAAGAGCATCTCGCCTTTGCTATGCAGTTTCAATATGGCAACAAAGGTCACCTGCTCGCAGGAAGCAAAAAACATCAGAAAATCGCTCGTATTTTTGATCTCCATGGAGGAGTCTATAACAAACCAGAACAGGCCTATATCCGCATTGACTATGTGGCACATCATTTGAGAGCTATTGCAGAGTATATTGGTCTTGGGCGGATGTGATTGCCTGCATTCCTTGATGAGAGTCCAAATCCGTACCGAATTAACTCATCATAGTCTCAATTTGAGACATCCATGTCTCTCCAAATAATCCGATTTTTGTTAACACAATAAAATACCCCCTAATAATAGATATTTATTATCAACAACTGCCCTGGCACAGGTTTTGCTATTAGCAAACCCTATCTAACTAGGAGTGCTCCCATTTTTTAGGAGAAACAGGTGTCAAAAATATTAATAATCCTTCTTACCATCACAATGTGCTTAAATTGCAGCAACGAAACGCCCACAAAAAGCGAATTAAAAATCGTAGGCGGTGAGGCCCCCAGCTTTAATAATCCAGGCTTATATAATATGGTAGGGCTTATTGATTTAAGACATCCAGATCAAATTTTTTGCGCAGGATCACTCATATCTCCCACATTGATCTTAACGGCTGGTCACTGTGTACAAGATATGAATGTGGAACAATTAGGAGTTCTTTTTAAAAAACTGCCCACTGCATCTCCTAATAGAATCAGTACCGTTTATCAGAAAGAAGTCTATAAACAAAAGCGCCTGAATCCCAATTTTGATATCGCTCTCATTACTCTCGAACAGGCAGCCCCTTATCCTTATCGCTCTTTAGAAATCCTATCCAACCCGACTTTTCTACGGCCAGGATCAGCAATTATGATTAACGGTTTCGGACAACAATCCACCCACTGTAGTGATGAATCTTGTATCAATGTTCATAAATGGACTCACACCACCTTTGAGAAGTATCACCATCAGGGACGATTTCATCACCTACTGACCTTAGGACCAACACCGGGAAAGGGTCTTTGCTATAGGGATTCGGGGGGACCGGCTTACTTTAGAATCAAGGGGCAATGGTTTTTAGTTGGTGTGGCTCAGGGCGTTCACCTTATTTTAAATCCCACTGCTATTACAAACAATGAAGTTAATTGCGAGGCGGGCCACAGTATGTATACCTTTGCCGGGGGCTATAAAAAATGGATTGAAGAAACAGCCCAACAGCAGTTGAAACAAAGTGATCTTAATAACCCTTTAGAAGAAGAAAGTTATCCTCCTCCCCCCTCGGCAGGGGATACCACTCGCTTTAAAACATGGTGTGAATATAGAAACCATCAAGATCCAGCCTGGTTCACGACTGAGCTGATTCTAAAAGAACTCTTTTTGCATAAAATAAATCATGGACCAATGTTTCAACTATTTTCCAACTGCTATTATTCAGATGAAACCCTTGAAAGGCTGACTCAATTTACCCACTTTGGAGAGGGAATCAGAAGGGATTTGAATCAAAAAATTACCGACCTTCGTCCCTTTCAGAGTCTTACTCATCTCAAAAAGTTAAACCTTCTCCATGAAAATATCAGTGATCTTTCACCACTGAATAAGTTGCCTCGCCTACAAAGTTTAGCAATTACCAATAACCTCAATGAGCAGGGGGAGAATGTTTATCTTCCAATAGAACAGTTAACAGGCTCGAGCTTAAAAAACCTTTACTTAGCAGAACTACCAGATTTTACATTTACACAGGTGAAAGGACTTACTCAACTATCCAGACTCTCTTTGAGTCAAATTCAAGCAATTACATTTGATGATAGATTTAACCAAAATTCATTACAAGAGCTGTTCATCAAGAAGAGCCCCGGAATAAAGCAAATCTCATTAATAAAGAAATTACAGGGTTTAAAAAAACTCACCATCCTCGGATGCCAACTCAGTGACATCCGTTTTCTGAAAAACTTAACCGGTTTAAAGAAGCTCAATCTTAGTTACAATATAATTGAAGATATCACTCCATTAAAGAATCTAACCCAGTTAGAAATCCTTAATTTGAGCCATAATCGAATCAAAGATTTCAGCCCACTTGATGAACTGCCTTCGTTAAGAGTCCTCACCAAACGACACAACCCACAGTAATCACAATGCCATGAGGAATAAATTATAAAGCGGCTTCATAACCATTGTTATAACCGTCATATTCTCCATCACTGTAACCTTGTTTATATCCATCATTTTCGCCTGATACATAACCGTCTTTAAATCCTTCATTGTATCCTACTGCATCGCCATCTTGGTAACCTTCATTATATCCAGCAGCATCACCATCTTGATAACCTTCATTGTAGCTCTGGGTGTCTCCATCCTTATAGCCTTGGCTATAGCCATCATTATAGCCCTCACTATATCCATTGGCATCGCCTGCTTGATAGCCTTCGTTATATCCATTGGCATCACCGTCCTGATAACCTTCGTCATATCCATCGACATCGCCATCATTATAACCAGCGCTGTAACCTTGGTTGTAGGCTTCTTCTAACGTTAGCATATCGTACCCATATCCAAAGCCACAACCACCTAGGCTATCGCAAGGCATAGGGTAAAATTCAGGTGTTTGATCTACAGGGTAAGAGGGGTAAGTATTTACAGTGGATTCATCTGTGGTTTCATGACAAAGCTGATCCATAATGCGCTGTTCATATCTTGTTTGGATGGTAGATAACAGATTGGCTAGAATCACTGGTGCGTAGAGATTTTCATCAAACTGGCTCTCTTCTGGTTGCTTTGGAAGATTCACCACCACAAAGATTTGAGCAAACCAATTTCCTTGATAATAGGCTTCCAGGTAGGAGTCAAAACTTCCATTGCAAGTCAAATACTCGGATTTTGAATTATTAAATAAATCAAATAGCTTATAGCCAATTTGCTTTCCCGCTTGCTCAAAGATCCCATAGTGAACAAGCTGACATCCTACACCGTTTTGTATACAAGGATTTTGAACGACACTGTAATCATTTTGCAACTGCTCTTTCCAAGATCCCGCCTCTAAAATGGATCCCAGATAATTTTGAATTCCTAATTTATAAGATTGACTATTACTGGCATCCAAAGTTACAGGAGCAGTAGTCTCCATGGGTATTTCAGAGGGACTTGGTGTAATTGAGGAGGATTGTAAGGCCGGCTGATTATTAACAGGCATAACCACTGGAGTTTCTACTGGATTTGTTTGAGGAGCAGGGAGTACCTGCATTGCTTGAGGCACCACATGATCTGCCTTGGCTGGAGCTTCTTCTTTTTTGGTTGATTTTACTTTTAAATCGGCCGCTGCTTGTCTTTTTTCTTCAGCAAGTTGCTCTTTCAACTTTTTAATTTCTACTTCATGTTGTTTTTGATCAGCCTCTTTTTGCTCGGCCATCTCTTCTTCCAGGGTGGCAATGGTTTCTTCTAGATCTTGCTCTTTTTCTCCACAGGCATTTAATAAAAGGACGAGAAAACAAACAGTTAAAATTGCCACTAAACGAATCATATCCACTCCTTTAGAAGTTATCCAAATTGCCCCTTTCATCGCTCGGCTTAGCTAGCTGGGGACGAACTTGATGCCTCTTTTCGGATTTATTGCACTTTCACTTAAATAAATCTTGTTTTACTTGTAAAAACAAAATGATATAGTGTTGCGATGCAAGAATTTATCAAACAAATATGTACAGCCCGAATGCTTATCACCCTGATGATGGGATTTTCATCTGGTCTCCCCCTTCTCCTCATTGGAGGGACGTTACAAGCCATGATGACCGAAGCCAAAGTGGATCTGGGAACCATTGGCCTCTTTTCCCTTACGGGACTTCCGTACACCCTTAAGTTCCTAGTAGCCCCCTTATTTGACCGCTATATTCCTCCCTTTCTGAACAAAAATGGAGCCCGTCGTCGAGGTTGGATTCTTATTTTCCAAATCTTGCTGTTTATTTCCATAAGTTGTTTAGGTATGTTTAATCCCCTCAGCATGCTGATGACAGTGGCTGTCTTAGCCTTTGGAGTGGCGCTCTTCAGCGCCTGCCAAGATATTTTGATTGATGCCTACCGCAGGGAACTTCTCAATGATGAAGAGCTGGGATTAGGATCCAGTCTCTATGTGAATGGTTACCGTATTGCCATGCTACTCACCGGAGGAGGAGCTCTCATTTTAGCAGATGTCTTTTCATGGAAAATCGTCTATATGATGATGGGATTCAGCATGTCGGTTGGAATTTTAACCACCTTACTGGCCAGTGAATCCACTGAGGGAATCGAAGCTCCCAAAACCATTGCTGATGCAGTTATCAAACCCCTTCATGAATATTTCACTCGCAAAGGGGCCATCACCATTTTGGCGTTTATATTACTTTATAAAATTGGAGACACTATGGCGGCTGCCATGAGCACTCCTTTTATGCTCAAAATTGGTTTCACCAAAGCCCAAATCGGAGCGGTAGTAAAGCTCTTTGGCTTTTGGGCCACTATTGGAGGGGGGTTACTGGGCGGCCTTTTAATACTGCGCCTCGGCATCTATAGTTGTCTATGGATTTTTGGAGTATTACAGGCGGTATCCACCTTTGGTTTTGCCCTATTATCACAGGTAGGAGCTAGTGTCCCGGCTCTGACTGGAGTTATCGCATTTGAGAACCTATCATCGGGTATGGGAGTGAGCGCCTACGCCGCTTTTATGGCGGCAAGCACCGATAAGCGTTACACCGCCACTCAGTATGCATTACTCACTAGCCTAATGGGGATTCCCCGAGTGATGGCTGCCGCTCCCACTGGATTTATCGTTAAGCACACCAATTGGTTTACCTTTTTTACTATATGTACTCTCGTCGCCATACCTGGCATGCTCCTGCTCATTTGGTTAAAACCAGCAAAAGAAGAGGCTCCCCCTACCAGTGAAAGTTAAACCTTGGAATAATCTCTCAACCGAAGATCAACAAGCCCTTAAAGAACCACTGGAAAATATATTTTTTTTAACTGCTCACCAAAAGCAATTCCATGATGAGCAAACTAAACAGCAGTTCTTTCAGAGATGGCTAGGAATCTATCTCCAGCGACATCCGACCCACTGTTATCTCTTATTTGAAGATCAAGAAAACCCAATAGGCTATCTCTGTGCCTGCCCAGATACAAACTCTTTTTTAAAGCAAGTCTCAGATGCGAGCCTTGAGATATTTAGAGAGCAATTTGAGTCTTTCCCCGCCCATTTGCACATCAACCTTCATCCGTCTCATCAAAAAAAGGGAGGAGGTCAGCTGTTGATAAAATGTTTAATAGATGACTTAAAAAGACAAGAGGTGAAAGGTGTGCATATAGTCACATCCCCACAGGCGACCAATAGGTTATTTTACAATAAAATGGGTTTTCTATTTAAGATGGAGCATCATTGGGGTGAGAAAGAACTCCTCTTTATGGGAAAAAAGATCATCCCCCCTTCACCTTAAAAGCTTGATCTTCCAGAAACTTTTTTACCTTAGAGCGTTGATCTCCCTGGATTTCCATTTGCTGCCCTTTTAAACTTCCCCCACTGCCACAGTAGTTTTTCATCTTTTTAAGTAATTTCTTAAAATAATCGGGGTTATGGGGGAGATCGTAAATAACGGTGACGGTCTTTCCACCACGGCCTTTCTTTTCAATCCGAATACGAAGAGTGGTTGAGCCTGGTACCACCTCGCTTACTGTCTGCTGGCATACGCACGACAGTTCATTACACCTCTTACATTTTACCTGCCCCGGAGAGCTACTACTGTATACTAAGTTCCCTTCTGATTTCATCACTTCCCTTTAGTTATTTTGTAACATAGTTGGAATTAGGCAAAAAAAAAGGCCAGAGAATACTCCCCAGCCTCATACTATAAATAAGCACGTACTTATTTATTTTACTTTGCTTTTTAGCTGCTTTCCTGGACGGAATACAGGAACTTTTCTAGCTTTGATCTTGATCTCTTCGCCAGTTTGTGGATTACGGCCTTTTCTAGCTTTTCTCTTTACGCTGGTGAAAGTTCCGAAGCCTACTAATCTTACGTCATCTCTTTTCATTGTTTTAGAAACAATCGCGGTAAATGCGTTTAACCATTGCTCACTTGCTGCTTTGGTTGTTTTAGTCTGCTTAGCTAATGATTCAACTAAATCTGCTTTGTTCATTACATTCTCCCTTTAGAATTGTTGTAAACCCTCAATCAATAAAGAATAGTATGATGCTAGCATGGTTAGATACGCGGGTAAAGCAATTTTCATAAAAAAAATTAGAGATTAACTTTATGGGGAAGGTGTGTTGAAAAAAAGTAGGGGAAAAATTTGAAAATATACGGGTTTCAGCTTATTATTAAGGTCTGAAGAAAAGATTTTCACGGATTCAGGATCTAAATTATAGGAAATTCAACATGTCTAATACCACTATTCTCGTCGTTGACGATGATCATGACATTCTCTATATGATGAGCCAAATTTTAAAGAAACATAATTACGATGTGCTCACGGCTGAAAGTGCGGAACAGGCTTTAAATGATCACCTGGTTCCTCCCAAGCGAGAGATAAAACTTCTTATAACTGACTTCGAAATGCCTGGAGTGGATGGCTACCAGCTCTATCAAATTGCTCATAAACTCCAACCCAACTTAAAAACTTTGATCATATCCGGTTACTCTGAAGACACCATTGAGCAAAAACATATCTACTCCAAAGAGGCCACCTACTTTTTACAAAAACCCATCAGTGGACAAATTCTACTTCAATCTGTGGAAAAACTACTCAATCCAGAATAAAAGAAAAGAGGGGCGGAAGAAAACTCCCACCCCCTTTGAAGGAAAGTATAAAAAGGTAAGTATAAAAAAGGTATTAATCTGAAGTTAAAATATCGTCGAGGTCTATGACTGGGATCATACAGCTGGTTAAACAGCTTGCGTATGAGCTGGTAAAACAAATATTGGCACCCACAAAACTCTCTTCGGCCTTTCGGCTTTCACATCTCTCTTGAGCCAGTTCAGCGCACTGCTCACTGCATGATTCACTAGGAGAATGATCCGGATTCAATTGAATATCATCACTCGCAAGCAGTGGGTTTAAAGAAATAGAGAGAAAAGATATTATTGTTATAGCACTTAGAATTTTTTTCATTTTGCGCTCCTTTGTTTAAGTTCACTTAGAGTTCTACCAAGAGAGGCTAAATACTGGAAATTATTGTTTTAGATTTTCTTAATTAGTTTAATTAATGATCTGTTCCGAAAAACTAATGACTTTTTTCACCCCAAAAAAAGGATAAAATCACTCAATACCAGGTCCCTCCTCCAAATCTAACCTCCTGTTACCATTTACATTTATTAAAAATGGTTAATAATTCTTTAAACCTTTCTTATTAACTATAAGACCATTTAAAAGCATCTAAAAGGTTTTTTCATATCACTGGGAGGAAATAATGTTTTCAAATTGGACTCTGAGCTCGAAATTAATGGCCGCATTTATGACCATTACCGCTATATTATTAGTGGTCGGAGGGATTGGACTAAACAGTGTCTCTAATCTGGATCACAAGGCTGATGAGATGATTGAGACCGCGCCTCTTATTGAGTCTGCGGGTAAAATGTCCTATGCGGTAGGTCGTGATATGCAAATGATAATGGAAATGCTAGCAGCTGAAGATGTGACCGGTCTCGATGAAGTTTGGCAAGAGCATATTAATTTCGTTAAACTCTTCGATCAGTATGGAGAGATGATCCTACAAGGAGGGGATATTAACGGAGATAAATACTATGAAGCAAAAAATAGCAGCCTTAAAGACATCGTTCATCGAGCGGAGCGCATGCATAACGATCAATTTGGTCCAGCTGTGCAAGGGGTTTATGATGCCAAGAAAAGACTCTTTCAGTTAGAAAAAGACCTAGAAACATCAATGGTAAAAATGGAAGAGGCGGTGGGCGCTGTAAATGAAACCGCTGAGCTGCTGGAAGAAAAGGTAAATGATGAGATCACCTACAAGAGGAAAAAAGGGGAATCTATTTCCGATATCGTTGATAAGGAATTTACCTGGGCCAACTCAGCGATGGAAGTGATCATCGTTATGTCCAATAGCCGAATCGCCATAGAAGAGTATGCCCAAGCAGGAAGTGTGGAAGAAGCCGAAGAATTTAAAAGAGAATACCAAGCAACTTTAAAAGAGTTTGATGTTTGGATTCAAGCACTTCTAAATGGAGGGCAAACTGAGCAAGGCTTTGTGGCGGCCGTGGATGATGCCCATTTGCGAGGTCTCGTAGAAAAACTAGATGTAATCCATGATGGAGCTTTCCAAGATTCTGTAACCAATTTTATGAATGCATTTGTGGAGCGCCAAACAGTCTCAGATCAACTGGGCGCTGCAGATGAAAAAGCTGATGGTCTTGGTGAGCAAATGATTGGAGTTTTAAAAGGCATTGAACAAAAAGCCAAAGCCGAAATGAGACAAGAGATTAAAGATGCTCATGAGATTGCTCGTTTGGCTAACATTGAATCCATCATTGGTTTAGTTGTTGGATTTATCTTAGCCCTTATTCTCGGCATCACCATCGCTCGTTCTTTAACCAAATCTATTAATCAGGTGGTAGAAAAACTCACAGCCGGTTCAAGGCAACTTAACGGTGCTGCAGGGCAGGTATCTAGCTCGAGCCAAACCATCGCTGGAGGTGCCAGCGAACAGGCTTCTAGCTTAGAGGAAACCTCCGCCTCTTTAGAGGAAATTTCTGCCAGTGTCACCAATAATACAGAAAATGCCAATCAAGCCAACACCCAATCTAAAGAAGCTCGAACTTCCGCAGAAAATGGATACCAAGCCATTAAACGGCTTAATGAAGTGATTGAACGCATTAAAGTGTCCTCCGACGAAACGGCTAAAATTATTAAAACCATCGATGAGATCGCCTTTCAAACCAACTTATTGGCACTGAATGCCGCGGTGGAAGCAGCGAGAGCCGGTGATGCAGGTAAAGGTTTCTCAGTGGTAGCAGAAGAAGTAAGAAACCTTGCCAGCCGCAGTGCTCAAGCCTCTAAAAATACGGCTGAACTTCTCGAAGAAGCTCAAAACAATGCCGATCAAGGGGTTCGCGTATCTGAAGAAGTAGAAGGTCAATTGAAAGAGATTGTGGACCGTATCCAGAAAGTAACTCAATTAGTGGATGATGTAACCAATTCTACTAACGAGCAGGCATCCGGCTTACAACAAGTTAATGTGGCCATCAGCCAGATGGATAAAGTGACTCAATCTAATGCGGCTAACGCTGAGGAAACTGCCGCCGCCAGTGAAGAGCTTTCTGCTCAAGCGGAAGAGATTGATCATATGGTAGACAACTTAAGAGATATTGTCCAAGGTCAAAATGGTGGAAATAATGGTCATGTGGAGACACCATCATTTAACCAGCATCATAATGATCGTCACGACTTTGAACAAGCTGCCTAAAAAAATTATGCCCCCTTCCCTGGGGGTTCTCCTCCAAATATGTTAAAATAGATTCAATCACTAACAAATCGAAGGTATTTTCATGTTTAAAATTATTTTATTCATTTGCACCTCTCTCTGTGCCTTTAACCTTTTTGCGGTGTCGCTAGGTAATGTGGAAATCAATGGTGAAGGGGAATTGAGTTTTTATCATTTCGATTCGAAGAAGCAGTTAAAGACTCCCTACATCAACGAGTTTACCGGTTCTCTCCATGTGCAAGATCAATTTATTATTTATAAACAAGAGCAGCAAGAAATGGTGGTGGGACATATCACCGAGCAAGGGGCTGAACTATGTGACGCCAATTATCCCTATTGCGAAATATATTTTGGAGAGAAATATCCGGAAAGAGATGATGTGGATGAAGGACCAATCCATTCAGTTCAATTCCATTTGATAACTCCCCCCAGTCAAGAATCCTACAATCTAATGAACCCTTATGTGATGGCCTCACCCAATCAATTGGGAGCGGGCAGCTGTCTCTATATGGCAGTGACTGGGGCGATGGAAATCATTTTAAATCAGAATCTAGAATCTTTGAGTGGAGTCAAGCCGGAAGGAGATACGGACCTTTCGGAAAGATACCTGATGAATGTACATAAGAAATACCTGGGCCACCTCAGCTACTCTCTGACTGATGTGGTGCAACTTTTTAATATTGAAAATGGAGCGCTCCGAAATAGGGATTATCGCTTCACCAAGGGGTGGTATAAAAAAATCAATGGCAGCAGTGTCCCCGCCAATCCCAATTCCAGTGGGGCCACTTACGGAGTCTCTTACAACTGGGTGGATGGTTATACCGGGCAGGGGTATGAATCGGATTTAATTCCCACTCCCTATGTGACCCGATCTCTCATTTACAAAGACCCTGCCCAAAATAAATGGAATGTGGGAATTTTAAAAAGAGATGCCATCACGAAAGTAAAGAAAGCGCTGAAAGAGAATGATTCACCCATAGTGGCAGTTTACAACCATATGGGTTATTGGCATGCGGTGCTCATATTAGGCTATGATGATCAAAAAAATTCTAGAGGTTGTCCTTTTGTAAAAAGTTGGCAATCCCGCATTGCCAGTAAGGCCAGCACCTATGAGAACTCCAGTGATCCCGGCAAACAAAACCTGGCTAAAATTTACCGTAAGTATTTAGCCCGAATTAAAAAGCGCATCAAAGAAGATGGAGGATGCAGCCGAAAAGGGGTTTTCTACGTGAGAGACTCCATCTACCAAGGTCCTAGTTATCCCAAATATGATTATGATCCAACACGTACCGGTGAAGAAGAGCCTTACTCAAAAAAGATTGTAGAGAAGTCTTATAACTGGCTCACCTATTTAGGTAATCATATTTATCTGATTAAGACTCCTTAAACTTAGACTATAAACATGATCCAACAGCAAAAACTCATACTCTTACTCGCACTGCTCATGTCCTTTTGCTCTCTTTGCTATGAGTTTTTGATCGCCACCAAACTCTCCCATCTGCTGGGAGAAGGAATCTTTATATTCCCTACCTATCTATCAGCATTCATTGTCTCTATGGGTTTGGGTAGTTTGAGTTGGCGTCTTTTTGGAACTAAAAAATCACCTTTCCAAACTCTCAAATGGTTACTGGTGATTGAGATCATTTTAGTGATGTTGGGGATGGCTTCGGTTTCCTTAATAGATCTGCAACGAGCACATATTTTTTCTTTTTTAAACCCTTTACTGTTAGGTTTAATTCTCTGTCTATTCATCGGCTTTTTTACCGGTCAAGAACTGCCACTCCTATTTAACCTTTGCTCCCCTTTGAAAGAGGGAGCTATACTTATTCGCAAAATGATCTTGGCAGATTATCTTGCCAGTTTTTTTGCCTCCCTGTTGTTTACCTTACTCTTATTTCCCCTGTTGGGATTACTCAAAATATCTTTCTTAGTGTCATTTCTTAATGGGCTTATATTTATAGGACTCAGTTTTTTTGGTTTAAGAAACTTCCAATTGAATCTAAAAATCCCCGCGGCAATAAGCGCTTTGCTGCTTATGACCTTTGGCTATCTTGCACTTCACTCCAACCAATTTGAAAGAGAGCTCTTGCAGCGTCAATACGCCTATCATCCCAAAGATCAGTTGATTCACCATTTTAGTACCCCCTATCAACAGGTGCTGATTTTCTTGGGACGTCAAGACCATCAACCTATTCCACCAGATTTAACTACCATAAAAGAGAGTCCGAACCACTACTACCTCTATGGTTTTTTAAATGGATCCATTCAATTCTTTAATCAACTAGGAAGTCAAACAGATCCCTATCACAGTATCTTGATTGAACCTTTCATGGAACTCAATCCTCATGTGAAAAACGTACTTATCTTAGGGGGAGGAGACGGTCTTCCCGCCCGCCAAGTAAAGAATTACTCGCAAGTAAAGAAAGTAACCATGGTGGATCTGGATAAAAAATGGGTGGAGTTTACCAAAAGCAATCCCATCATGAAACTTAACACCCAAAACGCCTTAGAAGATGAAAAACTCACTCTCCACTTTGGTGATGCCTTTAAATGGGTGGCCAAGGCCAAGGCTCGCTTTGATGCCATCTTTATCGATTTTCCTGAAGGAGATAATCTCGCGGCCGTCCGCACCATCAGCCTGCAATTTTTCCGAGACCTCAAGCGCATTTTATCCCCGGCAGGAGTGGTGGTTTTGCAAAATGATTTTCAAGGATCACCTCCAGAGCGAATTATTCACAGCGCCTATCTCACCGCCCAGAAATCAGGTCTCTACCCTTTACTTGGCATCAAAGAAAACAGTAACATCCTCGGTCATAACATTGCCCAACTCGCTCTTTTTAAAACAGAACATGCCAGACAGCGCTACCTTGCTCTCTATCAAAAAGATGTGGCCTTGAAAAAAGCAGCCCTTTCCGAAAGTGATTGGAGCACCCTCCCCTTTATTAAATACCAACAGTTCTCACCCAAAGCAAAGTACCGCCCTATCTCATTTTATGATCCCAGTATTCTGCATTTGAACCTAAAAGAGCTGCTCTTAGCATTTAGGGGAGCCAAGCATGACTAAATCCTTGTTTCGAAAACTTCTGCTTTTTAATCTCTTGGCCGCTGCTATCTGTATTATCTCTCAGATGGCTC
>CAYFLR010000017.1:77700-93454 GCA_964343805.1 uncultured bacterium | reverse complement strand
TAACTGAGGAACAAATTTTCCCTCTATTACACGAAGCTCATATTTGTTTTTATCTGATTCATATAAAGTGGTTTTAGAATATATTTTGTCTGTTGATTTTAAAGGTGTTTATGGTGGTGTAAATGTACCGTTATAATGCAGGCATGGTTAAGCTAATACTTCTTTCCTTTTGGTTTTTCATATCATGCTCTACAAGAACAGCTGAATATTATATTATTGGGAAGTACAATGTAACATCTGATTGTTCGGATGAGAATAAATCTGGCGAGATTACATTATATACCTCAACCATCGTTGGAGGAGAACCTTTTGGGTTTCCTTCGGACTATGTTCAAACAAATTATGAAAAGGCTTCTAAAGAATACCCTATTTTGATCAAGCTTCTGTCTTGTGAAGACTGCATGGAAAAGTATTGTAGTACACCCTCAAAAATACGGACATAAAGCTAGCTGATTGTCCGTTTTTTGGGGGCTACTCCACCTGTTAATAACAGAAGTTTGAAGCTAGACTTTATTACTGTGCTAAGAAATTGGGCTCTTCCTCATTTAAAGGGATGCCTGGCTGGCACCAAAACAGGTTCATATTCTATGAATGGATTCTTAGGCCGGTTTTAACCTTAAAAACGGCACAAAAACTTTTTCATAGGCTATGAGTGAACTATTGTGCCGTATTAAGAGTGGAATATGGCATCAGAACTTGTTCATATTTCATGAACGGAGTTTAATGCCAAAATCAGTTAAAAAATAACAAAGTTTATAAGATTCAAAGTTTATAAGATTCTGCCCGAATAATGGAGGGTTTTACCTATTGAAATTATATAGGAAAACTCATCTTTCTAAATTTCCTTTCTAAGAGTTTCGATAAATCATTAGATATCGTATTTCTATTAGGCTTTGGTATGATTAAGAAGTTTTGGTTATTGTTTATAGTTACTTTTTTATTACTGTTATCATTATTTGGTTACCAAAACTGCGGTGATGACAGTCGAATTAAGCAATTTGCTACGACTCAGAATGCTTTCATTGGTTCTTGCTTTTCTGAATCAGTGATTCAGTGCGTTGAATTATATAGTAGCAAAAAAGAAACTCAGCAGGGGGAAATAAAGGCACTAGATGGTTGTGAGGAAGAAAGTAGTATTTCTAGCACCAAATGTGAAAAGCTCGGCTCATTTAAGTTGGGATGTGAGGAAAAAAAGAATACTCATCGAGTTATTAAATGGTATATGCCAAAGGATTCAGAGAGCAAGAGTCTTCTTGAATTTAAAGAAGAGTGTGAAAATAAAGGATTTGAGGTCATATATTCTGATGAAAACATCTTACCAAAAAGGTATATGTCAGCCTCTAGTAGGGAGAATACTGTAGGATCTGATCAAACCGATACACCTACCAAAGAGACTACAGAAAAATCAGTAAGCGACGCAAAAGTAGATTCTAAAAAAAATCCTCCTAGTTCTAATGAGGATAATAATCAAGAAACTAACGAACAAGAAAAAATATCTGAAGGTAATTCTCCTTCAGAAAATGAAAACCCAGAAGAACAGGAAAATTCAACTGATAATCAAACACCTTCTGAATCTGAGCCAGCTAATGAGGAGAATACTCCTCCACCTGAAGAGCAGTCTGCTCCTTCGCCTGAACCAGAGAATCAAGAAAGTCCCAGCCAGCCTCAGACCTGTGAGGCTGGTTTTCATATGGAGGGAGGAAACTGTGTCGCTAATAGTCGAACTTGTTCTATTGCCAATGGGCAAGGGTCTCAGAATTGGAACGGGAACGGTTGGGATGGCTGTCAAGTGACATCTTGCAATGGTGGTTTTCATGTGGAGAATAATTCTTGTGTCAGTAATGTAAGAAGCTGCTCTATTAGCAATGGAACTGGGGAACAAAATTGGAATGGCAGTGGATGGAATGGTTGCCAAGTTGTTTCCTGCAACGATGGTTTTGAACAGCAGGATAATAGTTGTTCTCCAACAGGAACACCTTGCTCTGCCAGTTTTAATAATTCCGGAAATGCCGAATCAGGCTTTTGGGTTACCTACGGTAATTCCCGCGCAGAATGTTTTACTAAAGTTACAGGCAGTTCTACTATTCGGTCTTGGTGTGATAAATACCGAGAGGAGAATCCTGGATCCACAGGACGGCTGTATGTTAAGTGGAATGATGGAAATGCAGGTTCTTGTAGCTTGTAGATGTTTTTATACACTTTTTAAAACGCATAAATCTTATCTGGCTTTACATTTTCCCGCAGAAGGACACCAATCTTTACAACCTTTCGGACGTTTAGGGTTATCAATATTAGTTTTGCATTCTAAGCAAGATCGGCTAGGATCGTCTTTAAAAAACTCGATCATTTGACCGCATTTAGGGCAGGGAATTTCAAACACATCTTCTAGGGTCCAAAACTGTGAATCATTACCTGGGCATTTTGTATTTTTCATACCTATCAACCTAGCATAACACCTCCAACTAAGGTATAGTTATAATTAAATAAATAATATTGTGGAAGAGGGGTCCCCTATGACTACGACTTATCGCGTGATTACCCGCAGTGACTTCGATGGATTGGTTTGTGCTGTTTTACTGCAAGAACTTGGAATGGTTCATGAGATACTTTTTGTCCATCCCAAAGAGATGCAAGATGGTAAGATTGAAGTAACCAGTCAAGATATCACCACCAACCTCCCATATGTAGAGGGGGTTCATTTGGCTTTTGACCATCATCATAGTGAAATGGTTCGACGAGGTGGAGCTAAGCCAGAAAACCATATTATAGATCCTAATGCTCCTTCAGCTGCCAGAGTGGTTTATGATTACTACGGAGGAGCCAATTCATTTCCAGATATTCCAATGGATATGATGGAGGCTGTTGATAAGGCTGATTCAGCTAACTTTACTGAAGAGGAGATAGTTAATCCAACCAATTGGGTTTTACTGAACTTTCTAATGGACTCTCGAACTGGCTTAGGGCGATTTCATAACTTTTCTATCTCAAATTATCAGTTGATGCTGCAGTTAATCGATCGCTGTCAAGATACCCCTATTGATGATATTTTGGAGTTACCTGATGTAGCTGAAAGAGTTGAACTTTATCATGAGCATCAATACAAATTCATCGATCAGGTAAAAAAATGCGCTACGGTATTTGGTAATCTGGTGGTGCTTGATTTTCGAAATGAGGAAGTCATTTATGCAGGCAATCGTTTCATAGTCTATGCGCTCTTTCCTGAAACTAATATTTCCATTCATGTGATATGGGGACCCAAAAAAGAGCGAACCGTGTTTGCCATGGGGAAATCCATTTTAAAAAGAGATTCCAATACGAATGTGGGAGAACTCTGTCTCAAATATGGTGGTGGAGGCCATCAAGCGGCAGGAACCTGTCAGGTAGAAAATGAGGAAGCCAATGATAAATTGAAGGAACTCATTGCTCAAATTAATGCCGACGGGTAATTCAGTAAGTTGTTAAAAATAAAATATAATTCCTAATTATTTCCTTTCATAATAATAAAACTTGAAAAAATCATAAAAATATTATAAATACGTAACAATAAAAATATGTTGTGAACATGGATGGTTTTAACCAACCTTCTTTTAGGAGCTAAATATATGCAAAGAAAGTTAAATTCAATAATTACCTATCTTTTGGTTACACTTTTTTCTTCAACATTTCTTATACAGTGTGATTCAACTCCATCGAAATCTTCAACTACCGAGTCATACGGAGAATGGAGAACTGAAGACAACTCCGTAGGATGGATTCCATCATGGGTTATTAATGAAGATGGAAGTCGAGAGAAAGCCTTAGAAAAGAAAATTTGGGCCAATCTAAAAAACCCTTCTTTTTATAATCTTCGAGACCAGGGGCTTTTTAATCGAAAGCTATTAAATGCCAAAACTGAAGATCTCCCTTGGTCTTCTGGTTTTTTCCCCTCATTTTTTGATGGAATTGCCGGTCGTTGGGCTAAAGGTTTTTGGAGTCAGCTCTCGGGATATGATCTTAAATCAGAAAGCAAGATTAAGTCCATACTCGAGTCAAATGATCGTGATAGTATCAAGTGGCTGTTCAAAATTTCTCCTATGGAAAAATATGACATTATGGTGGGAGATTATACTTTTGGAGCCACTCGAAGAGAATTGGCCATTCGTGGTCATAAGGATCTTTTTATGGCCGCATGGGCAGGCTACTGTAATGGAGTGAGTGTTGCCTCAGTTATGAAAAAAGAGCCCTTTAGATCTGTAAACATTGTGAATCCTAATGGTCATAAGATCACTTTTCATCCTTATGATATTAAAGCGTTACTTGGTTTAGCTTATTATAAGGTAAATTATAGACACTACCGTAGATTAGGAAACCGTTGTAAAGAGCAGATTCATAACCCTGATCCATTTTTTGATGTAACTAGGTCTAATGATGATGGCTTTTTATATAAAAGAAGCAGTGATAAAAGATGCCGAGGCGTTAACCCTGCAACACTCGTAATGGCTTTACAAAACCGCTTAGGAATTGCCAAGAGAACCTTTGTAATTGATAAAATGCAAGGAAAAAAGGTATCTAACCATCCCATAGGAGATGCCAGAATTGATATCGTTAAAGGGCCTTATCCTGTGACACGTTACAAAGACAAATTTGTAGCTACAGGAACCACCTCATTACTCGATGTTGAAATTAAAATGTGGTTAGGATCTACTGCCTTAGATGATGACGATGGGGTAAATGAAGCCATTAATAAGAGCATTGGGCTCTATGAAAAAGTCGGCTTTCACATGGAGCGAGGTGATTCTCCAAAAACTTATTATGCTACTTTAGAACTCGATGTCGCTGGAAAAATAATTGGTGGTGAGTGGGGTCATTTCGACAGATGGGGTGAATTTACTGCTTCTAATGAGTCTCCTGACTTTGCTTGGTTTGGGCGAGAACCTCTCTTGATTGATCAAAAACAGACAAAGGATATCCTTGGTTTAGAAGATGATGAGCTCGAAGAGGCGGTTGAATTTAATAAAACGGTTCGTTGTAAGGCGGATCGTGGCGATACCTGTAATTCTTTAGCTGCTAATCCTCAAGTGAAATGGCATCTGGTGAAAGCCCTCTACAAAAGAAGTATCAAAACTTTAGAGGAGTCTCCTAAAACACCTACTATTTATATGAAATGGTAAATAAGTCAAAAAAATGGACAGTCAGTCATTAAGTAGTCATTTCTCAGAACCATAACTAAAAAAACTCAATAAAATCAATCTTTGAAATTGGTTTGATATTTGCATTTTGTTGACCTAGTTGAGAACCAAGTTCTCATTCCATATTATAAATGTGAAAGGTCGATTATGAAAGCTCTCCTAGTTTGTTTACTTTTTCTTTTTATTGCCTGTGGTGAAACAACTGAAAAATCAAATTCAAGTAAACTAACCAGCTCTTCAGAGTTTGAAGTTAACCCTAAAAACTTCTATAAAAATGTTAAACGCTGTGATCAAGGAGACTTAGCTAGTTTAGACGCTATGTTTAAACATTTTCAAACTGAATACGAAGCAAGTACAACAGATTATTTAAAAGGCTTGCCTGACGAAATATACACATTTTTAGATTTTGTGACTCCTTTAGGAAAAATGGGCGAAAATGAAAGAACTGCGGCTCTGGGAATTCAAGCAGCTTCTGCTCTAACAACCTCATTTAAATTAGGAACTATTTTTTATACTGCCGGGATTAGCCTTATTATAAGAGACATTAGTAAAGGTCTAGACTCTCAAAAATACTTCTATAATCGTCAGGGGAAAGCGATTGGTCGGTCTTACTATAGTGCAGCAGCTCAAGAATGGGTTATTGAGTTTATCAAAGATAATCAGGCAGTGGAGCAATGGGTCCGCGGTATAGGTGGTAAGGATCAGCCCTTGATCAAACACTATCTTATTGAACAAAAAGAATCTGATCTACATGTAGTGGTTAATAAAGAAGATAAAACTGATGATGAAGAGAATTGGCAACTCAACTGTCTTCTTTTTCTAGATGAAGTAAAGAACTAATCAAATTATATTCATATCTTATCAAATTTAATCCTACCTAAGAAAATGAATTCTCTTTCATAAGGAAATTCCTACTTAAGTTTTCTGGCAAGCAGTCGACCCTTAAAGGGTGTAAATTGGAAGCGAAATCCCTACCTATTATGGGTAATGACAAATAAATAATACAATTATATTAAATTTTTTTATGGAGTTTTATTATGTTTGATAAACTGAGTTTGAGTAACAAGATGATGCTCGGGGGGACCATCTCTCTAATTTTGGTGGTTGGATTAGGAATAGTGAGTATCAATAGTATTAATTCACTTTTAACTACAAATAAGTGGGTGAATCATACCTATGTAGTCATGGCGGAGGCCAAAAAAATTGAAGCCGCTGCAGTGGATATGGAAACCGGTATGAGGGGATACTTATTAGCAGGTAAAGAAGAATTTTTGGATCCCTATAAAGCGGGGCGAGCCAGTTTTGACAAACTCATTGCTTCATTAAAGAACACAGTGAGCGACAATCCTGCCCAAGTTCAACTTTTGGATGAAACTCAGCAGAATATTAGAGATTGGCAGAAGGATGTTACCGAGCCAATGATCAATTTAAGAAGAAAAATCGGTGATGCTAAAACGATGGATGACATGGCTGATTTAATTGGAGAGGCGAGAGGAAAGCAGTATTTTGATAAATTTCGTAGCCAAATCGCACTGTTTATCAGTAGAGAACAGGCTTTGATGGGGAAACGAAAAAGAGCTGCTGAGAACGCAACTCAAATGAGTGAACTGCGAGACACCATGAAATGGGTAGATCACACTCATACGGTAATCGGAGAGGCTCAAAATATTATAGGTTCTGCAGTGGATATGGAAACCGGTATGAGGGGATACTTATTAGCAGGTAAAGAAGAATTTTTAGATCCCTATAAAAATGGGCACAAGAATTTTAAACAGCAGATAACTAAGCTACAGCAGACAGTTTCCGATAACCCCGCTCAGGTGAGATTACTTCAAGAAACCCATAAAACTATCAAAGAATGGATGTCTAATGTGACAGAGCCCACCATCGAATTACGTCGAGCGATTGGCGATGCTGAGACTATGAATGATATGGCAGCTTTAGTTGGACAAGCGAAAGGTAAGAAGTACTTTGATAAGTTCCGTGGTCAGATAGCAACCTTTGTAGAAAGAGAAGCTGTTTTAATGAACGCCCGTAAAGAATCAGCTCAGAAGACAGCCTCCTCTACTAAGAACATTATCATTGGTGGAACTGCCGTGGTGATTCTTCTAGCTATGCTGGTTAATTTCTTGATGAGCGCAGCTGTGACCCGTCCTTTCAAAAATATTTTTGGAGGATTGAAAACATTTAGTGTTCGAGAGCTTAGAGATTTAAGTGAAAATTTTAACAATATAATTCAATCCTTATCTTCAGGTGGCGCTCAGGTATCCACTGCAAGTCACTCTTTATCCGCAGGGTCCAGTCAACAGGCTTCGGCCTTAGAAGAAACATCGGCTTCATTAGAAGAGATGTCATCCAGTGTGACTCAAAATGCTGATAATGCTAATCAAGCAAATATGTTAGCAGAGCAAACTCAAGATGCGGCTCGTAATGGTTATGAGACCATGGGAGAAATGAGTGATACCATTAATAACATTAAAAAATCATCCGATGAAACCGCTAAGATTGTTAAGACTATTGATGAAATTGCTTTTCAAACCAATCTGCTTGCTCTAAATGCAGCTGTAGAGGCCGCAAGAGCAGGGGATGCAGGTAAAGGTTTTGCTGTTGTTGCAGAAGAAGTTCGTAACTTAGCTGGACGAAGTGCACAAGCTTCTAAAACGACCGCTGAAATGATTGATGAAGCTCAAGGTCATGCAGAAAAAGGTGTTCTTGCATCACAAAAAGTAGAAGAACTTCTAAAGGATATCCTAGATAAGGTAGAAAAGGTTACCACTCTGGTTAGAGAAGTATCTGAAGGTGGCCAAGAACAGGCGAAAGGTATTGAGCAGGTAACCAGGGCAGTGACTGAAATGGACAAAACCACCCAAGGTAATGCGGCCAGTGCAGAAGAATTGTCATCCCAAGCCGCTGAAATGCAACAAGTCGTTAAGCAATTACAAGATATTGTAGGCCTTCATAAGGCTGTTATTCAGCAAGTGCAACAGGACAATGTGACCAATATTGAACACCATCCTTTGAAACAACCAGCCACTGGTGGCCGGCAACAGTATAGACAAGAGGGTAATTTAGCTCTAGCTGAAGAGCAGATTCCTTTTGATGATTTCTAGTTGTAAAAAAAATGTAGACTTTAAATGTCTGAATCTTTGACAAAGAGCCTCTTAGATTGATCAATATTTACCCAATTTAAGAGGCTCTTTTTTATTCATCACCTTCTTTCTCCCAATACCTTTATTTAAATTAGCCGGTTAACATTTTATTAAGAGCTGGCATTTACTTTGCAAGATTCTATTGTCGGACATTGTGTTGATTCACTATTGAAATAGAGACATTAGAAAGACGAAGGAGAAAGAATGAAAAAATTATTATTTGTTTTGCTTATTGCGGCCGTGGGTTGTGGACAAACCGTGAAGGATACAGAGAAATCAGAAACCAAGAGCGTGGTTAATAAAAAAACAAACCAGATGTTTGGCTTTGTAAATCAACCGGTAAATGGGGTTGATAGCTTTTATTTTGTTCAATGTTCGGATCGGCAATCCTACTCAAACTTTACTCAAGGTTTAACACTGCAAAATCCCACTAGTTGTGCGGCTAAAGATAATTTTGGTTGTCGCATACATGGGAAGGATTTGAGCAAAAATGATGTTCAAAATCTCTTTTCTGAATTAGATCATGAAGTTCAACATGAAACTAAAGCCAGAACTCTTTTTGATGGTTACTTTGGGTTTTTTGGAGCAGGGATTGCTTATGTAGCTTGTACAGCAACTTTACCTGTTTGTTTAGCTGTAGGTGCAGCGGGCCTAATCGGAGGCGTTGGCACTGGGGAAGCTTATCATCATCTTTTTATAAGGGCTGAAGATAAACATATCTCCAAAGAAGAAGTTGAAAACGTAATGAACAATAAAGACATTAAGCTTGAGATTGATGCGGGCGATTTTATGGCAGCTGTTCAAAACATCATCTATAAACTAGAATCCCACAATAGGTGTTTTAATTAACAACTAAGGAGGCTCTTAACTTAATCTTGAAGAGCCTCTACCATTAATCTAAATCCCTTCCAATATACTTCTTCAACAAAATCATTTTTTTCCGCTTGGGTTGGTAATCGGTATCGATCTCCTTTTCGATGATCGGGGTGAATCGTGTAAATCAGTGGGTTGTCTTCTTTTGACAATTGATTGAGCCGGGAGACAAAGCTTCTAATTTCCTGGGGAGTGGCATTTTCTACCGGTTGTTCTGCAATAATTCTGATGGATTTATCATTAACAGAGAGGAGGATACTGTTGGGTCCTTTAGGAGGTTTGGAAGGGTTCGTTTGCATAATCCTTGCCCATTGGTATTGGGTGACCGGGCGGGATTGAATCTTGGAGGTTTTTCTTGGGACTCTATTAATTAATCCTTGTTGGTTTGATAGCTGCTTAAACATTTGTTCTTGCTGTAATTGGAGTGCCCATTGATTCATTTGTGGCTGTTGCTGCCATTGCTGTTGGGGTTGTTGCTGTTCTTTTTGTTCTAAAAAGGGCTTCATTTTGGCCTGCATTTGTTGCTGCTGTTTGAGTTGTTCTCTTTGGATAAAGGACATACTTTTGTATTTCGCAGGAACTGAAAGTAAACTCTGATCTTTTAGTGACTTACAATTATTAGCAGCAAAAAGACTGGCTTTTAGGAAAGTGAGAGTAATAATAACTCTGAGAATCAAAGAATTCATAATGTAGATTTAATTCCCCTTTATCATTTTTAAATTTAGGCAATTTCTTTTTCCTGATTGAGTATTAAACAGCAGTTGCCTTTTTTTCACTCCTTGAAAGGTACTGGGCTTGAGTCTAAATTCTCCTTGTTTTGCCAGTTTAGATAATACCTGAATTGCTTGATCTACTCTATGAAGGTACTTTGCAGCTGTTTCAAAGTGAAAGCCATAAACAATGTGGACATTCCTTCCTGTCTTATTTGCTAATTCTAGATTTTGCCTCAGGCTATGTAAAAATTCTCTTTGATCTACATAGTCTGCCAATCCTAAATTATTAGGAACCAATATAATTTGATCGTGATGGTTTTGCTGAACAAAGGGTTGAGATTTTAGAGTTATTTTCCCCCATAGGGACTTTGTATGGTCTACTAAAGTGGTGTCAGTGTAAAGAGCTGCGACTTTTTTCCAAGGAATAGGTGAGCTTTCATAGATTATACCCTCTTTAGCAAGCGCCTTCATGACCTTTTCATCTGTCATCCAACCCCCGGCTCTAAAACTTTTCACTCCGGTGAATCCTTGGCTTGCCAGTTTATCAACGCTAAAGCGGACCATTTTTTGAATATCAGTTTCACTGTAAAACCATAAAGGGATGTCTCCACCTCGATGTCCTTTCGGAAATAAAGGCGAGGGGGGTCCCTCATAGGGAGTCTTTTTTTGATCGAAGTAGGTGGGCCCATCTATAAAACGTTCAACTCCAGATGCTCTGACTAAACTTTCCCATGGGTGGATGTGTAAACCTAATTCATCTTTGGGTCACTTCTTTTTCAGGCAAAGAACCATTGGTGTAGTAAGCGGCATTTAAAAAATGAACCATGGGATATTGGGGATGTTTCTCTCTAAACTTTTTAATTGGAATAATATCTGAAGGGTCCAGTATTCCCGTTTTAAAGTCGACCCCTTCCCAGTCTACCGTAATGTAAAAATAGAGGTCCGGAGTGGCAACATTCTTTGCCTTAAGAGAGGGATGAAGAATAAATAGACCTAATAATGAGATAAATAGGATTTCTTTTTGCCGTCTATTCAAATGGTACTACCCTAAATTGGATGTCAGACTTCTATTCAAGGTAGATATCGGTTTTTAGGAGGGATTCTTAAGTGAATCTCAGGTTCTTATTGGAATGAAATGGAGAAACTTTCTAAGTGACCCCCATCACGATTAACAGAGTCAATGAGTAAGAGAGCCCACTTACTATCTTCAAGTAGAACTCTAAGATCGGCTTGGCGGCTAGATACCTGAAAAGTGGCTACATTATTAGAGAAACGACAGCGATTTTGTTCACTGGTGTCACAGAGGGTGATGGCTGAACCTTGAGAGTTGACTAATTTGATGGTGATTTCATCATGTCTAGAATGAATTACTCTGGTTCTTACAATGACTTTTGAGAAATTCTCTATTTGAGATGGCATGAATATATATTTTGCTCCTTGGGGGGAACCATCTGGAATAACTAGATCTAGGTTAGTGAAAGACTGAGTTTCTTCTGAGGGTCGGAGATCTTTCACGCCATCAGTGTCAAATAAATTGACATTAATACTATCCAAAGTTCCTACATCTTTACCCGAAGAGTCAGTCAATCTGAGTTTCCAAACTCCAGAAATGGGAGCTCCTTTGATTTTACTGAATTGATCTATTTGAGAACCGGAATAACTGCTGAACTTGGTAGATTTTTTTAAAGTATGACAAGAGGGAACTTCTTTTTGATTTCCACAGATGGGAATACTTACATTTTGGGGTGATATTAAGTGTAAACTTACTTCACCGGGTCGGGAGTGGCTGATTTTGACTTCTAGATCCATCTCTTCTAAATGAGCAGCTCGATCTACTAAAAAAGAGTAGTGGAGACCTACGGGGTTATTATCAGGGATAACCTGCTTTATGTCCTCTTGCTCTATTGAAAAGTGGGGAATATAAAGGAAATTACCTGGATCAGGATAAGTGGTGATTTGGAAGCTGTTAAGTTGACCCACATCTCCATTAACATCATCAGTAATAGCAATTTTCCAGTTGCCAGCAGCCTTTTTTCCTACAAATTCCATAAACCCAGCCGGTTGATGCCCATTGATGCCAAGTTTTATGGTTCCAGTTCTTCCTTCTGCTAAGGAGCAATTTCGATTGCAAATCAGGAACTTATCTCCCTCGGGATTAACAAGGTTTACAACGAGTTCAGTTGGTATTTTATGAGTTATAGAGAGTTCTAGGCCGATGCCAACAATCTGTGATTCTTTAATTTTAAAAGAGGCGTTCAGTTGACCTCTGTTATTGTCAGGGATAGTCTGGTTAATGGTTCCTGAGTTAAATACAATAGGTTCTATTTTAGTTACACCAAAACCTGCAAAAGTAGTAATGGAGTCAGTTTCATCAGTAAAAACGGGGGCTGTTTGTGCGGAGCCTTCTTTGTCGGTGGCCAATACTTGATTATCTACCAGGCTCTCTAATTCAGAGTGTGTAGGCTCAGAAGCACACTGAATAAGTCCTACTAATCCCAGTAGTAAAATGCAAAGCTGGAATGATTTTTTGATCATGAGTTGTTTTCTTAATTGCATTTTAGGTCCCCCATTTTGGTTTTTTCCCCGCCCCACTTTCTATTTAATACAAAATGCGTACCAACTTACATTTTCTCAGAAAAGTCTGAGAAGATTCTTTAACGGTCTTAAATTAAAGAGGTTATTTATTGAGGGGATATATTCTAAGGGAGTTAGGAGGAATAATTGTCTATTTTTTTTACACTATTTCCGTTCCTGTCGATTTGTTATACTTATAATACAAATCCCTTTAATTCTTGCTTGGATGGACTATGAGAAGATCTGTTTTCATAAAGTTGTTTGTAATTATTGAAGTTTTGCTAATTGGATTGTTGGTGGGAGCTGGATGTAAGCCTCGTCATCCCTCTTCATCAAATGCCCAATCTATAATAGATGATCCTTTGGGGAGTTATTCCGATCTAGCTATAGAAGATCCCGTCTATACCGGAAGATCTACGGGATTAAATGGGGGTGTTGTTCCTGATAGTTGGTCTTATCCAGATGAATCTTTTAATATGAGGTTCGGCTCAAAAAAAGAGGTCAATGTAGAAGTTGATGGGTTTTTAGGGATAAATAGGCATTATTGTGGCTCTTATTGCTCTTATAGTGAAGAGAGAAACGGGCAAAGTAGCGCATGTAGCTCAGTTAAATCCAAGGTAGATAAGCTGTATGGTCAAAATAAGGTGAGTGTTTCTTGCTATGATAAGAAAACGGTGAGTGAGGGGGGAGGATATTACAATTCCCACGCCTATGCCAAGGCGGTGGTTAAATTCAAGCTCCCTCAGAGCTATCAAAATCCAACCATTATGAAGGCTGATGTAATAAGTATTAATGTTAATCAACAGAAAATGGGAAAAATTGAACAGAGCTGTCAAACCCAAATCGAACTCTATAAAAAAGTGTTTGGTCCTCGGTTTATAACGGGTTCATGTGGATATGGCCTCAAAGAAAACAAAGTAACCTCACAAGTTAAATTATGGCTGTTTCCTCTCTATTTGGGCAGTAACCGAGCGGTTCAACATAAAGTTCAGGTCTGTGGTCAATCTTCTGCCAAGAAAGATGAAGCTCTTTTCTTTTATAATAAGCAAGTAGGAGCCGTCCATTCTGACCTCTTAGATGTGATGGGGGGAACTAAACAAGAGAGCTTTTTTAATGTATCGCTGCCAAAACTAAAGAGTAAAGGAAACCTCCACTCTTATTGCGGTGATCTGAGCCTTGAATTACATGTGGAGCATATCGATCCAGGCTATAATAAGCTAAGCGGTCCAAAGGAAAAACTTTTCTCTACTCATCTTGATTTTGCTTCTTGCGAACGAGAACTCTCTCAGTTGAAAACTAGGAATTTAAAGCGATACATCTATGGCTATTGCTCCAATCAAGATGCCAACGAAAGCTTTTCTACTCATTCCATTTTACGAGCCTATTTAACTCCGATGGTGTTAGCTGCTGAAGATGAGCGAAGCTCTTTTGATATCCCTATTTGTGGAATGAAAGGAGATAAGGGGTCCGCACGGCAAAGTCTAAATAACAATTTTGAGTTTATAAAAAGGCAAGTGGCAAAGTATGCCAAAAAAGGGGAGGCTGGGATTATTTCAGCTACCAGTTCTAAGGTGACCAACCATAAATTAGGGCATGAGGAACTGGTTTGTGCCAACTTTTCCTTTAATGTCGTACTAGATAAAAAGAGTCCCATAAAAAGTTTAGCTTCTAAAAGCATGGTGGTTTTTGCTAACGTTTTAGCTCCTAATAATTCACAAACATGCCAAGAGAGTCTAAAGAGATATGAAAATTTCTATGGAAGTCGATATCTACTAGGAGTATGTCAACATGCCTATGAAAATAAAAAGCTAGTGAGTGAGCAGCCCTTAGTAAAACTTTGGTTAACTCCTCAAAATAAGACGGTTGCGCCTAATAAACACTCTATTACTTTTCCCATCTGCAGCAATATTGATAAAGATCCAGACAATGATTACCTGTCTTTAAAACAAAAAAGTGAGGAGTTAGAATCTAAAGTCACCTCTATTGTAGGGGGGCAAAATGTCCTGGAGGGAATTTCAGTTAACTCTGTTTCGACTCATGAAATTCATGGGTATTCTCAAAAGTGTATGAATCTCTCATTTTCTCTAAATTTAAATAAAGATCATAGAATTGTTAAGCAACTTAAAAATAGGAAGTTGCTCATCCCTGTGGTGGCAATGAATGATAATCAAAGTTGCGATGAACTTTTAACTAAATACCGTTCAGAATTTAAAGAGGACTATCTTTTTGGTGTATGTGAGTTTGCTTCCCAGAAGTCAGATGAAAGTATCACCGCAAAACCTTCGGTTAAGATTTGGTTGATGGGAGATGAGAAGGCGACGGCCTATTCTTCCATCGAGCATCAAGTGTGTGGATCTACCTACTCTCATGATGAACAAGTGGCTATTCAATCTTTCTATAAAGAAGCCGGTGAATGGGTAAAAAGCATACAACAATTACTTCCCAAGGAAACTCATCTATCAGGCTTTACTGTCGGAACACGAAATAAAACTATTTATAAAAGAAGCCATGGTGGTGTGATGCAAATCTGTGCAGCTGTCACAGTTAAGCTACCTCTGATTGAAAACTCAATACTAAAATCTCTACAAAAAAATTATGTTGTCACGCCAGGAATCTTTAAGACCCTAACTGAGTGCAGGGAAAGTATTCCTCGCTATGAGCGTTCTATTAAAGATTTGGTATGGTCAAAATGTGAAGTTTTTCCTGCCAATCGACTGCATTATGCACTTCGCCTCTGGGTTGATGAAGAAAAACAACAAGAAAGATGGATCCAAAAACCCTGGCATTTTTGCCAAAATTTTAACAGTTATCATGATCTGAATGGCATTATGCAAAGGCTAGCCAGTTATGAAAAGAACATGAAGTTTAATTCGAAATATTCTTTTCTGGTAAATGATATACGAAGTCTTTCTTTAAAAGAGAATCAGGTCTGTGCGCGAGGAAGTATTTATCTCGCTAAATCCACCGATGCCAAACTCAATAATCAAATCCTTAACTCAACTTTTTTTAGTATCCCCCTTAATCCAGGAGTTGATCTTTGTAAAAACTGGTATGGGATCATGAAAATGTTTAAAGAGAAATGGTTGTACCATAACTGCACTGCTGGTGAGGTTTGGTTACCAGTTCAAAAAGAGACCGAGAATATAAAATCCATAGCCTTTGAAGTGTGTGATCAACTGCCCTTTGATGATTACATTTCTACTCTCTATCCCTCTCTTTTGGATTTAAAAGAAAAAGTAAAGAGGGTTAGTTCCGGTATATGGTATTGTAGTAAATG
>CAYFLR010000017.1:76680-77690 GCA_964343805.1 uncultured bacterium | reverse complement strand
TTTCGAGGAGAACTTTTAGATCCCTACAGATAACCGGAGTTAAACAGAAAGACTATAACCTGAGGTGTCTGCTAGGAAGTATGTACTTTAATAAAGGAGTGATTGACAGGTGGTTACGTTACCCATGGAAAGTATGTAAAGATACTACCCGATCTAGCATCCAGCAATTTCAACCTGAAATTGACAACTACATTAAAACCATAAAGAAAAACGCTCGGGGAGACTTTCTCTATCATGAACTCTTCAAATTAGAAAAAAAGTCAGACCGAGTATATTGTGCTTCGGGTGATATGTTTTACGCTCCTAAAACCATTAAAACCTGGCTGACAAAGCCTTGGCGGCATTGTAAAAAAACTCCCAGCGAAACAACGTTACTGAGTGAAATTAAAAAAATGGGTGCAGATTTACACACCCCTCAAGGGATGAATTTTCTTTTTACTGAGTTGTTTGATTTTGAGAATAACCATGCCTATAAACAAAACTGTGCCTGGGGTTATCACTATTTTAGCTCAAGCCAGGATGTCAAAATGAATCGGCTTTTTAATATTTCGAAGAAAAGGAAGTATCAAATCTTTCCTGATAAGAAAACTTTTGACCTCTATTGGCCAATTATAGAACCCACAATCAAGAAGCAGGCAGTTTATGTAAATCCTATGTTGGGTGATATTTATATGGAGGAATCCCCATCAGCTTCTGTTAATTTTGATGGGACCCACTGTATAGAAAATACAAATAAAACAAAATCTATTGAACATGAAAGCCGTCTTTTTGTCTTAAAAGCCATTAATCAAGTGGCTGATGGGCTTAATTCTTCTTTCGACATAAGAGCAATTAACCTTGCAATAAATAACAGATACCGAAAAAATCATGTGGATGAACTTATTGAATGTATGGATTATCAATTTACAATCGCTCCTAAAGAGGCTTCTCTGCAGATTATTTCAAAAACTCAAGCAGAGATAAAATCATCTTGGTGGAATTCTCAAAGAGATATTTTTGAAAGTTGGAAC
>CAYFLR010000017.1:72974-76670 GCA_964343805.1 uncultured bacterium | reverse complement strand
CAAGATCTTATAAAAGAAAGTAAGAAGAAGCATGGGGATGATTATCTGCATATGAATTGTGGAACACTAGGTACCGATGACTATCGACTCTTATCCTATCCCACTCTCTATCTTAAAAAGGGTGGGCAGTAGTAAAACTTTGGAATAATTGATCACAGGGTGGTGCTTGGTATTTTACTCGTTCACTAAAGAGTTGATTCGTCCTTGTTTGATCAAAACCTATTACGAAGTCATAGTTCATTGTTGGGAGGGGAATACTTCGGAGAGGACTTGCTTGAGGACCCACTAAAGCTGTTTGAAAACCCTTGCTTCTAGCCATTTCATAGACCTTTTTAATGTTTTCCTTCTGATCAGAATTTAATGAGTTTTCTAATCGGTTTTTAGGTAAATCAATAGAGAATGAAACCACATGTGTTACGGGTGACAATCTATTTAAAATAGGCTCTACTTCTGCCATTACTGAAGCAGGGTTGCCTTTCAACAAATAGGATCCTAAAGTGATTTGCGCTAACTTTTTACTTCGCTTTGCTAGCTCTTGGCGCATTTTTGCTTTTGAAAGAACATTGGCTTGTTGAAGGGTAGATACTTTACTTGTCACTTGAGCATCGATAGCTTCTATTTTGAGGCCTTGGTGGATAGAAGCGGCTTGAGTCGTTCGTTGTGAGGTAGCTGATTTTTGAGATGTTATGGCTTCAGCTAAACTATGTCCTGAACTATGATTCCCCTTCGCTCCAGGTCTGTTTAAGGACCATGAATTTAGTTCCAGCTTTTTTACGAGCTCTAATTGCTCTTTAAAATCGGCCTTTTCTTCCCCAAAGAAAATAGTCCCTGCTCCAATTTGTTTTAGAAAATTAAAAAGATTGCGGTTAAATGTATGGGCACTTTCAGCAATTATAGTAGTTGCTATTACCTCATAATTAACTTCGATGGGTGTCACACTTTCAGAGAGAGCTCCTATTACTTGAAATCCACGTTGTTTGGCGGTAGCAAAAAGTACGCTCTCCATGGCATTGGTTTGCCCATTATTAATAAAAACAAAATCCTTTGGATTTAGTTTTTTTAAAGTTTGCTCAAATTCGTTAAGGAGGCTTGTCATAACTATAATATCTCCCCCAACCTTAGGATCGGTGGCTAAATAAAGAGCCTGTTTCCCTTTGAGGGGTCCTTCCAGTAATTCGCTCAGCGTTAACATAGGTACATTTTGTCTACTAAGCGCTTCGATCAAATCCGCACGCTGACTGAGTGAACTATGATTATATTTATAATGAGGGGTTTTTAATTCACCCTCTATCAACTGTCCTTCAGGAATTGTGGACTCTGCTATTGAATAATCTTTATTATAACGAAAAGTGAGAAGAGTTGTGTCATTGATCCGACCCACTACAGTGGCTTCTTTATAGTTTTTACCTATTGGAGAATCAATGTGAGGGGAGATTTCTGCTTTAATGGTGTGACCAGACTGAGAGTTTCCTTGCAATTTCACTTGACCTAAATAATCAAAAGAGACTTGGCTACTACGGTTTCCGCCATAAGAGGTATCTGCCATGATTTGAATAAATCCCTCTCCCTTGAGCGGAAGTGGGGTATTTCCTGCTGGGGAATGACCCACAATTAAGGTGGAATAGCCTTGTTTGGTAAGGAGTTGAAGGGTCTCTTTATCAGGCAGTCTAAAGTTATTTCCCTCTTTGTTTCTGGGTGCATAGACCACACTGACTTCATTTCCATACCCCTTTTTAAAACTTTGATCCCATTTGGAATCGCAATATTGAATCAATTCAGTGGTGGGTCTACTGTGTTGGCCTCTTAGAATATCAGGATGATAAGTGGATTTTATGGAGCTCAATTTACTTTTCCCCCATCTATTAAGAGCCTCCAACCATTCAGCCATGTTCTCATAACGAGTGGAAGAGTCGGGAACAAAGCCAAAGTTTTCTTTAGTTATCTGCCCGTGGGTCATAATCGTTCGACCTTTGGTGGCAATAAATTGTCCCATTTCCAAGAATTTGAAAAACTCCCCCTCTTTAGGGTGAAGAGATTGAATGTAATCTTCTGCTGCTTCTCGTATTGAAATGGGCCGGCCTTTTAATTCTGAGAGTTCTTTTTGATGAAATTCAAGACATTGATTGCAACCAATTTCATTAAAAAACCACTCCAGTTTATTTTCAGGGGTATTTCTTTTTTCCAGCTCTGTATGAGAGAGCCTAGTTTCTCCCTTTGATAGCCACTCTTTATACTCTTCGTGCAGAAATCCATCAAGCGAAGGGAGCAGTCCATGAAAACCAAGTTTATTTATATCCCGGTTACCCCAGATAATATGAACTCGGTCGGGGTGTCTCTTTTTTAAATCTCCGATCAATCTCCGAATTTTAATGGAGTCAGATCCTCGATCAGAGAGATCTCCACCTATAAAAAGCTCGGCTTGGTTATGAGTAAAATGAAGACGCCCATTTTCCAGTTTGAGCCCCTTTTCCTTAAGGTTATTTAAGAGCCCTTTGATATTTCCCTCCAGATCAGTCACAAAACTGAAAGGGTAACTCATCTCAAGCTGCTGGTTGGTTTTAATATTAGAACTTCCAGGCACTCTTTTCTTACAGGCAAATGAGGAAATTATGATTACTATACTTATAATAATTATTCGGACCATACTCGCTGGTCGGATTTGGGGCAAAATTACTTTAGAAAGGTCATAAAAGGTGAGGAATCCTAGAGAATTCGAGTTAAATTCTCCACTTGGTTATTTCAGTCAAGAAAACAGATGAGCCCAAAATAGCTAAACCAATCCATCCGGCCAAACCAAAGAGAAATCGAAAGAGTTTCATAAATAGGGTGTCGCTCACTTGGAGTGGAGAGGCCTTATAATATCTTTGTCTGATAAAAATCATCACCAAAAAGATGATCTGATAAACGATCACTTTGCGAACAGCTTCCTCCCCAAGGAAATTGGAAGAAAACCGACCTATCTCATGGGGAGATATTCCTTTGGGAGGACCGTCCCTCACTATCATTATGGTTATGAAACAAATAGTTGCTGCTATTAATAAAGGAATGATCTTAAATATCAGGAACTCTAAGAACGATTTAGAGCGATTTTCCTGTGCTTCAATGGGGTTATATCCTGTTTTCTTTCGCTGTTGTTCTCTGTCAGGTTTTTTAATTCTTTCTTCATTCTTCTTTTTTATTTCACTGATTAAGATATGCAGCTTATCTTCTTCTCCACCATCGAGCCAAATTCCATAAGAGTCTTCGCAAAAGTCTACTTTGAGCTCTCCTTTGAAAAGAGGGATTTCGCTCATATTCATTTTGGTTATGGGACTTAACTTTTCACTTTGAAGCCGGCGTGGAAGGGCTTTACGAATTTCTAGCTTCATTATTTCCCGATTACCTGCTAAGACAAAAATTTCTTTGCTGTCGAGCCATATGCCATCGCAAGCAGGGCATTGATCGATCATGAAATCATCATGGTATCTGATCTCCTTAAGTCCGATATTTTTGCATACTGGACAATCCATAGGACCTCACTAACAAAAATTCTAAATCATATTAAAAATATATACCTCTTCCAGGGACTTTTAAATGTTTTATTAAAGGGAAGTCGTTATTAATAACTAAACGAAAATGGTAAATTAATACTAATATTGACTTTTCACTGGTATTTTGTTAGTTTAATAATTCCAATTTTAAGAATTTCAAAATTGG
>CAYFLR010000017.1:55213-72964 GCA_964343805.1 uncultured bacterium | reverse complement strand
GTGATAAATGAAGTTTGAATCAAAGCTAGAAATTGGATCATCAATAAAAATCAGTAGGAGTTAACTTATGAACTTAGCAAGACATTTCTGTAATATAATGCAAATCCTTCTTTTATTAATGTTAATGCCATTGGTACTAAGAGCCAGTGATGAGATTCCCAAAACAGATCCTGCAATGGATTTATCTATGAAGTTAACAACTGCCTCCATAGCTTATGCAGCACAAACAATAAGAGAGTTACAAGAGAGTAGTTTTTCAAATGAAAGAATTTTGGAAGTGGTAGCCAAATATTACTCGATCCTAAATGAAAAACAGAAAAAAATAACCACTCTTAGTGAACCCCCTTTAACCACTGGAGAAATTGAACTTCACCAGCTCAATATGAAAACTTTTTTTGTAGCGAACGTTATCTATGGTTTGATTGATTCCAAACTATTAGAGTCTGATGATGTTCTCTTTGCCTTACAAAAAAAATATATGAAAGATCCCGACTATCAATTGGATGATTATGAGGCTATCAAACACCACAGACAGGAGTTGAAGGCAAGTATATCCGCAGGTATTTTACCTGAAATGAAAAAAAATCCAGCTGCTCATATTGAAAGCTTACCTGCTTCCAAAAGGCAGGAAGTTTTGGATGATTGGATAAACTTCGTATTCCTGCAATTTGTAATGGATGAAATTAAGCTGCATCAGATGGAAGAAACCCTTGCTATCTTTAATAAATACTCTGAGAATCCTTATGATATGTGGCAATCCCATATAGATATGTCTGTGAACTTTGAAATATTGACTCAGTATTTCTTAGAAAAAGGATTGGACCTTCTAGGTTTAGTAAGATTACATCAAGTAGATTTTGTGTTTGGTATGGAAAATGGAACAGATATCCCATTCGATAAGAAAAAAATAGATCTGTTCATAACCCGTATTGTGTTTCCCTTGTACACTATGCATCTTTTACTTGCTCCTGTGTTGCCGACTGGTATAGTCTTTCCAAGCATTGTCTTTTATAAACTAAAGCAATTAGGCATTACCATCAATTTCCCTGATAGCCATGGTAAAACATTTCTTTGTCGTTCATTAGAAAAAATAACCAAATCATTAAAAGAATTAGAACAAGATGAAAAAGGTTTGTCTGAATCACTTTTTCATATGATCTATTTTTCTTTGAGAGAAGCATCTAAACAAAATGTGGCTTTTAAACAAGCTTGTGGAGAGAACAAAAGTATTTTTCAACATCTCCGGGATCATCATATCGATAAATATTTAACCGATGATATGATGGAAGAAATTTTCTCCTTTGAAAATAAATAACCTCTTTACTCTTCCATGGATGGAAAAGGATATGTCCCACAGAAGTGATTCAAAGCGGGGTTTAGTGAAGACTTAGGACAGAACTCTCTTTTCAGTGGATTCATTACTACATCCAAACTCCAAGGCTTCATTTTAGTCAAACCTTCCAAGGGCCTTAAATCTTCAATTTGATTATGTGCCAGGTCTAAAGAGATTAGGTTATTCAGCTTCGATAAAGGCTCTAGGTCATTTATCTGATTTTGAGCCGCAGAAAATATACGAAGTCTTTTCAACATTGTAAGTGCTTGGATTGAAGGAATTTGGTTGTTATTTATATCTAAATACTTAATTTTAGTAAGTGTGTTGAGAGCGTCAATGTTTTCAATAGAGTTCATCCAAAGGTTTACAACTTCTAAGCTCTTGAGAGCAGCCAGAGGTTTTAAATCTGTAATTTGATTATAGCCAAGATTTAAATGAGTAAGGGTAGCCAAAGAAGATAGAGGTTCAATGTCTTGGAGTTTGTTATTAGATAGATTTAAATCTTTTATACGACCCCATTTACCAGGACCAAATTGAATTTGATAAATATTATTAGCGTGCAAATTAAGTTCCCTAATATTGGTTAACTCGCTTATACCAGCTGTGTCATTTAGATAGTTATTAGCTAGGTCAAGAATAGTTAATTGGCTGAAATCTAAAAGAGATGGAACTTTTACTATTTTATTCATCCCTGCTTGCAGAACCTTGAGTTGGGGAATAGCTAGCAGAGGAGTGAGATCAGATATTTGGTTTTCGGTGACAGTGAGCTGCTTTAAAGAGCTCATCATGGCGAGAGCGGAGAGATCTTTGATGTTATTTTCAGATAGAAAAAGAACTTCTAATTTTTCCATCTTTGAAAGGGCTGAAATATCTTCTATCTGGTTAAATGAGAGGCTGAGTTTGGTAAGTGCCGTAAGCCCTATTAAGGGAGAGATGTCTTTGATTAAATTTCCACTTAAACTCAAGCTGTTTAATTGAATTAGGTGAGCTAATGGACTGATATTTTTTAACTGTTTACCGGTTATACTTAGCTGGGACAGGGTTTTTAATTTGGATTCAGCTTCATGGCAATTCTGGCTTCCTACTTTTTCAAGTAGCACACTGACCGTATATTTTACCTCTCCTTCACCTGTTTCACAGAGTTCGGCAAATGGGGGATAGGTTGTTCCTTTCAAGTTGTAAGACATTAAAAAGAAAGAAAAAAGAAAGAACATAGCTTTAAATAAGCTCATTGGGCCTCCAACAAGTTTCATAAAATATATTTTTGAAAGGTAGAATTAATCTAACAGCAAATTGAAATAGGAGTCAAGGGGACTGTGGTGAAGGCATATTATAAACAAAAATAAACAAGAGATAGAGAAATAAAAGAGTCATGGCAAAGATGCGAGAGAACTGCTGCCATTTGGGACCAAAGACTTGAGTGAACCAGGGACCATTCATTCCCAGGTCGTTTATATCGGGTAAAGCTTTAATTGTCCGCTTTTTTTCAAGTCCAATTTCAGGAGAGGAAATATCTAATCCGCTTGTGGTGGCAGATGCTTGGTATCTAGTCTCTGGTTTAGGGAGTGGAGGTCTTGGAGGGGGAGGAGCATTGAGTTTGGTTTTTTTAATTTTGTTGGATGTAATTTGGATCGCTTTGATGTTTTTCATAGCCATAGGTTTTGCCTTTGGTTTTTTGTTATCCCGCAAGATCACAAACACTCCTTTTTTGAGTTTTTTTTAGGAAGCTTGGTTATATCTTGCCATTTTACCATGACACACAGGATTTCTTAAAATTTTTTATAAAGATTTGTGGGAAGATGTCGAAGAAAAAAATTGAAGGCCTAAAATAGGGTGAAAAATCGATGGAACAAGAGAGAAAAATTCTAATTGTTGACGATGATGCCTTTGTTAGAACTTCCTATCGGAGGTTTCTAGAAAGTGATAATGAGTATAGTTACACTTTTTCAGAGGTGGATACCTGTAGTGGTGCTATAAAGAAGTGTTTACATGCAGAGTATGACTGTATTCTTCTCGATTATCAATTGCCAGATATGAATGGATTTAATTTCATAGAGTGTATGAAAAAGCAGAGCAAGCTTGATAATATGGTCATTGTAATGATAACCGGGGTGGGCAATGAAGATCTGGCTGTGAATGCTATGAAAAATGGTGTTCAAGATTATATAGTCAAGGAAGATCTTTCACAAGTTAAACTCAAGCAATCCATTGACAGTGCAATAAAGGAAGCCGCGCTTCTAAAAACAATTCGGCAGCAAAATCGCGAAATAGTAAACCTGAAAGAGAAGTATGCTCTATTTTTAGAAAAAATGAGCGATGCGGTGGTATTTAGTGAAGTGGATTCTGGGACTATCAATTATGTGAATCGAGCTGCTGAAAGGGTCTTTGGACGGAAGAAAGAGGAGTTGATTGGTCGGCAACTCAGTGATGTTACGAAAGAAGCAGGAAGAACTGCACGTCGGCGGAAAAATAAACCCGATGGAAAACTAGATGAAAACTGGATGTTTGATGAAACCGAGAGCACTCGGATGCCGGTGGAGTGGCGCGGAAGTGTAGTGGAGGTGGATGGTCAAGAATTTTTTATGGCCATTATCCGCGATTTAAGTGATCGGTTAAAGGTTGAAGAAGAAATTAAAAAAGGAATTTTGTTAAAGGAAGCTCTGCAGTCTTTATTGGATCTTCATAAGGTTTTAAGAAATGTACTAGAAATTTCTTTGAGAGATCTCACATTAGAGGAAATGTTAGAGGAAATAATAGAGCTTATTCTTCAATCAGTGTTTACTGTGAAGGAATTCAAAGGAAGTATTTTTTTGGTGGAAGATGAACCCAATGAATTGGTGCTTAAAACATTTAGGAATTTCCCTGAAGATCTACATCAAAAGTGCTCCGTTATTAAGTTTGGTGAGTGTCTATGTGGACGGGCGGCAAAAAGAGGAAAAGTGGTATTCGCCAGTCATGTTGATAAATTTCATACTCATAGTACTGAACAGATGGAACCACACGGTCATTATTGTGTCCCCATTTTGTCCAAGGGAAAAGTGCTCGGACTTATCAATGTCTATGTGTCTGAAGGGCATACAAGAGATTTAGGAGAAGAGGATTTTCTGATTGCTATTGCAAATACGATGGCGGGAATTATCGAGCGAAAAAAAGCGGAAAGCGAACAAGAGCAGATGCAAAATCAACTGGTACAGAGCTCTAAATTAGCATCAATAGGTACCTTAGCCACCGGTGTCGCTCATGAAATAAATAATCCGCTTTCCATAATTCAAGGCTATGCTGACATGATTGAAACGGATGAAGATGATCCGGAAGAAATGAGATTGCATGCTCAAGTGATCACTGAAGCTGCGGGGAGAATTAAAAAAATCATCGATCATCTTACGGTTTTTGCCCGTGAGAGTGAAAAAGAGAAAATGGTTTCTTTTGAATTGGAATCATGGATTTCCAACTCTTTGATGCTGTTAAAATCGCAACTCGAGTTAAAGGGAATTGCTGTTAATTTAGCCATAGATGAGGGTCTGCCTGAGGTGATGGGTAATCCAAATCAATTAGAAATGGTGGTGCAAAATCTGATCGGTAATTGCATTGATTCATTTGACAACATAATGGAGCAAGGCAGTAAAAATATAACCATCAGTATAAATAAGAAGAAAAAGAATTGGGTTTTGGCAGTTAAAGATACAGGGGAAGGAATACCTAAGGATATTTTACCGAGGGTGTTGGAACCCTTTTATTCAACTAAAGATATAGGAAAGGGTACAGGGTTAGGCCTTTCGATGGCCTATGAGATAGTACAAAAACATCAAGGAAAGATGACTATTGAGAGTGAAGTAGGGAAAGGAACTAAGGTTCTTTTAACTTTCCCTCTTCAAGTGTAAATCACATTTAACCAAGGAATTTGTGATGAGTTATTCTCAAAAAAGTCTATCGTTTTGTATGGTGTTAATCTTATTCCTCTGGGGGTGGGGGGCAACCCTCTTTGGCCAAAGTAAACTAGATGTGATGGATAAAATAACCGAGATTTCTGGATTAGAACGCCAGATTCTCGATCTAGACGCCATCTTAAAGGAGACTCTGACTCGGAATATCAAAGGGTATCAAGGAGGATTGTCTTCTTTTCAAAAGTACTCCATCAAAGATATTATGTTGAGTAACTTCAGTGCAGCAGATCTTTTGAAGGTGACCAAAATTGGTTTAACCCGTAAAATGACATCGACACATCTGATGAATATTCACAAGTTTTTTGATCGAGATCTCATTATTAGGTTTTCTGAGGCGGAGTCCAGAGCCAATACTATCAAAGGAAAAAGGCGGCAACGGAATTTTGAAATTGCAATGAAATTCCGTAAGCCGGATGAAACTAGGCTGAAGCAAATCAGAGAGCTGGATCGATTGCTGCATTTAACAGACAATGCCACAGCTCTCTCAATGGAGATCATTAGTGTCACTCTCCGTGTTTTAAATCGTCTGACAGATGGAGATCTGACAGATCGTGAGATCAATATTATTCTTGATAAAAACAGAGAGCAAATACGGAAGAGAGCACAAAGAGCTGTAACCAATCATGCATTATACACCTATCGGAAGTTTACTAATAAAGAATTCTGGGCTTACACTCGGGCTATAAGAAATAACTGGAGTGTTCGTCGGATGTATTATTTGCACGAAATGATTCAGAAGAGGTACTTGCGGTATTGGGCTGATTTATGTGACCGCCACTACAATTACCACTAGTTGGCTTCCATAAATAGCCGTCCGCTTTGTTGGCTTCAAAAATTGTTTCGAATCCGTACTCACAACGTACTGTCTTCTCACAATTTTTTTGCCGCCTTGCGGACAACTATTTCTGTTTGCCAACTCAACGTTGGTCTCTTAAAACGCCCTATCGCTGTGTTGACTTTATTTGGATTTTTTGGCTCTTTCCCAAAAGACCTCAAGCTCATCTTGGTTGAGGTCTTTGAACTGTTTGTCTTCCTCAGCCATCATGGATTCTACTTTTTGAAATCTTTCGATGAATTTGTTGTTGGTGCGGTTGCAAGCCAGTTCGGCATTAATATTAAGATGTCTAGCTAGGTTGGCCAGGCTAAATAGGAGATCACCAAACTCTTCTTCACGATGCTGCATATCATCGTTTTGCATAGCTTCTTCTAATTCATTGATCTCTTCTTTTACTTTGAGCATCACATCTTTAGGTTTTTTCCAATCAAAACCCACTGAGGAAGCTTTTTCTCCGAGTCTAAACGCTTTTAAGAGAGCCGGGAATTGAGTGGGAATTCCTCCAATAACAGATTTATTCTTATTCTTTCCACCTTTCTCTTGGATCTTAATATCTTCCCAATTTTGTAATACTTCTTCGGTTTTGTCTGCCTTAGTATCGCCAAATACATGAGGGTGACGGCGAATCATCTTTTGATTGACCAGATGAGCGACTTTTTCAAAATCGAAGTCGCCCTTCTCTTTTGCAATCTGGCTGTGAAGGACAATCTGAAGAAGAATGTCTCCTAGCTCTTCTGCAAAAGAGAGTGGGCCTTTTTGATATGCATCAATAGCCTCATAAACCTCTTCTATAAGATAAGGAAAAAGTGTTTCATGTGTTTGTTCACGATCCCAGGGGCAGCCATTCTCGCTTCGCAAGGTAGCTATGGTTTTTATAAGTTCTTTAATTGACATAATCCCTTTATAATTGGCTTAGACTTTTGCCAGTAAGTTTGTTAACATGAGCCCTAGTCTGTTTATGAATTTAACGGAAATAATAATATTTACCCTATGTGTAAATTTATCCTATACGCTCTTTTAATTATTAATGCAACTTCTTTACTGCCTGGATCGGTCCGTGCAGAGGATCAGATCGACTCTCAGCCTTCTGTTAAGAGATATCCTTCTATGATAGAGAAGCTCTGGTTTGAAAGGCAACACTTTTACAAGAATCGAGATGGTGTAAAAGTCAATCAAGATATTAATAATATTGACTATCATGGATTTGAATATCTTAAGAAAATCAATTATCAAAAATTTCAAGATGGTCGTGAAAACCTCTTCCACATTTCTGCCCAACTCTACTTTGAGGCATTAGAGAGATTAGAACAGGAGGAGATTGCCGCAGCTATTAAACTGCTTCAATTTGCAATTCAAATATCTCCAGTAATGCACGAACCCTATTTTTTAATGGTTAAAATTTACCTATTTCAGAAAGGCTGGGATTTTGAAAATGCTTGGCCCATGTTTCAAAAGGGGGTGAAAGGATATCTCCAGAATCTCCATGGAATGATAATAGACGTGGGCAATATATTTCTCTTTCTTTTTCTATCTCTGATTATTTGTATATTAGTCTATATTCCTTTTATTTTGCTCTCGTATACTCGGCCTCTTTATCATGATCTGAGTCATGGGTTTTCCTTTGTAAAAGGGTATTGGCGTAATATTCCTATTGCCTTGGTATTTGCCTTAATTATAGCATTGCCAATTCTGGTTAAAGGTGATGGGTGGGAGTATCTTTTTATTTTAATGGTGATTCTGTCCCCCTATTTTAAAAAGAGAGATCTTATTCTTTCTTCCATATTCGCTCTATTTTTGGTGATTTCACCTTATCTATTTAACATTACAGCCTCCTATTTGCAGTATGCTCGTTCAGTGGCCCAAGTTATTGTCCAGATCAATATGGGGAACTACGATGTGGAGCGATTAGCTAATTTGGACCAGAAAAACACCAAAGAACCCTTTAAAGACAAAAGACTCCTCTTTGCCATGGGCAATTTTTACTTAAGAACAGGTAATTATCTAAAAGCCATTAATTACTATGAGAGATTAATCTATCTCTATCCTGAATATGTGAAAGGATATAATAACCTCGGGACATCTTATTTCTATATAGGCAAGTATGAAAATGCCAAGCTGGCATATTTGAGAGCGATTGAGCTTTCCAACCCACCCGCCTCTGCTTTTTTTAATTTGAGCCGTCTGTATTTTACAACACAACAGAGTGTTCGCGATCAGCATCGCTTTCTGGCAAAAGCAAAAGAGATTGATTTACTTCGTATTTCAGCCCATATGAAGAAAGAAATTATAGGAAGCAATCAATATCTAATTGTTGAGTCTCTTTCCAATATGGAAAGCTATGAAATATGGAAATTTTTACAACCCTATTTATGCAAACCAAAGAGAAAGATCGAATTATTTCTAGCTTTGTCCAGAACTCTTTTGATCGTTTCTCTTATAAGAAAAACTCCATTATGGGTGGGATCTGTTTGGCGGCGATTATTTTCTTAAGCCTCATTTTTCGTTTTGCTAAACTTTCTAAATTCTGCCCTCGGTGCGGACATATTGAATGTTATCGCTGTGGAACCATTGCCAAGGATTCGGATGTTTGTGTAAGTTGTAATGAAATGCAAGCGGAAGAACCTGAACCTTTTTCTAGAATTTTTCAAACCATTCAAATTAATAATAATCATAAAATTCGTTCTTATCTTTCTATATTATTTTCGTTTTTAGTGCCAGGTACAGGGCACTTTTTGTTGGGTAAGAGCTTTATGGGGTTATTGATTTCAGTAGTGTTCTTTGTTTTTTTACTAAAGACCTTCTTCTTTAATGGGATCATCATTGATGCCTTTGACTTGACCTTAATGCCTTTATTAAAGCGCTATATAATGTTTTATGTATTGCTATTATTTTTCTATGTCCTGATCATTCAAAATGTTTTTTATGAAGTGAGAAATTATAATGAAAGGTAATTTTAAAGATACGCCTTTTGATGAGGTTCTTACTCAGATAGAGAAGCAGAAGAGATCAGGTATTCTCATTGTGACACATAAATCCTGTAACATAACTATCCAGCTCAAAAAAGGGATGATTATTTCGGTGCGTTCCTCTGGAATGAAACGGTTTTTAGGGGCAATGCTTGTTCAATCTTCTTATATAACTCGAGATGAGCTAGGAAAGGCTTTGATTGTCCAGCAAAAGAGATACCGAAAATTAGGAAGTATTTTGTTGGAAAAGGGCAAGCTACCTAAATGGAAGTTAGAAAAATTTATAGAGTTTCAATCCTGGGACCTGCTTTTATCTCTTTTCTTTTTAGATGATTCTACCTTTGAATTTATTAAATCAGGAGTGGATGGAGAGCCGGAAAACTATGTAGAAATTAATGTGGATCAATTGGTGCAGATAGGACGAGAGTTGATGGATGAAAGGGTTAATATTAAGGCTCTTCTTCCTCATAACCAATTGGTCTTTAGAAAGACGAATAACTTTGAAAATCAAATGGAAAAGATTGGTAACGCTCTTTCTGATGATGAAAAGGTTATTATCAATCAGTTAGATGGAAGGCGCAGTGTAAAAAACTTGGCTTACACTACTTTATTGGGAGAGTACAGAACCCGCAAGGCCATTTATAGTCTAGTAGAGAGTGGCCTTATCAAGAAAAGTAAATTCCTCTTCTTTTTTGACTACAAGAAAAAAACAGGGGTTGAAGATGAGGATATTATCCATGTAGACATTGAGAAGCTTCCTATTATTCTCTTTAACTTTGTGGTGGTCCTGGCACTCTTTTTTACTTTTTATTACCATAATCCAGATCCGTTTGATCTGATGGGATGGTTTGTAAATAAGAAACAAAATATTCAAGATGTGAAAGAATTTTTGTCCGAATATCAAAAAGAAAAGATAAAGTTTGGTCTCTATGTTCATTATCTGAGCGAGGGGAAATTCCCTGATACTTTGGAACAACTGACTCAAGGGAAGTACCGTGTGCTTAAAGAAATAGATTTAAAGTACCCTTGGGAAGCCAGCTATTTCTATCAGAAAAAAGAATTGGGATATGTGCTGTTAGCACCCAAAAACTGATTAATTATAAGGACTGAAATGGAAAAAACGAACGGAATCTTTGCTAGAAGTGGACAGTTTTTTAAAACCCTCTTCGAAAGCAGTTTTAATTGGCGGAATTTTTATGTTCTGCTCTTAAGTGGGGTGGTAGCCTATATTATCACTCCTAAGTTTGACATAACTATTGATTATCAAGAAGGAGATGTAGGTAAGGGCAACATCAAAGTTTCTAAAGACTATGTCATCATTGACCATATTGCTACTGAAAATAAGAGGATTGAAGCAGAAAACAGTGTTAAACCTGTCTATGACTTTGATGAAGAGTTCGTAACTATTCTGCGTAACAAAGTTCAAACGGCACTCAATTTGTTGGGAGAAGTGGCGCAGCCACCGCAGCAAGAGGCGGGTGCTGTTGTGGTAGAAAAGAGTTTTTCCCCCTTTAAAAAGATAATTGGTATAGACTATTCTAATCAGCAAATAGAACAGCTTATGGCCATGTTTTTTTCAGGAAATGCCGATTTCTATCCCTTCTTTTTAGATCGATTAGAAAAATACACATCAGGTTTTGTGATCCCTGATAATGTGGGTCTGCTTAAACATAAAGATGGAATTGTGGTGAGGCGGGTCAGTGATCAAAAAAATGTAATTGAATCCACTCAATACAATTTTGACCAGATAAAAACCGCTGCAGTGGTTAAAAAAGAGCTCTATAATGATTTGATTCATTCCATCGAGGCGCAACATCTCACTAAAAAGCACCACCGAACATTAAAGAGTTTTATCGGACCTTTAGTAAATCCCAATTTTATTTTTAATGCGATTGAAACCAATTTACGTAAAGAAAAAGCCCGTCAACAAGTGAAGGTGTTGAAGTTTAATATTAAGAAAGGGGAGATGATCTTAAGAGATGGCGAACGAGTTCGCCCAAAAACCTTGCAGATCTTAAGTCAAATTAAGCAGACCCAAACCCACCTTCACGGTTATCTCATATTTACCGGTTTAACCCTTTTCCTTTATATTTTCATTACCCAAGTCTTACTTTATAGCGAACGTCATTTGGTTCGTTTTCATATTAATAATCGAGATATTCTCTTCTTTATTTGTGTGCTTTTAATTAACTGTCTTTTTATTAGTTTTTGGAAATATATTGGGGTTGTTGTTTTCGATAAACTCCAGTTTATGCCTTTGCAATCCTACTATTACTTTATTCCCTTTGCTTTTGGAGCCATGCAGGTTCGGATTGTTCATAACTCCATTATGGCTCTTATTTTCTCCATAATTGTAAGTATGCTTTCTGGTTTGATTTTGGAAAACAACCTCTATTTTAGCCTTTATACATTTGTAGGCTGTCTGGTGGGAACCAGTGGAGTGGCGAAATGTTTCCGTCGAAGTACCCTGATTATGGCCGGATTAAAGGTGGGTTTGGTTAATATTTTTGTGGTTATGGCCATCACTTTAGTTACGGGGGCGGAAGAACTTTCGAGTCTTTCTATAGCCTATACTTTGGTTGCCGCCTTTTTAGGAGGTCTTCTAGGGGGGGTATTTGTAACGGGTTTAACTCCGGTGGTGGAATCAGTTTTTGGTTATGTAACCGACTTTCAATTATTGGAACTCTCCAATATGAACCATCCCATAATGAAAGAATTGATTATTCACGCTCCTGGAACCTATGCTCACTCTATTATGGTGGGAAGCTTAGTTGAAGCAGCGGCAGAAGATATTGGGGCCAATCCGCTGTTATGTCGGGTGGGTTCTTATTATCATGATATTGGTAAAATTAAAAAACCTCTCTATTTTATAGAAAATCAAGTGGGATCCAACCGTCATGATAAACTCTCTCCTCGTTTGAGCTCTCTCATTATTATTGCCCATGTAAAAGATGGTATTGAGCTAGCTAAAGCCATTGGTTTACCCAAGCCAATACGAGATATAATCCAGCAGCATCATGGATCCAGTCGAATTGATTATTTTTATAGAAAGGCTATAGAGCGAGCAGAAGCCGACGAATCTATCAATGAGAGTGATTTTAGGTACCCTGGACCTAAGCCTCAGACCAGAGAGGCTGGGCTGGTGCATTTAGCTGATATGGTGCAAGCAGCTTCTCAGTCTCTAGCCGATAAGAGCCCCGCAAGACTCCAGGGTCTCATTCAGAAAATTATTAATAAGGCCTTTACCTCAGGGCAGTTAGACGAGTGCGATTTAACGCTCCGAGATTTGCATAAGGTAACCAAGGCATTTTACAGGATTTTTGGCGGAATCTATCATTATAGGGTGGATTATCCCGATAAGGCTACTAAGGGGAGTGAACAGAAGAAAATGATTAATATGGTGACGCATGCCATGTTAAATGATGAACCCAAGCACCGTCAAAAACAGGGAGAAAAAGAGGATCTTAAACGTTTAGGTCAAGATGTGGAGCAAAAGTATGGATAAGGCCAACTTAACAGAAAACACAAATCTTTTGAAATCGTTGGCTGAAAGAACCGAACAATTGCGGAGGTTACTTTGACCTTGATCTGAAGCAGCGCCGCCTCGATGAATTGAATGCTCGTTTGGAATCTTCCCCCGATCTTTGGAATGATCGCACTCAAGCGGTTGAGATAATGAAAGAGAAGGGAATTTTAGAAGATTTGATTAACCAAATTAAACAATTAGAACAACTTCAATCGGATTGTGAGGTCCTTTTCGAATTTGCCGCCGATGGGGATGAAGACTCTTTCTCTGAAGGTCAGGGAATGGTTCAAAAGGCGGCTAAATTGGTAGAGGATTTAGAACTTCGTCAGATGTTAAGTGGTGAGGTAGATCTTAATGATGCCGTATTAACCATTAATGCGGGAGCGGGTGGAACTGAGTCCTGCGACTGGACCTCTATGCTGCTTCGCATGTTCACCAGATGGTGCAGTGATCAGGGTTATAAAAGTGAAATAGTAGATATTTTAGATGGTGATGAGGCGGGAATTAAAAATGTAACCCTTACCGTTCAGGGGCTTTATGCCTATGGATATTTAAAGGCTGAAAGTGGGATTCATCGCTTAGTAAGAATTTCACCCTTTGATTCAAATGCTAGAAGGCACACCAGTTTTGCTTCGGTTTATGCCAGCCCTATTATTGATGAAAATTTAGAAATTGATATTGAAGAAAAAGACTTGCGGATAGATACCTATCGTTCTCAAGGTGCTGGAGGACAGCATGTTAATACCACCGATTCGGCTATAAGGATCACTCATAATCCCACGGGGATTGTGGTTCAATGTCAAAAAGAGCGGTCCCAGCATCAAAATAAAGATATGGCTATGAAATTATTGCGCTCAAAGCTATATGAGCGAGAAATGCAAGCAAGAAAAGATGCCATTTCTAAAGAAGAGGCTCAAAAAATGGAAATCTCTTTTGGTTCTCAGATTCGTTCCTATGTTCTTCATCCTTATAATATGGTTAAGGATCATCGAACCAATTTTGAAACCGCCAACACAGGTGGAGTCCTTGATGGAGATTTAACGCCTTTTATGAAGGCTTTTTTAATTAATCAATCAGAGAGTGGGTGAATTATGCTTAACAAAGGTTTTTCATTAATAGAACTCATGATAGTAGTGGCTATTGCTGGAGGGACCACATTTTATGGGGGACCGATGATTATGAATATGCTGGCCAAATCCAAGCAGGGCGAAGCAAAAAATAATCTTCTTCGAATTAAAACCCTCCAGTTTGTTTATTCAGCTGAATATGGCAGGTTTTGGTACGACAAAGGGAATAATGACAATGGTATCAGTCCCTTATGTTATAGTAAAGATACCAAGCAGGTCAACGGTCTGGGTTTTATGCCAGAGGGAGATTACTACACCTATCAGACTGGAGCTGGGGGTGAAGATAAAATTAGGTTCAATTTTATCGGAGTGGCCCGTGCCAAGACGGTTTCATCTATTAAGAAGAGACCGGGTGGTTCTTTGCACCCAACCTATTTAGATACCTGGCTGATAAATGATGGTGGGGATATCTGCCCAAGGTACGATTCTGTAAGGGATTTAATGGGTTGTAAAAGAGGTGAATGGGGAAGTGGTTATCAACCATTGAGAGATTCCATTACCAATCTTTCAACCCCGATTCTTTGCCGTTAGCCCATTTTTAAACTCCTTTCAAAATACTTCTAAAGTTCTCCCCAACATTTCCGATCAGGAAAGTATATGCATTGCAGGTTAATATTTTTTTAAAATAATGGGGAGGTATCATTATGAGAAGAAGAGTTTCTATGGGTTTTTCATTGGTGGAATTGATGGTGGTAGTTGCCATTATTGGAATACTATCTGCTATTGCGATTCCCAACTTTAAACAGTTTCAGGCGAAAGCAAAGCAGACTGAGGCTAAAACAAATGTGATGGTCATTCATGGTCTTCAGAATTCATATGTAGCAGATGAAAACTGTTATTGGCCTCTTTCAGCGTCTACCACAGATGGATCATGTGAAGTTGGTAAAACAGAGAGGAAAGACCCAGTGGGGGTATCTGCCTATAGAATCAACGGAACAAGTACTGGTGGTTTAAATGACAAGACTGCTCAAAATATTAATGGGCATAGAGGGAATGAATTAGGCTTCAGTTTAGATGGTGGAATGAATAGTATTCGTTACCTCTATCATACAGGTGCTTGGAAAGAAAATCAGTTTGATCCTACCTACGGAAATTTTGGAGTTGGAGCTATCGCTAGAACTGCACAAATTATAGACGGTTCTAAAAAGAACAGTGGCCAAGGTAATGACACAGACGCATGGCATTTAACTTCTACTAAGTGTTTGTTTGCTGCTTATGATGATGTCAAGAACAGGCCTGATGCTCGCGGCAAGAAACGCTGCAAAGATTCCGTTGCGAACTCTAACTAAGATAAATTTGAGACAAAAAGCATAAAGAGGGCCACTCTCTTTGGAGAGTTGGCCTTCTTTTTTTTAGGAAGACTTTAAGGTTCCTACTAATTTAGCTAATTGAGCCACTCGTCTACCGGCTGTATTGCGGTGTAAGATTCCTTTGCGTCCCATACGGGCCAAGTATTTTTGAGCTTCTTGGTAGGCACTGGTTGCCTTTTCAACGCTTTTTTCTTCTACAGCAGTTAAAACACGCTTAGTTAGCGTTTTAATAAAAGTTTTAGCACTGGAATTTCTTTGATTACGAACCGCACTTTGACGGGCTCTTTTTAATGCTGATTTATGATTTGCCATACACTCCTCCACTTAAAAATCAGGGTTCAACCTTTTATCATTCTCCTGCTTTATTGTCAATGCCAAACAAGTTGAAGCTCATTAAATAATGGATAGCGGAGGCTAATTGATAGTCATGCGAAAACTGTTTGTTTATTTTTTGAGACCAGTTATCTTGGGTGGAAGTGGTGATCTCATTTTTATCGTTGGCTTGAAAATGCCCTTTCAGGTCTTTTTCTTTTACAAAAGACTTAGCTGCTTTATTTTTGGGAGGAGAGATTGGAATTAAAACATTAGGCTGAATACCCTTTGCTTGAATTGACCTGTTAAGGGGGGTGTAGTATTTTGCCACCGTTAGCTTTAATCCGGCTCCATTTGGCAATTCTAGCAACGTTTGTACTGATCCCTTACCGAAGGTGGGCTGCCCCATTATCAGCGCTCTTTTGTGATCCTGGAGCGCTCCAGCTACAATTTCACTGGCACTCGCACTGGCTTCATTAACCAGGACAATCATGGGGAAAAAGGAAAAAGTCCCTTTTTTATGGGCAAATTCCACCTCTTTGTTTTTATTAGTCCTTCCTAAGGTGGTGACTATGACACCTGATTCTAAAAAGAGATCGCTGATTTTAACTGCTTGATCTAGGAGGCCTCCCGGATTGTTACGTAGATCTAATATAAGGCCTTTGATCCGTCTATTTTTCTTTAAATAGTCTTGAATGGCCTTTCTTACCTGCTGATCACTTTTTTCCTGAAAGCTGCGAACAGAAATTAGCATATAGTTGGGATAGATCTCCTGGGCGTAGGTGCTCTTCATTTTGATAATCTCTCTCTTGAGAGAAACGGCAAAGGCCTCCTTTTCTTCTCGCTTTATTTTAAGCTCTACAGAAGATCCGGGGGTGCCTTGGATGAGATTGACCACTTCGCTCGGCGTGGATTTAATAATTGATTTTCCATTAACTGCTAATATCTTATCCCCTGGTTTTAATCCTTTTCTGGCAGCGGGAGTGTTTTCTAAAACAGCAATAACGGTAATATATTTACCTTTTAAGGCGATGCGAATCCCAATGCCTCCAAATTTGCCGCTGGTATCAATCTTCATCTCTTTAAAGGCCTCTTTGGGCATATAAATAGAGTGAGGATCCAGCCCCGAAAGCATCCCCCTAATGGAATTTTTAATTAAATCTACCTTGCCAATTTTGTTTTTATCCACATAGAGGGATTCAATGAAATGAAGGACCTTGGTGTAGGTTTCTAAATGTTCCAGTACTTCCTTTTCAGAGGTCTTGGATTCCCCGTACACAGGTCGATACAAAAAGGTAATTAGGCAGACTGAAATCAGTAGGGTGATACGCATAGAGAGCTCCCGGCTGTTGATAACTTGGATCCTCAGAACTTTTTGATTTGAAAGGTGGTTATACTTGTGCTTCAAAGACGTTGCAAAAATATAAGATTTACCGGGGTAATTCGAGGATTTTTACAACGTCTTTGGTGTGCAATGATTGCCGCCATTATTTCAAAAAGTTCTGAGGATCCAAGTTGATAAACTAATGATAAAAACAGTTTATCCTATTGAGCCGGGAAAGTCAATGGAGGAAAATTGAAGGCTAGAAGTTCACTGGTTCATATAGATTGTCATCTTTGGGTACATCATTTTCCTTCACACTTCGACACATTTCTCGGATATACGATTTAGTATTTCCAGAGTCAGGAGGAGTAAATGGATTAATATCCAAGTACTTTATTTTCCATTTCCAATCTTCTGGAGGGGTTCCCACTCCAATGAAGCGAGAGGAGCGTTTCATGGAACAAGCTGACATTTCAGAAATATTTTCCAAGTTATTGTCATCTGCTGGACTGTATGTTTGTCTTGATTGACAACAGTAAACAGTCTGAATTTCCACCACATGATACTCAGTGGAATAAATCATTGGGTCGCTCTCTTTTTCAGGTTTAAACTTGGCTTCTCTAAATTGAGCCGCACTTTCATTAAATGCTCTCCAATATTCTCTGCCTTCAAAGTAGGTTTTGAGATTACTTACCCGCTTAAAAGCCGTGTTTCCAAGGTTATTAGTGAACTTTTCAGTAAGGTAGTGGTCAGTGGATTCGATATTTACCGGTTTAACCAAATTTTTAATTTTGGCTTTGTAATCATCGGTGTTCAAAAAGGAAAGTAGACCACCTCCCGCATCTTCAAAGGGCCCATAATTGGTCTTGCTGTCGTTTGCATCAGCTAAAGTGATAGCCGCATTTCTTTTAAAGTGGATATAGGCGAGAGGATGAACATACTTCGTGTAGAATCCATCTACGGGTTGACCTTTAGGGATTTTTAAGCAAGGCTTATCATCGAAATCTGAGCATTTCATTTTTACTGGCCAGGCTATGAGATTGACATGGCCGAACATTTCACAGGTTTTTAAAC
>CAYFLR010000017.1:41082-55203 GCA_964343805.1 uncultured bacterium | reverse complement strand
GATAAGCTTTAGTTCGTTCAATGAGTTCACGAAGTTGAAGGCCAAAACTGATCTCAGTATATTTTGCATAACAATCTTGTGGGGTAGAGCACTGAGGAACGGCATTAACCTTTTCAATTTCATCATTTATGATTACATCTAAGGGATAATTTATTTTCTTTGCATCTTGTGTATAGACGCTGGAGTCGTTCCCCCATGAAGTATTTTCGCGGTCAGCTTTAAGGTGGCTATAGACCTCCCCATATTCATAACTTAGCCCATTACCTGCAATTTTTGAATCGAAATCTGGTCTAATGGGGATATAGAGGGCCTGTATCCAGCGGGGTCGATTCGCTTTATAGTCGGGGTCTCTAATATAATAGTGATCATGTACGCTGAGGTAGGGATTGACTGGAACTCCGTCCTCATAATTGGTGGGAGTAATTTCAGAGGGAGTTAAATTCGATTCATTTTGCTTTGTAAATTTATAGTCACATTGAAGCCGAGTTTTAGGCACAATATAGTAATAAAGAAAGGTGTCTCGCCAAATATTACCCAACTGAGTTTCTTCTAAGTTAAGAACTCTTTTGGACGAACCAAGACCGGCATCCGCAGCGGTCATATTGAAGGTGAGAAAGGGGATAAAATTATTTCCTATATCATAAGAACTAGAGGGATTCCCTCTGTCCCAACAGGGTTGTTTTACTCCATTTTCTGAAGTTCGGTCTTTGGTGGCATTTGGAATGGCTGGCCATGTATCGGTGATAAGAACCATAAGAGTTAAGTTTTTTCTGCCGTTGGGGTCATTGGGGTCATATTCGAAGTAGTTATCGGGGAGGAGAGAGCTGATCGCAATTTTAGTACCCTGAGGTTTAACTTTACTGGTGAAGTTCAGACCGGTTTGGGTGTTTCCATAGCCATAAAGTGCTGCATAAAAGTCAGGAAGTTGGTTGAGCTGAAGAGCACCAAAGGCATTTTTTGTTGTGGTGCTCAGATGATGTTGATCATTAGGGTTATAAACACAATCTCCTTTATTAGTATGATAGGTGCTATTGGCAGATCCATGGAGGCAGTTTTTTGCACCTTCATCCCACCAGTTTGGTTGCAAAGCATTGGCTATAGCATTTGCTGGGTTCTCAGGCTCGTCCTCGCCTCCCTTAATGCTGAGGCTTTTTATATGTGATACCATCTGTACAATGGCTTTTGGGACCGGGGGATTTACAGCGCCGGAGTCGTATTTACCATTATCAACAAATTCTTTATCAAGGGGACAGACGGGAGCGAAGTTGTCATAATAGTAGCTAATGGAACTTGTCCCTGCCTTGGGTCGTAATCTTGCTACTTTGGATCGAATGTTAGACCTAGGCCATGCCACCTTTCTTACTTGAGGACCAAATTTATCGTTATCAAGAGCTGTGAATTTATATTCATGTTTTCCATCTTTATAACCTCGATAATGGAGATAAAAGCTGAGATTAGTGGCTGCAGAAAGTTGTCTCATAAAAGCGGTCAAATATCTTTCAAGACCCTTTTGAAAAGGCTTCATAGAACCGGTGTTGTCCAAGAGAAAGATTATATCAGCCGGGTTTTGTGATTGAATTTTGGCATATCTTTCATCCTCCGCATCCATGTTTTCTGCTGCCGAGGAACCTGTACAAACTCGAGGGAGGAAAACATTCTCTAAATCGGCATCTACATCCAGGGTGATTCCTTTAAGATAGTTGCAAGGAAGAACCACTCTTGCCGCGACGGAGGAGTCTAAGTAGGATTCGTCCGATTGGAGGTCTGGTTTCCTCCGTGGTTTAGCCATTCTTCCAGGTATGACTCTTTGAACGAGACCACCAAAACTAATTCCTTTACTAGAACCACCGTAACCACGATCAGGCGCTCTTCCTGGTCTTACCTTTCTTGAATTCAAACCCATTGAAAGTTCTGGGCTGTTGAAAAAATTCGACCCATCAGCACTTTGTTGAAGCTTTATATCAAATTCGTTAACACCGACATCTTTCAATAGGCGTACCGTTCCGCATCCTCTTTTAACATCAGCTACTCCATAGGGTCCATCCTCAATTAGAAATCCTCTTGCCGGATTTCGTTTTCCAACAGTACAGGGATAAGTACTACGAAATACAGATCGATAGGGCATTCGGTCTTTTTTAGCATTGGTTGCGCTGAGATCATCATCGGGGTCTAAAAGTTGTTCTTCTGCAGAGGCTTCTTGATTTTTTTTAGTAGGGAGGATGAGATACTCGATAATTTCCACCAAGTGAACCACAGGTCCAGTGTAACCAAAATGTTCTTTATCACCAGCTCCCACATTTTTTTTGGTGAGCTTACCATCCGGCGATTCTCTTCTGTATCTTTTTTCTTGTTCTAAAGAGACAAAATGATATTTTACCTGATCATTGGGGCCGGTTATTTCATTAAAACTAGTGAAGATGGTTTCATCTTTTTTCGCAGGGTAATAGAGTTGGTAACCAAAGGGGTTAACTTCGGGTGATTCTTCAATGGCCGCGCCAAAAAGCCCATGGAATTTACTTATTAAATCAGTAACATAGTTGTCTTCCGTGTTCTCTACTAATTTGAATTCTAAATAATCTTCACTGTCTTCACCTCCGTCGCTCGGTTTCTCTTCAACGGAAAAGGCAATCAGTCCGAATTTTCGAAATCTCAAACGTGACTTTAAATTATGCTCTTCTTTAAAAAAACGATTAGAAACAGAGGTGTTGACTAAGAGGCCGGCATAACGTCTACTGCCCTCAGGTTTTGGTGGGGCCTTTTTCCCCTTAACTTTAATAATGGTGTTGGTGTCACTTCCAAAAATATCAACTACTTCATATTGTTTAATTGAACGCAATAGATGCATTCTTACTGCCATTGCATCGTAACGTATAGATTCATCCTTAACCGAGGAAGTGTAGTCAGTAAAAGATATGGGCTCTCCAGAAAGGTTTTCAAAGGAGACAATTTTTGGGTTAAAAATGCTATAAATATCTTTTTTATTAGCATCTCGGGTGTCAATGACATCAGAGAGCTTGTCTTTGAAATTAAAGATACCCCCAGTCAAACTTCCTGGATCCGAATCTTGTTTCATTATCTTTCCCATTCGCTGCAGTTCCATCATTCGTGAGGATTCTTGGCGAATTTTTCCAAAGAAACTTCCAATTTGGGAGAAGTTGGAAGTGACCGCGGTCATAAGCATGGTACCAATGCCTAAGGCCACCATGAGTTCCAATAAAGAAAAACCAGTATTTCTAGGAAAAAGAGCTTTTTTACTTACATTATTTGCAGTTTTATTCATTTCTCATTCCTCTTCTGGGATAATAGTTTGACGTTGAATGACTTCATAAATAAAGAACCTTTCTCCATCCACACGCTTTTCCTCCATGGGAAAGAGCAGTGCGGTAAAAAGTATCCTATAGTTAGCTCCCCGTATTGCAGTTAATGATGCTTGATCCAAGGTGGAGGTTCCATCTTCAACAAAAATATTGGGGAATATAAAGTGCTCCCAACTACTCGAATCATTATATCCATAGGGTTTTAAGTCGCTTAGTGCTGTTTGGAGAGTAAAATCATTAGCAATAACTGAGAAGAGAAAGTAGCTGCGAAGAGAAGGGGACACAGGGGGTAAGCTTTTTCCGATTTCAGCATTCAAACTGGGGTCTTTAAGGGTTTGAAAGCTACATAGAGAATAATCCATATGATCTGTTCCACTGGCTCCTACCGTATAGGATTCAGGCATTAAATTCCATGGAAGTTCTCCATCTTTTGATCTAGCAGCGGTGATTTTTTTACCAGTGGCAGCTTGCAGACGAATCTGAATCCCCTCATTGAGGAGCTGGGTTCCGACAATTTTACGGCGTTGCCGATTATTGAGCTTAGTTCCATAGTTGACCAAGCTAATAATCCCGATACTCGAAACCGTAATTAGAATGGCTGCTACGCCTAACTCAAGGAGCGAAAAACCGGCTATTCTTCTTCTATATTTCATCTGTCACTCTCCATATCCCTTCTGTCAATAGGCTCAGTGCCCTGCAAAAACTTAAGTGCAGGACTTTCAGAGTCTAAAAGACTAAAGCGCATCATACGAGATGAACTACGTATGATAGGGTAAACTCCCGTATCTCCAAAGCCTGGAGGACGGATAAAGGAACCTTGATTACGGTCATTCTCTATAATGATATCATTTGATCCAAAGTTGATAGTACCATAGGCAGCAAGACCCCCTGAAATCAAGAAGCGGGCATCTGCATCTTCACCATTATCTATCATGTCTCTGGCATCATCACATTCTTCATCATCTATGGTAATGGCTTCAAAGGTGATGTTACCTCCGGCCATGATAAAGGCATCTAGTCGCCGGTTCTTGGCATTTTGATTAATTTGAGTGCAATTACCTGCTGTGGCTTTAATGGTTACGTTACCGGTAACCATGATTCCTAAGCGAATACTTCTATCATAGCTGTGGATGGGTTGATCGATGGTAAGATCTCCTTCTACCAGAAGGGTGTAGGGGCCTTCATCATATACAGCACCAAAAGATTCCACATTTACCTGCCTCAGAGCGGACTCGTGGGCAAATATCCTCAGAAACTTGGCTCCTGAATAGTTCCCACCAAGGCCAATACGGCTCAGCTGGAGAGGAATAACCGGGTTATTTTCCTGTTCAATCCAATTAAATTTGGAAGAAAGTGGAGCATAAAGGGAATTTGTATCGCCAAATTTCATGGTTCCTTTCCCTAAAGACTTTTCTACTTTACGCCTCATGATCTGTTTGATTCCTCTAAACAGAGCTTTTCTCGCATAGGGATAGCTGTTTGGTTGGGAGCTGTCGGAGGGAGGAAACAGGCCCTTTTCGATAAAGCGTTTCATGTCTCGACAGTTATCTTTAAAATCATCGGTAAACTCGGTAGGTATACCAACTCCGTCTTCTCCACCTCCTCCATCATTACTATCAATAGATTCCCAACCAGAAAGGGAACTGTAAAGGCATTGGGCGTCAGTTGATCCATCGTCATATTTTAGACGGATAGTGGGAATAAAATCCCGTGAGTTTCCAGCATACTCCACATTATCAATCATCCAAGGTTTCATATAATAATATTCCTGGAAGGGACTGGCGCTAAAACCTGCTTCAGGAAAAAATCCAAACTGGGGGGAGTAGGCAGAGGCTTCTATTCCGGCTTTATCAAGATTGTTAAAGTCGCCTTCGTTGTTCTTTTTTAGACTATAATGATTATCAGCCGTATAATACAAGATACTTTCGGGCAGATAAAGTTTATCGAAAATTTTACCACCATTCGGTCCTTCCCAAATATTATCGCAGGTCTTTGGATTACTGCATTTATCAATATCTGCGTCATTATAAGAGAGTTCATTATCATGGACAATGTAGTGGCCCCAAGGAGCTGCCGGATTTGCAGTGGGTGGTTTGAGAAGATTAAGGATATCTTCCGAAGTATGTTCAGCTTTAGTAAATTTAATTGGGATTTGGTAGTTGGAAGATAGGGTGAGAGCTGCTTTTGAATCTTTACCTATTCCACCGTCTAATTGCACGCAATGAGTGTTCCGAGCAAGCAGTTTGAAAAACTCATCTCTTTCTTGTTGCCCAGATTTTTCTGCCATGGATGCAGTATTTAAAGGTTCTGTGGATGTTTGATTACAGGTTAATTTGATAACCAGATTTTTTTCTCCAAAGATATCAGATCCACCAGTTTTTACCCCAATGGTTTCAAAAACTTTAAAGCTTAAGTCTCCATCTCCAGTGGTAGAGGGGCTTAAAGAAGCAAAATAAGAGGCTACTTGGCCAATCTTACAACCTGCTCCACCTACACACTGTCTATGACTATATCCTTCTTGCTCTTGGGTAAAAGCTGAAATTGTTGGAATTAATGCAGGGGTAGAGTTAAGCTCTGTTGAGGCGTCAGCTACATAGATACCGTTAGCTTTTCGAATAGAATATTCTGTGGAGCCATCTTCTGAAGCGCTAAAATAGCCAAAAGAGTAGTTTACATACTGTGATTCGAGGTTATTTTCGTCAATAGGATCACTAGGCCCACTTTTGGGGAAAATATTGTTGTAAGGAGAGGACGCCCGTCTGCTAGGTCGAGCGTGATAGAAAACAGCGTCCAATGTTCCAAACTCCCAAACTGTGCCGTCTTCAGCAGTTCTTTTTAAATCATATAAAATGGGTCTAGTTGAATGACCAGAGGCGTTCCATCGATGGGAGGCTAGACTATTGATTCGTTTATGAGCAGTGGGATAGTACTTTCCTCCATCCAAATCAGGAATCACATTATCGCTGGTATTATGGGTGAGTAGCTGTCCAATTCGATTGGAACTAGGTCCCACGAATGTGATATTATCCAGTTTAGTAGCACTGGTATTTAAGTTAGGTATATAGGCTTTCCCTATTACAATAAGGTCGTTGGGTATCACCAATTTGGAAAAGTCAACGATTAAGGCAAAGTCAGAATAACTCTCCTTATCTATAATGAACTCTTCTTGCAGAACCAGGGCAGTATAAAGGTTTGTAGAGGTTTGCAATGTGGGGTCTGCTGCTAGGTTGGTCAGTTCATCATCCGCAAGGTAGGTTCCTACGGTTTGTACTAAAACTGTTTTAGGAAAGGAGTTAAAATCATAGGGGTCGTTGACATCTAATATCCTAAAATCTTCTTTTCCGTTGATGGAGTGCTCGAAGAAATACTTTGACCAAGGAGATGCTGGTCGTCCTGTAGATTCTACGTTACAAGCTGGATGGAGTGCGCATTGAAAGAAATTATAAGGCGAGGAGACGAGCATGGTTTTTAAATTTAGAGTTCTGCCACCTACTGAGGGAAGATAGATTTCTGAATTTTCACCACTTTTATATCTGAGAGAAAGGGTATGGTCTGGCTCTGGCGGATCTAAAGAGTCATCTTTATCTAAAGATTCTGCATCCCACCAGGTAAAACTCTTTTCTGAGTCAGCCGCCTTAATATTTTCTTTGTCGAAACCAAATACGTTAGTGTAGAAAAAATTGTACATGGTTGTCTGTAGGTCTTTTCCTGAAGAGGTGGACAGTGTACTATGTCCTCCAGAGATCTCTTTGGCGAGGAGCTGATGGATATTGGTAAGAGTGGTCTCCTCACTGCTGGATTTCAGAGTTTTCGTGGTCTGAGTCCGGTTGAAAGATACATACTTTATTAGACCTAAGCCCGTAATTAATAATGCCATACTAAGTAGTAAAGCGGTGACAATAAACGAACCCTTTTGGTTTGAAACATATTGAACCACAAGCATTTCCCCCTATTTAGACCCCATGCTTTTTGGGTTTGGGTTTAAATTATAAGCCTAGTCCCACTGATATTATTATTATCGGTATATAATTATACCAGGCTTAGGAATGGTAAAAAACTGTTTTTTAACTAAATAGTTAGCGGGAGATGAAAGAAATGTGGAATTATTGAGCGGGTTCTGCCGGCTGTTCTGAAACCGGCGCAGGAGTAAGATCTGGATCTCGCTTTCGGACCCCATAGGATTTAACCGCTGATAAACTAGTGATTATCACAAGAAAAACGGTGAGAATAAAGAAGAGGGGACTAATATTAAATCCGAGCACTGCAAACAGGGCGGCAAAAGAGAGAGAGATAAAAAGATTAATAAACACCTTGTCGTCTTTGTTCATGGGGTGTTCAAATTGAATAATGGAGCCTGTGCAACCATTTAAAAGGGCCCATTTTTCAGTGGATTTATAAAAATATTTGAGTAATCCTGCGGGTCTATACACATAACAGATGTGCCAAAGGGGGATGTGAATGAGCTGAATACCAGCAATTTCAAATGAAGTGCGGTATTCATTGAGTTCTCCGACCATGGTTTTAGCAATTCTACGATGAAACTCATTCAATTGTTCTTTAGTTTTTTCTATGGCATTGCGTTCATCGGATTGGGGCGCCATAATGGGAACCCCTTTTCCAAATTTGGTGTTAAAAAATTCGCGCTGCTCGTACAGACTTTTCTCAGCATTATCATTCTTACCCAGATTTTCATCAAAAGAGAAACCATCCCAGTCTATGTGGATCGGGTCGCTGATCTCATGAAGTCGGCTTAAACCCCAAAACTCAGTGATATTGTTACGTGCGAGGATGCTCCATCGGTACTTCTTGTTAAATGACCCTGACTCTAAGGCAAATTTAACACTGTTATTATCATCTAAACCTTCGGCAATATGCTTTTTTTCGCTATGACCAGCCCAGGTGGTATTAGCTTCTAAAGACACCACCCAATATGGCATGAGGTTACCGAAGATTTTTTTAATAAAAAACTCTTTGTTCACCAAGACAGTTTTGTGGAAATTTCGAGTAAGATAATCAAAGAATCGTTGGCGAGATTTCTCCACATCATAGCGGTTGGGTAAGATAAAGTGATCAGTGATACGTTGCTTATCACCATGATCATTAAGGCAGAAGGTGGTGGAGCAGTAGTCACAAATGTAAACATAATCGTCCACGTGGTAACTTATGGCATTGTTACACTTGGGGCATAGCATGTCTCTCATGGGTCAGTCCTATGGTTCCATTGAAAGATTAAAAAACCTTCTAAACTTATTAAGTGGTTGATTTTATTTTACCGAATCTCGTCATTTGAGGCAAGCTTTCAAAAAAAGCTCATCCTTCTCTTGACAAATTTTAAGTGATGCTTACCTTTAGTTTCTACAGTAATTGAAGCTAAATAGCTTAATATAAATGGAGGAGACAATGGGCAAGATAATCGGAATCGACTTAGGAACCACGAATTCAGTAGTTTCCGTTATGGAGAGTGGCGTACCTACTATTATTACAAACTCTGAGGGTGGTCGAACAACCCCTTCTATTGTTGCGGTAACTAAAGATGATGAAACCTTGGTTGGTCAAGTTGCTAAAAGGCAAGCAGTAACTAACCCAACTAACACAATTTACTCTGCGAAACGTTTTATCGGGAGTAAATTTAATGAGAGATCTGAAGAAGCAGGTAAAATGCCTTTCAAGATTAAAGAAGGCAGTGGTGGCATGTGTTTCATGGAAATTCAGGGAAAAGATCTTTCCGTGCCAGAAATTTCCTCTAAGGTTCTACAAAAATTAAAAGCCTCTGCAGAAGATTACCTGGGTGAGAAAATTACAGAAGCTGTTATTACAGTGCCCGCTTATTTTAATGACTCTCAACGTCAAGCAACTATTGATGCTGGTAAAATTGCAGGCTTAGAAGTAAAGAGAATCGTGAATGAGCCAACCGCAGCAGCTCTTGCTTATGGAATGGATAAGAAAAAAGATGAGAAGATTGCTGTTTATGACTTTGGGGGCGGTACTTTTGATATCTCTATCTTGGAAGTTGGTGAAAATGTAGTTGAAGTGCTTTCCACTAATGGAAATACCCATTTAGGTGGAGACAATGTAGATGAAGAGATTATCAAGTTTTTGACTGCTGAATTCAAAAAAGACAGTGGCATTGATCTTTCCGCTGATAAAATGGCCATGCAGAGATTAAAAGAAGCTGCTGAAAAGGCGAAAATAGAGCTTTCAACCGCAGTAGAAACTGAGATTAATCTTCCTTTTATTACTGCTGATGCCAGTGGCCCTAAACATTTAGCCATTAATTTAAAAAGATCTAAGTTTGAAGAGCTGATTGCGACTATTGTTGAATCTACTTTAGAGCCTTGTCAAAATGCTATCAAGGATGCGGGACTCTCAATCAACGAAATCGATGAGGTCCTCTTAGTGGGTGGTTCCACTCGTATTCCTTTAGTTCAAGAGAAAATCAAGCAAGTTTTTGGTAAAGATCCTAATAAGTCTGTAAACCCTGATGAAGTGGTCTCCTTAGGTGCTGCTGTTCAGGCGGGTGTATTAGCTGGTGATGTAAAAGATGTTCTCTTATTAGATGTGACTCCTCTTTCTCTTGGTATTGAAACCTTGGGTGGAGTGATGACTAAACTTATTGAGAGAAACACCACTATTCCTACCAAGAAATCTCAAATTTTCTCCACTGCGGCTGACAATCAAACCAGTGTTGAAATCCACGTGTTACAAGGTGAGCGTGAGATGGCGAGTGATGCCAGAACATTAGGTCGTTTTAGTCTTGTTGATCTTCCTGCTGCTCCTCGCGGAATTCCACAAATTGAGGTAACTTTTAATATTGATGCCAATGGTGTGGTAAATGTTTCTGCCAAAGATTTAGGTACTGGCAAAGAGCAAAAGATTACTATTCAAGCCACTGGCGGTTTATCTGATGACGAAATCGATAAAGCGGTTAAGGACGCTGAAGTTCATGCAGAAGAAGATAAGAAAAAGAAAGAGAGTATTGAAACTCGTAATAATGCTGAATCAATGCTTTACCAGGTAGAGAAAACTCTCAAAGAAAATAAAGATAAAGTTCCTCCTGATGTGGCCTCTCAAATTGAAGAAAAGTCTGCTAAGTTAAGAGAGACTTTGAAAACTGAGAACACCGAAGAGATTAAAGCTGCGATGGAAGCTTTACAAACTGAATCTCATAAAATTGCTGAATTAATATACAAGCAGTCTCAACAGCCGGGTGCTGAAGGTGCAGCGGGAGCTGGTCCTCAAGGCGATCAAGCGGAACCAAATGCAACTAAAGACAAGAAAGATGACGATGTTGTAGATGCGGAGTTTGAAGAGTCCTAAAACTTTCGACATTTAAAAATGTTTATTGAATCCCCTCAGCCCTCGGGTTGGGGGGATTTTTTTTGATCTAGCCAAACAAAAAAGCAAAACAAAATGAGGTAAAAAAGAAAAACTCCCTCCCCATTTTGCTTTTGATCTCCTTCTAAAATAAGCCAATTTTGTTTGGGTAAGGAAGAGAGAGAGTGGAGCCAAATACCGGCCAGCTTTTCTATTAATTGTAAGGGAATATGGATTGCAGGAGTCAGCCCACAAAGAGCAATTATCGTAAGTAGCAAGAGGAGGGGGAGAACTATAAAACCAATGATGGCACCTTGCAAAAAACTGTGGATAAATCCCCAAAAACTAATCTGATCAAAGAAATAGAGAGAGACGGGCATGAGACAGCTAATGGTGAGCAGCGAGATGTACATAGGGCGAATAAATAACTTAAAATAAGTACTTTTTTGGGGGTTAGGGATAAATTGATTATGGGCAATAAAGCTAGTGGCTGCGATGAGAGAGAGTAACCAAGAGATATTGATCAATAGAGCTGGAAAAAGAGTGTGCACGATTAAAATGGTGAGAGATAGGTTGTGAAAGTAGGCCGGTTTTTTGGCCTGCCATTTTAACATTTGCCCCATTAGATAGAAGGTGAGGGCTCTTAAAGTCGGTATTTGAAGACCGGAAAGAAGAGTGAAGAGGAGAGCTCCACTGCAAAGAAGGGCAGTTTCTAATAGAAAGGGAAGATATTTTTTGAAAAGGCTTAACTTAAAATAGATAAATAGCAGTAAAGGACGAATGATTATTTTTATAAACCCCACTACAAAGATCAGGTGCACTCCCGAAATGACAAAGAGATGAACAATGCCTAACTGCCTTAATTGAAACTGTAATTTAAGAGAGAGGGATTTTTTAAAACCCAGAATTAAAACATCTATAAGGATTCTGATATGGGGGTGTTGCTGGAATTGGGATGAGATATGGTTTCTGCTGGCATCCACCCTCGACAGGGAGAATTTATCTTCCTTGGTTTTTTTGGGAAGAGGTGAGTTATTTAATTGTAATAGGTGGAAGAGTGTCAGCAAGAAAATGAAAAGAGCCAGCTTTTTATGAAGAATCCCTAGCCAAAAAACCCAAATACCTAGAATGAGAAAAAAGTACTCAAATGGAAGTTGGTGATTGCAATAGATAAAATCTACTACACAGAAAGATCCGGCAATAATGGGTATAAGGAAGGGATGTTTATAAAAAGAACTGCTCATGATTTACATCATAAGCAAAGGCTGTACCAGGAATTAGGTTTTTGGCTTCACCTTTCTCTTTTTCCGCCTGGTTTTTTTTCTAGGGGTGATAGTTACATGCAGGTTGATTTGGTAATCCTCAAAAAAAGTGAGCATCTCTTTTTTTAAGTCCACCTTGGCAAACATTTTGGAAATCTCTTGAGTGATGATTTTCATCACTTCGTCTTTTCCCTTCTCTGCTTGGTCTGCGAGTAGGCTCATGACCTCTTTGGGTTTTTTTAAATCCTGTACCATACGCAGAGTCTCTTCGGTGAGGGCGAGCTCTACACTTCTGGTTATTGCTGATTTTGCTAAGGAAAGAATTTTAGCTCCTTTCTTCTCGTCGCTGTCATTAGATGTTGAGTTTGTATTACTTTTACCAACCATTTTTTTATCATAACACATATTATTAATGGAAAAAAGGGGAAGGTGATCTGGTTTCAGTGGCTGAGACCGTCTCAATTGTAGATGCCAGAGACTAAAATAGAGATCAGACAGCACTCTCCATACTCCATTTTTTTATTGCCAGGAATTTAATGGATTCTATCTATATAAATATGTAAGATAACTTCCGGATTAGTTTTGTTATGACGAGGATGGAGAGTAAGAATTGCTATGAAGGAAACTCAACTTCCCTTTATTCCTGAAAAACAGGTAAAAGAAGCCAGAGCTTTGGCTAAAGATATCGTTGAAAACGTCTACGAAGATATTGTCTCCTCTACAACGGTGGGAATTGAGCGATGCGTGGCTCGATTTCTAGGGGTGGAAGGAGCAAATTCTGAGGGAGCACCTCTAGTGAATAAACTGGTAGACGATGGGCTTAAGAAGGGGGCTTTGAGTGATGGGATCGCTTATCATATAGGAAATGCCCTCCTTCATCACAAAATAGAGAGTCCTCTTGCTTTGGCTACCAAGTATTGTGAGAAAGAATTTCCTGTTTTTGATATCCCCAAATCTCCTTTAGGTGAAGTGGAGACCTTTCTTGATCCATTTGTTAAAGCAGGGCAGGATCGAATGAAGGAGAGTTTGGCAAAAAGGCAGGATTTCAAAAACCAGGTGAAGCCTAGCCAAGGACCTTGGAAATATTTGATAGTAGCCACTGGCAATATTGAAGAAGATGGTGTGCAAGCACGCATTGCGGCAGAACAAGGTGCAGATATCATAGCTATTATAAGAAGCACCGCGCAAAGTCTCCTCGATTATGTTCCCTATGGAAAAACCACTGTGGGCTTTGGTGGGACCTATGCTACCCAAGAGAATTTTCGATATATCAGAGAGATTCTTGATCAGGCAGGCGAAGAGCTAGGGCGTTACATTCATCTGGTGAATTACTCCTCTGGTCTTTGTATGGCTGAGATTGCTTATTTAGGGGCGGTGGAAGGTTTGGACATGGTGTTAAATGATGCCATGTATGGGATCTTATTTCGTGATATTAACATGAGAAGAACCCTCATAGACCAGTATATATCTCGGCTGATTTGTGCTCACAATGATATGTATATTAACACCGGCGAAGATAACTATTTAACCACTTCTGATGCAATGGAAGTAGGGTATCAGGTGGTAACCAGTCAGTTGATAAACGAGCAGTTTGCTCTCAAAGCGGGCATGAATGAGAATCGAATGGGTCTTGGTCATGCTTTCGAAATCGACCCAGCCATGGAAGACTCTTTTGTGAATGAGATGGCGGGAGCTCTCCTAGTAAGACAACTGTTTCCCAAATCTCCATTAAAATATATGCCTCCCACTCGTTATATGACAGGAGATGTTTTCCAGGGTTTTTTACATAATGGATTTTTTAATCTCACCGCGCTTCTTACAGAACAGGATATTGTTTTACTTGGAATGATGACAGAGCAAATTCACACTCCCTTTGCTATGGATCGAGCACTCGCCATTCAAAATGCAGATTATGTGTTTAGAACCGCCAAAACCTTGAAAAATGAAATATCCTTTAAGTCTGATGGCAAAATAAAAGATCGAATGCAGTTCTTGATGGATCATGCCATTTTTCAGTTGAAGGAGATTAAAGAAAAAGGTCTTTATGAGGCGATTGCAGATGCAAGTTTTGCAGGAATCTCTCGAACCAGAGAGGGAGGCAAAGGTCTTGAGGGTGTGGTTTTGAAAAACAATGAATACTACAATCCCATGCTGTCTTTTTTAGAAGAGTGAGAGAGACGATGAATAATGATCAATTAAAGCATCTTAAACCTTATGGCGATACTTTA
>CAYFLR010000017.1:33945-41072 GCA_964343805.1 uncultured bacterium | reverse complement strand
GGAAAAATGCAAGTGAGTTTCACCTTACCGGTGACTGCCTCACCTGAAGCAAAAGAAGCTGCAACCCAGCTCCTTATAAAAATGGGTTTAGAGGAGCCTCTTATCACCCATCTGGAGTCCATTGGTGAAGGTTTTTCCTTTGTTGTGGCCTATGGGAAGTGCAAGCATGAGGTGGATTTTAACAAAATTGAAGTGCCGCAAATTGAAGTGGTGACCCGCAGTCGGGAAGAGATTAACCAAATTATAAAGACAAAACTGAAAAGAAAGGTGGTTATTCTCGGTGCAACCACCGGCTCAGATGCTCATACGGTGGGTATTGATGCCATTATGAACATGAAGGGATATCATGGTGATTATGGCCTGGAACGATATAGTGAAATAAAAGCGATCAATTTAGGAGCTCAAGTTCCTAATGAAGAATTGGTAAAAAGAGCTATTCAAGAAAAGGCTGATGCGGTTTTAGTTTCTCAAATCGTCACGGCGAAAGATGTACATATTTACAATTTAACAGATCTTTTGAAATGCTTTCAAAAAGAGAAGCAACTGCAAGAGACTTTGCTTATTATTGGAGGACCTCGGATTAGTCATAAATTGGCATTAGAACTGGGTTTTGATGCCGGGTTTGGTATTCATACCTTACCATCGGAGGTCGCAAATTATGTTGTTACGACTATGGTTGAGCGTACAGGGGGGGAATTATGAGTGATCAAAGAAATAGAAGATTTGGTTTTCATCGTGTAATTAAACCAGAGGGTGTAATGCCCCAAGCAGCTTGGCAATTAAACAATGATATGAGTCAAGTAGATGACACAGAGATGCTCATCGATGTGAAAATGTTGAACATTGATTCCGCTAGTTTTCATCAAATCCGTAAAGCTTGTGAGGATGATGATGAAAAGATCAAATCCCATGTTTTGGAAATTGTAAACCAACGTGGTAAACACCACAATCCAGTGACTAGCTCTGGTGGAATGCTTTTAGGAACCGTCAATAAGGTGGGTAAAAATCGCAGTGATGTAGACCAGATTAAACCAGGAGATTCTATTGCGACTTTGGTTTCACTCACACTGACTCCACTTCGAATTGATAAAATTATTGGTCTAAGAAAAGAGACTGATCAAGTGGAGATCGAAGGTCAAGCGGTACTATTTGACTCTGGAATTTACGCCAAAATCCCAGAAGATATACCAGAGAATCTGGTGCTAGCTGCTTTAGATGTAGCGGGTGCAGCTCCTCAAACTGATCAATTAGTAAAAGAGGGGGACACGGTAGTTATCTTAGGTGCAGCGGGGAAATCTGGTATTCTTTGCTCTCAGGTTGCTAGAGAGAAAGCAGGTCCTAAGGGTAAAATTATAGGAATGGGACGTTCTGATTCCAGCATGAAGATAATTAAAGATCTTGGATACTGTGATCATGCGGTGCAAATTGATGCCACTGATCCAGTTGCGGTTTTCAATTCCGTGAGTGAATTGACGAATAATCAAATGGCTGATGTAACAATCAACGTGGTGAATATTGCCGGAACTGAGGCGGCTTCTATTTTAGCTACTAAAGGTTCAGGTATTATTTATTTCTTTAGTATGGCCACTAGTTTTACCGCCGCAGCCTTGGCTGCCGAAGGAATAGGAAGTGCTGTCACCATGCTGATTGGCAACGGATATGCCGAAAATCATGCAGACTACACATTGGATCTCTTAAGAAAAGATGAAAAATTAAGAGCTCTTTTTGAGAAAACTTTTTCCTGAGAAGGATTGGCAAAAATAGGCAAGGATTGGCATGCCGCTTCAGGATCATGAAAAAAAATATATCGACCATCCCCGCTTAACCGAGCTTCATAGGAAAACTGAAAAGAGGCGACGGAAGCGGGAGATTGCGGTTATTTTAATTACCATCAGCAGTCTCATCGGTCTGGGTTATTTCGAAAAGTATATTTTTCATGCGGTGGAGCGGCTCAATATTCCGCGAGATTTTTTCTCTAAGATCATTTTTCTTGGTCTGGTCAATATTGATATTGTACTCATCCTTGTGCTGCTGTTCCTTATTTTCCGGAACTTAGTTAAATTAATCATTGAGATCAAAAGAGGGAAACTGGGCTCTAAACTCCGAGCCAAATTAGTTTTAGTTTTCCTATTTTTCTCTATCATTCCCACTGTTCTTCTTTTTTATATCTCTACTCAGTTTATTAATAACAGTTTAGAAAAATACTTCTCTGCCAATATCAGTCAATCTTTGCAGAATTTAAGAAATGTGGTGCAGTATTATTATGACGATTCATTTCAGAGATTGGAGGTGTGGTCAAAGAAATTTTCCAAAGAGATGAGTGCCTTCAATTATATAGTTAAGGAGGACAATAAGCATTTCATGCAACTGTTTAACCGTTTTTGTTATGTGCATGAAATTCAATTAGCCCGCATTTATTTAAAGGGTAAAAAGAAACCCATCGAGTCTTCGGTGAACAGTGATATCAATATTGCCTCAGTGACTGCCAAAGATCAGGAAGGCATTCGATCAGGAAATGAGGGAAAACCCTATAACACCATTTTAAATGTGAACAAAGGGGAATTTCTTATTCACTACGAACCCATCCGTAAACACAAAAGTCAGGAGGTGATTGGCACCCTGGTGGTCTATGACTTTGTGCGCTATCGGTGGGTGGAAAAACTCAATGTCATTGAGGGGATTTTTAGTGACATTAAACCGCGTAAGAATGTAATTAAATCAGGCTATTTTGTGCTACTTGCCATGATGACCTTGCTCATTATTTTCTCGGCAGTGTGGCTCGGTTTTTATTTAGCTCGGGAGATTACCATACCCATTCAGACCTTGGCGGAGGCCACCGACCAAATTGCGGAAGGGAATCTGGACGTTCATATCAATATTAAAACCAATGATGAAATGGGAACCTTAGTGCGATCTTTTAACAAGATGGCGGGTGATTTAAAAGACAGTCAATCTGATCTAAGAAAAGCCTATGATGAGCTTTCCAAAACATCGGAAGAGATTGAACAAAGAAGAACCTACATGGAGGCGGTACTTATTAATGTGACTGCCGGAGTGGTTTCTATTGGTAAGAAAGGCCGTATTCAAACCATTAATAAAGCGGCAGCCAGTTTATTAAGAATCAATCCCACTCGGGTGATTGGCAAAAACTTAAAGGATGTAATCACCCAGCCAGGTCATCAAGAATTGGTCAGTGAATTATTGGAAGAGCTCAATCATCAAGAGAACGAATTTATCAAAAGACAGATCAATATTAAGGTGAAAGATAAAGAGTATCGTCTGGCTCTCAGTGTAGAAGTTTTACGAGACGAGGCTAAAAAATATATGGGTATGGTGGTGGTATTTGACGATATGACCGATCTGGTCAAAGCTCAACGGATGGCTGCATGGCGAGAAGTGGCAAGGAGAATTGCCCATGAAATTAAAAACCCTCTGACGCCGATTAAGCTTTCTGCACAACGCTTAAGACGAAAATTTTTAGGAGGCAATTCCAAAGAACAACCCCATCAAGAGCTCCTGGATGAATGCACCAAAATGATCGTTGAGCAGGTGGATGATCTTAAGGTGTTGGTCAATGAATTTTCCAAATTTGCTCGACTTCCTACGGTGAATCCCCGTTTGAATAATATTCATGAATTAATTGATGAAATTGTGAATATGTACTCAAAAAACCACCCCAATTTGACATTTCATATTGAGTTGAAGGGGAAAATACCCAATTTTATGTTTGATCGGGAGCAGATAAAGAGAGTTTTAATCAACTTTATAAGCAATTCGATTAACGCCATTTCAGGAACAGGAGACATTATTGTCGAAAGTGACTATAATGAGATTTTAAGAATTGCTCGTATTTGTGTGATAGACACCGGCAAAGGTATCCCTATTGAAGTCAAACAGAAGATGTTTGAACCCTATTTCTCCACTAAGAAATCAGGAACCGGTTTAGGGTTGGCCATTGTGAATCAAATTGTAGCCGATCATCATGGTTATGTAAGAGTGGAGGATAATGCTCCTAAGGGAACCAAAATGTTTATAGAATTGCCGGTAGGGTATCATTCAGTGAGTCGTTCAGAAAGTGATAGAAAAGACACCGATTACGGTTCGATTCAAAACCAGAGTTAACATGGATGGATTATGAAAAAAATATTTGTGGTTGATGATGAAGTCACCATTTGTACCACCATTAAAGGTATTTTAACTGATGAAGGATATGAAGTGGTTACAGCTACTTCTGGAGAGAGAGCTCTGAAAAGAGTAAGTCAGGAGATGCCTGATTTAATGCTATTAGATATCTGGTTACCGGGGATCAGTGGTCTAGAAGTGTTGAAAAAAATTAAAGTAGATCATCCTGACCTTCCTGTTGTAATCATGTCGGGTCATGGCACCATCGAGACAGCGGTAAAAGCCACTAAATGGGGGGCATACGAGTTTATAGAAAAGCCCATATCACTCGATAAGCTGATTATATCTGTTCAAAATGCTTTAGCTCACCATTCCTTGCAAGAAGAAAATAAAGCTCTTAAGAAGAAGATCAAACAAAAGGGAGGACATCAACTCATTGGTGACTCTGAATTTATGAAGCAGCTCAAGGAGCAGCTCAAGCTGGCAGCACCTACAAACAGTAGTATATTAATTACGGGAGAAAATGGAACTGGTAAAGAGGTGGTGGCTAATACTATCCATGAGAATAGTAGCCGTTGTGATCAGCCCTTTGTCGCGGTTAATTGTGCTGCTATTCCTGAAGGACTCATCGAAAGTGAGCTTTTTGGTCATGAAAAGGGAGCTTTTACCGGTGCGACCCACCAAAAGAAAGGAAAGTTTGATGCCGCAAATGGAGGAACCTTACTGCTGGATGAAATTGGTGATATGAGCTTAATTACTCAAGCCAAGATCTTAAGAATCCTCCAAGAAAAATCCTTTGAGCGAGTGGGTGGGTCAACGGTCATTGAAGTGGATGTTCGAATGATCGCTGCCACCAATAAAAATTTAGAGGAAGAGATTAAAAAGGGGAACTTCCGTGAAGACCTTTACTATAGGCTTAATGTGATCCCTTTTCATTTAAGCCCCTTGCGAGAAAGACAAGGAGATATTCAAGAGCTGGTAAACCATTTTTTGAAAGCCTTTTCAAAAGATTTAGGAATTCCTCAGAAGAAAATTTCCAAGGGAGCTATGGAAATTTTACTGCAATATGGATGGCCTGGAAACGTTCGGGAATTGAAAAATTTTGTAGAACGGATTATCATTATGTCTAGAGGCAAAACTGTAGAAGTGAAAGATATTCCTCTGAATATTAGAGAAGGCTCTTTTTCTGTGGGTGCTATTGCTGAAGAAAATATCACTATGAAAGAGGCCAAAATCCAGTTTGAGAAGCGTTTCATCTTAGAAAAGCTGGATCAAAATGAATGGAATATCACTAAAACCTCCGAGGTGATCGGAGTGGAGCGCAGTAATTTGCATCGAAAGATGAAGCAGTATGGCATAGATACCAAAAGTGCAAAGGGGTAAATTTTGGCTGAAGAAACCAGTGCACCTTTGATCGATTTCGATCAAACTCTCGATCTATTAAAAAAATTCCAAAGTAAAATTGAGCAGAAGGCTCATCTGAAACTGGAGGTGGATCCTCTTCACAGAAAGGCAGTCATCTTAAGAGAAGCTGAAGGAGCGAGTGCCGCCTTTTTATTAAAAGGAGGAGTTAAGCAAGAGGCTTTTCAGGGAATTATGTTGTCGGTTGCTCAAAATGAGTTATCTGGAGAGCTTATTTTTAAAAGCGGTGATGTGCAAAGATCGATCTTTTTTGAAAAAGGAATCATTGTTTTTGCCAGATCCAATCAAAAGGATGATCGTCTCGGTGAAGTTATTTATAGAAAGGGTTTTATCACCGTGATGGAATTGGCCAGCACCAGTGTGCAGGTAACTAAAGGAAAAAGGTTTGGTGGAATTCTTGTGGAATCCGGAGTTTTTAACCATTTTAAACTCTTCCAAGCTATGCGGACTCAGGTAGAAGAGTTAGTGAATTCCATCTTCTTTATGGATAATGCCGATGTGTTTTTTGATGAAACCTCTCACAGTCGTTTCATTCGCCTGCGCTTAGATAAACCCACAGAAACATTTATCAATACATCCGCTAAAAAGGGTCTGAATATCTCGGATTTTGATAAAAAAACTAATGAGGATAGCCTTTTTGAGGTGCCCGATGAAATAAACGATACGGGGCTGACTGATTTTGACAAGGAGTTCATATCCATTTTAAGAAAAAACCCCACTAAAAAAGATATTTTAAAAGCTTCAAAGCTTTCACATGCTTATATTATGTCTGTAACTCATTATCTGATGACTAAACGAATTGTAACGTGCTCAGACTATGATGTGTTTAACACAGCGGCGGTGACCCAGGAGGAGTTAAATCGTAAAGCTCATTTAACTATTGACCAGAAAAACTCCATTTTTTCAGTGATGCATCAATTTATCAAAACCAAACAACCTGAATTGGTGGAGCAAATTGATACCTTTTTGAAAAATGATAAAAATGAGCTCCTTACCCGCTTTGGCGACCTCCAGTTTGCTAATACGGGAGTTTTAGCCAAGGCGAATCTTTTACAGGGAATCCAGGTGGGAAGTAAAATCAGTACCAAAGCATTGGACGCCCTTTTTCATTTCTTAACAGAATTTCAAGAGTTTATCCTTTTTGAGGTGAGAGAATTTATGCCACCCAAAGACGCTAAAGAGATCGAAGGTCTGGTAGTGGAAATGGACAAACAAAACCAACAGCAGCAATGAAAAAAAATCCAAACTCTTCTGAATCAGAAAATTATAATGATTATTTTTGCTCTTGGGATCAGTTTCTTTCCAATTTACAGCAGACCAATGATCTTCCTGTCATTATCATCTTGGACCATTTAGAAGATCCTCAGAATTTAGGGGCGATTATTCGTTCTGCAGCCTGTTTTAAAGTTCCCTATATTCTGTTGCCTGATAAAAGGCAGGTATCACTCACTTCATCGGTAATTCGAGTTGCCCGAGGGGGGGTAGATCATGTCTCCTTGGTCTCGGTTAAGAATATCAATCGGGCCAGCGAGGCATTGCAAAAAATAGGGTATTGGATTGTTGGCCTTGATATGCAGGGGGAA
>CAYFLR010000017.1:24877-33774 GCA_964343805.1 uncultured bacterium | reverse complement strand
GAAAAAGTGTGATAAGTTGATGCGAATCCCTATTGAAAACTCCATGGATTCCACCAATGTCTCTGTGGCGGCAGGGATTGTTTTATCTCAAATTTATAATCAAAAAATTTAAACTTCTGACCTATTCCAGAAATTACGGAAGGATTCGAGGAGCTCCTCTGGGGTTTTGAAGAAGAAAACATTTTTTCTAAATTCAGTGGAGTTATAAATTCCTTTTGAGTACCAAGACAGATGTTTTTTCATTTGCAGAAGACCAAACCTCTCATCTAGATATTGTTGGATCAACTGCATATGGTATTCAATTGCTTGCAATTTATGGGCTTTCTGTCCTTCTGGAGTTAGGTTAATAAAGTCAGGGTTGAAACACCATGGGGCACCCAGTGCTGCCCTACCGATCATTACATCATTACAACCGGTTTGCTCTTTCATTTTAATGGCATCATGATAATTTTGCACATCTCCGTTTCCTGTTACAGGTATTTGAACGCTTTCAACAACTTTCTTAATAATGGATCGGTTAGCTGTTCCAGAGTAACCTTGGGCTCTGGTCCGACCATGTATGGTGAGGGCGTCGACCCCTTCTTCCTCTGCAATATGGGCAATTTCAGGTGCATTAATGCTATTGTCATCCCAACCTGCTCTTATTTTAATGGTGAAAGGAACCTTGATAGCCTTTCTCATTGTTTTTAGAATTTCATGGACTTTTTGTGGGTCTCTCATAAGGGCGGATCCTGACCCAGTTTTGACCACTTTCTTAACGGGGCAGCCCATATTTAGATCCACAATATCAGCACCTCTATCTTGAAGAATTATTGCCGCATCAGCGAGCTCTTGAGGGTTTGCTCCTACTAACTGCATAGAGATAGGCTTCTCTTCAGGTAAGAAATTGGCTATAGAAGCTGTGTTTTTGGCATTATGAATGAGTCCTTTGGCACTGATCTCTTCACTGGTAAGGAAAGAGCTTCCCTCGGCTTTACAAACTATACGAAATGGGATATTAGAAATACTTGCCATTGGCGCTAAGCGACATAAACCAGGGATAGGAACCGGTCCGATTGGTTTGATTGGCTGATTCAAGAGTCTCCCTTTGCTTATTGATTACAATATAAGTATTTATTAGATTTGAAATCTAACCATGATTATCAAGTGTCCTAGACTATTCGGGGAGAAGTGTCAATAAGCAATGTTTGCTTTTAAGGTGGTCTCGTGTTTTAATACAGGAAAAAATGAACTAGGCTAAGGCTGTTTATATGGAACATATTGATATTAAAGAGAAAAAGCCGGATTGGTTGAAGGTTCGTCTACCCTCATCACCGGGTTTTTTTCAATTGAAAAAAGAGACGGGGCATTTAGGATTGGCCACCGTCTGTAAAGAGGCAAAATGTCCAAATATTGCAGAGTGTTGGGAACAGAAAACCCTGACTATTATGATCATGGGAGATACATGTACAAGGTTTTGTAAATTCTGTAATGTAAAAACTGGAAACCCTAAGAGGGTTCTTGATCCTGAAGAACCTTATAAAACAGCCCATTTATTGAGTCAGCTTGACCTTAAGTATGTGGTGGTTACCAGTGTCGATCGAGATGATCTAGAAGATAGTGGCGCTGAGCATTTTGCTAAAACCATTTTGGCAATTAAACAAGAGTGTCCTAATACCTTATTAGAAACCTTAATTGGTGACCTAAAAGGAGAGCTTGATCCTCTTAAGGTTATTGTAAAAGCAAAACCAACTGTTATTTCACATAATTTAGAGACGGTTAAAAGACTTACCGGTGAGATTAGAGATCGCAGAGCTTCCTATGATCGTTCTTTAGAGCTATTAGGGAGAATTAAAACTCTAGATCCTACTATTTATACCAAATCCTCTTTAATGGTAGGGATGGGTGAAACAGAGGAAGAAGTTTTAGAAACAATGAGTGAATTACGGGCTAAGGATGTGGATTTTATAACTATAGGCCAGTACTTAAGACCAACGGAAAAACACTATCCCGTGAAAGAGTACATTCACCCCGATCAATTTAAAAAATATGAGGAACAGGCGCGCGAAGCGGGGTTTAAAGTTGTTGCCGCCAGTCCCTTGGTTCGATCCAGTTACAAAGCTGGGGAATATTTTATAGCACAGCATATCAAAAAAAATATGCAGTAGAGTTAGCAACGCCTTGGCGAAAGGGAGGTATGGGTTAATGAATGAGAAGCGTCCTTATGTAGAGATTTCGGTGGAGCATTGTAAAGGGTGTGAGTTGTGTGTAAGTGAATGTCCCAAGAATGTCCTAGAGATGTCTGACAAGATCAACCATCTGGGATATACCTATGTAAATTACACAGGGGATGGGTGTATTGGCTGCGGATTCTGTTTTTATGCTTGTCCAGAACCATCAACGATCACGGTTTATAAGAAAGAGAAGAAGGGGAAAAAATGAAAAGAGAATTTATTAAAGGCAATGAAGCTATAGCTAAAGCGTCACTGTTGGCAGGATGTACTCAATTTTATGGATATCCCATTACTCCTTCCAGTGAAATCGTACATATGTGTGCTAATCTCTATCCCAAAGTAGGAGCTACTTTTATTCAGGCTGAAAGTGAAGTGGCTGCCGTGAATATGGCTTATGGAGCTGCTTGTGCAGGTCGAAGAGTTATGACTGCCTCTTCCAGCCCTGGTATTACTTTAAAGCAAGAGGGAGTTTCTTATTTAGCTGGTGCTGAACTTCCCTGCGTTATTATTGATGTTATGAGAGCGGGACCTGGTCTTGGCAATATTTGGCCTGAGCAAGGAGATTATAACCAAGTTGTAAAGGGTGGCGGACATGGAAATTATAAGGCTCCCGTACTCGCTCCTAACTCTCCTCAAGAGATGTGTGATCATACTATTTTAGCTTTTGAACTCGCTGAAAAATACAGAACTCCCGTATATATTTTGGCTGATGCCTATATTGGTCAAGTGATGGAACCCGTTCAATTTCCAGATCATGTGAAGCAGGTGAAAAGACAAGATTGGGCTATTTATGCGGATAAAGACAGTTCCAATAATCTGATTTCTTCTATTAAAATGAGTACCGAAGAGTTGGAAGAAGTTAATATTCATCTCCAGAAAAAATATAAAACCATTGAAGAGAACGAAGTGCGTTATCAAGAGTATCATGTCGATGATGCAGATCTTGTGTTAGTTTCTTACGGTATCTCTTCTCGTATTAGCTATTCCACGGTAGATCAGCTGCGAGCTAAAGGCTACAAAGTAGGGCTATTTAGACCCATTTCTTTAATGCCTTTTCCCTCTCAAAGAATCTCTGAATTAGCTGACAAAGCCAAAGCTTTTATGGCCATCGAACTTTCCAATGGCCAGATGATTCAAGATGTTAAATTGGCGATTAATGGCCGTGTCCCTGCTGATTTTTATGGTCGCATGGGTGGAGCCGTTCCTCCTCAAGAAGAAGTGAATCAAAAGGTTGAAGAGTTTTATAAAAAACATATTGCTTAAAGTGATAGGAGAATATAATGGCAGAAGTTTTGGAAAAACCCAAAGGATTTTATGACGTATTTGAGCGTAAGCCTGGACGTGACAAAGATGTAACTCACTACTGTCCCGGATGTGGACACGGTAGAATTCATAAGCTCATTGCAGAAGCGATGGATCAATTAGAAATTGGCGAGAGAACCGTATTTATCTCTCCTGTTGGTTGCTCAGTTTTTGGTTACTATTATTTTAACTGCGGAAATATTCAAGCGGCTCATGGACGTGCTCCTGCAATCGCTACCGCTGTTTCTAGAAGTAATCCCGATAGTATTGTTATCAGTTATCAAGGTGATGGTGACCTCGCTGCTATTGGTACTGCGGAAATTATTCATGCAGCCAACCGTGGTGAAAATATGACCGTTATTTTTGTGAATAATGGAATCTATGGAATGACGGGTGGACAGATGGCTCCAACCACTATGGAAGGACAAAAAACTACTACAACTCCATTTGGTCGAGATGTTTCCACCGAAGGTTTCCCCATGAGAATGAGTGAAATCGTAGGAACTTTGGAAGCTCCCGTTTATGTAGAGAGGGTAACTTTAAGTGATATTAAAGGGACCATGAAAACTAAAAAGGCCATTGGCAAAGCCTTAAAAGCTCAAAAAGATCGAAAAGGCTTCTCCTTTGTTGAGATTTTATCCCCTTGCCCAGTGGGTTGGAAAATGACTCCAGTGGACGCCATGCAGTATATGAAAGATGTGGTAGAGCCCTATTTTCCAGTAAAGTTATTTAAAGATGAAATCAAGGATCGTGGCGACAAGCCAAGAATCGAAGGGAAACCTACCGAAGATGAAATTATGAGTGTTCTCGGTTTTAAAGACCTTGATAAAATGTTTCCTCATGATCAATCTTTTGTTGATAATTTTAAAGAGCAGCGCCTCAGAATTGCTGGTTTTGGTGGACAAGGTGTTTTAATGGCTGGAACCACCCTCTCTTTGTTGGGAATGGAGCATGGCTTGAACGTAACCTGGCTTCCTTCTTATGGACCTGAAATGCGTGGAGGAACGGCCAATTGTCATGTAGTGCTATCTAATCAAACTGTTGGGGCTCCCATGGTTGAGAATCCTAATGTTCTAATTGCTATGAACAGACCTAGCTTAGATGAATTTGAAGGTATTGTAGAAAAAGATGGTCTAATCATTGTCAATTCTGCCATTATAGATCGTAAGGTAGAGCGTGAAGATGTGACCGCTGTTTATATACCAGTGACTGAAATTGCTGAGTCCTTAGGCGTGAGAGCAGCTGCTAACATGGCGGTGCTTACAGCTTATTTAGCATTCACTGGAGTCATGGAAGTGGAACGTTTAGTCACCTTGATCACGAAGCATTTCAAAAAGAAAGAGCTCTTAGAGAAAAACTTTGCCGTCATTGAGAAGGCGCATCAATATGTCAAAGAGCATTGCAAATAGTAAAGGAGACGAGGTTTGAAACATGATCGGCAAATGGTTCGTTTGATGGAACAAATTGCCGTTCCTAGTCGTAATAAGAACTTTGACTTTTATGAAACGGTTGAAGGTCAGGAGTTGCAGAAAACCGTCAAGAGAGTGCGCTCTTTATTAAGAGATGTGGCTACCTTTGGTGATGACTTTACTCTGGATGTTCAACCCTCTTTCAAACCTGATGAAGTTATCTGCAATCTTGTCTTTGAACGTCTTCATTACTCTCATCAAATCGTTCTCACCAAAAAAGAGTTTGTTTTACTTGAAAAATGTGGCTTAACCAATCGATTTACTAAGGATATGTAGAGGATAAATGGATAAAGCATTACTGGTTTCAGTGGTATTACAGACAGAAGATCCAACAGAAGTAGATGAGTCTTTAGATGAATTAAAAGATCTGGTGGGTACCTGTGGATACGGAGTGGAGCACACTCTTATTCAAAGAAGAAAAAAATATGACTCAGCTACTTTTGTAGGTCAAGGAAAACTGCAAGAGCTTCATGATAAAGTAGAGGAGCACCAAGTCCATGTGGTGGTTTTCGATCAGGAGTTAAGTCCCGCTCAATTAAAAAACATTGAGACGGTGTGTAAAGTGATGGTTCTTGACCGGACTGATATAATTTTGCAGATTTTTGAACGGCACGCCAAAACCAAAGAAGCCAAGACCCAAGTTGAAATTGCTCGTATCGAATATATGCTGCCGCGTTTAACGCGAAAGTGGCTTCACCTTGAACGTCAGAGAGGAGCAAAAGGAGGTCTCTACGGTAGAGGAATGGGCGAGAAACAAATTGAGGTGGATCGTCGAATACTCCGTGACCGGATGGCAAAACTTAAGAAAGATTTAAAGACCATTAAGAAAGAGCGATTCATTCAAAGAAAAACCAGAAACTCGATCTTAAAAGTAGCCCTAGTGGGCTATACCAATGTTGGAAAAACCCAAATTATGAATGGTCTCACTCATTCGGGATTTGTTTCAGATAACAATCTCTTTGTGACTCTTGATCCTAAAATTAGAGTTTTGGACCCTCGAACTCGTCCCAAAATTCTGGTTTCAGATACCGTTGGGTTTATTAAAAAAATTCCTCATTCTTTAGTAGAAGCTTTCAAATCTACTTTAGAAGAGGTTTGTTTTGCTGATTTGATTCTCCATGTGGTTGATATTTCTCATCCCGGTTATGAGCATCAGGTGGAAATTACCGATGAGGTTTTACAGGAGATTGGAGCTTCTGAAATTGACACCATTTATGTTTTTAATAAAACGGATTTGCTTCCTTTTAATGAACGGTTTTTACCTAAAGTTGTGACCAGGGGGAATAGGGACTCCTTCTCTTTAAGTGCTTTAGATATGAATAATATTAAGTCATTAAGGGACCATATTTTTCAGTTTTTTGAAAGAGACATGGTCTCTTTTGTGGTGAAGTTTTCTTATGATCAAGGTGAAGGAATTGCCTATGTCCAGAAGGTTTGCAAAGTGGTTTCTTCCAAAGCTCATGATTCTGAAATAGAATTCACGGCCAAGACAACCCTAGATAATGTGGTAAAAATACGTCAATTTGGTGGTGATTTGAAAATAACTTCTGAAGTACCTGAAGAATTTAATAATCTATAAATTTATAATTATTGTTGAAAAGGTAGGCTGGTAAAGTGGAAAAGCTAATCGATCGTTTTCCTGATAATCCCATAGAAAAATTTCATGAGTGGTACACGGTGGCTAAAGAGGGGCTTCCTCCTAATCCCAGTGCCTGGAGAGTGGCGGTGCAACCCTTTATAAAAATGTGTCGCCGTTTTATAGGTTCTTTGTATCCTCCTTTTTTACTTCATGACCCCAATGCAATGACCTTAGCTACTACTACAGCTGAAGGTCTTCCCGCTGCACGAGTGGTGCTTTATAAGGAGATACTAGACGAACATTTTTGTTTTTATACAAATTATGAAAGTGATAAGGGAAGAGAAATAGAGAGCAACCCATACGCTTGTTTGGTTTTTCATTGGATGTTTCCTGAAAGGCAGGTAAGGATCTGTGGAAAAGTAGAAAAGCTGGATTATGATATTTCTAATAAGTACTGGCTCACCCGACCTCGGGGAAGCCGAATTAGTGCCCTTGCTTCCAATCAGAGTGGGGTGATATCTGGAAGAAAAGAATTAGTGCAGAGAACTTTACAGATTGAAAAATCTTATGAAGGAAAAGAAATAGTTTGCCCCGAGCATTGGGGAGGCTATCGCGTTATCCCGGAACGCATTGAGTTTTGGCAAGGCCGGGCCAACCGTTTACATGACAGAGTATTATATACCAAAGTAGGAAAATGGGTGAAACACCATCTCGCTCCCTAGAAAAAGGAGCCATACTTGAAGTGGATCAGTTATCCAAGACTTATTATCCCAAGAACCGCCCTACCGTAGAAGCAGTTAAAGGCATTACCTTAACTATTTCAAGTGGGGAATGCTTTGGCCTATTGGGGCCCAATGGAGCTGGAAAATCTACCTCTATGAATTGCATCAGTGGGTTTTATGCCCCCACCACCGGTACGGTTAAAATAGCTGGAGTTGATGTCCATAAGGACCCACATAAGGCTCGATTTTCTTTAGGTGTCTGTCAGCAAGATGAAACTTTAGATACAGATTTCACTCTGCTTAATCAATTGGTGCGACATGCTTCCTTTTTTCGTATTCCCACTAAAGAGGCCAAAGCAAAAGCGATCCATCTGCTCCAACGATTTGGATTAGAAGATAAGAAAGATGGGCCGGTAGAGGCTCTTTCAGGCGGGATGAGAAGGCGCTTGCAAGTGGCTCGTTCTTTAATTGCTGATCCTCGTCTTCTAATTTTAGACGAACCCACCACGGGACTCGATCCCGAAGCTCGTCGAAGTTTATGGGATATTATTCACGAAGAGAAAAAGAAGGGAATGGCCATTTTACTGTCCACTCATTATATGGAAGAGGCGGAGCGTATTTGTGATCGAGTGGCCATTATGGCCCGTGGCAAAATTCATGACTGCAACAATCCTCAACAGCTCATCGTTGATCATATGGGAACAGAGCCCATAGAGGAAGAAATCAGGCAAGGTGTTCGTTGGCAACGGCCTGCCAATTTAGAAGATGTCTACCTTAAAGTAACAGGGGTCAAACTTGCTTCCAACTAGAGATTCATTTTGGGGTATTCGTTGTGTATGGCATCGTTATTTTGATGTGTTTCGCAAGAGCATGGTTTATGGAATTGTGACCACTTTTGTGGAACCTTTGCTCTATCTTTTCGCCTTCGGCTATGGTCTCGGCAGCATGATTGAAGATGTCAAAACTGGCGGAATCTCTATTCCTTATAAACAATTTGTTTTTGCCGGGATGGTGGGACAAACTCTCCTTTTTCAATCCTTTTTTGAAGCCGCTTACGGTTCTTTTGTTCGCATGTATTATCAAAAAATATTCCAAGCTATAGCGGTGACTCCTATTACTATTTCAGAAGTCCTTTGGGGAGAACTTTTGTGGGATATGACCAAGTCTCTTATGGCCTCTTGTTCAGTTCTACTCATAGGTTGGGCACTTTCCTTGTTTAGCTTCCCGTCGATTTTATTGGCGCTCCCCATTTGTGTAATGGGTGGTTTACTTTTTGCTTCCATGGGGCTTTTAGTGGCAGCTAAATCTCCCACCATTGATATGATTGCCTATCCTCAGTTTTTACTGATCTTTCCTATGTTTTTATTTAGTGGGGTTTTCTATCCGCTGGAACAACTGCCATCGGCGGTTCAAACCTTTGCTTGGTTTTTACCCCTCACTTCTATTTTGTCTTTATTACGGTCCATATTATTAGGGACGCCCTTCTTTTTTCCTGCTCTTTTGATTCTTTCAACCTGGTTGGTGGTGTTGGTGATTTGGTCTAGGAAGTCAATGACGCTGCGGTTGATTAAGTAGGAATTGAATTACAAATGTACATTTTCAAAGTGTGCAT
>CAYFLR010000017.1:10921-24867 GCA_964343805.1 uncultured bacterium | reverse complement strand
AACTAGGATTCAATACTCTACTCAATTCTTGATAACTAAAAAAGACTCGATAAGGAGCAAGTTCTTGGGGATAAACGATGTTTAAATAAAAGGCAATGCCGTTCTTCTCAGGGCAGAGTGAGGTAAATGCCATATCTAAATTATGAATTTCATGGCCAGCTTTGCGATGAAGAAGGTTAAGGATTTGGTTCTTTTTTTGTTTATCTAGGATGTCAAAAAAGGTGAGTGGTGCTTGTTTTTCGGTATCATAAATATGACAAAACCTTCCATAATAATCTTGATCTTCTCTACTATGGTAAACATCTGATCTCAATTGAATAGAAAAGTAGGTGGGGAATTTAGTTATTTTTTCAAATTTCCAATCTACTGAGAGTTCCTTTCTATTCTCCCATCTTCTAATTTTCCGATTGTAGAATTGATTAATATTTTTAGTGGATTTGCCTTGGAGAGAAATAAAATAGGGAATTTCAGCAGTGTAGTTTGAGTGTTGAGATGAGCGAAAAGGTTTGAGAATCACCTGAAAGTTTTTATCTTGATATATTGATTTTCCAGGAACACAACCGCCTGTTAGACTCTCATTAAAGTACCCTAGAGGGCAGGAATCAAGTCCTGCTCTTCCAGTTACATAATATTGATAAAGCCAATAAAGACCTTGAATATCATCCTTTTGTGGTTCAATAAATCTTTTAATTTCATTCATGATGGATCGAGGTTGCAGTCCTAATAAATTAGGGTTGTCATCACTCGATCTATTGTGTTTGGCCACTTCCCCATCTTGAGTCCAATCCTCATGGATGATGTAGGTATCGGCTAATCCAAAAGCATGCCCCAGTTCGTGAATCAAGGTGGAAAGGGGAAAGTCTTCCAGGGTTTTGCCTCGAAAAGAAGAGAGGTCCATTTTGGGAAAAAGGTGGATCTTAGGGGGAAGATTACTTCCTTGATAAAAATGGAAGTTAGAGGGAATAGATTTTCCCCCTTCGTCATATCGGCAATCAAAAACAATAAGCAGGTCTTCAAAATCTTGAATAAACAAGGGGGAGTAAAGTTGCACTCTGGGGAGGTGGAATTCTTCTAGTATGGGGCGGATCCAGCTGTGTAGCGCGTCAGTAACGAAATTTTGGGCATGGAATGGAGAGAGCATCCTTTCAGACTGACAGGATGCTTTTATATCCAATTTAATTCGTAAGGAGCGGTGAATTTTATTGATCAGATAGAAGGGGGATTGCTGTTTGAATATGATGGAATGGGAATCTTGGTAATGGGCTATTTTTCTTTTATCTTGTTCTGCTGCCAAGAACTTGAGTTCAGAAGAGTTATCAGCGGGTCGGCAGCTCGTACATAGTAATACTAATAATAGACTGATAGATAGATTAAAATAGCCCATCACTTAGATTCTCACTATTTTGTATAAAAATCGTTCAACTTAGGTTGTAATTTCTTACGTGAATAACCTAAGTGGCCTTGGCTGAAAAAGCTGAGGTTTAAGTCTGGGTGCTCTTTTTGTCCCTGTAAAGGAATATCTTTGAGTTGGAGACCGAGATCTTCTGATTGAAGGTAGTTTAAAGTGCGGTCATAAAGATCTTTATTGGCACTAAAAAGGCCTAATTCTCTTTGGAAACCTGGATTGGTGTAAGCAACCATAACAAAAAGAACATCTAAATTTTGCTGCTTGGCATAAGCTTGACATTGCCCTGCAATATCTTGATCTTTTTTGAACCACTCTTCGCAGGAAAGAAGAACAGAACCAATACCACATTTTACGTCTCCAAGTTGCCACTCTTTGTAGTCTTTTCTTAGTAAATCTGGAGTGTCTAAGTTAGAGCAGTTAAATTTTTCAGCTTGAACTTTATCAAAAAGTTCTTGTTGAGAAAGGCTCACAACTTCTAACAATTGGCGAGCGTACTTTTCATCTTTAGGTGTGACACGCTCAGCTTTTGGATCCATATTCACAGTATCTAATAAAATGGTTCCTAGCATAAGGGTCGCTACCTTTTCGTCAACCATTTGGGGTTGCTGATTAAAATACTGCTCAGCTACGAGAGTGATACATGATCCAACGGGTTCAATAGTTTTATTTTGGCAGTAATCATACATTTCTTCGTTAGCATGGTGATCTAAGATACCATCTACTTGCTTTTCAAAGGCTGACCAAGCTTTTGACAACCGGTTATGGTCCATCATGATGACTTTAGTATCTTGGTTAGCTTGCAGTTTAGTTACATCAATATCATCCATAAAGAGAACTTGATCTAAATCAACGCCAGCAGCATCAAAAAGATATACAGCTTCTGTACGTAATTTGAAATCGTTCCGTGGAATGTTCATTACAGGAACAAACTGTCTGCTGTCATCGCTGGCAACTTCGTTTAATAGGTAAGCATAAGAAATTGAGGAGGCCATACTGTCTAAATCAGAGGCCTCATTTCCCATAATTACGGTGACAGCTTTTTGATCACTGTATTCGTTCTTAGTGTGGGTTAAAAAATCGTTTAAATTTGCATGTTTCATCTACATCTCCCTTTCGTGAATCTTAAATGATAGTAACTATATTTAATTTTAGGTTTATTTTTGATTAATCCTAGATTTGAAACTGGCTGCCTAATAAAGCAGATTCAGCCAAAAAAATCAACCCTTACCCTATAAGTTCTCTATTACTCGGATAATTCGGGTTTCAATTCTCTAAAAACTTCATTACAATATATAGATATGAATACAATAAATACTCGACCGTCTAAAATCCTAATTGTTGAAGATAGCAGACTTTTTGTGGGGATGTTTAAGAATTATTTTGGTAAAGAACTCCCACATGAGCTCATTTTTACCGATAGTGAAGAAGAAACCCTGGCTATTATAGAGGATCAAGGGGATGAAATTCTCCTTGCCATTACAGGACTCTATCTACCTGGATCGGATAGCAGTGAGCTGATTAATCATTTGGTGGGAAAAAAAGTTCCGGTGGTGGTATTTACCAGTAAAATGGCTGAGGACATTAGAGACCAGCTCTTTGCCAAAGGAGTGATGGACTATGTGATCAAAGGGGATAAAACCAGTATTCTCACCCTAGTAGATATAGTTAGACGACTTGAAAAAAACCCGGATCACTCTATCTTGGTGGTGGATGACAGTCCCTTTTCTCGTAAACAGGTGAGTGCGCGTTTAATTAATTATAGATTTGTGGTTTATACTGCCGAAAGTGGGGCTCAAGCCCTAGAGGTATTAAGAGAGCATCCAGAAATTAGACTGATTATTACTGATCATAATATGCCCGAAATGACTGGGGTCGAGCTGACCAAGCTATTAAGAGGTAAGTTCGGTCGGGATAAATTAGCTATTATTGGATTGTCCGGTAACGACTCTCGAGTTTTATCTACCCAATTTATTAAGGCAGGAGCCAATGACTTTCTCACCAAGCCCTATTATCAAGAAGAGATGTACTGTCGAGTGGTGCAGAATATAGAAATACTGGAGCAAACAGATGCTCTTAAAAAACTAAATGAGATGAAAAATAAGTTTCTTGGTATTGCAGCACATGATTTACGCGCTCCTTTGAATGGGATTAACATGGCCACTTTCTTGTTAACTCAAGAAGGACTTGATAAGAAAACCGCCATGGAAATGCTAGAAAGAATTAAGCGAATTTCAGGCGAGATGACTAATTTAATTAATGATCTCTTGGATGTAACGGTTATTGAAAGCGGTAATCTCAAGTTGGATATACAGCAACATAGCCTCTGTGACATTTTAGATAAGCGTCTAGAAATTATGAAGATGCTCGCTTCTAATAAGAAGATAAAAATTAATAAGCAAATATCTGAAGTTAATGAAGTGATGGTGGATATTGATCGCATTGGCCAGGTAATAGATAATTTTATTACTAATGCGATCAAATACAGTCAAACAGAGACAGAAATTATCATCTCCATTTTCCCCGATGGGGAAGATGTCTGTTTATCGGTTAAAGATCAAGGGCCCGGAATTCCTGAAAAAGAGATAGAAGACCTGTTTGGAGAATTTAAAAAGACCAGTGTGAAACCGACTGCAGGAGAAGCGAGTGTAGGTCTTGGTCTCGCTATATGCAAAAAAATTGTAAAATCTCATAAAGGGACTATTGGAGTTCATACTGAAGAAGGAGAGGGTAGCACCTTTTACTTTAATATTCCTCCCAAGGAGGATTAGTTTTTAAGTCATTCCAATTATTGATCTATTTTTTATTCGTCCTTGGTTTTCTAAAACCCTTATCAGCAACTGAATATCATGAAATGCATGTGGTGTTAGACATAGATTGGACTCTAGTATCTTCCGTCAAAGAGGGTCAATCACTGAAGGGTCGGCGAATCATTAGAGTGGGGGCAGAAAATTACATCGTAAATGATTGGGTTGAACCCCTGGTTTCATTGCTTATTCAAAAAGGGGTGAATGTTTCCTTTTACAGCGGAGGTAAACATGATCGAAATGTTAATTTATTAGAGAAATTGCATGTTTTTCCCAATCAAAGTCTCTCTTTTAGAAAAGTAGCTCACCGTATTTTAAGTTTTAGAGATCTGAAAGAGATTGCTCCGAGTAAGGATGCCTTTACGGAAAGGTATAAAAAGGATTTGATAAAAGTGACCCGGAGCCCTCATGTCATTTTGGTCGATGACAGCAAAAATTTTGCTTTGCAAAGGGGAAAGATGCTTTGGTTAATGGATACCTATATCTCATTCTCTTCATTTGCTGAAGCTCAAAGCTATGCTCTCCGTCACCCTGAATCGGCACAGTATATTCCTCCGAATTCTATTGAATTTGAGCTTGAGCGAAATAAATTTATATTAATTGCTGGAATTCTGTCCGAAGCCATTGAGATGGCTAAAGAGGGTAAAGTTTCTCTCCCAGAAGCGATTCACTTATTGAGTTATAATGAAAGAGGGCAAAGAAGGCCTCGTCATAGTCATTTTTATAAAGAAAGATGGCAGCGAGGATTTAGAGAAATATCTCCTTTTGTCAGATCCAATAAAGTACCATCTTTTCTAAATAAACCGGGCTGTGCCAGCCTTTCTTTAGCGCGTATATTTTTCCCCTGATTCGAATTGACTTTGTCTCAATCCCGACATAGAATTGCTGCTTGAAATAACCACTAAAGGAAATGGAATGCTGACCAGGGCAAAAAGGATGGGGCTCTTTCAGATAAATGAATTAACCCCGGAACAGAGAATCAACTCTCAAGCCAATATTAAAGATATTAATCAAAAGAATTTTTGTCTGCATTCTAAACCTCGACGATTGGTGTTAGAGCTAACCAATGCCTGTAATTACCAATGTAAAATGTGTGGTTATGAGCAATTAGATTCTCAAAACCGCTTTTTTAAAATGCAGTTTTTAAAACCATTAGAGCCATTATGGGATGTGATTGAAGAAGCCACTCTCTTTGGGTGGGGAGAGCCCACCATTCATCCCGATTTTGGGCAGTTTGTGCAGTTGTTTCAAGAAAAAGGCATTCGAGTTTATTTTGTAACTAATGGCTCGACTTTGTCTAAGATAAGGCCTCTGTTATTAAGTCCCCGTCCCCTATTAATGGGGGTGAGTTTAGATGGAGCCACCGCGGCTACCAACGATGGCATTCGCAAAGGAGCTAACTTCGAAAAAATAATAGCAGAACTTCGGGACATCGCTCAATTGAAGCAGCGTGAGAATTTGAAGTACCCATTTATTAATTTGGTGATGACTTTAATGGATTCCAATTTAGAGGAGTTGCCAGCTCTTATTCGGTTAGCTCGTGATATCGGGATAGATGAAGTAAAAGCCGTTTACCTTACAGCCTTCACCCCAGATTTAAAGAGTGAAAGCCTCTGGGGACAAATAGATCGCATTAAGAAGGTTTTTAGTGAAGCCCATGAAATCGCGAAGAAATCGGATGTCTTATTGAAGTTGCCTCACATACCGGGAGAAGACCCTGCTGGAGAATTGGCCCATAAAAGTTGCTACACCGCATGGAGAGACCTTTTTATTGGAGCAGATGGATATGTTAGAAGATGTCAGTCTAGCCTGGAGCGACTTTTTCATATAGAGGAACCCTTTGAGAGTATCGAAGACCTGTGGAACAAAGATGAACTCCAAGTATTTCGACGGTCCGTCAATAATTCTCAATTGATGAGTGATGAATGCAGAAAATGTTATCAGTCATCTCATGCTAACTGGAATCTCAAACACTCTTTTATACAGGTATAACATTTTATGCAGAGATCTTTATCTATTGTCATAGCCTCATATAATGAAGAATCCAATATAGGTCCTTTGCATCAAAGGTTGAAAGATGTTCTTCAGAAAATAGGCTGTGAATATGAAATTATCTTTGTAGACAATCAGAGTACGGATCAATCCAGTAAAGAATACCTTAAAATTTGTGAACAGGATGAGTTTTGTAAGGTTCTCTATCTCTCAAGAAACTTTGGCTCCAGCCAACCTGCTTTTTGTGCGGGGATGGAGGTGGCCCAGGGAGATGGGGTGGTGTTAATGGATGGAGATCAGCAAGATCCTCCCGAGTTGATTGAATCTTTTTATGAAAAATGGCAGGAAGATTACGATGTGGTGTATGGGTCTCGTAAGAAGAGATTGGGATCTCTCATCCGCAGAATTGGATATTGGGGTTTTTATCGTATTTTCCAAAAAGTGGCCTATGTACCCATTCCACTCGATGCCGGTGATTTTGCTTTGATGGATCGCAGAGTTGTTGATGCTATTAACCGTTGTCCTGAATCTAAACGATATATTCGTGGCATAAGATCATGGGTCGGTTTTAAACAAATCGGAGTCTCCTATACTCGCGACGATCGATCTAAAGGTCAAACTACCAACAGTTTTTTAGATAATTTCTCATGGGCTAAGAGAGCGATTTTCAATTTTAGTTTTTTACCATTAAAGTTGATTACCCTTATGATGTTGTTTGCTTTAGGGATTGGCTTTTCGGTCCTTTTAGCTCTGCTTGGGGGTGAGCCTAAGGCTGATGGATTTGAATTGCTGCTGCTATTTCTAATCTTGTTTTTTGGTTTGATGCAAATGGTCTGTTTCTTTATTTTAGGGTCTTATATCAAAATTATCTTTGGTGAAGTGAAGAGAAGGCCTCTCTATATAATTGAAAAGCAAATAGGGGGCAAAAGTATAAGGTCTCTGGATAAATAATGTGATATTATAAGTTTATCAATAAATAAATAGGGGGAAGTGATGAAGAATGTGATGTGGATATCTAAACCAATTCTCATTTTATTTTGTATTGTCTATGGCTTTTTTTGGGTGACTTGTACTCCTAAATCAGATGACAATGAAACAGAGGAACCTCCTAAGAAAGAGGTTAAACCCTTAACCCATAAAGTTCCTGAGGTGAATTTTCTACTCACTACTCCAGCCTTTGTAAACAAAGAGGGACGATCGTCCTTTTACAGGACAGTGGATATGACTACCCCTCCTACCTCTGAAGCTAATTTAGTAAAAACCATGACTCCCAGTGCTGATTGGAATGCCACCGATCTATCCCTTAAAGGAGCTGAGGCGAAAGACCCCTTTCTTAACCAAGTTTATAATGCGGATGGAACTTTTTCAGAGCAACCAGATTTTAATCCCGTAGGACCCTACAGTTCAAAAGGAAAAGCCTCTACTTTTAACCCTTGTGCTCCATGGAGTGAAGTACGTAGTAACTATTATATTGATGATACTCCTAACTATACATGGATCGTGGGGCAAGCTACCGGTTTTTACATGGGAGAATCAGACCTTTCTCGCCATACCTTTGGAGTGAAACTAGATGGGAATGGTAATGAGTGGCCCGATTGTAATGAGCCCGTTTTTAAAGAGGGAGTAGGAAACCTTATTGTCGCAGCTAAAGCAGTTTTTCCATCGGTTGCTGAAATGGATAATAATAACAATGCCACCGGTGAAACCTATGTGAACTATGATATTTTAGGAGATAAACAGAAAGTTTATATGGATAACATTGTCTCTTGTTACGAAAGTAAGCCTATGGGCAGCCTTACTGTAAAAAAAGACAGTGCGGGTAATCCAATTATCTACAATACGGAGCCAGTTGGCACCGCAACTCCTAACATGAAGGTGGAAGCTAAAAATAATACTATTCAGGTTGAACGAAGTGTGAGGGTTTGCTCATACCGAAATAGGTGCCGCGATGAGAAAGTCATTGATATTATCAAAACTTGTAAGATTGGAGATGTGGATATCTCAGATAAATCCAGCCCTTGCTGGGCATTCTGTAATCCTCAAATTGTTCCCCAAGATACCTGTTATAAAGGCTCATTGCCAGGAGATACCACTACGGGTGAATTCAAGAAGTTAGAGAAGACTTTAAATAATAGACGTAGAGCTTTGATGCCACCAACTGATCCGGGATTACTCTATATGTCTATTAAGGACCACAATGGAAGAATCTACAATGTTCGTGTGCAGCATAATTTGCACAAAGACTTCCTTTTTGGACAACCGGCGGATGAAGAAAGTGATAAGGCCAATGGTTTTATTCCTAAATGGCACTCCTATACCTTCCCCATTCCTTTTTGCCCTCAGTTAGATGTTGAGTATGAATACGCGATTTGTAATGTTCCTGATAGTAGAGTGGCCTCATTCGGTCAAGATTCTCAAGGAGCTTTTAAAGATATACCTCATTGTTTAGTGGATGAAACCGCATTCCCTGCTGCTTACAAAGATCTGGTTCGGTCTTGGACGGTGAGTAATGTGAGGGTCGCCAACTATAGAATTCCTGATCCTAAGAGTTGGGATGACTATGCGACAGAATCTGGCTTTGGGGAAGATTGGCAACGGGCTTATCAGTTGCTCGCCAAAACCACCTTCAAAGTGGTTAAAGATGCAGAAGGTCTTTTAGGAGAAAAAGGAACTTATGATCGATTTGAAATTCCAAAAGATACCGGAGATATTAAAGGAAACATGTGTTTTACTTCTATGGGAGAGTTAGGGTCTCGCTTCCTTTCTCTTGATAACTTGAGATTCAGCTATTACACCTATCCCGATGCTAATAAGGTGACCTATTCCGAAAAAGACTCTCGGGATTTACATATCTACATGGACACCAACACGGATCCTGATCATTGGTGGCATGAAGGTTGGAAACATGAGGGAACAAACTATTCAAGGGCCCAATACATGAATGGTGATATTCCTAAAGAGGCGATTGTTAAACCTGCTGCGACTCACTATAAAACTCCTGGAGATGATGCCCTCTGCATTGATATCACAAAGGATGTGAAACGAACCACAGGTGATAGCGGAAAAACCACTCTATCCTATGATAAGGTGAACAGTGGATACATTCAAACCAACTACAGCCCCTTGGTTATCAATATTAATAACAAAGCGGGAGTCACTTTAACCGGTCTTGATACGGATGTAAAATTTCTCGGACGTCGTTTCTATAAGAAGGTTGATAAGCGTAAGCTTGAATACGACAATACTGATATGATCGTGATCGTAGATCCTGACAATCCTGCAAAAGGAGTTAAAAGGACCGTTATCAGTGATAAATATGTGAAGACAGGATGGATCGATGGGGCCAAAGGAGATGCTCTGCTTGTCTATGACCTCAATGGAAATGGAAAAATAGACAGCGGTTTTGAGCTTTTTGGTGAGGCGACTCTGATGGAGTCGGATAAAAACTATGGCAATGAATTTGGTATGAATAAGACCGGTTCCTTTGCCCATAATGGTTTTGTAGCCCTCCATCAGTACGACAGTGATGGAAATAACATCATTGATGAAAATGATGACATTTGGGAAAGTCTAAAGTTCTGGCAGGATGGAAAAGATGGCACTCCCGATGGGTTGGTAGATGAAGGTGAGATGCTCACCCTTGAGTCCATTGGAATTAAAAGTTTTGATCTGAAGACAGTGGTGAAAATGGATGAGCGAGATAAGTTTGGAAACAGAACTTTATTACGTGCTTCTCTTACTTACGAAAAAGATGGTAAGACCAAAACTGGTATGATCTTTGACGTTTACTTCATTTATGCCACTCTATCTGCTGCCGAAAGAGATGCAGTCTATGAATTGACTGAAGAAGAGAAAAAGAATTTGATCGATCTTTTTGCTCCCATCTCGCTCTAGACATTGATTATCGATGTGGGGGGGAATTCATCGCTATGAGATGATTGCCGTTTTATCGTTGATCCTCGCTGGGATAGGGCTCCGCTTTTATAAAGTCGGGTCCATTCCAGGGGGGGTATTAGATGATGAAGCGGCAGTTATAAATTACACAGAGCGCTCTTTTTCAGAAAAAAAGTGGACCCCCTATTGGCAAAATCAGGCTACAGCCGAAACACTGCACGGTGTTCTCCAATCCTTTCTCCCCTGTTTTACAGAGCCCTTCTTCGATAGCTATAAATACTGGGCCTCCTTTTTTAACATCATTTTATTGGCTCTCTTTGGCTTTGGAATCTATTATTTTCATTCTTTGCGATTGGCCCTTTGGTCGGTGGCTTTTTTATCCCTTAATTATTGGCATATTTTTTATAGTCGTATTTCTGGAACCACCACCGGAGTGGTGTTTCTTGTGTTGTTAAGCTCTCTCCTCTTTATATTTATCCTTAGAAAACCTTCTAGATTGACTCTAGCTAAATGGGGGTTAGTTGCTCTATTCATGGTCAATCTTGTAGGGTTTTTCTACTATACTTCCTTTAGAGTGGTTATATTGGCTCAATTCTTGGTACTTATATTGTGGTACCGAAGGCTAGAATTTTCCTGGCCTATAATCTTAACAACTTTGATAACAGGTTTAGGTACTATTCTGCTTATCTACTATTATACCGAAACGCCAATTAACTATTTATGGGGACGAGGAACATTTAATGTCACTAATTTGAATGAGCCGAATCCATTATTGAATATCTGGTACTCACTTATTCTTCCCTTTTGGAAACCTCCTGTGGTCTTTTCTTATCCTTCTTCTCATTTTATGGGAGATCCGATTTCATATGCCTTTTATTACGGCAGTTCCTTTTTCATTTTAGGTTCCACTTTTACCTATTTCCTATTCATAGGGGTTCTTCGTTTTATAAAAAAAACTCAGTTTTCGGAGCTCTCAATTAATTTAAAATACTTACTTTTGCTCTTCGTTCTATTTATCCTCATTATTGGTTATGCGGGACCGAGCTTTAGTCGCCTGCTTCCATTAGTGCTTATTTTTTCGATTCTAGGCGGTATGGGGGCCATTTTTATTTATGATTTATTAAAAATAAAAGGTTCCAAATTCTCGAAGGTTTTAAGAGTTTCCATGACACTCTTGCTCTTTGCCACTCTTCCCCTGCTGAGTGCATTCAGGCTGGCAGTTATGCCAAATGAGCAGGTGGTTCATTTTTGGTTTAATAACAAGTCAGTGCAAAGCCTCGATATAATAGCAGCAAATAGTCATTATCATTTATTAAAAAAATACATTGTCTGCCCCACCAATATGGAACTCTGTCGGTTCTATGCCAAGAGGATTCCTAATTTAAAGCCTCTTTCCTACTATGGTCAAATAAAACAAATTTTAACAGAGAAGCGGGTTTCCGATCGATCCGTTTACCTTATTTGGATCGATCCACCGAAGATAGCCCCAATTCACTATCAAGAGATGGTGAGTTTTTCCTTGGATTACAATTTTACTAAACTGCAGAGAGAACTTCCTATAAGGGGGATTGATCGTGTGACTAGAGATGGGGAATTGTTGTTTTCTTTTATCGAAGTAGCCGTTCCTTGAAATCTAAAGTTATTGATGTTATGAGTCCTTCCTATGAATAACAACGATATCTTAAGGCGTATTCGCTTTACCTATGACTTTTCTGATGACTCTATGAATCAAATTTTTTCTTTAGGGGGCTTGAAGGTCACTCGTGCCGTAGTTTGTGATTTACTAAAAAAAGATGATGACCCAGATAAAATGGTTTGTACTGACTATCAATTAGCAGCCTTTCTCAACGGATTAATCACGAAAAATCGAGGAGAAAGAGAAGGGCCGAAACCTGAAATTGAAAAGAAGTTAACGAATAACCTCATTTTTAAAAAACTGAGAATCGCCTTTCAACTCCGAGATGAAGACATTATCAAAACTCTCATGTTGGCTGGCTTTCCTATCAGTAAACATGAGCTGAGTGCTTTTTTCAGAAAGCCTGGTCACAAACATTACAAAGAGTGTCAAAATCAAGTCCTTCGCTATTTCTTAAAAGGGATGCAGCTAAAAATTCGTGGAAAATAATTATAAGCACTTGTAATAATATTAATAATTAAATTTTATTGCTAAAAAATAAAAAATCTGTTAGGGATACTCCCTTCAAAATTTTTATAAAGGAGAAGGAGATGGCTCGCCGAGTATTTTTTATTTTAGGAATAGTAATTCTGTTTGCTAAGACAGGATTTTCCACAGAGGATTATAAGCACAACATCAAATTGTTACTCCCCAATATTGACATTCCCGTAATGACATTTGGAGAAAGTTCGATTTTATCAACTCATCCCAAATTTAAACTCTGTGCCGGAATGGTTATCACTGGGCCAGATACTAATTTTTGGCTTAATTATAATAACCATAGGGGTGCTCAATGGCATATGCCTTATGGGCTTATATGGATTGAGAAGAAGGGCAACCCTTGTGGGAACTGGGTGAAGTTTAATAAAAGAAGAGTTATAGGGTTTGAGCTGAAAAGTGATGAAGATGATGACACCCGAGAGTTAATGGTGCTCCAGCGAGGTTTTTCTTTGCTAATGAACAGTTCAAAAACCACCTTTGGTGGTCTATCTAACTCAAGTGAAGAGAGTGTGTTTGGTTTCTTAAGGACTCTCAATGATGATCAACGTTATGACTGTATCGGAAATCGTAAAGCGAAGGCCTGTGAAAATATTTATATTGAACAGCTTTGTTCTGGTGATTTTGCTGCTAAATGCCAATTGAAAGTAGAGGAAAGATACGGCCTTCCCTCTTTTTATATCAAAGGGGATCATAGTGAAGTTGATATTAATTTGGAAATTGATATTCCAAGAGCTGGAGCTGTCACACTGACTCAAAACATTTATCACTCCTCTTCACTGACTTTCACTTCCAAAGATAAAGAGAGCTTTTTATATGAAATGACAGATCTTAACTATGCTCCTTGGCTTTATGAAGCGAACGTCTACTATGCTTCCATTCCCCTTACTAAAAGCTATGCTCGCAAAGCTGGTAAGATCCTAATGGCGAGTTATTCTCATCAGAATGAAATAGAAACTCATTTCTTGCGAGTTTTTGATCGGTATAAGCAAGCAACGGTCATATTTAAAACCAAAGAATTATTAGAAGATCAAAGCTTAGATCAAAAGAAAGAGGTTTATGACTATCTAAGCTCTCAAGTGACTTTGGGAACAGGTGTAAAGATAGGTGTAGCTGACAGTATCTGGGGCGGTCCTTGGAATTTTAAAATTAAATGGGAAAACAAAAAAGAGCAGAATCATAAAAAACCCACTCACCTACCAAACACAGAAGAGTACTTTCGTTTGAAAGTATACGATCTCTGCTTGGAAAGATCTGATGTCAAATCCGTCATAACCAAACTGACCAATTCCTCTCACTTTGATCTATACAGTATGTATATTCATAAGGCGGAGGATGAATTGATTGATGAGATAGTAAAAAGTGGTGAAGAGGATGATCGAGGTAATATTGGTTGTGGAAATATCTGGGATGTCTATCTCACATCAACCAACGGAAACTCTCAAGATGTAGAGTCCTTTATAAAGAAAAATGTGGCTGGTATTGTGACAAGTGGCGTGATTGATTATGCCGATGGCGGATTTCGCCGCTCTACTGGTGAGGGATTTATTCTCACGAAAATGACACAAGATGAAAATAGGGTTGTTTATAACCAGCCTTGCAAATGCCGAATTAGCGAAGGCTTTGATTGATGTTTCCCTTTGATAGGTGACACATTCTTAAAAATGGAGTTTAA
>CAYFLR010000017.1:6277-10911 GCA_964343805.1 uncultured bacterium | reverse complement strand
GGGTCAAACTTTAAGATTGGCCCTATATGATTAGTTTTTTTGCATTAAGTAGTCTCAGTGTTGCCGTTGCATGTACGCTTCTAGTTATAATGGCAGCCCTATATGGTAAGAGTCGGACCCATATCCGGCTGTTGGTTTTTAATATATTTTGCGTGATTTGGGGTGCTGGCTGTTTTGTTGCAGGGATTGCCACCAGCTCCAAAGAATCTATCATCGGGTGGCAAATAGCACTTTTTGGAGGCTATTTTGTAGCCCCCGCCTTTCTCCATTTTATTTATGAATTCTCCGGTCAAAAAAATAACCGTTTGTTAAGCTTTGCCTATATTCAGGCAGGGTTTTATAGCTTTCTCAGTTTGTTATTCCCTCAATATTTCTACAAAACCCGTTATGTGTTTGGAATCTACTACAATGATGCCACCCTTTTTTATACTATCGGGGTAGGGTTTTACCTTTTCTTTCTCTTTTATGCTTATTGGCAGTTAATTCAATATCATAATAATTGCCATGGCCTTAAAAAAACCCAAACCAGATATATTGCACTTGGTTTTTTCTTTGGTTTTTTGGGAGGGACTTCTACCTTTCTACCCATGTTTGGAATCGATGCTTTCTATCCAGGTGGGAATATTGGCATTGTGATCTACTGTTTGTTTTTGTCTTATGCCATATTGCAGCATAGGTTAATGGAGTTCAGAGTTGCTTTCTCGCATATTTCGGCTTATTTTATTGCCTCATTAGGGCTTTTTACTCTTTATTTTTCCTTTTTGCGATGGGTAGAAATATCTTTTTCCTCTCAACTAGTACACTTCTTTCTCTTTCTTTTAATGGTGTTAATTTTCCATCCTTTTAAAAACCAGATGAAGAGGATATTGGAATTTGTCTTAAACATGGACAGTGTGAATTATAATGAAACCATGCAGAATATCGGCAAGAAGTTGGCTTCAAATGTGGATTTGAAATCAATTCATAAATTGGTAGTTGAAGACCTTTTTCAAGCTTTGTCCATCAAAGATGGAATCCTTTTTCACAGGCAAGGGAAAGAGTTTGTGGCAGTAGGATCCAGTGATAGAAATGCAGCTCCTCCTTCATTAGATTCCTCTATTATTGTTGCCTTAAATGAAAAAAGTATCCTTGTGAAAGATGAACATCTTATATCCCACGGAGTAGAGAAAACAAAAATACTATTCATGGATCTACCAGATAAGTACGCTGAGGTTGTGGCTGTTATAAAGGTGGATGGGGAGATTTCACATCTGCTATGTCTTGGTGAGAAAAAGTCAAACGAAGCCTTTTCTGCTATTGAGTTAAATCTATTAGAAACTGTGATAAATCAGGCCTCGGTATCAATAAAGAATGCTTTACTACATATAGAAACACAGGATATGGCTAAGGAGTGGAGGGATACTTTTTATACCATCAATGACGCCATTACTATTCATGATGTGGGGTTTAAAACCATTAGAGCTAATTTAGCTGCTATCAATTTACTGAATATCAATGAAGAAGATAGCTGGAGCCAGAGTTTAAAAAGGATTGTTAATGAGAGTTTAAATGAATCGATTCTTGCTCATGGGATAGAGATTTTTGACGAAGTATTGGAGAAACATCTTGAAGTAAAGGTATTGCCTCGGCGAAATAGCAATCAAGAGGTGAGCGGATATATAAATATTGCCAGAGATATAAGCGACCGTATTAAACTCGTGCAAGAAAAAGATGAAGTCCAAGAGCAGCTCGTACAGTCTGCAAAATTAGCGACTGTTGGAACCATGGCTTCGAGTATTGCCCATGAGCTCAATAATCCACTGTTTGCAGTGGAGGGCTTTGCGGGTTTAATTGTGGAAGATGTAGAAGGGCAAGAAGATATTAAAGAAAGTGCCGAAAAGATAGTTTTAGCAACTGATAAAATGAGAAAAATTATAGACCATATGAGGAACTTCTCTCGTCAGAGCAAGCCTGAAGATTGGAAACAAATTTCAATCAATGATGTGATCCATAGTTCGCTAGTGTTGCTGGAGAGTCAACTGAAATCCCACGGAATAAATTTAAATCTGAATTTAGAAACAAATATCCCTTTGATTTGGGGAGATGCTGTTCAATTGGAGAGTGTTGTCCAGAATTTTATTACCAACAGTAGAGACTCGTTTGGTGATCTAGAGGATAAACGGGAAAAACAGATTCATATTATTACAAGGCAAAAACAAAGTAATTTAGAAGTCATCTATCAAGATAATGCCAATGGAATGACTAAAGAGACAATGGATAAAATTTTCAAAACCTTTTATACCACCAAAGAAGTTGGGAAGGGTACGGGGTTAGGAATGTCCATTTCTTACGACATTATTCAACACCACAAAGGTGAGATAAGGGTAGAGAGTGCTGTGGGAGAGGGGTCTCAATTTGTTTTAGTATTTCCTGTTTTACAAGGTGAAGTTTACTTGGAGCAGGAACAAGAGCAGTTAAAAAAGGAACAAAAAGAGTTTGTATCAGAAAAGTCAAGTGTTAAGCCTAAAATACTCCTTATTGATGATGATGAAGATATTACTGGTCTACTATTTAATTTCTTAGAAGATTCATTTGAATCAATTTGTATCAATGATCCTCTAGAGGCAATTAATTCAATAAAAAATAATGAATTTAATTTGATCGTTAGTGATTTAAAAATGGATAAGTATACTGGTTTAGATATTTTAAAAGTGGCCAATGAACATCAAAAATCAACACCTGTTTTGATTCACACCGCCTATTCAAAATCGGATCAATTGGTTAAAAAGGCTATTCAGCTTGGGGCAGCAGAGATTATTCCAAAAGATGTCAATTCGTTCATGCGGATAATAGATTATTATAAGAAAAATCAATCATAGATATTAGTTCCTAATCTTTAGTCCGGCATGCGAAGCAGGAGTTGCTCACATTGAAGGTAAGGGTAAGGTCTGGCCATTGCTGATCTATCATAGGTTCTGACTTCCCCCATAGATTCTAAAACTTGACTGAAGGATTTGGATACCACTCTTGATACTCCTAATGCACTGGTAAAATCAATATTTCCTTCAGTTAATATATAAGTATGATCCACGGTCTTTTTCAATGAAGTATTCTGCAGAAAGGTGTCATTAGGACTTACAAGCAGAGCGGTCTCCATTTTATTCGCTTGGGCCAGTTTAAAGAGTTCTCGTAGGTTGGCAGAGTCATATTTGCTGGGGTAATGTATTCCTGCAATATCATGGTAAATACTTGCATTGAGAACGGTCGAAGATCCAGAGGCAATATAGGGGGCTAAAAGTTTAGCGGCTTCTTTCTTAAATGCTTCTGGTTCTACCCTTAGAGTGCTTAAAGGGACCTTGACCGTGACAAGTTCTTTCCCTTGCTGAGAGTAAAATTCACCCACTTCAAAACTATTTCTGAAATTTTTCTTTTTAGAAAGTTCTGCTTGCCTTGAGAGGTCAGGTTTTTCTGTTTGCATCACATAATTAAAAGGAAGATGAGAATATTTCTGCCCTAAAGGTTTGTTTCCCCCATCCAGGGCTAGCGCGGATTCGAATCCCATTTGACGGGTTAAATTGAGGAAGGTTTTAACGCTATTTAGTTCTTGGGGGCTAAAATCTGCAAAAGGGTTCATAGTGGAATTGGTGATTCTAATGGCTAAAACATGTTTTGTAGTAGAGAGTTGTCCCGTCGGTTTGACAATATAATCACTTATAAATTCTCCTATGGTTTTGGTTAAAGCTTCCCTAGGAATTTCAATAAAAGCCAGTTCTTTTCCTTTTTTTCGGAGATAGCGATTGGTGGCTTCCCCATCTATAAAGGTATGGAAAGAGTATTCTGCTGGGCGACTTTTTTCATCGGGGGTGAATGAATTAATGTATTTTGAGAGCTGCTCCGATAATTCGGTAACTTCAATTTTTTCACTGATGACAATGACACTTTCCACTTCTTTGGGAAACTGGGTAGAGGGATCAAAGTTGTGCACATCAAGAATTTTAACGGTTTCAAAACCAAGTTCCCGGATTACATCATAGCCTTGAGTCATTTCACCACTTAAATTAATGATGGTTCTTCTGGGATCAAATTGACTTAATGCTTCTATGATTTTTATTTTAGAAGTTTACGGAAAGTGTCGAGCACTTCGCCCATGAATATCCAGAGTCACTAATTCTTTTTGTTTTTGAGCGAATAATTCTTTTGCCTCTGAAGAGCTCATAATCCTATGCCGAGATTGTTTAATAGCTGCGTCTGAGGTTTGTGAGAAATAGGGTCGAAAGGATCCTTGAACTTGATTGGGGAATCCCATTTCTTTAACTGATTTCGCAGATTCTCTCGATTCTTTCATCCAATGAACTAAATCTTGTGATGTCTCTAAGCGGGCTTGAAAATCTGTATTGAGAGCATTATTTGAAGCGCCCGCGGTGTTTGCGAGGACCCGGTAGGAAATGTCTAATGTTCGAGAAAATGCAATTTGTGCATGGGTGTGATATTCCCCACCTGCAAAGAGAGCTTTTCCATTTTTTTGTTGAATAACTTTGAGGGTATTTAGACCGGCTTCTAGACTGTGTTCTCCCATAATGACTGCTTTTTTCACTCGGGAGTGAATTTGCTCCGGAGTGGTGGATTCTGAAGCAACGGCAATTACTTCAAAGCCC
>CAYFLR010000017.1:0-6255 GCA_964343805.1 uncultured bacterium | reverse complement strand
TTAATGTGTGGTGAATCCAACTCCAAAGATTCTGTTGAGCAAAAAATGAATTGGCATTGATGTTAATATGCATGTCAGATGAGATATATAAGAATTGTTTTCCGTTAAATTTTTTGGAACTTAATTCAGGAACGGACATCACTTTGACATCTCTTTTTTGTAATTCTCGGATCAGTCCCAGTCTTTGTGCTATTTTGTCATGATTTTGGGTATAAAAAGGATCTTTTAGTTCAAGCTGATCTAACACTGCTCCTGTTGCCGTTTTTTCTATAATTTCAAAACCTTTATATTTGAATAATAGGTAGTCCCCAGTTTCCGTTTTTCCTGCCACCGTATAGCCATCATTGGTGAGTTTTCCTAAATAGCTATCCGGAGAGCTGGGGTTGAGAACGGTGTTTACTTTTTCACCGATGCCTGCACTCCCTTGGATGCGAACTTTTCCTAACTCATCAAATGTTACTGACCCTTGGGATAGTTTGCTGTAAGATACATCACCCATTACTTGAATAAAACCCTGAGTGGTTAAACTAAGTGGGACATTGCCCGCTGGTGAGTGACCTACGATGAGGGTAGTGATACCTTCTGCTCGGAACATATCAATCACATCTCTCTTGGGTAACCGAAAGTTATCTTTTTCTTTGTTTCGGGTGGCATAAACCACACTATTTTCGTTGCTAAAACTTTTGCCCAAATTGGGGTCCCAATTTGAATCAGCATACTGGACAATCCTTCGAATTCCATCTAGTCTGTCCGGATTAAAACTTGGCTGATTGAATTCTGGAGTGGGTGCTTTCTGCTTTGTAAGAGATGAGAGTTTAGCTTGGCCCCATTTATTGAGTTCTCGAGTCCACTCTCCAATGCCGTTACATTTTACTAATCTTTCAGGTACCACCCCTATATTCTCTCCATTCACCTGTCCATGAACGACTAAAGCGGATCCAAATTGGGCTGCAAATTGACCTTTTGAAAGGAATTTATAAAATTCACCTCCTGGTCTTAAACTTTCAATATAATCTTTAGCCGCTTCCGCAAGCGTCACTTTTTCTCCTTTGATTCTGGCGAGTTCTGCTTGATGGAATTCAAGGCAATTGGAGCATCCGGTGGTTTCAAAATGATAAAGAACTCGATTGAGGGTGGTGTTTGCTTTGTCTAGTTTTTGTCGTTTACTTTTGGGAATAGATTGTTTCTTAGAGAGCCACTCGATATAGTCATGATCTGACAAACCATTATTGGATAGCTTTTCCAGCCTCTTTTCCGTGATTAATAAACCCAACTTGTTTAAATCTCGATTTCCCCAGATGAGAGTGACACGATCAGGGTATTTCTCTTTGAGGCTTAATAAGAGACGGCGAATTTCGATGCTATGAGATCCTCGATCTGAAACATCTCCTCCGAAAACCAATCGAGTATTGGGATGTAAAAAATCGAGTTGGTTGCCTTTCATTTTGAGACCCAAAGCTTCTAAGTTTTCCATCAGAGGTTCAATGCGTCCTTCCAGATCGGTGACAAATTTATGATTAAAGTCTAGGGGGTTTGTTCTCACAACATGATTGGACTCTCTGTTATTAAGGAGCTTGGATGTGGGCGTAAGACGCCTTTTACATCCTGATAAAATAAGGATTACCAGTGCAATGAGAGTTACTGCTAAGCCTATGGAACGTAGATTCACCATGGGTTCATTTCATTTATTACTATAATATAGATATCAACAGGCCTATCGGAAACCTACAAGTGGAGTTGAGATTTAGATAAAAGTATAATAATTTTAGATAGATGTGTGGGTTTGATTTATGCTTAAAAACCTCTCCATTCTAAATCTTTCAACATAATTTCAACACGGAAGGTGAGGTTGCTTTTTAAGAGCCCCTCCTTTCTAGGGGCTCTTCTGCTGTCAACTCTCTAAGGGGGGGTGCGTAGGTTGTTCTAGTTAATGGATATGAGCTTCTTTTGGGCTTTTTCGGCTTTAGGTAGGGAGAGAGTCAACTCACCATTCTTGAAGTCAGCGTGAATTCCTTCTTCATTGACATTTCCGCCCAGTTTAAAAGAGCGGCTGAATTTTCCGTAGGATCTTTCACATCGGATCCAGTTATCTTGTTTCTCATCTTGCTGTGATTTCCTTTCACCGGATACGGTGAGATAACCATCCTCCACCTCTATCTTTACATTTTCTTTGTCAACTCCAGGCATATCCATTCGCACCAGGTATTTATCGTCTTCTTCTTGGATATCTGTGCGGGGGCTAAAATCTAAGGTTCGGTTTTCATTCCAAAAGTGATCAAATGTGTTGTTAAAAAGGCTTTCTAATGAATTTCTTTGGGGTTTATAAAGTGTTAACATGATGTCCTCCTAAGTGATTATATTAATAATTAAATTCGTTGTTTTCCTTTTGCTGTTTTTCTCAGCGGTTGATTCTTTTCTATAGCAAGGGGTGTGCCAAAGTAAAAAAATAAGTAATATCAAATAGATGCTAAGGTAAGGGTTGTTGGTGTATTTGGAATGGGAATGTGTGTTCTCGTATGTGGGTTTTTGGAGGGAAGTTTGGTTCCCATTGGGATGTTTTGAATTTTAAAATTAATAAATAATAATTTATTAGCAAAAATATATAACTAAAAAAATTATAAAATACAAGATATTAAAGTATATAAAAAAAATAATATAGTAATTATACGCATATAAAACTGGTGAAAAATTGCCCTAAAAACTAATTGTATAAGTTGTTAAAATAAAAAGGGTATTTAACCTCCCTAAGGTTGAAAGCCAGAATTGTCGACAAACTTACTGTCTTTCATTTTGGGGAGGAAATAATGCAAAACATAATAACAATAACTAAAATAATTCTAACTTTGATGTTTTTTAGCTTTGCATTAAATTGCAGTACCGATCCTAAATGGGGATCGTTTTCCTCGGAGGGTTGTATTGGAAAGGCTTTTTTAGCACCTGAAGCCCAGCGGTCTGGTATTTATAAAAGAGAATATATAGATGGAGATTTAATAATAAAAGCCAATGTAGGTATTAACTGTGGCCGTCAGATTGAGTCTGGAAATGTAGAAAAAAAGGGCAATTCGATTAAGCTGTCAATTGAAACCTCAGGAGAAGGGAATCGGTGCGGTTCATGTATTCATCCCGTTGAGTTTACCCTGAATAATATGGAGGAGAAAGACTACACCTATATTTGGGGACGGTTTCACTACGAGGATAAAAAATTTAATGAAGAAGGTTTTTATGTGGGCGAACCAACATTTAAAAAGGACTAGAAGATGATTAAACTAACATTCTTAATACTTATTTTTATACAGGTCTTTGGTTGCGGTGTAACCGAAAATTTGATCAAGCCGAGAGAAGCTAAATCAGTGGAGAAGATATCAAAAGCACCTGTTCAAAAAGAGGAAATAATTAGCTGGGGAGTTTTTCAATACAATGGATGCGTACAACGTCTTTTGTTAACGGGTGAGTCTAAGCCCTTAGGAGTTTTCTATCGAAGTTTTGAAGATGGAAATTTATTGATAAAAGCTAATATTCAATTAAATTGCGGCCTCAGTGTGATTAACGGAAAAGCAGAGCGTAAAGATAACGAAATTACACTCTCTTATGAAATTGGTGGAGAAATGACTAAGTGCGGAAGCTGTATCAAAGAAGTTGAATATTTAATTAATAATGTGGTTCCTGAAGACTATACCTATATATTGGGGAATACTAAATACCAAGAAGTCAATTTCAATGAAGAGGGATATTATGTGAAAACTGAAGAGCCCTCTTCCACAGATTTTACATATCAAAAGTAAAATGTTAAAAAAGAGCTTCTAATTATTCATCCAAATAAAGAGGAGCTCTAATGGCAACTTATTATCATAATCCCAGGTGTTCTAAAAGCAGACAAGGTTTAGAAATCTTAAACAAAGCCGGTTTTAAATTTGATATAAAAGAGTATCTAAAAGAAGAAATGACAATTGATGAATTAAAAGCTCTTTTTAAAAAGCTAGATAAGTCACCCCTAGAGGTGATGCGTACCAAAGAGAAGGTGGTTAAAGAGTTAGGACTTAATTTAAAAGAGATGTCTGATGATGATTTAATGGCTTTGATTCTAAAAAATCCCATTTTACTTGAAAGACCTATTCTGGTTACCGAAAAAGCTGCTGCCATTGGCCGTCCTCCAGAAAACTTTATCGAGTTTATTAAGTATCTCGCCCTATTCCAGAGGTGGGAATAAAAAAGTTAGAAGAGGTAGGAAGTGTTTGGGTTAATCCTAAAGATACCCCACTTTCTAAGGAAGAACTGCAAGCGAGGATTCAAGATGCCCAGGCTTTAGTCTGTCTTCTTACCGATAAAATTGATCAGAGTCTTATGGAGAATAGTTCTCTCAAAGTTATTGCTAATTATGCGGTGGGCTTTGATAATATTGATATTTCTTATGCTCAAAAAAAGGGTGTTTTCGTTACCAATACCCCTGGAGTTCTCACCGATACCACTGCAGATATGGCATGGGCTTTAATGATGTCTATTTCTCGGAGACTCAGTGAGTCTGAAGAGTATCTTAAGCAGGGGCGATTTAAAGGGTGGTCAGCCACCTTACTTTTAGGCCATGAAATCAGTGGAAAAACCTTAGGAATAATTGGGGCTGGGAGAATAGGCACTGCTACGGCTCTTCGTTCTAGAGGTTTTGATATGAGAGTGTTATATGCTTCTCCTCGACCGAATTTAGAAATGGAAGAGCAGGTCGGAGCTAAGCATGTTTCTTTGGAAGAACTCTTAAGAGAGTCTGACTTTGTCTCTTTGCATGTTCCTTCCAATGAAAAAACTAAATACCTAATCAATAAAAATACATTGAAGATTATGAAGAGCTCTGCTTTTTTGATCAATACTGCTAGGGGTGTGGTGGTCAAAGAAGAGGATTTGATTGAGGCTTTAGCTCAAGGGATTATAGCCGGTGCTGCCTTAGATGTTTTTGAATTTGAACCCCAAATTGCAGACTCTTTGTTAAAAATGAAAAACCTGCTAGCGGTTCCTCATGTGGCGAGTGCTACCCATGAAGCTAGAAACAAAATGTCTTTGATGGCTGCAACTAATGTTGTGTCGGTTTTTCAAGGAAAATCCCCACCGAACTTAGTAGGAAACCTATCTGACTATCAAGGTTGACAACATGATTTGTTAGCCCGACCTTTTCGCCCTTTGCAAACGCAGTAGTTTCTCCCTTTTTTATCGGTCTTCAGGTTACAAATTCCATTCCCACAGAAAGGCTTTTTTAGCTTAGATTTTTTGGTCTTAGCCTTGGCTTTTAAGGGAGTGGATCCATTATATGAACACCAATTAATTCTCTTTTTTGTCCCTCCATCATAGGGCACTGCTAATTTATTTTTAATAAGTAATGATGAAATAGAGACTCCATCCGCGATTACATCTGCCACAATCCTAAAATACTTTCCTCTTTTGGCATGCCTTAACTCAATGGATTTGGCGTTTTTTAAAAGGTTTGCAACCAGCTTTTTGGCTGAACGCCCTTTTTGTTTTTCACAATTGTTTTTGGTTTTAATTTCGGGAGTATCTATCCCGGCGATTCGAATGGAGACATTATCTCCAAATAGATCATGAGCTCCTGGAATTTTGACCGTGATGGTGTCCCCATCATAATTACTGATGTATTTAACACAGCGAAAGGTGGTTTTGTCGTGGGTGCAGATTTTAGTATTTGCACTTAATGTAAAGATATCAAATAACATGGTAAATATTAGATAATGCATAAGTTAGACCTCAGTGTTTTTTCCAGATGACCTTCGTCTTTCTTAACTCCCATCTTACCAACCTTCTTCGCCACAGAAAACCGAACAAATTCCCATTACCAGAATTGTCCCTAAAGCTTGCAACAAAATGGGAAAATAAGGTGTCATTTGAAAAGGGAATTTGGTTTATTTACTGACCTCCTAAAATCCTTGGGGCTGAGAAAAAATAATTGTAAAAACATTATGTTAATAATTGATTGATTTCTACTTTTTTATTGCTTTTTTAGCTATAATTTCATAGCTTATTCATTGCGAAGGAGACTGCATGATTCCACATAAGGCGAGAAAGTATACAAAAGGCAAGCCCCATCATGTGGCCGTTAAAACTCATGTGCCGGGGGTAAATTTCAAGCATCCTCATTTAATAAAAAAAATCACCCACATACTAAATTTACTCTCAAAGAAACCGGGTATTGCTCTATCAAGCTATTGTATTTTGTCTAATCACATTCATCTGATCATCCAATTTGACAAGGACTCT
>CAYFLR010000016.1:99055-99629 GCA_964343805.1 uncultured bacterium | reverse complement strand
GTTGGGTATCATATTGGTTGAGGTACACAAGTATCAGTAAGCCTGTAGCTAAAAATAGAGCCAATACTGCCAAAGCACGTTTGGGATCTCGATAAAAATGATGCCCCATTCCTGCAAAACCAAACAATAATGCCAAGGGGAGCCCATATCTAAACCAGTTTATTCCTTGTAACTTTTTCATAAGGCTACCATCTAATTTAGTAATTTCCCATGATCGTGTTGCATAATCCTCTTTTCCTGCAAACTGCCATAGGAAATATCGTAAATACATCTCTTTAAATTGGTAATTCCATACAAAATTTCTGACCTCTTGTAAGGTGGGATTATTTTTGTTTTTTACATATCGATTCCAATGCTGATTTTCGGGGCGTTTCAACGTTGATGCTCTATCTAATATTGACCAGTCTCCATATTGGTCTCTATTCATATATGCCAATGCCCCCTCAATAGTGTCTGGATTATTTTCATTGATATTTGGATGTTGAGTCGCACGTATAAAAATGGTGGCATAGGTAGAAAATCCCATAAATATCATGACTACACATGTTAATATAACTGACCATTGAGGGTTATT
>CAYFLR010000016.1:97253-99045 GCA_964343805.1 uncultured bacterium | reverse complement strand
GTGGCAGCAAAAATACCTATAACAACCAAAGTTGGAACCAATAATCCAAATTCATTGGCCATATTGGGCAGTCCTTTAATTATACCTAAATAAATGGTCATAAAGGCAAGGAGTGTTATACCAATGGTAGCAATGAAACCTTGAATTGAAAATTCATATTTTTTAAAATAAACGATTAAAGCTATAAACGGTAATGTGAGTAGATTTAAAAGGTGAATGCCTGTTGCCAACCCTAACATGTAGGCGATGATAATGATGTATCGTACATTTCCACTTTCACCTGAATGACGGCTCCATGCTAATATCAACCATACACAAATTGCAGTAAAAAATGTAGAGAGTGCATATACTTCTGCTTCTACAGCATTAAACCAATGTGAATCGGTAACAGCAAATGTCATGGCACCAATAAATGCACTTCCATATGCAATAATTTGGTCAGAAATTGAGGACGCTCTCCCTCGCCATTCTTCAATGAGTTGAACCCCAATTAGATATAAAAACATAACTGCAAGGGCACTGGCTAATGGGGAAATCAAGTTTACACGTGCACCTAAATCATCAAAAAATGGAAGCTGAGAAAAGAAGTTCCCTAGTATTAAATATAATGGCGTTCCAGGAGGGTGAGGTACTCCCATGATTACCGATGTAGCAATGAATTCTCCACAATCCCAGAATGATGTTGTGGGTGCCATGGTCATTACATAAATAACAAATGATACTAGAAATGATAAACTGGCAAAAATGATGTGTAATTTTTTCATATTAACTAATATTTATATACTCTAACATATGTTGATAATTATTTAGAAATTGTACTCGGATACCTCTATTATTTACGTCATTTAACTGAGGGTCATCTTGTACAACTTGAACTGCTCGGCTTCGTGCCAACCGAATAATGGGACCATCTTCTACAAAATTTGCAATTTTTGATTTAATATACCCATGTTGACGTGTTCCAAAGAACTCTCCCGGACCCCTCAATTTAAGGTCTTCATCAGAGATTTTAAAACCATTTGATGTACTTTCCATAACTTTTAATCGATGGTTCGCATCTTTAGTCTGTTTATGTTTTACCAAAACACAATATCCTTGATGCTCTCCTCTCCCAATACGCCCACGTAATTGATGTAATTGGGTGAGTCCAAATCGCTCAGCGTTCTCAATGATCATCACGGTAGCATTGGGAATATTTATTCCAACTTCAATAACAGTAGTTGCCACAAGACACTGAATCTCCCCTTTTGCCATGGCTTCCATTTGTTCATCACGTACTTCATTTTTCATTCTACCATGAATATAACCCAGTGAGTAATCTTTAAAAACAGAATCCTTCAAGTTTTCATAACCAGACTCAGCAGCCTTTAAATCCATTTTTTCAGATTCTTCAATGAGTGGATACACAATAAAGCATTGTCGTCCTGCATCCATTACTTTTTTCAAAAAATCATATACTTTTGATAGTCGAGGAGGTTTCACCACTTTTGTAATAATTGGAATACGCGATTTAGGTAACTCATCAATAATCGAAATATCCATATCTCCATGAATAGTAAATGCAAGGGTACGCGGAATTGGCGTTGCCGTCATAGCCAATACATGTGGATTAAGGCCTTTTTGGATGAGTTGCTTCCGATGTTCAACACCAAATCGGTGTTGTTCATCGATGATTATTAAACCCAAATTTTGAAACTTTACATCTTCTTGGATGAGGGCATGTGTACCAACAAGTAATTGAATATTTCCATTCTCCAATCCATCATATATTGGTGCACGGGATTTTTTAGTT
>CAYFLR010000016.1:96861-97243 GCA_964343805.1 uncultured bacterium | reverse complement strand
CCTGTTAATAATGCACAAGTAATGTGAACCTTATCGCACCATTCTTTGAAACTTATAAAATGTTGTTCTGCTAAAATTTCGGTGGGTGCCATCACAGCAACTTGTCCTTCACCTCCAATAACGATAGATGCTGAAAGCATAGCCACGATGGTTTTTCCTGAACCTACATCCCCTTGAATTAATCTATTCATTGGAGAAGATTGTGCTAAATCTTGCCGAATATCTTTCAATACATTTATTTGTGCATTGGTCAATTGGAAATCTAAACTATCGTATATCTTCTTTGTATATGGACCAACGGATGTAAATGGAGTTCCGTGTTTAATTTTTATAGATTGTCGACGAAGTGCCATTAATTATTGAAGGAAAAAATGCTCATCAT
>CAYFLR010000016.1:81551-96849 GCA_964343805.1 uncultured bacterium | reverse complement strand
CGAATTGAAGTTGAAAAATAATCGGGAATATTCACATTTAATAACTCAAATGCAGACATAATAATTTTTCTAAATCCCCTACTATCAAGACCCACAGACTTTAACCGAGAAGTGGATGCATATAATGGAATGATTTTACCTGTATTTACTTGATCGGCATCATCTAATAAATCAAATTCAGGATGAACCATTTTAAAACCATTATAGAATTCTACTTTACCAAAAATGGCAATACTTTCACCCACATTAAATTTATCCGCAATCCATGATATCCCTTGAAACCATACACATTTGATTTTCCCTGAAGAGTCCTCCACCACCATTTCAAAGAATTTTCGTCGTTTAGCAGATTTTACCCCAAAAGATTTCACTTTCCCCATAACAACGGCACTATCCTTGACGCGTAAGTCAGAAATCCTCTTAATGGTTCTTCTATCTAAATACCGTCGTGGAAAATGGTAAAGTAAGTCTCCAACGGTAGAAATTTCTATCTCTTGAAGAGCTTCTGCACGTACGGGTCCTACGCCTTTTAAATAGGTAATTTCAGTTTGTAAATTGATTTCATAGGATGATGAAATGTGGTCTGTCATAGACCGAAAATTTAATAATTATATGTGGATGGGATGAAGTGTGAAGTTAAGGTGGATTACTAAATTTACTATTACTTATCAACTTTATAAATTTGAAGTAAATCTCTCTTTTTTAAATGAAGTAGTGCAGAAAAATAATTGATGGCAGCATCACGTGAATCTGCATCAATTTTTACTTTCGTTTCATTGGACTTTTTTGGATGTAATTTATAAATCATTCCTTCCTCCTTCGAACCTCCTTCAAAAGTTCAAAATTTATGCAAGGAATTTATGGCAAATCACAATTTTAATATGTAAGCTGTATCACATAAAAAAGGCTCCCGAGGGAGCCTTATATTAATAATAGTAAATGATATACGAGGAAGATGCAATTTCTGGGCAATCACCAGCCCCTTGACACGTGGGAGGTGTAAAACAATTATTCCCCTGCACACGGCATGCAGAATAGTCTAATACATTATCTTCACCAATTTCCACATAGTCTGTAATATCAACAATATATGGATCAACATCTAATCCTGGGCACCAGCCTGCTCGACCATACCCCCATGTACCATATTGATTAGGGATTACACCTGTGGCAATTGTTTCCACCTGCATACACTGATCACTGTCTCCACCATTAGGATAAGAAGTTTCAAACTCATGTACGCCACCATTTAATGTAAAAATATGTTTAGAATTGCAAAACTCTGACCATGGCTCAGCTGCCAGCTATGCTCTATGCCTTTGTGGCCAGTTTTATAATCACCTTAATGATATTTCAAACAAGGGGACCTGCTTCACCCTATTACACTGGTTTAAATATAATCTCGATTGCTGCCATTTCATTTATTCCTTGGCTGAGTAAGAAGCTATTAGGTACCACCCTTTTTCTTATCTATGGCACTTTGATTGTAGGATCCTTTTTTACCGTAAATAAGAGTAATCTCAACGACACTGTGGTGAATTACTTCTTTATTGGAGCGATCGTTATTATCACTTTGGTCATCCGTTATTTTAATGAAAACCTCAGAAGGTCAGAAATAAAATCTTCACTACTTTTGCAAGAAGAGATTGAAAATCGAGGGCGTATTATTGATGAAAAAACTAAAGACCTGCGGAAGCTAAATTTGACTTTAGAAGAGAAGAACGAGAATCTCTTAAAGCTCGATCGCCTCAAGGATGAGTTCTTAGCTAACACTTCTCATGAGTTGCGAACGCCTTTAAATGGAATCATTGGGATTGCCGATTCTCTCTTGGATGGGGCTGCAGGAGAAGTGAATGCCCCTATGAAGCAAAATTTACATATGATTTCCATGAGTGGCCGACGGCTTGCGAATCTGGTGAACGATATTCTTGATTTTTCTAAACTCAAAGAAAAAGAACTCCAACTTAATTTTCAGCCTATAGATTTAAATGCCTGTGTCGAGGAGGTGGTCTCCTTATGCTCTCTTTTAGTTAAAGATAAGCCTGTTAGGATTATAAATAGATGTAAGGGATCTCCAGTGGTTTTAGCAGATAAAGATCGAGTGATTCAAATCCTGACCAATTTGCTGAATAATGCCATAAAGTTCACTCATCAAGGAGAAATCAACATTCATGCCCATGTTTGTGATGAGCAGTTAAAAATTCATGTAGAGGATACGGGAATTGGTATCGCCTTAACTGATTTAGAAAAAATCTTTCAATCATTTGAACAGGTGGATGGCACCGCCAATAGAAATTACGGTGGAACCGGTTTGGGTCTCTCTATTACCAAACAGATGGTTCAACTGCACGGAGGAGAAATTGATGTCAAATCTGAAGAGGAAAAGGGGAGTGATTTCTCCTTTACTCTGCCACTGGCTGAGGGTGATGTGGCGGTAGCCTCTCCTAAAAAGAGCTCTTTAGATATTCAACCAGTGATGAGTGATTCTGACATTTTATTGTCCGAATTGGAACAGGGTGAAAACGGTGAGGTGGCCGTTCCAACCGGAGAAGGTGAGTTTACCATCATGACGGTGGATGATGAAGCGGTTAATTTACAAGTGCTTCAGAATCAGTTGACTCTACAAAATTATACCGTTGTTCAAGCTGATAGTGGAGCAAAGGCTTTAGATCATATATCGCAGCATGGGATTCCTGATCTCATTTTACTTGATATTATGATGCCGCAAATGAATGGTTTGGAAGTGTGTGGAAAGTTACGAGAGACTTATAACGCTAATGAGTTGCCGATCATAATGTTGACGGCTAAAAACCAACTGGATGATCTGGTTGCCGGTTTTAATGTGGGTGCCAACGATTATGTGTTTAAACCTTTTGTAAAAGAGGAGCTGCTGGCTCGTATTAAAACCTTAGTGAATTTAGCTGAGTTTAGCAGAGCTCTTTCTAAAGCAAATAAGCGTATTAGCTTGATCCTGGAGGCCACCAAAAGTATGGCGGTGGCTCGTAAACAACGCAAAGTTGGTGATTATGCGGCCACTGTTTTATGCAATGAACTGCCTTTTTTAAAAAAGCAAAACTCCTTTTTTCTAGCTAACAAAGCCGGTGACAATCAAAGTATTGGCTTAGAAGATCTTTCACTAGGGGATGTTAAGCTAGAGAAGAGTCAAGTTATCGATGATAAATTGGTGATTCCGGTTACCTGGGGTAAAAATCAAATGGGACTCTGGTGTTTTACCAACTGCCCCTTAGATGCATTAGATCAAGAGGATCTTGAATTTATCGATACCATAAGTTACTCCTATGGGTTATCCATGAGTAATATAAGTTATATCAAGGAAACTAAAGCTCGGGCCAAAATGGAAATGGATATGGATGCGGCAAAAATCATTCAAGACTCTTTTTTTCCCGAGGAGCAAAACTTACCCAATCTAAAAATAAAAGCAAGCTGTCAGATGGCCGATAAAACAGGAGGAGATTGGTATCATTATTATTACCATCAAGAACAAGAAGTTTTGGATCTCTTTTTAGGAGATGTGACCGGTCATGGCATTCCTGCGGCACTTATTACAGGGGTCGCTTTTGGCAGTGTTATCGCCAGTGAATATCTAATCAAGCCCTGTCAGCAAGGAAAAAAACATCACCTATCTCAAATGGTAAAATCCCTACACCACTCTATTAAGTTAGCTAAAGATAAAAATATGACCCTCTGTATGCTCTCTGTTGATCTGAAAACGGGACAGCTCGATTATGTCAATGCCGGGCATTTGCCTATCTATTATCTCAATCGGGAGGATCGTAAAGTCACCACCGTTCATAACCCCAGTCGAATTATTGGATCCCAACCGATAGATGAAGAACGATCTAAATGGAGAGTAAAAACCATTCATCTCAATCCGGGAGATCGAATTTGTTTGTTCTCAGATGGGTTGATCGAGAATGTACAGGAGGGGGCTAAACCCCTTAAAAATATTGAGATCAAGAAAATGTTAAAGAAAGATACTGATATAAAAAGGCTGCACAGTGATATTTTAACTGAAGCGGAACATCATATGGGAGTCAAAGATTTGGATGATGATGTGACACTTATACTTTTAGAGTGGAATCCAAATAATCAGAGTCGTCCGGCAGCAACATAAATTTGATTTAATTACATCTTTCTTTGACAGAAATTGGTGTTGGTCATAAAAGGAATCCAACTGTCTTCTTCGGTGGTTACTTTATAAATCATTCCTTGTTCATTGATGGAAAAAGTGAAGCGATAATCCGCTTCGCTTTCAAAGAATTCAATGAGGTTGTCTTTTATTTTTATATGTGAAATGGCACTTTCTTCTATTCCCTCTTTGGTGCTGAAATCATTTATAGACATGAGTGAACTGCCGTCATACTGAACCTCCACTGCTAAGTGTTTGTCCCAATTGGAAAACATAGAAAACCGGCAACTTTCTCCTTCCTCATCGGTTCCGGTAAATTGGGTGGCTTGGTCAGCGAGAGTGTCAATCAAGTTCTTAATTTTATTTACATATTTATCATAATCAGAGCTGTAAGAGGCCGTGCTTAAAGGGGTAATAATATCTGATTCTTCCCCTTGCAAGACGTTAGAGAGTTTATCTAGTTTTTGGCAGTGCTCATACACCACCATTCGCAGGACAAAATTATAAGAGGATCGCTGGCAGCTCGCAAATGGAATGGGGGTGATGGTATCTTCTGTAAATCCCTGCTCTTTAAGCTTCTCAATTAATTCAGGCATGTGGTTGGCTCCCCAAGGTAGCACTACCGTGTCATAGCTCTCCCATTGCTGCTCCACTCTTTCCAGAAGATTTTTATTACGGGTTTTTAAAATTAAGTCATCAAAGGTTTGGTCAAACTTACCATTTAAACCGGAACTATTACACTTCCAAGAACTTCCAATTCCATCCAGGCAACTCTCATGGAAATCTACCATCATCTGCTCACCAGGAGATAGATTTATTGCATCAACATCACCATCTAATACTGTCACCCCTTCAGGTACAAAATTCTCTTCCTTTTGCAGATCTAAAAAGCTTACAGTTGAAAAAAACTTATACATAGTCATGAGATTACTGCCTTCTTCATGGGGAATAACCTCAATGTATCCTTTATCAGCCCATGTTTTAACCTGATCCCAGCTTATATCTAACCACTCCTCTTCAATTGGAAGTCCACTGGCAGCAAACTCATCAATTTTTTCAAAATTGATAACTGCTACCGACTCACGGCTATCTCTAAAGGCTTCTCTTAAGAGGACATAGTCTCCATATTTGTTATGAAGCGTTTCTAATTGAGCTCTAACATTGAGATAGAAATCTTCAGGGGCTACATGCACCATATCTATAAGATGAACAGATTGTTCTTTCCCTTCATTAACTCTCACTAAGCTAACCATCTCAGCATAGACTTTAAATGTGCCATCCGCTTCCACTTTAGCATGGAGTTCTTTTACCTCACTTTCTGTTTCTTGCTCTTGACAGCCAACTAATAATGCTAAAATAGTTAGTGATATTAAAGATATCCTAAGGCTTAACTTTAAAATTTCCATCAATTTTCCCTTTTTGCTCATACTCAATCTTTTGATCCAAACTTCTTTTCGGATTTTGGTCAGAATTCTTGAACTTTCTTGATTCGTCCGATAATGTTGTTAAAAAACCTATAATTTGGGGGTGTTGTGGATAAGAAGTTTTTACTAATTTTACTTGGTTGCCTAATCTTAATAACTGGTGGCTATTTATCTACTAAAAAGCAAAATTACCCATCTTTTAAACAAGACGTTTTCAACCATTTAAAAGATCAAAAAGAGAAAAAAAAGCAGCGCATACTTCAGTATTTAACCGCACAGGAAACCTCTGCGGAGCATGTAAAAACTGATCCTCTTTTTTTGAAATCATTTGCGGGAATATTGGATCTGTATGAAAATCCCTTAAAGAAAAAAGGTCAATTTCAAACATTAAACAATCAGATGATTCAGTATTTCTTAAAGTATTTAGGAGCTTTTTATGATGCCCTTTTTATTAATCCAGAAGGAACCATTTTCTACAGTATTAAAAAAGAGAGCGATCTTTATAAAAATATTCATTCTCCTTTGTTTAGCAGGTTAGCTCTTAACAAAGCTGTATCGAGACTAAAAGATCAAATCCTTTTTGTAGACTATGAGTACTATGCCGTTTCTCAAGAGCCTGCCTCATTTTATATAGTCCCCCTTAATTACAATGGGAATAGCTTAGGAACCTTAGTATTGCAGTTATCACTTAATTCAATTAATCAGATCCTAACCGAGAGAGAAGACCTCGGCCAAACAGGTGAAGTCTATCTCATCAATAATCGAAGGTTGATGATGTCGGAATCTCGGTTTTTAAGTCGATCTAATATGCTAACTAAAAGGGTGGATACAGATGCGGTTAAAGAGTCTTTTCAAAAAGGTTTAGGTGAAAAAATTCTGATGGATTATCGTAAGAAAAGAGTTTTTAGTTCGTTCGAACGATTCAAATATAATGAGACAAGCTGGATAATTGTGGCAGAAATGGATGAAGATGAGGTGATCTCTAATTATTACTTGGAGTATGAGGAATATTTGTTTGGAGAGTTAGCACAAACTTTTAAAACTCCTAACCATATGAGTCAGGAAGGTTTATGTCATAATCACATGGAAAGTGCTAGCTACGAGGATTTCATAAAGGTTGATTTTCAGGAATTTCAAAAAACAAAAGACGGTAAAAAGTTAGTGACAAAGGGGATTGCCACCTGTACCGCTATTGGGGTTTATTTGCCGAAAAAATTTGGTTATTTACTTCACCTTTCACCAACCGATGGGATTTATGATCATTCAGCTCCAGTTAAATGGTGGCTAATGGATAACTACACTGAACGATTTGATCTGGTTTTAAATCAAATGGAACACTTCGATATTTACCCTTCTGAGAAAAGTTTAGTTAAATTTCAAGTTGTGGCAACTCATCTTGATAGCCTAAAGAATTCAGTTAAAAAAATACTTAAAAGAGGTTATTTCTTATCACAAATTACGCCACATATACTTCCATACTACAAAAGTGTCGATGTTCAACTTGATTATTTAGATGGAAAAACCATAGCTAAGTGGCACAGTGGAAAACCGGGGCCTCCCCGTTGCACCACTATAGAGCAAAAAGCTGACTTAGCTACTATTGTTGGTAAATTAATTGAGACCTAACTAAGAATATCTGCCAGAATTTGACTTAACTCCACAAGGTCAATCGGCTTTCGCAGCAGTTGGTGTACTCCTATTTCATTCGATTCCTCTGCTGAAATAACATCAAAATGCCCTGTAATAATCAGAATTGGAAGGTCTGGTCTAATATTTAACATTTCTATCGATAAATCTTTGCCAGATAATAGAGGCATAATCATATCAGCAATCACGAGATCGATTTGGTCAGGAGATTTGCGGAATATTTCCAATGCCTCTTTTCCATCATGGCACTCTGTGATTTGGTAGCCTAACGAGCTAAGAAAGTCTTTGTATATTGCGGTAAAAGTGGGCTCATCATCCACCAGTAAAATGTGCCCTGATCCATGACGAAAAGAGGGCTCAGGAATTGGAGCTGAGGCATTTTCTCTTTGTGTTTTGGTATGACAGTAAAAATAGAGTTTAAACTCTGCCCCTTGTCCCAAATTTGAATCTACGGTTATGATCCCCTGATGGCGATCCATTATGCCATGCACCACCGATAAACCGAGACCTGTTCCTTCTCCCACCTCTTTGGTGGTAAAGAAGGGGTCAAAAATCCGAGATAAATTTTCATGAGGAATTCCTGGCCCATTGTCTTTAATGGAGATGATAAAACAATCAGATGGGGTTTTATTAGTCTGGTGAGGGAGAGAGACTGGTATTTGATTGAGCGTTTTAATTGAGGTGGTGATCTCAATTTTTCCTCCATCTTTACCCATGGCTTGGGATGCATTATTGGCCAGATTTATAACAATTTGTTGAAGCTGAGATTTGTCCGCCAGGATGGTGACAGGGGGGGAATCATTGTTTACAGATATTTCAATGTGAGAGGGAATGGTCGTGCGTAAGATAGTATGAGATTCTGCAAGAGTTTTGAGAGGGTCAACCTCTTTAAGAACGCCTTGACCTACTTTGGTAAAATAGAGGATTTGATTGACAATATTAATAGCATTTTTACTGGTTCTTATAATTTGCTCTAAAAATGGGGTGACATCTTCTTGCTGCTTTAGTTTTTTGAGTCCAAATTGAGCAGAACCTAAGATGATGGTTAAAAAGTTGTTAAATTCGTGGGCAATTCCACCAGATAAGGTTCCTAATGCTTCTAGTTTTTGCGAATGACGCAGTTGCTTTTCTAACTTCACACGGTTAGAAATATCCTCACCTGCACAGAGAATCCCTTTGAAATTTCCCTTGGCATCTAAGAGAGTGCGGTTATTCCAGCGAATGATTTTTTCATCTCCACGGGCATCTAGGATGGGATTTTCATAGGACTCATAATTATTTAATGGCCTAACTTTGGCTTCTTCAAAGACTTCCTTAATTTTCGCTCTAAATCTGTGGGGGATAAAGTGATCTGTCCATTTCTTACCTATCAGTTCAGCTTGCGGGTAACCAAGAATTTCACTCCCTTTTTGGTTAATGGCTTTTATTTTCTGACACTCATCAAGCACCAGAAACAGAACGGAGGCCACCTCAAAGTAGTTCTCAGCTTTCTGTTTTTGGTACTCTTGTTGAAGTTTAAAAAACTTTGATTTGAGCTGCTCTGCCTGCACACGCTTTCTATTCCAAATGAGAATTCCACTCAGAATCAATACGGAGATTAAGATGGTCATCCAAATAACATGGGTACTGACTTTCTTTTCATAGACCAAGGTGATCCAATGACTTAACATTTCATCTCTTTGTTTAGGCGGGACATTTTCAATCGCCTTATCTAAAAGGGTGACTAAAAATGGCCAGTCGGGTCGGACAACCATAGATAGATGAGAGCGAATTTTTATCTCACCCGAAACTTTAAGATTGGTGAGACCTTCTTTTCGTATGGTATGACTCACGGTGGCCAGGTTTCCCACAAAGGCATAGGTTTGCCCTTGAGATACCTTATTTAAGGCGGGTACCAAATCAGTTTCTAGCTGGAGTTTTATTTTAGGAAAATTAGATTCTAATAGATGATGGCTGGTGCTGTTTTCCAAAACAGCCACCGTTTTATTATTTAAATAAAGCAGGCTGTCAATGTAGGTCACTTGATTATTGGTGACAATGACGATAGGGAAGTTAATATAGGATTTGGTTCGGGGAAGTATATTTTTGTTGGTTAAACCGGCATCGAATGCCACAATAAGGTCCAACTTTTTGGCTATAATATCTGATAGGAGTTTTTTGTTGGAGGGATAGAATTTAAGCTTAAATTCAAAACCTAACATATCAGAGAGAGCCTTCAGGTATTCTGTGCTGATACCTAGTGACTGATTTTTTTGATTTATAAATTCGAAAGGGGGCAAATTGGTGTTGAAGCCAACTCTTAGGATCGGGTGTTGAGATACAAATTCTCTTTCATCTACAGTCAGTTGTATTTTACTAGAAGAAGGCTTGATAATATCTTTGCCAAACCACCTTTCATAAAGAAGGGATTTGTCATGTCTATCTAATGTACTTAATGCTTTATTTATGATGGACTTGAGTTCCGGCCAGTCTTTTCGAATAGAAAACACCATATCTAAGCCAGCCTCTTCTAGTACCAATCCTATTTTGATGCCGTGGGTAAAAGCTTCTAAATGCTCTCTATAGGTTGAACTAGCGATAAGTGCGGCATCCGCTTTACCTTCCAGCATCAGTTTTATGCATTCTACTTCAGAAGATGCCTCTACTGAGTTTATTTGAGGATTCTTCTTTAGCATAAGTTCAAAAATAGCTAATCCTTTTTGGGCAGCAATGGTTTTTCCTTTTAAATCATGCAAACTATCAAGTGTTTTCTGTTTTTCTTTGGGAACGACCAATAAGGGGAACTCTCTTACATAGCTTGTTGAAAAGTGAAAAAACTCTGCTCTTTTGGGAGTGATAATAGAGGTGGTTAAACCATCGATCCCCCGTTCTTTTGCCTGCACTACTATATCTCTCCACTGACCCACTTTCAGCTTGATATTGAGCCCTGTGACTCGGTTGATATACTCCAGGAAATCAACATCTAAGCCTTCTATCCTTCCATCTGCTTTTTTAATTACATAAGGATGAAATGTTTCATCCGTACCGAATTGAATGAGAGGGTGAGTTTTAATAAATTCTTGCTCTTGGGGAGTCAGCTGGATTTTCTGAAGATCTGCTGTGTTACTTCCAAGGAGGGGAAAGAAAAACAATATAAGACAAATAGGTATAATAAATAGTTTCATGCATGAGGTTCCTATAAATCAATTTCTATCTAAAAAGATTATAGCAAACCTCACTTAATGGCAAGTTGTTGGGATTTTATTTATTTAGCGGGGGTAAATGTCAGTGTGACCGGACAATGATCGGATCCCATAACCTCTTGTAGAATTTCCGCATTCACCACTTGAGATTTATGCTCTGCATCAATGGTGAAGTAATCAATTCTCCATCCGATATTTTTTTCTCTAGAACGAAAGCGGTAGCTCCACCAGCTATACTGATCTGGTTCTTGGTTGAACATCCTAAAGGTGTCTACAAACCCTCCATCAATAAAAGAGTCCATCCAAGCTCTCTCTTCAGGGGTGTAGCCAGGGTTCTGCTCATTGCGTTTGGGGTTTTTAAGATCAATGGGTTTATGGGCGACATTATAGTCACCACAAAGCAGAGTGGTTTTTTGTTTTTTGAGGTCATTCAGATAGTTAGTTAAAGCCTCATTAAACCTAAGTTTATAATCGAGTCTTTTTAAACCATCCCCAGCATTAGGAAAGTAAGTATTTACTAGAAAAAAATCGGAATACTCTGCTGTGATCACCCGTCCTTCTAGGTCAAACTCTTCAATGCCAATGCCGTTGGTTACTTTGAGAGGAGTCTCTTTACAATAGAAAGCAACTCCAGAGTAACCTTTCTTTTCTGCAGAATGAAAGTAGGAGGTGTATCCTTCAATATTTTTTAATTCTTCTGAAAGTTGAGAAGCCATGGCTTTGGTTTCTTGCAGGGCCATGATATGAGGATTTAACTCTTTGAGTACCGAGATAAAACCTTTTCTCTCGGCTGCTCTGATACCATTCACATTCCAGGAAATAAATAATTTTTGATTCAATGGCTCGCCTCTCTCAATAGGGTTTATCTCCATAAAGCATAGCGCCACCAAAAAATCCATAGAAAATTTTATTACAGTCATTGGGATCAAAGGATAGACTGTGCAGATTCGATTTTAATGGAAAGGCATCATTTTTCTTCCAGCTGTTTCCTTGGTCGGTGGTATAAATGGCTCCACCATTTCCCCAGCCTCCATCCACTGCCCAAGACCCGGCCACATGGATAGAGGAACTATTGGTGGGATCAATTTCAATATTTATTGGATGGGTGTACTGATAACTTCGATACCAGTTGGCTCCGCGGTCAGTTGATTTCCAAATTCCAGTGGCTAACCAATTTCGGCACTTTTCATAATCGGTTAACCAAAGAATGCTATCACCGGGCGAACTAAAATCAACTGCGAAAGAAGTTGGATAGCACCACAGCTTCTGTCCCTCGGTTAAGTTAGAGGGGCGGTGAACAGTTCCTCTTAGGAGAACCCAGCTATCTTGGTTGTTTTGCACATCCAGAAAATAAATCCCAGTGGAGTCAATATTGGAATAATTCTCATAGGGGACACCTTGCTCATCATTAAACTTTTCACCGGCATTACCAGTGAGAAGGATGTAGACATTCCCATTATGGGGATTGATCTCTATTTTTGGAATAATTTTTCCCTCTGGTGGGAGACCTTTATTAAACCAAGACCAACTTTCTCCATCGTCTGTAGATCTTAAAACTCCTAGACCTTGTGATCCCGCGTATATGTGGCGGCGAGTGCTATCAAAAGCTATGGATACATATTGATAAAACTCATCACTGTCGGTATTACCAGTAATTCTATTCCAACTTTTTCCTTCATCCAAAGACTCGTAAATTCCGCCGGCAGTATAATTAGATCCATGCTTTAACACATTCCCCTGCCACTCATAAGGAAAGTCATGCAAATTGCCCACAGCGGTTAGGATTCGTTTTGGATTCTCTTGATCAAATGCAAAATCGTACTCACTATTAAAAGAGTGTTTGTTGATTCTCCAACTGATTCCCCCATCTAAACTGGTCATTCCTCTGATATCCGCAAAAGCAGCCACCACCATTTGTGGATTATAGGGATTGAACTTTATCTTCATGGCGCTGGTTACTTCTAAACCATTGGATTGCCAGAATTTTCCTTTGGTTCTTTCTCCCTCATCGGCAAAGATGGTAAAGGGTGATTGCCAGTGATCACCGCCATTTAATGAAGTATGAAGAAAGAAATTTCCCGTTCCTCCCAGATGATTTGGATTTCTTTGATTCACTGCAAAGCTACGATAGCCGCTATCCCACCAGCCTACATCAAGACCCACTGCACTGTATTCAAACATACTTGCATCCCATGGAGCATAGGGTGATTGATCTTGATCGTATTGATGAAAAACCAGTTGCCAACTAGCTCCTTGATCGGTGGATTTCCATATCTTGGTACCATAGTCCCTTTCCCAGTCTCGACTTCCGGCAACATAGATAGTGGAGGAGTTATTTTCAGCCATGGCGATATAATCTCCGGCCTCTTTTTTGAGTCTTTTGAATTTTCCATTATTCTTTGAAATCCAAACATAGCCGCAGTGCTCTATTGTATCTTGATCATCGCTCCAAGAGCAGGCTTTTTTTCCATTGTTATCAACAAAAGCAAGTACGAGACCATCACTATCTCGTCCTCCAGTAAAGGAGGTAATGGTTCTTTTTGAATAGGAATATCGTTTAAATGTGGCTCCTCCATCTTGAGATTTATAGATTCTCCTACCCGCCGCATGATAGATGGTATCACTGCCTTTTTTATAATCGATAAAAGTTCCTACTCCTTTTCCTTTGATACCCTTAGCCTTTTTCCAACTATCGCCTTTGTCGTGACTAAAGTAGAACCCTTGGAGCGTGGCAGCATAAATATGGTCTGGATCAAAGCTATTACCTAGAAAATAGAGGATATGATCCGAATCATCGCTGCTGTCTTCTGTGAAGTTAGGAAAGTTAGGTATCTTTTCCCAGGTAAGGCCCGTATCTATGCTTTTGACAGGCTCTCTACCTTTTGGGGCATGAAATACGGTCTTCCCATCCGAACTAAAGCCAATATTCGCAGAATATTGCAACCTATAGTCATAATAGGTCTCTTCGTGATCGATTGGATCCCATGTTTTACCATTATCTATGCTGCGAAATAATGTGCCCATATCTGTGCCTACAAACCATAGGTTGGCATAAGGACTCATGGAAAAACCATCCATCGCACTTCCTCCACCAATACCTCTTGGATAATATCCTGAAATTGGAGGGCGCTCAGTGATTTGTTCTTTGATCAGTTCAGGTTTTGGTTGGTCTGGTGGGGTGTGAGGACCTTCCTCCTGTTGCTCTGTGGAGGAATCTTGACAAGCAAATAGGAGTCCTAGGCAGACAATAAAGCACACAATGGTAGAATTCATAGTTCCGGAAGACATGAAAAACCTCTTTTTCATTAATTATATATAGGCCCCTCTTTTTTACTTTAACACTGATTGAACCCTTTGAGTCAAGTCATTGTCATGCTACAATAATTTTCTAAAAATATTAAGGAGGTAGAAATGTTGAAGTATTTAAGTGCTGGTGTGGGAGTTGTTTTCTTATTGGGCTGTTTTTATAGCTGCGGAATGATTCCTGGTTTGGAAGAAATCAAGGTAACTGGAAGTTGTGAAAGTAAAGTCAAAATGGGGACTTCGAGCACCACTTTTACCGCTTGTGTGGAGTACAAAGATATTAAAGAGAAAGAAGAGGGTGAGCAGAAGAAAAGATGTGAAAAAGGAGATGAGCATACCGATGGAGCGGGAACTTGGTCGGATGATGGATGTAAAACTGAAGGGCAAACCGCTCAGTGTGAGCTGGAAGAAGATGGGGGAACTCAAACTATTTTTATCTATGATGCCACCTTGAACTCCATATTGAAGGAGTCTGCCGAGGGAGGCGATGGAATGTGCCCTAAAGGAAGTAAATACAAAGAATTAAAAGCCGCTTCTGCGGAAGAGACATACGCAATTGCGGTTACCATGAGTGTGGGTGACAATAAATATGAGTGTGGAGACTTTGGTGGTTTAACCGACACAACATATGGTGTTTTAAAAGAAAGTCTTGATAGTATGGCCTCATCTAATGATTCTATCTCTATTACTTATAGCGAGAAAGATGAGAAGTGTGATCAGACCGGTGCTAAATATCAATGCACTGGAAAGAGTAATAGTATGAGTGATTCCATCACTGAAGATTCCTATGGATACATGGACCCTGATTCAGAAAAAGAAGGAAAATGTACAGAAGATGGTGGAACCTATAAGGAATTGTAGTTGTGACTATTGTGGATAGGCTTCACTTTGGAAGCCTATCTAGATCTACTTGAGCTCTCCAAAATACTGCAAGGCATTCTGCTTTTTTAATTGTTCAAGGGTGAGTAAACGATCTGCAAAGTTTTTATAGAAAGAGCTTTGTCTTTTCTTTAATTCTTGCAGTTCATTCGCATATAAATGGTCAGTTGAAATGTTAAAACATATTTTGTGAATGAGTAGGCTGGGAACCAGGAGTCTTTTAATAGCAAACCAATTGAGGGTTGTAATGACTAGACTAAAGGCTACGGCAATAGAAATACTGGTGAGTCTAATACTTTCTACCTCCAGGTTGAGAAAGAGCAGAATGTCGGGCTGGGTGAGTTGAGGTTTCATATTGAATACTTCGCTGTAAAGGTGAAACAAGAAGTAGTAGTAACCCCAGATGCATAGCAGGTTTGCAAGAGAAATACCTAGAAAGTTTAGGTTTAAAGTACGGGATAACTTTTTAAAACTTTTCTTGAGAAGAGTTTTTCTTTCTTTATCACTTTGAATTTTTAATGAGGGGTCAAGAAATTTAGGAGCAAAAGCGGTAAAGAATATTTGCAATAAAATATGATAATCCTGATGGCATTTTTTTGGTAGTTGAAAATCTCTTAAAATGGTGGTGTTGGCCCATTTTCTGATTTCCATATTCATCTGGTGAAGGGGGTAGGCTACTTTATGGGTCACCCAGATGCTGATAATGGTGAAAA
>CAYFLR010000016.1:74124-81453 GCA_964343805.1 uncultured bacterium | reverse complement strand
AAGGAAGAGTAATAAAGGTGGGTAGAGAACGGTGAAGACTTGGTACCAGGTCTGAAGGCCGAAGTAGTTAAAGCTAAACCCAACCTGATCCAATTCTTTAATATTGGTCAACACGCCATGAACACTATAAATGCATATAAAGGTATATAGGAGAGTCATATTGATTAAAATGCGGTTCACAATCGGAAGTTGAACGGAGGGAAGGATAAGATACTTTTTTGATAATTTTTTATAATATTTTTTCAAAATCATATATTGCCTTTTTGCTTCTATAATTTTTGTGTGTTTAATAATTTTACCTAATTTCTTCTGTGATGTCATTTTACAAATAGGGCAGAGGAGGTGAATTATGTCTTTGCAAAAAGGTGAGATGATAGATTATTGCAAGTAGTTGAAATTAAAAAAAATACCAAAATGGGCTAAAAAATTACTTATTTTATTTAATTACCTACCGAAATGCTTTACAATAATTAGAAAATCACCCTTTGGAGTCTATAATGTTATCTTTTTTGAAAAATCTGAGTTTGCAAAATAAAATTTTCATTTTCCTTATATTCTCACTCTCATTTGGTTCAATTGCCTTAACTGTGATGTATGTTAAACATTATAAAGACAGTATCTTTGAGGAGCTCCATTTTAAATCCAAAGCCATCACCCAAATGGCTGAAAATGCAAGAATTACAGCTGGTGAAATGATGTATAAGCATAAAGCCATCAAGGCCGAAGAAATGCTGAAAGAAGCGGTTCAAATTTTAGAAAAAAAACAGTTACGATCTGAAGATTGGTTCAATACTCTCTATCAAACTAGATATTACAATACAGCAATTCCCGTAGTTTGGTCTTTTAAGGTGGCGGAAAGGGAGTCTGAAAGAAGTAATTTTAGTTTTAAACCCACTCGATTTAATCCCAGAAATCCCAAGTATAAACCAGTGACCAAGACAGAAAAAGAACTCCTCCAAAAGTTAAATCAAGCGGGCATGGAAGAGGTGGATGGCGTCGATGAAGAGCATAATTTATATCGTTATATGAAAACGGTTAAACTCGATCGAGGATGTCTTGTGTGCCACGGGACTCCCAGTAATGACCCTCTTAAGCTGAACCTCCCTACTGATCCCTTGGGATTTAAAAAAGAGGGTAAAAAAGTGGGGGATAAGCATGGTGCTTTTCAAATTGTCACTGATTTGAAACCATTTAATCAGAAACTTAAAAACATTCAAATTCAAGCTGGATTTTTGATGGTGACCATCATTGGTTTAGCCTGCTTCTTAGTGTTTATCCTCCTTCGCAAAACAGTTATTAATCCACTTCAATTACTTACCAGTGAAATGGTAGAGGGAGCTCGTCAAGTAACTGAAGCTTCTAATCAAGTTGCGAGTGCAGGGCAAGATCTCGCTAGTGGGGCCGCAACACAAGCTTCATCATTAGATCAGATAGCAAACTCTATGGATAGCATGACCCAACAGACCAACCAAAATACGGATCATGCTCTGTCAGCTCGTGACTTGTCAGCCGAAGCCAAAGGAAAAGCAGAGCAGGGTGCTAAGTCCATGGAAGATATGTCTAATGCTATGGAGCAAATTCAACACTCATCTGAAGAGATGAGGAAAATAATTAAAACCATTGAAGAGATTGCCTTTCAAACTAACTTACTGGCCCTAAATGCCGCGGTGGAGGCAGCCAGAGCTGGTGATCATGGTAAAGGTTTTACCGTGGTTTCAGAAGAAGTGCGTAGCTTAGCGCAAAGATCAGCCCAGGCGGCCAAGAGCACCGCCGAATTGATTAGTAATTCTGTGGAAAAAGCTCAGCGAGGTACTGAAGTGGCAGATCATGCTACCTCTTCACTTCAGGAAATTGTGGAGAATGTGAATAAAGTCTCCACTTTAATCAATGAGATTTCGAATTCCTCAGAGGAGCAAAGTGGCAGTGTTGCGGTAATAAATGGATCTATGAGTGATATGAACAAAATCACCCAAAACAATGCCAGCGTGGCGGAAGAATCAGCCGCCGCATCTGAAGAGCTTTCTGCTCAGGCTGAGGTCCTAAAATCCATTATCTTTAAGATGAAAAGGGTTATTGAGGGGGGTGATGAGGATTAGATTAAAACCCTAATCTCTCTGCTACCATATCTAGTGAAGCCCGCATCAACTTAATATTATTCCCCCCATACTCTGGAGTAGAAACCACTTTCCACTCTGAAAAACCTAACATCCTTCGGTAGAGAAGCTCGTGAGAGCGGTCGGTCACTTCAATGATGATCTCTTTGATACCCAGTCGTTTCATCTCCACTAAGATCGTTTGATAATAAAAAAGCTTGGCTTTATTCGGCAGACTTTTATCAACCAAAAGACGGCCTATGAGGGCGGTGCGTGGAGTGCCGTTACTATTTTGGGGTTGTGGAAGTTGGATCGTTATCTCACCATACTCTAGGTTTTTAACCCCGTAAAAGACTGCTGCATTGGCATACACATCCTTGTAAACTACATCCTTTATATCTTTAGCCACCTGCATAAACTGAGTGACTAAGCGAGCTACTATGTGCCCTGCTCCTTTTGGATAGAGTGGTGAATCTGCAAATGTAGGGCTCATCACTTCGGCTGCAGGAGCTTTGACCTTGCCGGTAATGATAAAAGCGTCAAAACCCATAGCGATCTCTTTCACCTTGTTAAAGCGAAAAGTGAGATCCCAAAGGGGTTTCATCTTATCTATAATCTTTCGTTGAAAGTAATTAAGTGTCACAGCAAAAAGACCACGCCCCACCATATGGTAGGAAGAGAGTTCGTTTTTATACATGCTTTCATTCACTCTAAAGGTTCGAAGATCAGTGTTTGCAGACCGCCAACTATAATAACGCTCTTCTCCTTTTGGAGTACTTAGACTTTCTTTCTTTATAGAGATGCTGTTTTGGGTGGCAATAGATTCAATTTTGGGTAGCTCGTGGGATCGGTTGGAAAAGTTAGAAATGGCTGCTGACTTTTTTTGTCCTAGCTCTGGACAGTTCCCATAACAAGGAGTTAAAAAGGCACAACTAAAAAGTAATGCAATAAGAATGAATTTTTTCATATCCTTTTATTTTAACATAAAAGGGGAGTAAGTTGTCTTTGTGCGCGGGAAATTGGTGTTAAATTTCTTAAGCTCTTTATTTTAGAGTAGGTTTACCACCCTTAGGCGGTAACATCTTAAAATTAAATGAATAACCCTTAATTCAGCTCAGAGAGAGGAAAAAACACCAATTTCCCGCGCACAAAGTAATCATGCTGTGATAAAATCCTTTTTAATTCAAAACTCCCAATTTAAATGAGGTTGCAATGAACACCCAAAATAAATGGACAAGGCTATTATGGATATTAGTATTTCCTCTATTGATATTGATTTTAGGTTGTGAACCTAAAGAGAAAGAGGAGGAAGAAGAGGCTAATACCGATTCTCCCATTGCCATTAAAGAAGGTCAAAGTGAGGCAGAGGAAAAACTAGATAATAACAACCAAAATATCAATACTGATAAAGAGAAGACAGCCTCTCCAGAAGAAATAGCAGAGGCTTTGGATGAGTTTAGCCAAGTGGATGAAGAGGCTTCTGCTGATTTGTTATTACTCACTCCACGAGCTGCTTTTCCAGAAGGTCTTGCTTTGGCAGCCCTACCAGATGCATTAGATGTGGGAGAACCTATGGATCCTGTGGGTGCAGATACTTTACTTCTTCCTTTAGTGTCTTTTAATGATATCCAGCATCGTGAAGTGATTGATGATCCTCCCCCTGAGATGGATTGCGCTGAGGTGATGGCCACCCCTCATGAGTTAAATCCTGGTAAGAATGGTGGAAATGATGATCAGTATATCAGCTGTCTCAAAAAGCAAACCTACTCTGACACAATTAAACAGCAAAAAGCGTTGCTCGCAGGGACGGCAGAAAAATGTTTCCAACCCCGGTGGTTGCAAGTTGTGAGTATGCTAGATCCAGGAATAGGATGCTTTTATACCGGATTTATGACCCACACTCTGATTCAACCAGATGGAAGACCTTGCTCGGTGGCTTATTCTCAAGACGAAATAATGAAGGCCCGAACTTTTTTAGAATCTGGATTGAATTTGGCTGCAGGGATGCTGTGTGAAACCAAAAAGGATGCTCAAGGTCCAAAGTTTTTACCATCGAAAGATACCAAAGCTAAAACACTACCCCTAACGACTTATTTGCAAAAGGCTTTTACCAATGCGGAGATGGGTACACAGGTGAGTAAGGCCAATGTCACTTATCTATTTGATATAGAGGATCGCCCGGTATATCGTACAGACATTTCCATAAAAAATACCCAAACCCCTATGTTCTGGATATGTGAAGAGCGGGAAATGCAAGGGCATATGAATGCCTGTGTGAAGTGGAATAAGACCAAATATCCAGAATGCGATGAAATGGATCTTCATATTGTTCATGTACCTCCCTTCGGAGATAAGAAGGGATATTTTGGTACTATGTGGGCTTCCTATCCTCAACTCCTTAATGAAGCAGATATTCAAGAAGGAAAGAGTGCATGTCCAAAGAGAGTCTATATGTCCATGCGGTATGCGCAGGATGGTCAATCCGCCGGTGATGTTAAATTAAAAGCTGAGATCCTCTCCGCACTCATCGAAACCACCTTGGAAAAGGACTACTTTATTACCGATCAAGGTGCTTTGGATCTGAATCTTGATGTTCCTGAAGCTAACTGGTCCATGAACTTGAAGCAAAATCAAAACAATTGGTGTCAGGTGGGTTTGTACGGGAATTCCAAAATAAGTGGAATTAGGCTCTTACGTTTTGACCTCAATCCTTGGAGTAATGAAGGAAGGCTGGCGGCTTTTTATAATGGAGGAATTACCCTACAAGCAGGGAGTGAAGCGGAACATGGTTGCCCTAATGACCTTCATTCTGATTATCTTGAAGGACCAGCTCTGGGTATGGTTTTTGAACTTGCTAAAAACAGCTCTGGCAAGTTGGCTGGTTGCGCTGTTTCTGGTTGGGTAGGCAACACTCCAAGTAATGTTCCTACTGTTAATACATTACCTGGTAGTTTAAGGAGATATCTTAAAGAGGGATCTTTTGATTTATGGCCGGATCAAGTGAAAGAGAATGAACATCCTGATGTGGGAGCAGAGGTGGAAAGGGTTTCTGTATACAAACAGTGCTTCTATCAAGATGAGAATGGAGCCTATCAAAATGATTCAGCTAACTCTCCCGCTTATATAGGTGATCCATCTAAGCACTCCCAGCAAGAGATCAACGATCCCAATATGAACCATCCTGGTTGGCCACTGGTTCCGGCAAGTCAGCTGCAAAAGATCGATACAACGGTTAATATACCTAGCTTCAAGGATGATCAAAGAGTTAAGCCTTGAAACTTACTGCACTTTTCATTGTGCGCGGAAAAATGGTGCACGACTATAATACGACCATTCAGTAGATAATACATACCATTCAGTTAATTGTGAATTGCTCTGTTGTTCTAAATCCAATATGGCTCCAAACAGATGAAATTATGATGATTGTACTCCTAAGAAAGGGGATATCTTATGAGCGATACTGAAAATAGGACTTGGAAGGTCAAAGATGCCAAAAATCAGTTAAGTAAGGTGATGAAATTGGCTGAAACAGAGGGGCCTCAATTGATATGTAAAAGAGGATTTAATGAAGCGGTGATATTATCTATGGATGAATACACGAAGCTTTTGGCAGCGGCAGAAAATGTGAAAAATACAAGTGCTCGCAAAGAGGTTGTTTGGTCTCCCTTCTAAGAAGCGGTCCGCCTCAATTGAAAAAGTGAGAGACAATTGATATTCTATGCATCTCTTTTCCCTTCTTGTAAGGTATACTTCGATTGAGGTGATTAAGTGGTTATTTTTAAGTTGATACCAGTACTTGCTTTTTTATTGAGTACTTTGGTGTTCGTGCATGTGGGTTGTGATGATCTAGTTAAGAATAACGCCAATAACTCCAATACTGCTGATCGGAAGGCGCTCACTGAAAAACACAATACTTCATTAAATAATAATAACGAGCAGATAATTCCTATAAGAGAAAGCATTTCTAAGGAAAAAAATCTCAAAGGACTCAACCAAGCTTATCCTTATTACCTTGCAATAGCCTCACCTACTGTACAAATGAGCCCCAAGATAAGTCCTAAGCTAGTTGGTTCCGAAGCCTTTCCCCACTTATCCATTAAAGAAAAAATCCAGCGTAATTTCTTGCACTCCAGGTGAAGGGGGCCAAAGATTGTTTGCCGAGATGGGTATTTAAAAAGATGTTTCCGCCAAAGTGTTATGGTCAAGTGGTGGCTGCTGAGGAAGGAACAATCCAGAGTAACTCTCCACTCATTAAAATTCCTTTGGATATGGAGAAGACAATACTTGATACTCAACATAGGGGACTCTATCAAAAATATTACACCACACCATATCGAGGGATTAAGTTAGGTGTTGAAGGGTTAACCCACCCTGAAGAAAAGCATCAAGCTTGCCTAGCTCATGTGGCAACTTAAATGGCAATATATACCAGAGATGATATATGACTTTGTGGCCTTAGAGAAGTACCTTGAAAAAGACTATAGCGAAATTGATATGAATGGATTGAAAGGGGTAGAAACTATTTTTACCGAACTGGATATTGAAAAAGAGACGGGACATTTTACCTATGGTTTTTCGTCTAATGCCCATGAATTCACCCCGATTTTGATGGTGAGCAGTTTTAAAGAGAACGGAATGTATAAGGGGTGTGGTGCAGTGGGTAGTAACAAAGGTTACAGTCAACACAGAAAACTAGGGCAGTTATTGGGGGTTGCCTGTGACCCTGTGAGAAGAGAAGAGTTTGAGGAATAAGCAGGTTTGATTTGAAGGCATTAAATGGAGCCAATCTTCCCAAACATATCAAGGCTGCCCGGGAAGATCTAACTGAGTTTTCTTTTGACTTATAGAAAACTCCTAGTTTGGACAGGATTGTTGATCGTAATGAGAGTAGGTTTGTTCACAAGGATCATATTCATTGTAAGCCCACTCTTTGCCTTGATAGACCTCCCTTATAAAGTATCTTTTGGCTGGTTTGAACCTTTCTACATGCAAGTACTTTAAGGTCAGCATCTCTAGAGACTCTTCTTTAGTTGCTCCCATATATTCTTGTAAATAGATGGCAGCAGCTTCCCCTGATCGATCAGCCCCAGCTAAACAGTGAATGAGAATAGGGCGCTCAGCTGAAGCATAAGCATCTAATAGCTTTATAAGGTTTTTGCGGTGAGGGATGATTCCAGCACTCATGGGGATATTGATCATTTCGATGTTTAACTCATCTGCAAGTTGGACCTCACGA
>CAYFLR010000016.1:70336-74103 GCA_964343805.1 uncultured bacterium | reverse complement strand
TATCTGGTGCTTTTTTAGGAGTCTTTTTAGAGGTGTGGGTCGGATGGTGGCAGATCGATAGAATTTATCTTTTTCCACCTCGTGAAAGTTTTTAACCCAGTAATAATCGGACGCTTTTAGACTGTTTAAAGAACAGATCATAAGTGCGATCAGCATGATTTGAATAGTTAAGATCTTGTTTTTATTCATATTATACCTGCCTTGTTACATTATTAAGTCTTTGTTGATCAGCAGAATACCATAATTAGAGGAAAGTATCTCCTTGATATTGTTGTATAATACAAAAAAAGTATTTACATTTTACTCTATTGATATTATAATTAATTTATGTTTTGTATTATACAAAAATAACAATAAGGAAGTTAAAATGAATATAGCCATTATCGGATCAGGAATTGCTGGTCTTTCCAGTGCCTGGCACTTAAAAAAACAAAATCATAATATTACCCTATATGAAGCCAATTCCTATTTTGGTGGACATACCCATACCATTGATGTGGAAGAGCAAGGGAAAGTTCACAAAGTCGATACGGGCTTTTTAGTTTTTAATGATCGAACCTATCCTGAGTTGATCTCCTTTTTTAATGAAATAAAGGCACCCATGTATCCCAGCGATATGTCGCTTTCGATTCGTGTAGTTGAGGAAGACTTGGAGTGGAATGGAAGTGAGCTTTCCACATTGTTTGCCTCATTTAAGCCTTTTAAAAAACGCCGATTTTGGCGAATGATGAATGACGTATTTGCCTTTAATCGAAAATCTGAAACCTACTTGAAGCAACTTGCAGAGAACCCATCTATTACCTTAGGCGAGCTTCTGAAAAGTGAAAACTATTCAGAAACTTTTATTAATTGGTATCTGCTTCCAATGAGTTCTGCTATTTGGTCCTGCCCGCCCGCAGAGATGCTTAAATTTCCGGCTTCAACTTTTCTGCAATTTTGCTCCAATCATGGACTGCTCCAGATTTTTGATAGACCGGTGTGGAAAACCTTAGCCGGAGGAAATTATCAATATGTGCAAAAGGTCACAGATAAAATAGATAGGGCTGTTCTTAATGAACCGGTGCAAAGAGTTGTTAGGAAAAGTGGAAAGGTTTTTATAGAGTCACCCACTTTGGGAAATCAAACCTATGATGCGGTGATATTTGCCACCCATCCTCCCACCACTCTCGCTCTATTTAAAGATCAAAACATAGATGAACATAACATACTCTCCGCATTTTCTTATCAAACAAATGAGGTGGTGGTTCATTCCGATACCTCTTTGTTGCCATCTAATCCAAAACTTTGGGCCGCTTGGAATTATGATACAAAAACAGGAAAAGATTTATCATCACCGGTTGCGGTAAGTTATCTCATAAATAAACTCCAGCCCCTCACCACTCAAACTCCAATGATTGTTAGTTTAAATCCATTCCAATCAATCGACCCAGAATTAGTTCACCGGAGATTGGAATATGAACATCCTTTGTTTGATAAAGCAGCTTTGCAGGCGCAAAAGAATCTTATCAATATTCAAGGGGCTCAAAATACTTTTTTTGTTGGCGCTTGGACAGGATATGGATTTCATGAAGATGGTTTTCGCTCTGGTAAACAAATATCTGAAATGATAACTCCTGTGAAAGAGGTCTCTCATGGCTAAAAAGAATTTCTTTTTTAAAGGAAAAGTTTTTCATGAGCGTTTTCTTCCTAAAAAGAATCGCTTCGTCTATCCCGTCTTCTTTATCCATTTTCCTTTGAGTCGAGTGCAGGAGTTAAAAAGTCTATTTTTTTCAGTGGATGGTTTTAATCTCTATTCTTTTCATCATCAAGATCATGGAGATGGAAGCTCCGCATCACTTAAATCCTGGTTATCTCAAGAGTTAAAAAAGAATCAAATTCATACACCTCTGGGGGAAGCCTGGTGTCAAACATTTCCCCGCATCTTAGGATATGTTTTCAATCCGGTGAGCTTTTGGAGTTGTTATGATGAGCAAAACAAACTCTTTGCCATCATCTTAGAAGTAAACAATACTTATGGGGAAAGGCATTGCTATACCTTACCTATTAACCCAGAAAAACAGCATGAGAAGAAAACCTTTGCTAAGGACTTTTTTGTCTCACCCTTCTTTAGTAAAGAGGGCAACTATGAGTTTTCATACCAAATAAAACGAGAGCAAGTCTCTTTTCAATTAGATTATCTTAAAAATCAAAAACTACAACTTAAAACATTTGTGCAGGGAAAAGCAATTGAGCATAACGCCATGGAACATTTGAAAGCCTTTTTTAAAGTCCCTTTTATGACATTATGGATCTTCTTTTTGATCCATTTTCAAGCGGCTATTCTTTTTTTTGGCAAAAAGTTACCTGTCTTTTCCTATACCCCTCAAGTAAAACAGGAGAATAATTATGAACATGTTTAGAACTGAAGCGTTGGTCACTGAGTGGTCTTCCGGCCTGACTCGTTTAGAAAAAAACTTTATTCAAATATTAAATCAAATTGAATATGGACAAGTGATCCTTTCATTACCTTCGGGTAACATTGAAACACTTACTGGCCCTAAAGTAGGTCCTCAAGTGAAACTCAATATCAAAGATGAGCGAGCTATCTGGTTGCTTTTTTCAAGGGGTGATGTGGGCTTTGGTGAAGCTTATCAAGAAGGCCTTTGGGACACGGATAACCTCACTCGCTTAGTAGAATTTGCAATTATTAATCAAAAACCATTAGAAAAGATTTTATGGAAACAAACCGTCAGTCTCTTTTTTGCCTACCTGAAACATCGAAAGCAAAATAACTCACTAACTCAGAGTCGAAAAAATATCGCCGCACACTATGATCTCGGTAACACTTTTTATGCCCATTGGTTAGATCCGAGTATGACCTATTCTTCAGCCCTCTTTGAAGGAGATCTAGAACTCTCTTTGGAACAAGCTCAACAGCAGAAGTATCAGAAGATGTTAGATCAACTCCAACTACCTAAAGGAAGTCACATATTAGAAGTGGGCTGTGGGTGGGGTGGATTTGCCGAGCATGCGGCCAAAAGAGGTTACCAGGTGACAGGTGTAACAATTTCCAAAGAGCAGTTTGATTATGCAGAGCGGAGATTGGCACCTTACCAAAACCAATGTAACATTTTATTACAAGATTACCGAAAATTAGAAGGTGAGTTCGATGGTATCGTTTCGATCGAGATGTTTGAAGCGGTGGGTAAAGAGTACTGGAATACCTATTTTAAGAAAATAAATAGTTTGCTTAAACCAGGTGCAAAAGCGGTGATTCAAACCATCACTATCAACGATCAGGATTTTGCCAATTATAGTAAGAATACTGACTTTATTCAGCAGTACATTTTCCCAGGGGGATTTCTGCCCTCTCCTGCTAGATTCAGCCATGTTGCTACTAAAAACGGTTTAGAGATTACAAGCGCCTTCTCATTTGGTAAAGATTATGCGGAAACTTTAAGAAGGTGGCGACTGGACTTTAATCAAAAACATAAAGAAATGAATCTTTTAGGATTTGATGATGAGTTCATTCGTTTGTGGAATTACTATTTTTGTTACTGTGAAGGTGGTTTTTTAAGAGAAAAGACCAATGTCTTTCAATTTTTACTCCAAAAACCCCAATAATTAATCGCCGAAGAATGAGGTTGATGTGAAATACGGAATTAAAGAAGTGGTTGTTCAGACTCAAATCAGTAAAGAGACTTTGCGTATTTGGGAGCATAGATACGGTTTTCCTGATCCTCAAAGAGACGCTCAAGGAAATCGTCTCTATTCTAAAGAACATGTTT
>CAYFLR010000016.1:68954-70326 GCA_964343805.1 uncultured bacterium | reverse complement strand
AACTGCTGGTTCTTAAAAGGTTGATAGATCAAGGGGAGCGACCTAAGAACATTGTGAACTGCTCGCTAAAAGATCTTCAATCAAAGATGAATCACCTATTGCCCGCAGCTCTCAAACCCTCCAGTCCAGATGAAGTGGATATACTAGCACAGATTGAGAAAAGTGATTTTCAATTAATGAAAAGAAAAATGAATAAGTCTCTGAAGGAGAAGGGAATAGTTAACTTTGTCTGTGAACTGACATCTCGCCTTAACACTATTGTAGGGCAGTATTGGCAGAGTGGGCAAATCTCGATTCAGCAAGAACATCTTTACGCCCGTTGTTTAGAAAGTGTATTGCAGGATTATATCAGCAAGCATGAAGATTTTAGTCAGGGACCCAAGATCGTTCTAGCTACCTTTGAGCGAGAATTACATACATTGGGTTTAAAGATGGTTCATGCTTTACTAACCCATTTAGGATGTAGCTGCTACTATTATGGAGCAGAGTTACCTGTTGACAACATTTCTGAGGCAGTTAAACAACATCAAGCTGATGTGGTTGCTTGCTCTCTGAGTATAAATTTTCCAAACACTAAAAGTCAGAAAATCACCTACCAACTGAGAAAACAACTGCCTGACACTACTGAGATCTGGATTGGTGGTGAAGGGTCAAAACAAATTAAAACCAACAAGTTTGCTCATGTGTATCCTATGGCTGATATGAGTGAACTGGTAAAGAGGATAGAACTATGGAAAGCAAAAGAAAAAGTCGTTTCCCCCTAATATTAGGAATAGTGGTTGTCTTTTCCGGTATTTTTTGGGGTAGCCTAAAACTCTACACGCAAGAACTTAATTTTCATTACCAAAAAGATGTGTCCGTGCCCGCCCCTCTTATGTGGGAGAAGTTAATCCAAGCTTTGGAATCTTCTAAGCAAAGCCCTATTTGGCCCAATCAATTGGAGGTTTTAAAAGCTGAGGGTCCGGTGGCTCCCCAGTCTCGGATTAAATCGGTGATGAATATTGCTGGTTTCGAGACGGAAGTCTATTTTAAAGTCATCTCCTTGACTCCCGGTAAAGAGATTACCTTTCAACCACTAAACCCTGTGTATCAAGGATTGGATTCCATTGCTGTATTGCCTGGGAAAACACCTGATTCAAGTCAATTGGTTTGGAAGGGAAACTATCAATTGGATGAAATTCTATTGGGAACCCTCTATTTTAAAGCTTATTATCTAAAAGCCTTTTTCAATCGATTCTCTCAAAAACTTGAAACCCTAGGAGTTTAAAATGAAACTTATTGTGATTGTTTTTTCTATGGCTGCGATGACAAGCTTTACTCTGCAAGCTCAACCCTTAAAAACTGTACCCTATTTGGATCTCAACCGATACCT
>CAYFLR010000016.1:66530-68944 GCA_964343805.1 uncultured bacterium | reverse complement strand
TGGTATGAAATCGCCCGTTTTGATCATCGTTTTCAGAAGGGATGTACTGCCACGACAGCCACCTATTCTCTACGCGAAGATGGTGACATTAAGGTGATGAACCGTTGTTTGATTGATGATCCAGAAAAGGGAGAGCTGATCGAAGCTGAAGGACGAGCATGGATTGATGAACCAAAAACACAAAGTAAGTTTTTAGTTCAATTTGTCTTCACCGGAGTCAAACTTCCTTTCCTAGCGGGTGATTATTGGGTTTTGGCACTAGATGAAAATTATCAATACGCCATGGTGGGAGATGAGAGTCGAAAATACCTATGGATTTTGTCTCGGACTTCTAAAATGGATTCGGCTTTATTCGATAAATTAAAAAACCAGGCTAAAGAAATGGGTTTTCCAATGGAAAAACTGCTTACAACCCTTCACCCTGCAGATTAGTTTGCTTTAACCAGAAATCACGAAGGGTTTGGAGGCTTTCTTGGTATTGCTCAAGCTGTAAGGGTTTTTTTATATAGAGATCGGCTCCTTTTTTATAACTCCTTCTAATATCATCTTCTGAATTAGAGCTGGATAGAATGACTACCGGAATTTTCATAAGTTCGGGATGTTTCTTTATTCGATCTAAAATCTCCAAACCACTAATTTTGGGTAAATTAAGGTCGAGCAAAATAAGCTGGGGAGAGGGATTTTCATGATAGGGCGGGAATCGAAATAGATATTTCAAACTCTCCTCTCCATCTTTTACAAAATCAATTTTTGCAACAAAGTCTGCTGGAGCAAGAATGGTCTTTATTAATTCAATGTCGGCTATTTCATCTTCAATGAGTAAAATTCGAGCTTTAGGAATCGACATTACTAACCTCTGATTGAGCTAACAGTTAGAGTTTTTGACAGGGTAAAATAAAACTTAGATCCTTTCTCTTTTTCTGAGCTAACAAATATTTCACCTCTGTGATAACTGACGATTTTTTTACAGATAGCTAAGCCAATTCCAGTACCTGGATATTCATCTCGAGTGTGTAGTTTTTGAAAAATAAGGAATATCCTTTGATGGTATTCAGGGTCGATACCAATTCCTGTATCTGCTATACAAAACTGCCAACCTTGAGGTCTTTTTTCACTTGAGATAGTAATGTGGAGAGGGCGGTCAGAACTTCTAAACTTTATGGCATTACTAAGCAGATTGTGGAAAAGTTGGTAGATCAAATTGGGTACCACTGTGAGTTTTGGCAAAGTGTCGGATTCCACTACTACATGGTACTTTTTTATTTCCTCTTCAAGTTCTACCAAGACATTCTCTAGGATTTGGTTGAGATCGCTTTCCACAAAAGCGGTGTCTTTTCTGCCAATGCGAGAAAAGAAAAGGAGGTCATTGATTAGATTGTGGGCTCTTAAAGTGCCATCCAAAACGAATTGAAACCATTTCTCTGTTTCTGGATCTCCTTTAGGAATTTTTTGTCTCAGTAATTCAGTGAATGAGCTGATGTGGCGTAGTGGGGTTTGAAGGTCATGGGAAGCAACATAGGCAAATTGCTCCAACTCTTGGTTTGATTCTTTTAACTCCTTCAGGATGAGAGTTTGTTTTTTTTCAATCTTTTTTAAAGCACTTATGTCTAAGGCAGAACACACGATCTGATTTTCTTGGTGGTAGGGGCTTTTTAGAACTGAACTAGAAAAGAGGGTGGGAATCTCTTTGTGAGTTGCTGTGACAAGTGTCACCTCCTGGTGAGAAAAGGGGTAAGTTTGCAGGTGATTTAAAAACCTTTTTTTATCAAATGAGGAAGGGAGTAGGTCGACAATATTCTTGCCTAATAATTGGCTTAAAGGAATACATAATGTGTTTTGAGTCACCGGGTTGATATATTTTATTTGGCCTTCTTGATCTAACACTAACAAAATTTCGTTCAGAGAGTTGAGGATATTATTCATATAGTTTTTTGAAACCGTGCTCTCCTTGAGCTTGGCAGAGAGATTATCAAAGGATCGAGCCAACTGTGCTACCTCAGCACTTCCCCAAGTGGGTGTCGTGTCTGTTTTCTTCTCCATTTCAAAATCTTTGATATACCTGGTCAAGGATCTAAGTGGATCTGCAATTTTATTAGCAAGAAAATTGCGAATAAGTTTTTTTGGAGAGATAAAAAGAGAGGAGCAGGACCAAGATAAAGGTGACTCCTCCTGCAGTGATAACTTTACTTTTGAGATTTAATAGCGGTTGATAGACCTCTTCCAAATCCATTTTTACCACCATTCCCCAATTCATTTTAGGAATGTATTTCCATAAAGCAAGAACGGGTTTCCCGCGATAATCTAAAAATATACCTGATCCTTCACCTCCGGATGCAGCAGATTGAATGGGAAGAGCATTTTTTCCCCCTAGGGTGATTTCTCGATTGTAAGCGGCCTTGGGATCATGCCTGGTG
>CAYFLR010000016.1:54758-66520 GCA_964343805.1 uncultured bacterium | reverse complement strand
AGTAGTAATCTCTTATTTTGTAGTGCTCCCAGCACTGTTTCTCCTGAGATCCCAAGGTTACTATACCCTTTCACTAAGTCGGCAATTTTACTTAAGTCCAATTGGTAAATAGCGAAACCTAATTGCTTTCCCTCTCTTAACATGGGCGTAATTATAAATTCAGCCAGTTTGTGATCCGAACCAAAGTTTTCAATGCTGGCAATTTCAGTCTTATCAATTTTGCTTGCTTTGCTGATGATTTTCTTTAAGTGCTGTTGGGTGATATCGTTTGACTTAGTTGACTTGTTTACTAAGGTCCCTTTACTTTGGGTGTATAGCAAACGACCTACCGAATCTACAAGGAATAGTTTTAAAAATCCTCTTTGGTCTAAATGAGAATGAAGGAATTTGTTCTCTGCTTGGGACATGGATATAGTATACTGCTCGGCTTCCTTATTTAAAGCCAAAGCAAACAATTTTTGAATAGTAGGAAGCCTCGATGATAGGTCGGCTAACTCCTTTTTCTGATGCAAGTAGCTTTCGATGGTATTGAATTTATAAGCTGCTACTGTTTCCAAATGAGCTAGGATCTCATCTTTTTTTACATCCTCTAATTGCTGAAAGAGAAAAAAACCAAGGAAGGAAAGGGGGAGAATTGAAATTACTAATAGTCCCAATAAAAACTGATAAAAAATAGGAAGAGATAAGCGTATTTTCATATCAATAATTTATGAGGATAAGAGATTCAAGGAAGATAATTTTTTAGTTCTTGATCAGATTTGAGAACATGGTTAAAAGCCCAGTCTTTCATCCAGTAAAGGATTTTGGATTGAATCTCTGAATTGCCAGAAGCGAGCTCTTTTTTAAATTGTTCAATAGTGGCAGCAAACTCTCGGTGAGTTTTTACATGAGCTTTTTTATTAGGGTATTCACTTTTCATAAAAAGAGCCTCTTCTAAGGAAAAGTGATCTTGCACATAGGTAGTTTGGAAATCAAATAACTTTTTGAAATCATCTGTAACAGTAGAAGTGTTGAAGTTTTTATAAAGCTGGTTGATCTGTTTAAACATCTCTTGATGTTGTTGGTCGATTTGACCATAGCCGATATTATAAGCATTATCCCAGTCTAAGAAGTTACGAGAAAGAGCTGATTTGGCAATTTTTAAAAAGAAGTTTTTAAAATTAGAATAGTTAAGGGGTTTAGACAGGGCATAATTGCCGCCCATTTTTATGGCTCTTTGAATTTGAGGTTGATCTGCACTGCTATGTACAATAATAGGCAGACGGTGTCGCCCCTCTTTCTTCTCTCTTTTTCTAATTTCTTCGATGGTTTTAAATCCATCCCACTCAGGCATTTGCAAGTCGATCACAGCTAAATTTATAGTTTTATGGTGATCATCAAGATAATGAACAGCATCTTTTCCACTTTTGAAGTAAAAGATTTTCACTTGATAGCTTTCTAGAAATTCTCTAAAAAGTTGAGAGGTCATCGGTTCATCGTCAATAATGAGTAGGTTCATAGCAGGTAATTCGTTGCTAATAAGGGTGAGAGGTGATTTTTCTTTCAACTGATTATGAGGAATCAGAGGGATAGCGAGTTTAAAAGAGGCTCCTTTGGGTTCATTCGGTTTGTACCAAATATCCCCTCGCATCAGATCTACTAGATGTTTACAAATATAGAGCCCAAGACCGGTACCTGTGGTATGGTTATCATCGATTTGCATAAACTCTTTAAAAATGGAATCAACGTTTTCCTGGGAAATACCGGGGCCTTCATCGTTCACAGTTATGTAGAGATGAGAATCTCTATAAGAGGCTTCAATTTCAATTATACCGTTACCTGCATATTTGAGGGCATTGGCCACCAAGTTAGATAGAACCCTCTTTAGAAAATGCACATCTCCAAGGTATTGATCTGGGGTATCTTTATATATTTTGGGAATTATTTTAAACCCTTTTTGCTGAGCCACAAAGGTAAAGGTGGAAAGCACCTCCCCAATCATGTTGGGCAGATGAAAAGGTTCAATATTGAGAGTCATCTCCCCGCCTTCTAATTTGGACTGCATCAGGATGTTTTCTACAATATCTTTGATGGAGTTAGCGCCTTCAAAAATAACCTTAAAATAGGTTTCTGTCTTGGCTGCTGGAATTTTCCTTCCTTGAATAAGTTGAGTGATCCCAAGCACTCCATTTAAGGCCGAACGTATATCATGACTGAGACTGGAGATGAGTTTACTTTTAGTCTTATTTGCCTTCTCTGCTTTAGATTGAGCAACCAGAAGATCTTGCTCCAGCATTTTTTGATTGGTAATATTATCCAAGACGATCCAAATCTGGACCTTGTTACTGAGATCTTTGAGGTAAATACCATTGATAAGACCAAAAAACTCTTCATTATCACCATTTATAAAGCGTAACTCTGTCTGTTGAGGTTCCTTTTTCTTTACCAGTTGCTTAATAAAGTGCTTAAAAGCAAGGATATCCTTAGGGTGAATAAATTCCAATAATTGTCTGTGAATGATACGTGATCTATCTTTCTTAAGCAATTGACCCGCTTGAATATTAGCATCCTTGATAGTGGATGCCGAGTTGATGGCAAAGTAAGCGATGGGAGCGAGGGAAAACATTTCTCGGTGCCGGAGCTTAGAGATGCGAAGCTCCTCATGGGTTTTCCTCAATTCTTCATTTTGCATCTCCAGTTCTACTTTATGTATTTGTAGCTCTGAGATGATGGATTTGGCTTCTTCAATGGACAGGTTTTCAATGTCAGGGTAAGGATTCTTGCGGTAAACTGCTTGCTTGGTAGCCTTCTCACGAAGTTGATCAGGAGATATATTTCTCATCTGGGCGGTACGCTCCTCTCAGATTTCTTTATTTTTTTTGTAGTAGGTTTTAACGCTTTTTTCCTGCTTAGCCTCCAATTAGCATAATTAATAGGAACTTACTATAAGGAAAAACCTTAGGATTCGTTTGTTAAGAAAACTTTACTATCTAGGTGCTTGACAGAAGTAGTAATTAAACATAGGTATAGTTAATCTGAAATATGGAAAAGGATTGGTCTCTTCTTTTTCAGACAAACCTTGAAAGTTTATTATGAAAATTCTTATTATCGAAGATGAGCCTGCTGATTACGAACTTCTCAAACACGCTCTTTTTTCTCACTCAGAAACTGAATTTGAACTTATTTGGCATCAAAGTCTCAAAGAGGCTCTCGCCTATCTTGAAGATAAAGAAGTGGATATTGTTGTAGCGGACCTCGGCCTACCAGATAGTCAAGGAACATCTACCATTGATCTTTTGAGTGAAAAAGTGCAGCATATTCCCTTTGTTGTTTTGACTCAATTGGATGATTTACGCATGGGGATCCTCTCTATAAAGAAGGGAGCTCAGGATTTTTTCTGTAAAAACGAGTTAAAACCTGGAATTGAGCTTAAACTTCGCTTCGCGCTAGAACGGTTTCGAGGGCAGCACACTTTGAGCCACCAGAAACAGTCTCTAGAAGAGCTCATCATTGAGCTTAAGAAGGTGATTGTCAAAAATAAGGACAGTCAGAAATTGGTAGAAGATCAAAACAAAGAGCTTAATTTTGAAAAAAATCAGTTGAAGCTTGAAAATATCCAGTTGTCAGACAATTTGGAAGAGTTTAGACTTACCAATAAAGATCTGGTGCGTCGGGTTACAGATGAGGTATTGTCAAAGTCTGATCTTGTTCAGAGCAATGCCCTTTTAACCCGTGAGATAATAAATTTAAAAGAGTCAAATGCCTATCTAATGGAAGAAATTCAAAGGAATTACCGTACTTTGAAAAAGCTTAAGGATAGAATTGGCAATGAATAAAGGAATACTATGAATTCAAAACCTGAAAAAAATCATAAGGATAGCCCATTATACTTTGTAGGAATTGGGGCTTCTGCCGGAGGTCTTGAGGCTATAGGCGAATTTTTTAAAAAGATGCCTACAGATAGCAATCTTGCCTTTGTGGTGATTCAGCATCTCTCTCCCGATTATAAAAGTCTGATGGTGGAGCTGCTTAATAAGCATACCAGTATGGAAATTTATCGAGTTGAAGAAGGTATGACAGTCAAGCGAAACTGCATCTATCTCATTACTCCCAAAGTCAATCTCACTATCTTTCATGGTAAATTTTTACTTCATCCCCAAGAAAGAAATGGGGGAATCAACCTTCCAATCGATATGTTTTTTGCTTCCTTAGCAGAAGATCAAGGTGAAAAATCTATTGGAATCATTCTCTCTGGAACAGGGAGTGACGGAACTCGTGGAATTCGTGCCATCAAAGAAAAAGGTGGTATGATTATGAGTCAAAGGGAAGAGACTGCAAAGTTTGATGGCATGCCTCGCTCAGCCGTCAATTCCGGGATGGTGGACTTTATTGCTGATACTCATGAACTTCCTGAGATCCTTATGTCCTATATTAAACACCCCTATGCTATTAAACCGGATAATCATAAGGGCATCATCTCCAATCAGGATGGGGTCAACCGTATTTTTTCTAAACTTAGAGAAAAGCATAAAGTTGATTTTACTCACTATAAACAAAACACTATCGTAAGACGTATTGAACGAAGAATGACCATTACTCAGGTCACAAGTTTGCAAGAGTACGTGAGATTGATCGAGTCTTCCTCGGTGGAGACGCTCAAATTGTTTCAAGATCTCTTAATCGGGGTCACAAACTTTTTTAGAGATGAGCAGGTCTTTCAGGATTTGGAAGATAATTATATTCCTAACCTAATTAAAGAAGGGAAACATCCCATACGGGTTTGGGTGCCGGGATGCTCCACAGGTGAAGAAGCCTATACTTTGGCTATGATCTTTAATGAGTGCTTGGAAAAACACAAAATCAATCGCAGTGTCAAAGTATTTGCTACCGATGTGGACAAGAATGCGATCTTACATGCGGGAGTTGGTATTTATCCTTCCAGTATTGCGGCTGATCTTCCTGAAAAATATTTAACTAAATACTTTATAAAGAAAGAAGAGTATTTGCAAATCTCGCGTCAAATCAGAGAAATGGTGATCTTTGCCCAACACAACCTGATCAAAGATCCTCCTTTTACCAATATTGATTTGCTGAGTTGTCGAAATCTTCTCATCTATCTACAATCTGTTTTACAAAAGAGAATCTTTCACTATTTTAATTTCTCCATCCGTCGAGCAGGGATTTTAGTTTTAGGTAATAGTGAATCCATTGGAGATGCGGGAGAGATGTTTGAAACTGTTGAACATAAATTAAAAATCTACAAGTCTAAAGGAAAGTCTCGTATTGCAGGCATGCCTGCAGATACCATTAAGATGGCTGGAATAGATCGCACTCGTTCATTACTCGAAACGACTCAATTTAAAGGTAAAGTGAGTCTTTCCATCGAAGAAGATCGAATAATAGAACGCTTTCTCACCCTTATTTCCGATGACTATGGACCTCTCAGTCTGATTGTGAATGAGAAGTTTGAAATGGTTTATGTCCTTAATGACACCTACTCACTTCTTAAATATCCCATGGGAAAATCTTCTCATGATGTAACTAAAGTGTTGCCCAGTGAACTTTCCATTCCCCTAGCTACTGGTTTACAGCGCTTATTTACTAACCAACAAGAAATTCATTATACTAACATCCATCTCCGAATGGGTGAGGGAGCCAAGATTTTTGAAATGAACCTCAAAGTCTTGCCTCAAAAGAAAGGGCAACCCCTTTTAGCAGCCATCTTTTTTACACAGAAATCTTCTGGTAATGAGCAATCTGAATCTGAAGGTGAAACCTATAGTCTGAGTGATGAAGCCGAGCAGCGCATTTCTGATTTAGAAAGAGAGCTTCAGTTTAATAAGGAAAACTTACAAGCCACAGTGGAAGAGCTAGAAACTTCCAATGAAGAATTACAGGCCACCAATGAGGAACTATTAGCCAGCAACGAAGAGCTGCAAAGTACCAATGAAGAGCTGCAATCTGTAAATGAGGAGCTCTATACTGTAAACGCTGAGCATCAACAAAAGATTATTGAACTCACCGAAGTGAATATGGACTTAGATAATCTGATTGCTAATGCAAAAATTGGAATTGTCTTCCTGGATGATGAGTTAAATATCCGAAGATTTACGCCTCAGATTTCTAAAGTTTACAAAATCATTGAGTCCGATGTGGGCCGCCCCATCAGCCAGTTTAACCACGCTTTAGAAAATGAGAACTTGATGGATTATATCAAAACCGTTCTTGAAACTCAGAAAATAGTTGAAAAGAGAGTGGTGACTCGTAGAGGTGAGGATTTACTTATGACAGTTATTCCTTATCATGTAACTAAAAACATCTGCTCAGGTGTTATCATAACTTTCATGTCCATTCTGACTAAATAAGCCATGCTTAAATCAATTATTTTTGTTGTTTTGCTTCTTGGTGCAATTGCGGGAGAACTCTTTGCTTATAAGATTCCAAGTGTTCTGGTTTTTAAAACTATGGATGCTAAGATTCTAGAGCAATTTATAGTGGCTTTCAAAAAAAAGATGCAGCATCTTGGCTATAAAGAAGGTAAAAATATCCATTATGAGATGATTAATGCTGAAGGTGATCTCCAGCTGGCCCATTCTTTACTAAAGCGCTCTTTCGATCAAAGAAAACCCAGTTTAGTAATTTCTGTTGCCACCTTAGCTTCTAAAGTTGCTATTGAATATACATTGCCTCTTAAAATTCCACAGGTTTTTATGTGTGTAACAGACCCTGTGGGGGCAAAACTGATTAATGAAATTGGAAAACCAACAGGAACATTGGTTACCGGCAAAGTCCATTATATAGCCGCTCAAACGAAAGTTGAATTAATGCTCAATATTCTTCGCAAAAAATACCCCAGGAAAAAACTGAGGTTGGGATTTATACACACGAGTTATTTCTCTGACTTGAGTGACCTAAAAAGAATGCAACAGGCAATTGCTAATAGTAAGGATAAGAAAATAGAATTTCTTACCCAAGAAATTCCATTTCGTCCTTTGAAGACTCATAAGCAAATAATGTTGAAAGAGCTTAAGGCTGCAATAGCAAAAATGACTTCTCAAGTTGATTACTTTTGGGCTCCCCGGGGAGCTTTGGCGGTTTTATCTGAACATGATCATATTTATCAAGAATTGAAGGCTCCCCTTCTTGTAGGAGCAACCGAAGAGAGTGTAAAATCCGGGGCTCTAATTCACATTACAGGAGATCCTGTTTTCCAAGGAGCTGATACTGCAGAAATGGCTCATCGTATTTTAAAAGGAGTGTCTCCCGGGCAAATTCCTCCTTCCCTCCCAAGTAAGATTCAATTCTCAATCAATTTAAAAACTGCAGAAAAATTGCAACTTTCTATTCCTTCCTATATATTGGAACTGGCCAAAGACCGAACATACTACTAGAGGTTGTTCTTGAATTTACAAAAGAAAATTTTGTTGGTGGTGGTCACCATATTAGTGATCTCGATTGGTGGATTAGGAAGTTGGTTCTTTTTTAATACCCAATCTGAAATTAGGCAATATGCTCATGAGTACCTTGAGCTTTCCTATCAAGAATCCATTTTTAGTGAACTCGATCATCGGAATCAGCTTCTTCAAACTACTAAAATGAGTAAGGTGGACTTTTTCATCAAGGAGATGCAGAAAGAGGCTTTGCATGTTTTACAAAAAAAGAAGTTGCTGGGTGGGTTGTTGATCAGAGATGCTGAGCAAAAGGATCTTTTGAATACATTATCGTTAGATCAAAGCAAATATCGACAATTTATGAATTTTACATTCGAACCATGGAAATGGTCTATCTTTTATGCCATGGAGGATAAAAAGTCTTCTAAGTTAATTACCCGTATTTTATGGGTCACACTACTGGGATTCGTGGTCTGTTTGTTGTTTACAGCTGGTGTTCTTCATCTCTTTTTTAAGCAATTCTTAGTGAGGCAGGTCAATATTTTAGAAAGATCAGCAATGGAGCTGGCTGAAAGTCATCGGATTTCTCCCATCCCCATCAAAACTAAAGATGATTTAGGGGCACTGGCTCGTCATCTAGAAAATACGAGTGGTCAGTTGGTGCATTACTATGAGCAACAACAAATAATGCAAGAGGAGTTAGAAAAATCTAAGTCTGACCTAGAAGATCAGGTGAGACAACGCACCATGGAGTTGGAAAAAATAAATGAAGACTTAAGAGTCAACCAATTGAGATTATCTAGTCAGTTGAAGGAGTTAGGTGAAAAACGAACTCAATTAGTAGATGAAATGAGTAAAATGTCTCTAGGTAAGGCTGATATACTGGAGACCAATCTTAAGCTATCAGATTCTTTGCTGTCCAGTCAGCAAGAGTGTCAATTATTAAGAGGCCAACTCTATGTCTATGAAGATTTACTTACCCGTACTCGGGAAAAGCTTGATGATATCTGATACTTATTTAAAACTGTGAGAGTGAGCTGTGGGCGATTTGGTATCTAGTATAAAAAAACTCTTGATCACCTCAAAATCCTTTGATAAATTATTTAATTAACACCAAACATTTATACTGTACAAAAGAAAGAGGTTTAGAGTATGGGTCTCAGGGTCTTGATTGCTGAGGATCAAGTGATCAATCAGTTCGTTTTGCAAGAGGTACTTGAAGTATTGGGATTGACGAGTGATTTGGCTAATAATGGTGAAGAAGCTATAAAAATGCATCGTGAAAACCCTTATGATTTAATCCTTATGGATTGTGTCATGCCTAATGTGGATGGATGGGAAGCAACACGAGAAATTAGGAAACTTGAAGATTTAGGCATAATTGAAAAAACTGCGGTTATCTATGCTCTAACAGGTTTGTCTCATCCCCAAGACCATGTAAAATGTCTGCAAGCAGGTATGAACCATACTCTGACTAAACCTTTGAATATTGATGAACTGAGTTCTCGCTTAGCCTGTCATTTTGAAGAGTGTAAAAATGTAGTGGGAATGGATGATTCCTCGCAACAAATGTATGGTTTAAGTGGATCAGCTTGATCTTAGTTTTAGAAAAGATCAGTTAACCTACAGTCATTCCTTTGTTAATTTTTTTCCAAAAAAATAGTTTATTTTTCTTGGTGATCTGGTTATAATGCCACCAAATACACATTGCTACTTTTCCCTACAGAAGATAGGTAAATTGCCCAATGAAAGGCTTTAATACAGATTTATTAGCGATTTTTAACGAGGATCTCACTCCACGCAGAGATTATAACTCTGAAGATATGGCTCTGACCTTTAACGAAATGAAAAATTTAGAGGCCAAAGAGATCATGGTGAACCTTCGTTTACAGAAGTTGAGGAATGAACAGAAAGAGTTAGCTGAGGCCAAGAAGAATTTCTATGATCTATTCAATATGGCACCTGTGCCCTATATTATCATTGATGACAAAGCCTCTATTTCTAATTTAAACCAAATGGCCACTGAATTGCTGCATGGAGAGAGTGATAACCTTCTCCATGGTTCATTTCTTAAGTTTGTAGATCAAAAATCCTTATTAGGCTTCTTCTATTTTATAAAACAGTTGAAGCAGAAAAGATCTTTTCAAGAAATTGAACTGCTGATGCTGACTTGTGAGAAGACGACTTTTCATGGAAAGCTGAGAGGGCTTTATTTGCCTGGTGAAGGGAAGAGGCTAGGCCAGGTGTGGGTAATTATTACAGATATTAGTGCCCAAAAAGAAAGAGAGGGAACCCTCACCGAAGCCAAGCAACAATCTAATGATGCCACTTTGATTAAATCCAAGTTGATCTCTAGTATGAGTCATGACATTCGTTCCGCTTTGAACGGTATCTTGGGGTTATGTCAGGTATTAAAAGGTCACAATGTTCCTCCCGCTGAACTGCATTCCTTTCTTAGTATCATTGAAGAAGGTGGAAAGACCATCAAAGAGATTGTGGATAACTTATCAGTGCAATCTAAACTTGAAGCTGGGGAACTCAGTTTGAATGAGGGAGAATTTTATCTTTCCCAGCTCATGGCCTCTTTGGAATCTCGCTTTCAGTTTGAGGCGGAAAGTCGGAGTTGTGTAATTTCCTCTGAGGTAGATCCAGCCATACAGGATCAACGTCTAGGTGATGAACATTATATTAAGCGTGTTCTGTCCAATTTGATCAACAATGCGCTAAAATATGCAGGAGATGGAGGAGCCATACTCTTGAAGGTGGAGAAACAGAAAGATCACCTTCTCTTTTCGGTGCAAGATTTTGGTGAAGGTATTCCTGAAAGTTTTGGCGAAGAATTGTTTCTTGAGTACCAGCAGGTGGACAAAGAAAATCAAAAAGATGGAATGGGGCTCGGACTGTCCATCTGTCATCAATTGGTTTCTCTCATGGGAGGGACTATCTGGTTTGAATCACAGCTGGGGATGGGAACCACTTTTTATTTTGAAATTCCCGATCGGGTTATCGAAGATCCTAATATTCTGACAGATCCTGAGCAATGTATTTCTAAAGTGATTTGCTGGCCTCCTATGAATGCTCTTCTAGTACAAGGTGATACTCTTTCAGAGCAGATTTTAGAAGGCTTACTGACCCCCTTAGATATTAGTATTGAAAATGTATGTGATGCAAGGTCGGTAATTCAGCGTCTATCTAAGATGGATACCTTCTTCGATTTTATTATCCTGGATTTAAAGATGCCGGTGGAGCAAGGTTACGATACTCTTACTGCTATACGGGGTATGGAATTAGAAATGGGGCTGACCTCCATTCCGCTCGTGGTAAATAGCTCTCATGCCACACCTCAGGAGGTTGAGAAAGTCCTGGGTATGGGTGCGGATTATTTTTTACCTAAACCGGTAATTAAAAAAGATCTAGAGCAAATAGTAGAACAGATTGTAAGTTTAAAATTTCCTACCTGGTCTCGTTAAGGGACACTCTCTTATTCTAAATCGTACTAATCAAACCTTGGATGTATTTAAAAAGATCTGGATCCCAACAGTTCAATGCGTAGGCCTTTAGATCCTGTTTGTAGTTATTGCTTTCATTTGCATGGCTGGCGATAGCTTTGGCAAGGTTCATCAGTGTGTTGGTATCTTGCTCTTGGTACAATTTATCTACTAAGGAAGACAGAGCTTCTTTTGAAACTTGACGATAGGTCAAACTTAAGGAGGCTTGTCTTCGAGTTCCAGTTTTTTTGTTATGGAGAAAATTTACTAGAATGTCCTCTGCCTTTTTAGTGGGCACTAACCTTAAGGCATGGAGGCTCTGATTTAAGAATTGAGGTTGATCTCTAAACTGTTCAATCAGATCAACATTGGAGGATGCCCCCATATTTCCCAAAGCGCTAATTAGGAAAAACCTTTCATTCTCACTCGAACTCTTCTTTAGTTTCAGGGTGAAGCGACTTTCTAGTTGTTGTCCTCTTTCTTGATCCTTTTTAACGCTTGAGTGAATGAGTTTGTGCCCTACAGCTCCTAATGCTAATTCACTATTTTTTGCAACTTTTTCATTTTCTGAACTCTCTGCAATGTGAATGAGCTGTTCAACAATCTGAGGGTTTGGATTTTTAATAAAGGAAGATTGGCGTACAATAATTCGGAGCTTCTTAGGTTCATCATTATAGTGGGCCATGAGTTTAGTAAGGAGTTCTTGAGCTTCTTCAGTTCCAACCTTTACTAAAGCTCCTACCATATTCCGAAAGGCAGAATTTACATTCTCGATTTGCAAAAAGTAATCCCACAATTCTTTGGTTCTTTCAGGATAGAGCTTTAGAAATGATTTGAGTTTTAAGTAGTCATCGAGTTGATCGATGGTTTTTTCGCTAGAACCTGTCTTGATAAGTCGATTCAT
>CAYFLR010000016.1:52021-54703 GCA_964343805.1 uncultured bacterium | reverse complement strand
CTCTAACTTTTGGTCCTGTTCTCTTTCTGTCCAGCCTTCGGTTAGCATTTCATTAGACGATAATTGGATAAGGGATTTTCTAGAGGCACTGGTTTGTTTTACCGTGAGATGGGATAATTCATTTCCCATAAGGTTGTCCAAAAAGTAAAAATCAATCTCTTGTCTACAATCTAAACTTTGGATGGTTTTGATAGAAGATAGGCTCATTTTACAAAGAGTATCATCACTGACATTCTTACGTATAAGGTCTTTATTGTTGAGTTTAAAAGATGAAGAAGCGTTTGTCAGATAATGAGTTTTTTTCTTATGGAGTTCCCACCCGCTCTCACTGTTCTTAGTTTGATACTTGGCCCTAAAGGAGCCATTTAGATCACTTTCTACTACCTCATAAGATGGTTGTTCTTTGAGGGTAAATTGAAAGTAACTTAACAGCCCTTTAATAAAACGTCTTCCTTCTGGTTTGATGTGAGAAGGATGAGAGATCTCTTTGATTTGACCTTCTTTATTCAAAGTTACTTGAACACCGAGAGTTAAAGCATCATAGATCTCTTCACTCATCTTCTCTTTGTTGGGCAAACCATTGATTTGCACACTCAATTCATTAAATTGAAAATTTCTTATATCCTCTTTATAGCTAAGGGTAAAATTCCCATCGAGAGAGATGGTAAAAGTTGCCAATTGCTGTTGCAATGTATTGCCATTTGGTAAGGGCATCTGTAAAGATTTTGGTAATTTACCTACCAATTCATATTCTACCTCATAGTGCTGGCTAAAACCTTGACCATACACCTCTTGCATCTGGCTTTCTTTTACTTGAGAGTTGTCTTCACGAGAAAGAAAGTAGATAAGAGCGAGGGCGAATACCAAAGTACTAGTTATAAGAATTCCTTTTAATTTATTGAGTGAGTTTTTCATTCCATGGCCTCCTCAGCGATGATGTTTTTAAGATGCTGCATGTAATCAACACCTAACTTTTCAACAAAGTTAATCTTGGCATTAAGAGTGAATAGTGTATCGGTAAATTTTCCCTGGTCCATAGGGGATTTGGCTACCATGTCTAACCGCACTCCTTGAATGACCTCTTCAGCTTTACTTTCTACTTCTGCCTTAAAATTATCTAATTCTATTTTTAGACGTTCAAGTTCGGCAACTGCTTCTTTGGTCTCTTGCATCTTTCGCTTTTCTTCATCAATTTTTTGCTGTCTTACTTGTGCTTCTCTGATATCCGCTTGATCAACTAAACTTCCATCGACTTTAACACGGTCTGGAGTGACTCTAATTTTATAATCAATGATGGTCATATTGGCTGCAAAACCTTTGGAGTTCCAAATGTCATAGGTACTCTTTTTAGTTTTCCAAGGTGGAATTCCCCATCTGGGAACTGGGTACTCAGCAAATAGGAAGATTCGCCCACCCAAAGCACTATGATGTTCATTGCCTTCTAAACCTAAGGTCAACTCGGGAATGTTTTGGCTGTTCAGTAGAAAAGTGGCGGCTCCTGTTACTTTTGCGTTACTTTGGATCAGGGTAATCTGCCCTTCCACACCGCCAGATAGCAGACCTGAAATCCCAATAGAAGCCATAGCATAACCAGCAGTAAAAGACTTGGTTCCCACATCTCCATTAGCCCTCATAGTTACTAAATTATGTTGATAATAAAAGGCTTGAGAACCTTTTCCTCCCACGGCAACTGAAAAGGGGATTGGCCCCACCATGAAGGTCTGTTTATAAGATTCATCGATCTCTTCTTTCTCTTCATCTCCTCCTTTAAGTGCACTGTCCACATCTTCAACAGCTTCGGCTTCGATTTTCTCATTAAGAAAGTCGTATCCTAAGACTGTAAACTTCAGATGTCCTTTAGGAGCATGAGAGATTGAAGTTTCAAGGTTGGCTTCTGCATAGACTGCATTCAGATCATTATTAATAATATATAATCCTGCTCGTCCAACTCCTACAATCTGTTGTCCATAAGTTTGACCTCTCACTTCTAACCAGGCATTGGCATAGGCACCAAATACTTTTCGATTTCCTAAATTGATACCAGGCCAAGTTTTCTTCTTGAGGAGATTGAGATCCTTCCTTCTTTCAGGTGCCACTGGAGTGGGCTTAAGGGAAATCTCAGGTAGTTCGATACCAAACTCTTCCATACATACATTTTCAATTTCAGGTGCGTACTTCATTCCTAATTCGAGGAGTTTCTCAGTGGAGGGAACTTTTCCATTTTCAGCATAATCAAAGATCATAGATTGTACATCCTCGTTAGAGAGAATTTTGGCCGCATAGCTATCGTCAAACATTCGATGGTATTTCGAAATGTTTAGCTTTTGCATTAAATGCTTTTTCCATTTCTCTAATTCGGCTACGGGAACAAGTTCGTTCAAATTGATTTCTTTTAGAAGGTCAAAACCAATGGCACATAAGAACCTTTGCTGTTCGTTGATTTTCTCCACATAACGATTGAGGGGTACTGTCAATCCCTCTCTAACTTTTACTTTGATTCTTTCATGCTTACTGACCCTTTCACTTATATCAGTTGCGATCTGATCCATATTAATTAAAGGGCAGGGGTGAATTGGTTTTCCAACCTTAGAAAGGTTTACTCCAAGATCACGAGAGACCTGTTTCAATAATGTTTGGATGTCGGTTAAAATAAGAGTGAGATTCATTTGACCCTCTTTTATA
>CAYFLR010000016.1:45112-52011 GCA_964343805.1 uncultured bacterium | reverse complement strand
GAATCTCCTCTGGCACATAAGTCTTGCTCAGCTTCGTTCAGAAATTTCAAAAAATCGCTGGCTTTTCCTAAGTTGTATTGATCCTGTCCAACAAAGTTCTCGCCAAAAGTGGCCATCAGCAAGTCGATACGAGGATCTTCTAAAGAACCGAAAATTTCACTTAATGAAATTATGATATCTTCATTCGGATCATAGGGCAGTCCATCGGGCTTCATTAAGTCAGCTAAGGTGAACTCTTTACAGTTGAGTGAGAAACTGTTGATTTCTTGTTTGGCACTTCCCAAAATGCCTTCATCATAGTTCTCGTTTTTTATTGCATCGGCTACTTTGTGAATAGGATTACAGACTCCTGCTTCAAATGCCTTTGCGCTGCACTTGGTTGATATTTCAATAGCATATAGCTTACTTACCATAATCAAAATAGGTAAGAACCATAGATATTTCATTTTAGATACCTCCTTCTTTGAGAGCACTTACTTTACTTTCATACTCTTTAAGCATGTCGTCGGACATTCTCATTACTTCCGATTTGGGAATCACCACCAAAATTCTGAAAAGTTCACAGTTATAGTTGCGAGCCTCTTCACGATTCTCTGAGCATTTCCTTGCCACTTTTTTAAGCTGGTTTTTGGCATAGATGTAAACAGCACGGTGTTTACTTAATCTTCTTTGGACTCTGGTAAAAAGACGATGCATTTGGCTTTCATACTCTTCTAACCGTTTCACGGTTGGGTAGGTGAGTTCCGAATCAATAGAACTTTCTTCAATCTCTTGTTCTGCCTGAGTGAGTGAGGTTTGAAAGTTTTGGTATTGCTTTTGTCTCTCAAAATATCCCACTCTTCTTAGACTTTTGCGTAAGTTTTTCATTGAGAGAATGACCTTATCTTCGATAGGGCCAATTTCACTTTCTATCCGAATAACTTCCAAAGCTTTTTCGATTTCTTGAGCTAATTCAGGGTAGCTAAGTTTAGCTTTCTTTAAACTGAGTTCCACTACCACGGTGGTTGTGTCCATCATCTTTTGCCAGAATTGACTTTGGGCCTTAGAGAATTGGTCAGTTAATGAATGTAATTCACTAAGGTAACTCTTCACCTGCTTTTTATAAGCCTCAATGAGGGCCACAGCGTTTCCATTTAATCTTGTGGTTTCGAAGTCAATCGCTTCTTGCAATGCTATTTCAATTTTGTTGATGTGCTTTATGAAGCGGGACTTGTCGTTTAAAAATAATCTCAAACTCCTTCTTGATTTTTCTAAACGGCTAAATATTTGAGGTTTATTTTGCTCTAAATTGGTGGTTGACAGACCTTGAACAATGGAAAGGGCCACCTGCCAATTGGCAAGTATCTCTTTCATGTTCTTGGTCAATTGATCAAACTGATCAAAAATTCCATCTTTGGCCAAGAAATGCTGACTGCGGATGGCCATGAATTGGGAATAATGATCTTGAAAAGATCGGATATCATTTAAGGTTGCTTGCAGTTCCATTCTCTTTTCTAGAATGACTCTTTGCTGTTCTTCAACCTTTTCCATTGCTTCATCCCACTGATCTGCAAGTAGCAGGGGGGAGGCAAGGAAAAGGAGTATTTTTATTAATATGAGTTTCATAGAGTTTCTCCGTGATTAGTTGTTTTCTAAAATCTTTCTTTTTAACTGTCTCAACACATTTTTGAACTCGCGACTGATCACTTTTCGATACTTCTTTCCCCGCTCAATAATCTTCTGTGCTATTGCGATCTCATTAATGAGAACCTTCTGGTAGTAGTCCTTTATTGATTGATTGGCAGCATTCACTTCTTTAGTAACTAAGCTTCTATTAAAATTGAGGAAGTTGCTTTCTAGAGTTGTTAATACTTTCTGATAGAGGGTATAAATTTGCAGGGTATCGGGATAATCCATTAAAAGGATGTCTATTCCTTCTTCGTACTTTTCTTCATTAGAAAATTTCCATACCATAAATTGCTTTTTGGTGATGGGATCTAGGCTTTTCTCTCCAACCATAATTTCATCTATACTTTGTAATTCATCATAAAAAGCTATCGCAACTCGATCATTTAGAATTTCCTTTAAGCTCTCTAGGTAGTCTTTCAAGTTGTCTCGTGTCCAAGTGGTAATGATTTCATCCGCCTCGTCTACCACTAATTTAGCTTCAATTAAGTGAGAGAGTAAATTCTTGCTGGCTCTTGCTTCTTCCAACCATAAATCCAAGGTGGACTCTGATGGGAGGATAGAAACGGGAGTTTCAATTATGAGGGAACAATGACGGAAGGATTTGCTTGACCATCCTCTGGCTCCTTTCAACTTCAAACCTCTTTTCCCATCAACCTGGGCTGTTTGCCATATATTGGAGCGAGAAAGCAACTTCGTTCCCTGTTCTGTTTGGATGGCAACAGCAGCATTATGACCATTGCAATCAAACTTATAGCGAAGGAGAAAAGTAGATTCGAACTCTTGGGCTCCAGCCAGGTTTTGTTTTTCCACTTCACAGCCTGTCAGGTAGGGGGAATTGACTTGGCATTTGATCAATTCCTTTTCTGCCGCCATGAGGCTCAGTGAAGGCATAAACAAAGCGGCTAAAAACATATTTAAAATGGTTTTTCTCATGTTTATTTCCTTTCTTTCTAATAGTTTTAATTAGAACTCTTCTTCAAATGAATCGAATTCATTATCATCTTGTTTGACAGCAGCATTGGTTTCAAACTCAATGGCATTGATATAAAAATAATCGGCACTGTTATTACAGATACTGAGATGGATGTTTTTGGCTCCATTTTCAATCCATGGAGCTTGAATCTTCTGATGGAGGGTGGTGTGAAGGAAGTTTACCTTTTCCACCCAACCAGGGTATTTTTCAGAATCTCGGATTATATTCATATTGAGGCTATCACTATGAATGGATTCCACAGCGCTTTTTCGCTTGATAACTTTTCCATTTTCATCAACGAGATCATAGGTTAAAACAATGTCAAATAGATGCGGGTTCCCGAAACCATAGGCTGATCGAGCATAATCTACTTCGGTAGCTCCAAAGAGGATATTCGCTGTTAAGAAGCCTGATGAATTGAGGGTTAAAGGGTTTTTATTAGTGAGGAGACAAGACCCATTTACGACTTGCCTATCCATGCAATAACGATCTTGATTACAGTATCGGCTAAGATAGAAGTAGTAACCACCTCCATCGTAATATTCATATCCTCTAATATTTTGCATCTCTTTAAAGTCTGATTTTTGATCGTATCTTGCCACGCTAGTGGGACCTAAAGGTCCTTGCCTTTTTTTAAGACTGGCAGCAAAAATAAAATTCATACTCAATGTCATCAGTAAGACTGTATAAATTAGTGTTTTCATTATTTCCTCCCAGCCTCACCCTCGGTGGGGTGAGGCTTGATTTTGCTTATTTTAAAAGCATTTCTAAAATGTCAGAACGTTCGAGGAGACGGGCTTTCTCAGAAGCAATGATGTTTTGCCAAATGAGGTCACCGGTCACGAGATCATTGGTTACAACAAAATGATCTTCTCCCTGAGGCCCTTCAACATTAAAGTTCACCATGTGACCTTCGTATTTAAAGGTTTCAATTTTTTCTACATCTTCCATTTCTCCATCTTTGTTTAGAACTTTTTGCCCTACTTTGATTTGGTTAGCAGCAGTCACTGTTTCCACATCATTGTTTTCATCTAGAGTAAGAATGGGATGTGAAGAGGATACTTCCAGTTTTTTACCTGAAGAGGTAGTGATTCGATAGGCCTGTTTTGATTCTGGTCCAAAAACCACTCCCTCAATTTTAGTAACGGGATTAAATTCTTTTTTCAATGCATTGTATGTAGTTAAGAGAGCAGATTGCTTTTGAATGATTTCTGTTCCACTAATCACATCTTGTCCACTCTGAGCGAAGAGTGTCTCTTCCACAGAGCAACCACAACGACATCTTTTGGTTATTGATCTACCACCTTCTTCTACTTGTAAAGCATACCAGTAACCTGAGGGTACATCACCAAAACAACCACCAGGCAAAGCTCTACAGCCTGAAGTACTATTGTCACAATTGTATCTAAATGATTCAGGGTTATCACAACGTGTTGGCATTCCAGGGTGTTTTCCTGACCAGACTGGTAATTTGCAAACACCAACGTTTTTATCTCTATTATCACAATCCCATGCCTTCGCTAGGAGAGGGCTTGCAATCGACATAAACAAAATTAAACTAAATAAATATTTCATAACTTCTCCTTTTTAAAGTGTTTGACCTTTGGAAACTTCTTTTAACTTTTTTTCACTTTTTCTAAAGATTGAGACCTCTCCCTTATATTCTAATGGCTTTACTTTGTCGGGGTTAAAGAAGGATTCGTAATCTACAGCTTGTTCGGGAGAGTAAACTGTTAAGTCGATTCGACAAAGGCTACTAAATTCCTTTTCACAGAGTACAGGTGAAGGCGCGATGTCTTTCACATTAGATTGATAGTATCCAACTTGAACTTCTTTTCCTTCAATCTGCATGTAAATGAGATGATCAGATAGATCATAATAGTAGTCTCTAATTTGTTCTTTGTTGAACTTAATGTAGAAGGGAGATTCTTGTTCGAGCTTAAAGTCGATGGCATAAAAAACATCACAGATCTTGCCATACTCAAAACAGAAACCTAGCTGAACATTTACAGGAACCTTTTTTCCTCTCATTTTATCGAAGTTGATATCTGCTGATACACGGAAATTAGCTCCGTTATCATCGAAAATACCTTCTTCTGCAGAGACTTTGATTCCACGAAAAACTGACTTCAGTCGGCTGTCTTGTTCTTCTGCTTCTCTTTCGACTTTCTCTTTCTTTTGCTCAGAATCATCTAAGCTGTACCAATTTAATTCATTGGGATTTGATGGAATGTTGTTGTTTGCAATTTTAGCGGAGGACTCTTCCATCTGAGCTCTTCCACAGGCAGTGAGAAGCATAAGCCCCATCAATGCTAAAGTTAATAATTGACCCATTTTCATATAAACCTCCTATAAGTTAATAAATGTGTATGGTCTGCCCAAATGGGCTTTAGGCAGCCTAGAGTTAAGAGTTACTTGGTTTGATCTTTTATGTTGAAAGAGGGATAGACCGTACGAATATCAGCCATCACCTGCTCTTCCGAAACTCCACTTTGCAAGCGGGTAAAATAGGCAGCCACTGATGCGAGGCTACGATTATAACTTTTTTCCATTTTTCCTAGAGTACGGAGTGCTAGTTCCCAATCATGTTGAGCGAGGCCTCTCATCAGCTCTCTTTTGTCTGCCAAATAAGCGGCTTGATATCTTTTGGGAGTTTCTTTCTTGATCGGTTGAGCGATGATAGATGCCACTTCTCTACGAGCAAATTCATCCCATCTCATGCGATAGGAAAGATAATCCACAAATGCTAAGCGCTGAGAGACTTGCTTGTCATTTTGTGGGGCCTTTGATAATTGATTTAAAACCGAACGTCGACCCCGATAGTAGCGTTCATTGAGTTTAATTATTTCATCCATTAATTTGTCAGTATCTACTGTTCGGGGCAATTTTTTTAAAAAGAGATCTTCCATCTCTTGGAAGTAAACTTTTTCCTCTGCTGAATTGAGAGGTTCATCGACTTTATAATAGGCTTTCCGCTCTTCATATTCAGAGACCGTAACTGGGGCTAGTTTTACTTTTTGGATTTTTTGAACTTGCGGTTGAGGAACTGCTTTCTTTTGCTTTTTTGCCACTTCAATGTCCTGTGGTTCTTCAACTTTTTGAATGGGTTTTTTGGAAGGACTTACAAATGAAAGTCCAATTAAAATGACGATGGTTCCTGTGATTATTAGAAACTTTGATTCAAACTTTTTCATAATGACTCCTTTGCCTAAAAGATCCCAGTGATCTTCTTTGCTAGAGCCATTTAGCAATTGCTGTGCCAAGTTAAAAGGGTAGTTATTATAATGGGTTATATTTTAATATAAATAGGGGGTGGGGCATTAATGTCACGAAGTGAGACATTTAGGCTGGGCTCATTCTTGCTTTAATTCAAGTAATCTTTTATCAAAATCCTTAGCCATTAAATAATGATAGCTCATGAGTTCTCCATCTAGTATTAAGGAAAAAGTTCCATAGGGAGACGGGCAGTTTTTGCGTACTTGTTTACTATCGGTCAAATCTACAATTTGATATTTTAGTTTGTGTTGTTTTGCAGATGTAATAGCTGTATTTACCGCATCATCAATATAGGGGCATTGGTCACTGCGAAAAATAGTGAGTCCTTGAGGATGAGCTGAACACTTTTTTTTCCAACCGCCGCAAAACTTTGGATCTTTATGGTCATCAAATTTCTTTGCCATTAATTGAAAACCATCATCGGTTTCATCTACAGATTCAAATCCATTTTTATAATATATCTTACTGTTAGCAGCCCAAACACGGTTAGTACATAAGGTTACAACTCCATGCATTCCTGCTTTTTTAGCCTCTTGTTCACAATGATTGAGCAGGAAACTGCCATGACCCTTACCATGGTTTTTCTTTCCTACAATCCATAGGCAATGAATAAACATATAGCCTTTAGCTTGAACTGACCTCCAAGCGTATTCACCGGGAATATACTCAATAAATCCTCTGCTCCCTTCTTTAATGATCTTAATCTTCATGCCTTCAGCCAGACGTTCTTTAGTCCAGGCGAGTTTCCTTTGATATCCCGGGCTCTTTTTTTTGCTCATATAGCAGAAAAACCCTGTTTTATTTAAATTCTCTAAATTAACATCTATTAGCTTTAGATGGGGTTCTTTGGTCATCTTTCCTCCCGATGCATGCTTTTTTTGCATTATATGCTTAAAATGAGGGATATGCAGCTTTTGTTTCATAGAAATAATGATAAAATAGGATCATCTTACAAATCACTTTCTGGGAGCTCATATGGCTA
>CAYFLR010000016.1:43121-45102 GCA_964343805.1 uncultured bacterium | reverse complement strand
ATTTCTTTTTATTTTTACCTTAGCTAATGATTTTGTTTTGAAAGCTGATTCACCTGGTTGGAGAGGCCCTCTTCGAAATGGGGTTTTTCCAGAAACAGGGCTTTTAAAAAAATGGCCCCAAGTCGGACCTAAAATGCTCTGGTTTGTGAAGGAGTTGGGGGTCGGATTTTCGAGCCCTGTTGTGGTGAATGGAAAGGTTTATATAACGGGAGCCAAAAAGGAGAGTGAATATATTACTCAATTGGACATCAATGGAAAAAAAGAGTGGGAGCTCCGCTACGGGAAAAGCTTTTCTTCCACCTACAAAGGGGTTCGTTCAACTCCTACTGTGGTAGGGGATTATCTTTATGTTATCAGCACCTCTTCAGAGGTGGTCTGTATAGATATAAAAGTCAAAAAAATAAAATGGTCTTTCAATGGTGAGCAATTGTTTAAAGCTGATAGTAGGTACTTTGGTACAGTGGAATCACCTCTGGTCTTCGATAATAAAGTTATTTATACTCCTTGCTCCAAGAAAACCACTATGATTGCCCTTAATAAAGAAAATGGGAAAACTATATGGCAGAGTCCTCCTTTAGGAGATGGCTGTGCTTATGTATCACCTCTTTTGATTCATCATAAAGGAAAGAGTCAAATTGTGAATGTCTCTGAGGATTGGATTTATGGCATCGACCCCAAAGATGGATCACTTAAATGGAAAGTGGATTATCATCAAACCATGGACTCCAGTTTGTGGGATAAAAATATGAATCACGATGTAAATACTAACACTCCCATTTTTCAAGACGGACGATTGTTTGTTACCAGTGGATATGATGAGGGAGGGGTTTTTATCAATCTATCTGATGATTTAATTTCCGCAATGGTGGCACAAAAAGTTCCTGAATTAGATACTCATCATGGTCATGTGGTTTTGGTGGATAGCACCATCTATGGATCCAATTATGTTAATCCTAAAAAAGGGAACTGGATGGCGGTGGATTTTAAAACCGGAAAGATTCTCTATGAGAAAAAATGGAAAGGCAAAGGCTCTATTATATCTGCGGATGGTATGCTCTTTTTATATGAAGAGTTACGTGGATATATCGGACTTGCAAAGGCAGACCCTAAGGAGTTTAAAATCATCAGTTCTTTTAAAGTGCCCATGGGTAAAAACCAGCACTTTGCTCATCTGGTTATTAGTAACGGAGTCCTCTATGTGAGGCACGGTAAGGTTTTAATGGCTTATGATATTAAAAGTAGATGATAAATATGATAACATACTTGCTATTAAACCACTTATTAGGTCTATAAAATGTCTATAAAAACCAAGCTCATCCTCATTATCAGTCTGGCGGTTTTGATTCCTACTTTGGTAATCATTGGGATTGGTTTTACTGGTGCTAAATCAACCTTGAAAAAAGCCACATTAAACAGTCTTTATGCTATTTCAGAATTTCAAGAGGGTGAAATTTTACTCTATTTAAATCATTTAACAACAACAGCCAAACATTTGGCTACCGATGGTTTATTATTAAAATGTGTCCAAAACTTAATAGGGCAAGATGAATGTCAAACTTATCTATTTCAAGTGCCCGAACATCGAACATCACTTTATCTAGTTGACCTGCTCGATAATGAAGGGAAAGTTGTATACTCATCAAATAAATTACGAGAGGGTGTTTCTTTAGATAAATCCACTCTCTTTAAAGAGGGAAGCAGGTCCACCTATATATCAGATGTAGAGCTCTCCGACAGTAAGATACCTACATTAAAAATTAGCCTACCTTTAAAACCTATAATTACAAATCAACCTTCCCCTGGAGTTCTTATAGCCTATTTTAATGTCAAATCGCTCAATGAATTGATGACGGGAAAAATGGTTCTTAATATGGGGGCTCAAACTCAGTTAAGAGGAATCGGTAAAACCGGAGAATCCTATTTGGTAAATCAAAACAAGTTGATGGTCACAGACTCTATGTTTTTGCAAAGCTCCCATTTT
>CAYFLR010000016.1:34128-43099 GCA_964343805.1 uncultured bacterium | reverse complement strand
GGTCAAAGAATGTATGCAGCATAATAAAGAAGTCCGTGGAGTATGGAAAGACTATCGAGGAGAAGAAGTAGCGGGCTCTTCCATGTGTATTAACTACGGAACCTTTCGATGGGTGTTGATTTCAGAGCAAGATACTAAAGAAGCTTTTGGGCCCATTGTGGAGCTTTATTATTTGTTAAGTAAGATTCTGCTTACTCTTTTTATAGGGACTCTTTTAATCGCTTTCCTTATTTCTCGATCATTTTGTCTTCCGATTGTAAGTTTAATAAGAGAGACAAAAGTTATTGCCCTAGGGGATTTAACTTCCCGTATAGAGGTGGGGCAAAGTGATGAAATCGGTGAACTAGCCACTTCTTTTAATCATATGGTGAATGAACTGGAAAAGGCTCAAAATAAAATCACTCAAACCAATGAAGAACTCGACAATTTTGCCTATATCATTTCACATGATCTAAAAGCTCCCTTGAGAGCGATCAATCAGCTATCTGAATTTCTCTTAGATGATTTTCGTGATCAACTTAATCATGAAGGTCAAGATATGCTCAATCTGATATCGAAAAGGGCTATGGATATGCAAAATATGATCACTGGGGTCCTCGATTATTCCAGGATAGGAAGAGTGAGCACTCCTAATGAAGAATTAGACCTTAACAATCTGATTATGGATGTTGCTTCAATGTATGCTTCCTCTCCTGAGGTCAAAGTAAAGATAATTAAAAACCTGCCAACTCTGCACGGTGCAAAAATTCTCTTACAACAGCTCTTTCAGAATCTTATAAGTAATGCCGTGAAGTATGGAGACAAGGAAGAAACTCACATTGAAATAGATTTTGAGTCAAAAGGAAAAAATTACGAGTTCACTGTTGCTGATAATGGACCTGGCATTCCCGAAAAATACCAGGCAAAAATCTTTGAGATTTTCCAAACCTTAGAAAGTAAGTCAAAAAGTCAAAGTACCGGGATTGGTTTGAGCATTGTGAAGAGAATCGTCAAAACTTGGGATGGGGAGATTGGGGTACGATCAGAAGCCCAAAATGGAAGTACTTTTTTCTTTACTTTTCCAAAGATGAAGTAAAATTTATTGTAAGAGCACATTTACCTGGGAAATTAGATAGGGAGAATACCCTGGTTGATATTCATCTTGAGCGATTGCTATGAGATCTCCCCCTAAGTAATTGAATATATTGGAGCTGATTTGAAACTGTGGAAGCCGACCACAAACTTCACCGTTTTGAATCAGGTAGGCCACCTGAACAGGGGTGGAAAAATCACCATTGGGTAAGAAGTCACCACCGGATGCTAGAAAGCAAACGATCACCTCTGGAATGTCTTTTAGCAGTTCTTTCAGTTTTTTACTTCCCGGTTTGATATCTAATAAATTGGCTCTGACATTAACACCACTATTGTATTCTCGGTATCCATTGCCGGTGGGGTTGATATCATACTTATGTGCGGCTCCTAGGTCCGCCATGAGATTAACAAATTTACCTTCACTAATTATGGGAAGTGCGGCCTCTTTTCGCAAGAAACCCTCCATATCAAAAGGAGAGTATACAATTTTAGAAAGGTTATTATTGATATCTATAAGTGATAAGTCTTGATGGAATATCTTTTTTCCTAAACTATCAGAAAAAAGAGAGCTCTGGTTGAAGTAATTTTCAGCTGAGATACTTTCTGTAATTTTGTGTTCGATTAAACCATTATCGATAAAGATAAAAGGATATTTACCCGCTTTAAGTGGAGCCTCTGTTTCGTATTTTTCTAGGTAGGGACTATGGGAATGGATCATTTCCATAGGATTAAGATCCTTGAAAGAGGCTGTACTCATCCATCCATCTAACATGTTCATGGAGTCTTGGTGCTTATAGATATTTGAGATACTGGTCAGTTTAAAACGGCTAAATAGTTCACTACCTAAACTATTTTCTAGAGCAATTGAGACAACCTGCTCTACCCACCTGCCGTTATGAATACAGTTTGGAAACCTCTGGTTTATCTGCTCTAAAACTTCTTTAAGCCTTTCAACGGATTTTGAGGTATCAATGCTGGCGGCTTCTGCTAAGTCCTCTTTGTATACCATCTCTTTGGGAAATTGACAGGCACAGGGTATTCCATATTCTGATTTTTCTAAAGCTTGATTCAGCAAATTGTCTTTATTAATGTTTCCCACACCACAGGCGGTACTGATGCGCCCTTCTTTTATGACTCGGGCGCTATTTTTTTGTAACCGGCCATTTCGAATAGAGACTATTTGGCCTCCATTGTATCCAATTTTTATTTTTTCTACCTTTATTTTTAAGAATTCTCTCATCATATCATCACCCCACATCCATTGTTTTGACTCGGATCGCTGCTCCACCTAATCCCACTGGGAGAGGAGACTGTTCCCCTTTTCCACATCCTCCCACAGTGCCAAACTCCATTTCATAGGATTTACTGATTCCATCGATATCATTTAAGGTGTTAAATACCGATCCTGAAACCACAGAGACTTTAACGGGTTCAGCTAACTGTCCCTTCTTTATTTTGTAGGACCTGCAGGGAGCAATGGTAAAGGTCGAAAGGCCGGACCCGTGTTTTAACGAGTGGATATAGATTCCTTCTTCTATTCCTTTAAATAGATCATCAAATTCCATATCTCTCGGTTCAATATAAGTATTCGTCATCCGTACGATGGGATCATATTGATAGTCAAGAGCCCTGGCGTTTCCAGTGGGTTTTTCTCCCATAGAGATGGCGGTGGTTAGGTTATGCATTCGACTATTTAGGATGCCATCTTTGATCAGATAGACTTTGGTATTTTTGATTCCCTCATCGTCAAAAGGGGTGTATCCACAGCTGTTTTCAATATCCCCCTCATCCACAATACATAAACTAGAATCTCCTAACTTTTTTCCCAAAGGCCATTGCTCTTTAGCCTTCTCATCTCCCAGTAAAAAGTCTGCCTCTGATTTATGACCAAAGGCCTCGTGGGCAAAGACACCAGCTACCATGTTGGACATAACAATAGGATATTTTCCCGGAACTACTGGAGGAGCATCAATGAATTTAAGACTCTCTTTTATTTCCTCGGTTGCTTTGGCTACTAAAGCGCTTTCTAAAGTTTGGAAGGAGCTATTTCCCATTTTAAAAAGGCCATCAAACTTTCCATCTCCCTTTCCCAGAGTAAAAAGGACTTTGAAACCGGTTCCATTGTGATCATAGGAGTAATTCGTTCCTAAGGAGGATTTGAAGTGCTTTACTTTATACCAGTCCTTATAAAATAAATTGCATTTACTCACCTCTTTGACATCTGAAAATAGCTTATGAATTTGATCGCAAAGCTGGGTTTTTTGTTCCCATGGAACTTTACTTACATCCACATCGGTATGCTTAATGCGATTTTCAGAAAAAGGTTGGATAAGTGAGGCAAATGAAGGGATGGTTCCCTCCATCAATTTACTCTGAACACAGAGCGAGTTGATTTCATCTTCTAGCCTTGTAAGGTCGGTCGTAGAACTGTAATACCAGGATCCGTGATTAAAAACACGGATGAAAGCCGCTTGGAATTCATCAGTTAAACTGGTTTTAGGTGTATAGTTTTCAAAGTTGAGTTTACTAAAAAAGTAGTCCTCTATGCGGATATCTACATATTCACAATCGAATTGCTTAAGGTTTAGATTTGCTAGAAGTTGCATATTTCCTCCTTGTTGGTAAGGAAGATTTTAGTCAACTTTTCCCATTATTCACAGCGATATTTGATATAATATAGGGATGAAAATATTAATCCTTATATTTCTTTTATTTACCGACTATTCAATTCTGAGGGGAAATTCCTTTTTAGAATCCTGTTTCAAAAAAGAGCAGATGGTTTACTGGTATCAGGATATTCTAAGAGATCTTTTAATTCAGAATAATTACTCTTGTGAACAAGCTGCCCAGCAGGTACCTAATAAAAACCGTATAAAGATTTCGTTTGAAAGGCTTCCTCCATCATCTTTGCTACAGGACTTTGCGCACATATCTTCTCTGGACCTTCGCATGACACCTCTCTCCAATCAGCTTGAAATCTTGCAGAACTTTCCCCTTTTAACTGAGCTGGATCTGACGGGATCTCATCAAAAAATGAACCTGTCTTTGATTGGAGAAAACAATCCTCGCTTAACTCATTTATATATGGAAAGGGTAAGTAAACAGATCACCTCTGACTATCTATTTCTTAAAAAGCTAAATAGACTGAAAGCTTTATCTGTGGAGGGCATGTATGATTTAAGTCCACTGCAACCTCTTTATCATCTCAGAAAATTAGCCATCTCTCATGTGGGAGATGAGGCTAAATCCTTGCAGTATTTAAAACCTCTTTCAGAGCTCATCGAACTAGAAGAACTCTCTTTAGAAAACCTTCCGATACGCACACTCGTTCCGCTTATGTCTTTAGGGAACTTAAGGCATCTTCATTTTGTGAATCTACCCGAGCTCTATGATGCCGATGGAGTAAGATACTTTGAGAATTTATCCTCTTTTACTTATCACTGCAGTTTTGGCCCTGAACCGTGTGATGCTCCCAAATGGTTACGTTCCGTCACGATTCAAAATGTTAAAAACCTTCAGATAAAACCCATCAGCTCTTTGGTTTATTTAAAAGAGCTAACTATTTCTGAAACTCATTTAAAGGACCTGAATGATCTGACCAATCCTGAAGCTATCCAGAATCTGCAAAGTCTGGAAATTCTCAATTTGAATGCAAATAAATTACAAGATATATCTGCCCTTTCTTCTTTTAAAAACCTAAGGCACTTAAATTTAGCCTCCAATCAGATCGAGGATCTCTCACCCTTAAAAACTTTAACCAGCTTGATTAGTTTAAATCTCTCGGAAAATCAGGTTAAAGACCTATCTCCTCTTCGGGATATTCCCAACCTCCAAGAGCTGATTCTAGATGCCAATCAAGTTGATAATTTAGAACCTCTCAAAACATTAAATAACCTCAAAAGGCTCGACCTAGCAGAAAATGAAATTAGTAATATTTCAGCACTTGAGAATCTCCACCAGCTAAAGCTTTTGAGCCTTTCCTATAATAAACTCCAAAACTTAAATTCCTTGAGGAAGCTAAATCAAATAGAAAGACTCGATTTGGAGGGCAATAATATAAAAGATCTCTCTTCTTTGAAAAATCTCACTCAATTGAACTCTTTAAATCTGAGTTTTAATATGCTCAGTGACCTGACTCCGATAGCGGGTTTAAAAAATCTCACTCGTCTGACCTTTGCTGACAATCAGGTGGAGAATATTGATTTGTTGGTTAACTTTCCTCACCTATCGACTCTAGATATTTCTCATAATCAGATAAAAGAGATTAAAGTTCTAGCCAGTCTAACCTATTTACAGTTCTTGAGTGTGGAAGGGAATTTGATAAGAGATTATGCTTCTGTGATAGATCTATTCTATCTGAAGAACTTTCGTAGAGGGGATAGGAATGGGTATGTTTGTCCTAAAAGAGCCGCATCAGCGGCTGTGAGAGTGTTTTGTAGATACTGATAAAGAGGAGATGAAAGCATCTCCTCTTTTGAATTGATTATCTTGCATCCTGTTCTTGTACTTGCTCTTGATTATTCCTACTGCTGAGATCTTCAATGGGCATATTGTTAACCATGAGTAAGCCTTGCTTGTTGAGTAAAATATCATATTTATAGAGAGTTTCTCCCGCTTCTGTTACTTGCGCTTCTCCTAGGTTTTTGATCATATAAAGTATGGGAAGGCTGCTCATGTCACCCTGATTGGTGAGTTCTTTTATTAAAAGATCGAGCCCTTTGATGGTGGTATTAAAATTAGCAGTGGTCATAATGGCAGATTCTGGCTCCAGCTCTATTTGTCCGTCTAAGTCGAGTCCCACTTGCTGATTGTTTAAATCTAGTGAAATTTTGGCTTTAGGTTTGGCTTGAAATAGAATTCCCATCAAAGATTGTTCATTGGCATCCTCTTGTTGGAGTTGCCCTTGAACTTGATTAAGGGGAACATCCTCTATGACCACATTAATCATCACATTTTTGGGGGTCAAGATAGAGTTGATACCTGAAGTTTTTGGGGTGAAGTTTCCTACGTTTAAAAAGAAATCAGCTTGAGTTAAATTCTGTTCATTGGTTTTCATTACCAATTTGGCTTCTGCTTGATCGATGGAGTAACTATCAGTTGAACTCATGGCAATTTTAAGACCTTTTACCAGGACTTTTACTTCTCCATCCCCTGATAAGTAGTTTTCAGGAAGATCGGAGAGAAGACCTGTTTTATCTTGAATTGCTTTGGCTACAAATTTTTCAATTTGAATCAGTTTTCTGAAATTGAGTTCCTTGGTTAAACTGTTGTATTGAAAAATAAGCTCGTCCATTTGGTTTTCACCTTCGGTGGCAGTGATTTTAATCTTTTGCAATTTGAGTTGAGCGGTTTGGAGAAAGCCCGATTTGGTTTGATTGATATCTGCATCCCAGTCGATGGTATCAATGCTTAAGAGAGAGATTGGCTTCCCATCCATTTGAGCAGTCAAAGAGATTGCAGAAAGCTGCCCTTTCGCTGCAATGTAGACATTTTCAGGCTCAAAATAGGTTCCTTCTATAAAAGAATCAGTTATTTTAAGGCTAAGATTCTGGTTGTTACCTTCTTTTATCTTTATTTCATTGGGTAGCTGCATGGAATAATCAATATACCCTGCTTCTCTAGGAGTAACAAATACGGTCATATCTCCCATTTCAACAGATTGAAGGCTATTGGTTGAATTAAAAGAAAGGTTTCTATAATTGATAACCGCCTGATTTCCTTGTACTTCAGTTACAATATCGTCATATCTTAACTCAGTGTCATTTTGCTGAGCGGATTCATGAAAAGCGCTTAGGGAGTGACGTACAAAAGTTTCTGCATGCGCTTTTATATCCGCTTCGGAAGTCAGAGCTTTATGGTGATCTCCGTAAGTCTTTAATTGAGAGTGGGTTTGATACTCATCAGCACAGGATATGGTGAATATAATTGAAATGGTAAGTAGTAAAAAACTAATTAATTTCATATTTGCTCCTTCTTGTTATCTTATGAGTTCCACCAGCCGATGATAATATTAGCAATATATATGCCTATAATGCGAAGTCTAATAATTATAGGTGGTTAAGTAAAAATAGTGGTGCTGAATCTTGTTAAAAATGACTAAAATATAGTCAGGTGATAATATGTGAATGGTCAATCTACATATCACGTTGGAGGAGTCGGTTATGTTTGGTAAGTATTTGAAGTCTTATTGTTTTTTGGTAACTCCTCTCATGATTCTTAACTTTATATTAGCTTGTGAGTCTAGTTCTGATTCAGATGATTCAGATATTGAAATTAAGACGCTCTTCATTGATTCTTACCAAAATGTTTGTAGCAGGGGTTATGTTAGGATTTATGAAACCTGTTTAAGAGCAAAAGAAGATGCTAATGGGACCTATAGTTCATACTATAAAATTTCTGGATTTAAATACAAGTGGGGGCATAAATATAAGATTGAAGTGGAGGTGGATGGAAAACACAAGGAAAGGGTAGATGCTCCAAAATATGAAGTGACCTTACTAAAGGTGTTATCTGATGATGAAGATTCAGTTGGCTCTCTTTATGAAATTAAATTGCAGGATTTAACTTACGGAACTTATCCCATTAAGGTAGAAGGTGACAAATACCTAATTGGTGAGAAGAACTTTGAATGTTCCTCTGAATTAGATTGCTCTGATTTAGTAAATGAATCAACCCCTCAACAAGACATAAAGGCTACATTTAAATACTTGGGGGATTCCAAGATACAACTAGTTTCATGGTTTCAACAAACCAAAACATATTTTATTGATTCAAAACTGTCAGTGTGTGAAGGGCTGAATCAACGAAGCTGCCTGCGGGTAAAGGAACTGGAGAAAGATGATTATACATTATTCTATGACTCCATTGAAGGTTTTGACTTTGCCTGGGGTTTAACCTATCAAATCAAAGTTGAACAAACTGACATTGTAGACCCACCAGCTGATGGTTCCAGTATCAAAACCAAAAAAATCGGTCAGATTAATTATACTGAGGATTCTATTGGAACAGAGTATCCCTATACTAATGTCAAACTTAATGAACACACTTTTCAAAAAACGGATGAACAGGGGGTTTTTAAATTTCTCGGTAATGAGTTTAGCTGCGCTGAAGAGCTCAATTGTGCAGAATTAATTTTAGGGTATAAAGATCAAAGTTCGGTCGATGTGACATTCAGGTATTTAGGCCGATCACAAATTGAACTCACCTCTTGGTCTTATAAATAGCAGGTGGGTTTTGTTGAAGTTTTTAAAAATGTCTGTTAGCCTTATTAATCACAATATCTAATTAATATCTTGGGGTTTTTTATGAAAATGACTGCGTATTTTTTTCTTATTTTATCTCTTTTAATGTTTTGTCAGTGCAATAAGTCCAAAGATGATGGAGAAGAGGGGGATGAGACCTCATCAACTGACTCTGAAACCACTGCTAGTTCCACCCTGGAACTAGAGACGGTGGCGGAAAACATTGATAACGTACAGGTGGGAATGGTTCCTGATTCGTTAGAGTATTCGAGTGCAGATAATTCTTCTGCCGATACTTTAATCATTGGTAACCTCGTTTCAACTGCCGGAGGAATGTGTTCCAATGGTCTTTTGGATTGTCAGCCGAAAATACTTAGGAAGCATCTTGATAATACTAAAAAAGCAGTGGCGGCTATTTCCAAGGCATTCAGTGGAAACTATTTAAAGAAGATTGGTAAGGTGAGTGGTAGTGGCAGTTTTAAACCCAAAGGAAATAAAAATATTTCGGCTATCGAATATAAGGTGGCCTCTCAAAATAATTTTGAATTATGGTTTAAAAACACCAGTAGCAAAACCTACATGTATGCCCGCATTGTGGAGAGTCAGTATGATCTCCAGATTGACTTTGCGGAGGGGAAAGATGTGTTAAGTGCTCCTCA
>CAYFLR010000016.1:19199-34118 GCA_964343805.1 uncultured bacterium | reverse complement strand
TTAGAAGTCAATATTACCTATACCGATAAAGACACATTTGAATTAAAATCACGCCTCTTAAATAAACCCTGTAATACTAAAAACCCTGGGGGGCCAACTAATATGGCCTATTTTATTTCTAAAGCGGCCTCACTTGTAAAGGGTAAAGCCATGCTCTATCATCCTCGTTTTGGCAAAGATGTAGAGTGTAGCACCACCTCCACCGCTGATACCAAAATGCTAGTCTATACTGATTTTATTGGTGATGGAACCAATGCAACGGCATCTCTCTATGCCTTACCGGCTTCTTTATCTAAGATTGGTTGGATTTCTGATTATGCCATTTCTGAATTTTGTACCAACTTTCCTCTTAAGTGTAATAAAGATGGCCATGCTCTCAAATCATCTCACCCACTCACCAGTTACACAAATCCCATTTGTATTGAAGGGGATCAGGTCACTTTTGCGATGGCCTGTGAATCGAGTAATGAAATGATCAGCGGGGCCTCTTATAATCAAAAAGATCTTTGGATTTCCCCTAAAGCTTTAGCGGAAGCCGGTGAAGAGGCTATTGCCTTTTCAAGTGATAGTATTACTAAATACCAAACCAATGAGAAAGAGGGAGAGAAGACTAAGAAAATCTCTTTCACCCCTCATGTGATTACCGAAGAGGCTAAGGGAGCCAGAGCGGTTTATGCCATTGATATTGATAATGACAAGGATATTGATGTGCTTTCCGCTTCCGCCGATGATAAAAAAATTGCCTGGTATGAAAACGATGGCAAGGGAAGTTTTACCAGTCATACCATCAGTGAGAGTGCAGATGGTGCTCATTCCGTTTTTGCTATTGATATGGATAAAGATGGAGACAATGATGTGCTCTCTGCTTCTACCATAGATGATAAAATTGTCTGGTATGAAAATGATGGCAAGGGAACTTTTACCGCCCATACTGTTACCGATAGTGCGGATGGGGCTCATTCTGTCTTTGCGATTGATCTGGATGAGGATGGAAATGTGGATGTGCTTTCGGCCAGTCAAGATGATGACACCATTGCCTGGTATAAAAATGATGGTTCTGGCAACTTTACCAAAGCGGTGATTTGCAGTGAGGCGGACGAGGCCAAATCGGTTTATGCCATCGATTTGGATGGGGATAAAGATCTGGATGTGCTCTCCGCTTCTTGGAATGATAATAAGATCGCTTGGTATGAAAATGATGGGTCGGAGAATTTTACCAAAAAAGTTATTAGCACCAGTGCTAAAAATGCGCGAACCGTTTTTGCCACTGACATTGATGGGGATAAGGATGTTGACGTTTTATCTGCCTCGGTTGCGGATGGTAAAGTGGCGGTTTATGAAAATGATGGCAGTGAGGAGTTTTCCGAACATGTTATTACCGCGAGTGCAAAAAGTGTTCGAACCCTCTTTCCCGGTGATCTAGATGGTGATGGTGATATGGACCTTGTTGCCAATTATAAAAATGGAATCGTGGTTTGGCTTGAAAACGATGGGGCCGAAAATTTTAGCACTCATGTAATTAAAACTGGCTTAGATGCTATTACTTCCGTTTTTGCCATTGATCTTGATGGAGATGGCGATTTGGATGTGCTATCTGCTTCTAAAGGAGACCATCAAATTATCTGGTATGAGAACACTTCAGCCAAATAAGTGTTTATCCTCGAATACCCAAGGATTCTCCATAAGCATCTACCGGTCTTTCTTTTTTGGGAAGAACTTTAATCATTAAATTGTAAAAAGGAATCCCGATCCAGTAGTTGAGTTGATAGGACCAGGTTTCTCTTCTTTCTAATTCCTCTTGTTCCATTTCAAGATAGGTTTGTTTAAACGATTGAAAAGAGGCGATGGTCTCGGAAAGTTCAAATTGATAGGTGCGGAGTGTCTCTTCAAATGATTTTGTCAGTGCTCCATTCTCATCAGTGAGATTGTTTTCAATGGCGATGGTCAGTGCGCTTGCTTCTTGTTCTAATTGCTCTACCGTAGGAAATTCTCCATTAAACGGCTCTAAAAAACCCGCAAAGTAAGTCTGATAAAAAGGAGTATTTTGGGCTAACTCCTTTGTGAAGTAGGAGCTTTGAGTGTTTAGGTGAGGATGGAATAGGGCAATAAGAATATCTTTTTGCTCTGTTACATCTCTTCTTACCCAGCTTTTGAGCGGATCAATATCTGCGTTATCTAAGGCTGTGAGGGCCGGTTGTAAAGATTCTTGCTCTCCTTCCAAATACCCTATGAGTGAGTCAAGAGTGTCTGAATTTCCTAAGTCTCTGGACAATAATTGAGAGAGGAGATTATCGTGTCCTCGAATTTCTTTTGAGTCGGATATCCATTCACTAAATTTAACAAAATGAGGAAAAGTTCCTTCAGTTTGTTGATCGTTTAGCTCTAAGCTCATTTGATTGGTAAAGAGAGATTTATTTTTGCTCTCTTCGGTTGCACAGGAAGTTAAAGTCATAGTGAAAATAAATATCAGAGTGAAGTTGATCAGAGAGAGTTTCATACAGCGGGTCCTTTCAAGTTTTAATTATCTACCAATCTACTTATCGGAATTTGGATGAATTCCCTGTAAAAAAAGGATTTTTGTGAATGTTTAAGTTGGGTTGGGTGAAAGCTATTCTCTTGGCATGATATATGCAACTTCTGTCCTCCAGTAAGAAAAAAGGTAACATAACTATACTGGAGGAAAAGATGAAACTCATTATTACAACCTTACTCGTCCTGTTTTCAGGCTCTCTTTGGGCAGATCCGGTGACGGATGGATTCGTCACCACCAAGCGAATCGCCTGGTTTTCCAATATCTATCAAGGAAAGCAATTGACCTGTCCAGAAACATGTAAGATTCATCATGGTCTTATAGCTGAGCATGAGCTTTATAAATATGGTACCGGGGTTCGTCCGCAAAAAACCTACGTTTGCAAAGTGATGACTAAAAAGATACCTGTTGAAAATGACAGTTTAACTCATTTTCGACCCCCAATTACCACTTGGGTTTATGGCAATCAATATAACAATGTACCCTTATGTGAGTATGTAAAAGATCATCAACAGATCAAGAAAGCCAAAAGGTTCTATTGTCTTTGTTCAACCAAGTAAAAAAAGGAGATGAAGTGAAAATAGTTTTAACTCTAATGATTATGTTTTTTGCTTTTAACACCCTAGGGGCAGTGGACTTTAACTATCAGGTGACATTGTATAAAGATCTTGATGCCAGTAAAGATCAAATTGTTTTAAAGATTGCTACTTTGGAACCTATCTACTATCCCTGCCCAATTGTGGTTAATAAATTAAACCTAGTTAAACCACTGCAAGCTCATCTGCCTTTAGACGCCGAGGGGCAAAAAACCATGGGTGAAATTAGTATGGATGTTCAAATTTCAGAGTGCCCCGGAATGCAATTAGAGGCACCTGCGGAAGGTTTTATCTCTTTTCAAAGAGGGGTTCATTTACCTTATCTTTTTGATGGGGAGTATCAGGTTGTGGTTAATGGAAAAGAGAAGGGGCTTTTGGTCATTCATGATCAGGAAATCGGATTGAAACCTGTAGAGTAGATTATCTGGTGGGGTTTTCTTTGATGAGATTACCCCACTTTTAAATTCTAATCTGAAGTGGGCATTCCCCTGCGTGTTCGATTCGGCCATCTGGTACACTCATCACTTTGGAGATCTGTAGTGTAAGAATGTTCATGGCGATAGGCTCTACCAAAATCGGCACATCTTGCGTCAGCTCCAATTAAAACTGCTGCATTCATATGAGCAGCATCAAATTTTGTCTTATAGAAAATTGCATCTGTAAAGGTAGCTCCGTCAAGATTAGCCCCTCTTAAGTCCGCTCCGGTAAAATCCGCTTTGGTAAAATTACCACCGATCAAACGAGCACTTTTTAAATTGGCTCCCTTAAAGTTAGCATACATAAAGTTATTCATCAGCTCAGCCCCTTCCAGATTGGCTCCGGTGAAATTGGCATATTTTGCTGAGGTATCGCCACCAAAATCTGCATCAGGAATATCAGCATTTACAAAACTGGAACGATCGAGCTTGGCTGCAACAAATTGGATACCTGATCCAGAAATATTTTCAAAATTGGCTTCTCTACACTTAACAAAGTTTAAATTTCCGTCAGTTAAATTGGCCTTTTTAAAGTTGGCTTTATGACAGGTGGAATTATTTAACTTGGCTCCTTCTAAGTCACTGCTACTCAAATCCACTCCCATCATGGAAATAAAATCCAATTCGATACCGGGTAATTCAGAACCTGAGAACTTCCCGCCATCGATATTTTTAATATCAAAGAGGTAAGAAACATTATGCTGTCTCCCATAGTTACTAATATACCAATCTATAGAATCATGAATCATCCGTGGATAATTACCACACTCACCAATGACATTTTTTCTGTAGGTATTACAGGTATTGGTGTTTTTATCGTAGCTCGCCTTTTCAGAACGAGATGGTGCGGGATAAGAAGGGTAGGGGTACCACTGTGCTAAAAGTGAAGTTGAATAGAGTGAAATAAAAAGTAATGATAGAGTTGCTAGTTTCTTCATGAGAACCTCCGTAGTTAAAATGTGTATATTCGTATATAATAATATTCTAATATAGTCAAGTCTTTTTTCTATTGATAGAGAAGTCGGTCGTCTAAGATTTTTAAATTAGTTAGTAATCACGTTTACCGGAACATTTTTATTTTGATTGGAAGCGTCTCCCAGCTGCCCGTATTGATTGCTTCCCCAGCATTTTGCACTGTAATCATCCAGGGTCACACAGGTAAAGTCATAAAAGGCAAAGAGAGATATAAGGTTGGTTTGGTTATCCATCACTTTTACTGCAGTGATACTATTTTTATTGGTCCCATCTCCCAATTCACCGTTGCTATTTCCACCTAAACAATAAACACCATTGGGGGTTAAAGAACATGTCTGGGTTCCTCCTGCGGTTAAAATGGAGATATCCGACCCGAGACCCGTTACGGAAAGTGGTGATGAACTATAAGAAGGTGGTGTTTTACCAAGCTGTCCCCACTGGTTACTACCAAAGCAGCTCACTTCATTTGAAGTGGTGAGGGTACAAGTATGAAAATATTCAGCGGAAACTTGTGATATGTTTGATCCGAGGTTTATGGGTGAAACCGGACTTTTTCTAAGCGTGGTGGTGCCATCTCCGAGTTGGCCAAAAGTGTTATTGCCCCAACATTTCACTTCTTTTTCATTGGTGATCACACAAGTATGCAATGCACCAGTAGTGATTGAGGTTGCCCCACTACCAATTCCCACCACCTCCACTGGTTTATTACGTTGATTGGTTGTTCCATCTCCTAACTGTCCATATGAATTATCTCCCCAACATTTGACACTGCCATTGGTCATCACTGCGCAAGTATGTTTTGAACCTGAAGAAACAGCGCTTATATCTCCACTTAAATCCACTACATCCACTGGAGTGACACTACTATTCAAAGTCCCATCTCCGAGTTGTCCATCGTCATTGTTGCCCCAACATTTTACTGATTGATTACTCACTGCCACACAAGTAAAGCTGGCTCCTGTAGCAATTGCTGTCACAGTTAAGGAGGTCTCAGTGATAGCGGTGGGTACACTTTTATGAGCAGTTGAACCGTCGCCCACTTGACCACTTTCATTTTTCCCCCAACACTTTAAGGGATTCGGATATTTTTGAGAGCAAAGATGAAAAGAACGGAGATCTCTATTTGCCAGCAGTTGAGCGCTTTCATTATTGTTCTCATTCTCGGGTAAGTTCTCATTGTTGTTATCTAGATTTGTAATATTGGTATCTATGTAAGTAATAGTGCTGCTGACCGGTTCACTTTCATCTCCTTGCTTATTTTTTATCAATAAATAAAGAGTGTGCTCTCCATAGTCAGATAAAGTGTAGTTTAATTCTAAGGGTGACGGGGTTTCAATTTTATTCCATTCGACACTGGTGAATGAGGCTGTTTCCGATATTTTATAATAGGCAGCGGTGTTAGAGAAAAAGAGAGTGAGAGTTACATCTTTTAAGGTGGTCTTTGGTTGATTGTTATTAATAACGAGCTTTCCTTGAACTCCTTGGGAGGGTAGGATCCAAGCGGATGGGAGATTGGTGGTGATATGGGGAAGGACCTCTACTTCATACCAATTAAAACTGTCATAACCGGTGTATGCCGCAGCTACATTCCACTTTCCTACGGGGACATTGGTAAGGGTGAAATTTCCTGTTTGGTTGCTCTCAGCCCTGATGTCAGTTCCCATGATGGAGAGATTTATTCCTTTATTATCATCTTCACTTTTCATGACTCGGCCTCTAATGTGTCCCACACTAGGTAGTGAAATTTCTCCCAAATGTTTATCTTTTGAAATGTCGATTTCATCCAACTTTACTCCAATGGCTCCTTCTATACCATCTTTAAAGAAAATAAGACTGATTTTAGAGGTGCCATTTATAGATATCAGTTTAGGAGACACTTTGGGAGAGACTTTGGGTGAAACATAGATAGTGAAGTTGCCCTTTTTATCACTGGTGACCATATTTTCTGGGAAACCTTGGCGATAAACTTTGGCGTCCGCTATGGGGGTTTGACTGTCTTTTTTTAGCAGCTTGCCCTGAAGTTTAATGCTGTTATTGTCTAAACTGGGGGAGGGAGTATCTGGCTTTGGACCATTTTCAGCGGGTTCCTTTTTACCACAAAAGTAAAGTAAGCCAATCAATAACACCAGTAATAATCTATGCATAATATTCCACTCTTTCGCTCTCAACAACACTGTTATATAATGAGCTGTATAACCCCTAAAGAATGAAGTCATGAAGGTTAAGCTTTTAATCAGGTCTTATACATATTTTCAATTGGTCATAATAACTCTCGGGTTATTCACAACCTCGGTTTTTGCTCATGATTATAATAATGATTATTACATGGAAGACCAATCCTGTCGAACCGTAGAAGGGTTAAGTAAAAACTCTTTTAAGTTTGATGGGCATGCTCTGCATTTAGCCTTTGTGAATTTAAGTAACTGTAATAAAATCGTACGAAATAGAGAAGGAATAAAAATTCTTCGCTTGGAATTGAGAGATTATCCCCTTCCTCCTCTCTTTGATTATTCTAAGATCACAGATCTACGCATTGTGTTGGCTGATCAAAAATCCATCAGGGTGAAACGTATTTTAAGCGATTTTCCCAACGTGAAAAAGCTGCTCATATGGACTCAGAATGAGGTAGATCTCTCTCTTTCAGATCGGCACAATGAGCAAATAAATGATTTGGTTTTAAACGCGAACCTAGTGGATAATTATGCTCTCGCTAATTTTACCTCCTTGAAAAGTTTACAAATTAATAATCATACTTTGATAGATTTGAAGCCCTTGTCGTCTCTGTACAATCTTCGTCACCTCAGTTTGGAAGTGCATTCTCATTATTTAAAAACAGCTGGGATTCGTGATCTAAGCCCCTTATCTTCTCTCATCAATCTAGAAGAATTGAGATTAAGAAACACTCATATTAAATCTCTCACCCCTATTATGTCGCTGGGAAATCTACGAACTTTGACCTTGATGGGAAATCAAGGACTTGAAAATGTGGAAGCCATTAAGTATTTAGAAAATTTAGAGCACTTTCTCTATAGTTGTGCGGAAGGTATGTTTGAATGTAAAAATAACATACTAAAAAATTTAGACCCTTTTATGAAACTTAAATGGCTGACTCGTCTCACAGTGAGTGATATGAAGGGAATCGACTTGGCTCCTATTTCTTTGTTGCCTCATCTCAATGATCTAAAGATTTCCCATACGGATTTAGAAGATTTATCCCATCTATCCAAAATGCATCAATTGGAAAAACTTTTTCTAAATTCTAATGAAATCCGCTCTATAGCTCCCTTAGCACAGCTACCCAATTTAAAAGAGTTAGACTTAGCTCGTAATGAAATAGTTGATATAACACCCCTTCAGAATCATCCCCATTTATATCAGTTGAGACTTGATTCTAATAACATCAGATCCGCCCCAACAATTACTCATTTGACTGGATTAAAAGAGCTGCATTTAAGCTCTAACTCCCTTGCCTCTCTGCCTTCTCTTTCCTCATTAGAGAATTTAAGAGTCCTACATATAAATAAAAATAGAATCAGAGAGCTTGATTTCATAGCTTCTGCAAAGAGTTTAACCGAATTAACCTTAGGGAAAAACAAGATCAAAAATGTGGCCCCATTGGCTTCTCTTAAGCAATTACAAACATTAGATCTATCAAATAATTACATTTCTCGTCTGCAACCTCTGTCTTATCTACAGAATTTGACTCATTTAGATATCAGTCGGAACTGTGTAACGGATGTAGCTCCATTGATTCATCTTAACAATCTTGAATTTCTTGATCTTGGATGTAGAGATATTGATAATATTAAGAGGGTAGAAAACTTACCAAACTTAAAGACTTTTAGGCGTAATGGACCCCTTGATTGTCCTTTTGGAACTAATTTACCAATGAAAAGATGGTGTAAAACTGAAGATCCTGGACTATAATAATATATACCCCTTTTTGTAGGATTGATTTGGATAGGATATATGGTTTTTAAGCCTAATAAACACCGTAAATTCATTAACTTCTTTCTCGATGTCCCGTTTCAGATGCGCTTTGGATTGAAATTGGCCGCCGCCGGTATCACACTAGGAGTGCTCAATATCTTTGTATTTAATTGGTACATGAGAGAGAACTACGAGTATTTTCTAGATCCTCTCTTAGAGGCAGGCCTGCTGGATGATGAGGTCGCCAGTTTTCTCTATCAGAAACTCACTTCCATTAATTGGATCTTATTTTTTATCACTCTCATTCTTGCTGGTTTCTGTACCTTTATGGGGTTTTTTCTAAGTCATAATATTATTGGACCCGTTTATGCCATGAAACGCACTCTCAATAAAATAATTGAGGGCGATGAGAAGGCCAGGGTGGTCTTGCGTCCAGGTGATGAGTTTCAAAATGTTGCTTCTTCTTTTAACCAAATGATGGATCACTTAGAGGACAAAGCGAATTTCCATGAAGATACCTAAAAATTTTTATCACACTTTAATTCTGTTGTTATTTTTTTGCCTGCTGAGTGAGCTTGCTTTTGCGGATGAAGTGGCGCTTCCTAATCAAAGCCCAATCTATCTGGCAGCAGCAAAACAAAAAAAACGGTATAAAAGGTCCAAAAGATCCAAAAAAAGAAAAAAAATTTCGTTTCAAAAGAATTCTGAAAGCAAGTATTTCGAAAGCTTAAAATACTCTTGGGGCTCACCTTATTCTCGCCTAATCTTCGGATATATGGAGTTTGGATACTCCTTTTCTAACCAAAATGTTTTCAGTGAGAACACGGGCGGATTGGATCTTGCTTTGGGGGCCACCTATCATCCTTTTGGTTTAGAGTTTAAATACTCATCTTATGACACTATATGGAAGTCAATAGGGGGGGCTCTCACTAATGAAAATGCTGTTTATAATGATGACTTTGACCTAGAGGAATCCAATGATAAGCAACCGGAAAAGCCGATGCCCGGTGCTGAAAATTCAGAGGAGTTAAATGTCCGAACAGGAGATCAGCTGGGGAAACTCACCATATATCAAATATATCTTAGTTTTCGCGAGCATCTCTTTTGGAGATTTAACTTTGCGATAAAAGCAGGCCCTGCTATTTTATCCTATAATGATGAATTGTTTCAGCATCCTTATGAGGGGTATGCCTTGGCTGTTCAAGGAGCCCTTGAAATAGAAATTATTCAAAATCTGCTGATTAGCACCAGTTTTTCTTCTATTAAATCTATTGTGACCCGTCCTCCTTCTTTTGCCAAAGAGCGGGAAAAATGGCGTGAGCTGCCTATTAACATATTTGTAGGTAATATGGGTTTAATTCTTAGGATTTAGGGAATCACTTTATACTTTTTAGATCTCTTGCCGGGTAAACTCTCAATAATAAGCATTTTTGCTAATTCTAGCCTTCCTGATAGATGATCACAGGCGGCAGATCGGTAATTGGAAAGGGCTTCCTTGATGCCGGTTGCAAGGTCAATCATTTCCTCCTGAGTTAATTTAGATGAGGCCACTTCCTGATAAGTTTCTTGCATCATTTCAAAACCCTTATTTCTGGCTTTTTTAGCCAGTTTAACTCGAATTTCATTGTCTTTTATATTGGTGTAAAGGTTGATTATATCTTGCCTGGCTTTACGAGTGGCTGTCTCAAATTCATTTCTGGCTTTTCTTACTTCAAATAATTCTCTCCGGATCCTTCGGTAATTAAAAAATCCTTCAGTTCCAATGAGAGGTATAGAAATGGTGGCAGAGACGGACATTTTTAACGCCCCGTTTTCTTCCCAATAACGTTCTCGGCCTAATTCATCGCCGGGTACATTTTCATAGAGGGTGAGGTTTAAACCATCGAAGGTAACCACTGGTAAAGGGAGTAGAGATTTTCTGGCTTCATTGTACCTTATTTCGGCCAATTGGAGTTGATAATTTGCTAGCTTTAACTCTGGAGAGAGCTTCTCAAACTTTTCCATGACGTTCTTTCTAGACATCTTGAGTGGAATAAAGGGAATTTCATCCTTTGGTTCGTAATTGGTCCCTGATCCCTCCATTCCGATCAAAAGAGCAAAGCTACTTTGCTGTGATTTAAAGGAGGTGATCATTGCTTTGGTTTCTAGCGCCGCTTTGACCAGGTTAAGTTCTAACTCATCTAAATCTTGGTCGATGGAAACCCCGGCTCTATCTTTCTCTTTATAAATTGAATACATTAAATATTGAAGATGGAAAAAGAACCAGTTTTCAGTGAAATCGTCAAATGACTGTCTCAGTTCAAAGTAACTGGTTATCAAATTAACTTTGGCATCAAGAATTGCCTGTTTGAAAAAGATATCGTTTTGCTTTTTAGTATAATAATTTTCTCTTAAAGAAGCGGTACTTTTTCCCCAATCCCAGAGAGTGTAGGACCCCAAATTCAGACTGACAGTATGAGAGGGATAGGGGCTTTTTACTATCTCTTCTTTATTAGTTTCTTGACCAAAATCTTTGATATGCTTGGTAAGACTCGATGAGAAATCTAAGCTGAGGGGAGGAAGAACAAATCCTTCGATTTGGGCATACCAATCATGTTGATTCAATTGATACTCTTCTTTGAGAAATTTGACTGCTTTGTTGTTATTGAGCATCAAATCCATGGCGTTCTTTAGGGTTATTTTCTTTGAGTTTTTAAGAATCTTTTCTTGGGATTCAACTTTGACACCCATTACTGAAATCCCATAAATGGGAAGAGATGGGCCGAGGGCACAGAGGATAAGAAAAATTGTACTAAGGCGCTGCTTCATAAATTCAATCAATTGGATAGTGTCCAAATTTGAGCTTTAAATTCTTCAGATATTACGGTTTCTTCTTCTACCTCGTCGACTGCAACTAGTAAGTAGTAATAGGTATTTCCATTTTCAAGGTCAGTGTGAGTGTAAGGAGAGGTGATTTCATCGAAATACTCGGTGGTGTCATCATAGATATCCACATCCGGTTCGGTGCTCCAATAGAGCCTGTAGGTGGAAGTTGAATCAATTTCTTCCCATTTAATTAAGGTGGCTCTTTGAATATCATCTTCAAAAATTTCAACTGTCGTGAGATTCTCTTCATCATCCTCCAAATCATCTAAGAAATCATCGAAGTCATCGAAGTCGTCTTCACTTGCATTTTCATTACTATTTTTATTGCTGTTGCTATTATTTAGATCATTGTCATCACCCTCTAAGGAGTCCAGTTCTTCATCGTCTAGAAAGTCGTCCAGAAAGTCCTCATCATCTTCAAAATCATCTTCCTCTTCAATGAGAATGATACTAGCCGGAGAGGAGGCTTCACTCTCACCATTTTGGTTAAAAGCCACAACCACATAATAGTGATTTCTATCTGTTTTAAGGTTTTTTTGAGAGTATGGACTGGATACATTGGGAATTTTTTTCCCCCAGCCCTTTATATTATCTTTTTCTTTAGCATAATAGAGGGTGTAACCATCGGCATTGTCAGCTGGATCCCACTTTAAGGTCGCATTTTTAGCAGCATAGGTGGCGGTTAAATTCTGAGGAGAAGAGGGAAAATCAATGATGACTTCATCACAAGTAATGCTTAAAAGAGCGAGGCAAATGCCTATAATTATTAATTTTATTGTAGTGCTGAGCAATGCTGTCCTCAGTCATTAAGCTTGTATCAGACAATTAGAGATTTATTCGAATAGTATCAATGAAAGCCGGTGGAATCAATTGTATTTAAGGGGATAATTTTTTTGATAAAATTGAGATAACTATAGTGGTCAGTCAAATGCTCCGAAGAGAAGTTAATAATAACTAGTTGGATAGATCGGAGAATTATATGTGGATAAGACGCCTCATATTGTTAGCAATCTTTGCTTTCTCGTTTACCCTTGGTAGCTCTGCATGGGCTTGCTCGGTTAAAAAATGTAAAGGCAAAAAATCGGCTCTTAAAAGCTGCAACAAGAAGAAAAAGAAGATCAAGAAGGTCTACAAGAAAATGAAGAAAAAGCTAGCCAAATCTCAATCAAATCAAAGGAAAATGATGAAAATAATGTACACCATGACCACATTGCAGGCTTCTATAGATCTGCAAAAGGCCAAAGGCAAGAGGCTACAAAAAGAGATCAGCAATCAGTGTACTGGATGCTCAAATTAATAAGAATATTTAGTTTTTTATTTAATTCTAATAAAAAAAGGGGAGAAGTTATGAAGAAGTATTTTAAAATTATCCTGCTTATGTCTGCTTTTGCACTTTCTTTTCAAGCCTACGGAAAAAATAAGCAATGTGGCAAGCGAATGAAGAAGGGAGATTTGGATGGAAATGGTAAAGTTCAATTCTCCCAGAGTCATATGAGCAAAGGAGATGCGGCATTACTCATGGGATATATGTTTGGTCTCAATGCGTCGAGTCTAGAAGGTAAAAGAGCCAATGGTCATACCTGCAGTGGAACTCAGATCTATAATTACTTAAAGCGCATTAAAGGAAAGTTAGATGTCATTAAACCTAAGGGCCTCAATGCTTATACCGATGGATTCGCTATTTTAGGACATTGCGATAAATCCGGAGCTACCAAAAGAAGCCAAACCTTTAAAGATCTTATAAAGCCTTTAAGTGATAAAGAGAAGAAGACTTTTCGTCGTAAAGCCAGAAAGATTTGTCCTTAATTATTAAGTAACTAACAGTACTTGCGGTAGGTATTACCGCAAGTATTCTCTCATTAAGTCCTAAGGCCGATAAACACACCGAAAGCCACGAGTCAAATAAGCATCCGAAGAGTTCCCACTTAAATCGAGCATATAAATACCACCGGTCCCTTGCGAGGTGTAGTTTCCTCCTCTTAAGATCGCTCCTCCCCCTGTTCCCGATCTGTATCTACCTATCCCTTCAGAAAAAGCATAGGAGGTATTATTGGGGTATATCATGACGGAGGTGATTTTGGCCGTGAAGGTGTCCACTTGACTGTAGTCTTTCCAAGCCGTACCGGGTGCCCCATCATTGCTATCATAGGCCTTATCTGATTGATTTAGATCGGTCTCCAAATCTCCGCCGAGGGTCCAGTCCACCCATTCCCATATATTTCCTGATAGGTCCCAGATTATATTTCCATTACTAAGAGTAAGCTGGGCGGTGCCCCCATCGGATCTGGAGCTGCCATAATCAACCGCACTGCTATTATCATAACCTGAGGCTCCCCCGGTGCAATTGACCACCCCCACATTTCCTCGTTTCAAACAGCCGCCTCCCACCGAGTTATTGGTCCAGTTGCTTGGTTGCTGCTCAATATTGTGGGCGATGGTCATCCATTCTGGGTTGGAGATAAGATCGAATTTATTTGTCACGCTATGGAGGCTATTTAAGCTTAGGCACTCAGACTTGGCGGTGGCATGAGTCACCCCACCCCAAGGAGTGGGGTCGGCTGTGGAAACAGGATTGTCACTGCCATCATTTTTAGCCTCAAATTGCATCACGCAGAAATCATTGGCTGCCCCTAAAGTGGCATTAGCCGGTACTAAAATATAGCCGGTAGGACAGGCGGAAAGGGTATAGGAAACAGAAGCCGTAGAACAGACACTAGGTTGTGTATCAGCAGTGGTGGCATAAAAGGTATAGGAACCTGGAGTCAGGGTGTTGGTCTCGATATCCACTGAATTGGATGAAGCGGTGGCGGATCCCACTTCATTTGTACAAGAGGAGTCGGTAAATACTTTGACGGTATGCCCAGATATAACTCCACCTACGCTAATAGTTGGTGGGTTTTTGAAGTCGGTGCTAGAGAGTGTTCCAGCCAGGCTTAATGAAGAGGGAGCGGCCGGAGGATCATAAGTATCTGTTACGGTAATTTTAAAAGTATCTTCCACATAATTTCCGATTTGATCAGTGGCTTTGATTTTAATAATAGATTCCCCATATTGATCCGCTTGAAGATCGAGAATGAGATCTGATTGATTGATACTGGTTTGAACCAAAGTGCCATTGCTATTTGAACTGACCGTATAGGTATGAGAGCTTCCTGCAATGGGACAGGAAAAGACCTGGGATAGATCAATTGAAATATTGGCACTGTCCTCATTGACAGCGAGATCCTCGATCCCTTCTCTGATATGCAGACTCATATTTTTAATCAGCATTAAACTATCCGTTTGAATACTATTGCCTAAGCTATCATCGTGTGTAGCCTTTAAGTAGATGGCCCCATCTTTAGCCAGAGTCAAATCAACGGCAGTGGAGAAAGCACCTCCGGTACAGACTGTCGTTGTATCTGAAATTTCACTACCTTTAACTATGACAGGGCGACTTTCTTCCGAACAGCTTCCGGACAAGGTAAAAGAGTTTATATTGCATTGATTAATGGGTGCGCTGTTTTGATGTGAGGTAATAGATAGAGAGGGGGGGGTAATGTCTATG
>CAYFLR010000016.1:0-19189 GCA_964343805.1 uncultured bacterium | reverse complement strand
TGGCATGCTTTGTTTCGACAGAAGTGGTATTACCCGCCTTATCTGTCTGGTACAGTTTTATAAGTACCTCGGTTACGCTAGCAAAAGGGGATAGGTTGAGGGAAACTGTCCAGCCTCCGTTTTCGCACGAAAGAGGATCCTCTTCTTGGTCATTGATACTAAGGAAAACCAGTTCTGTATCGTTAGCGCAGCTTCCGGTCAGAGTAAAGTTTTGATGGTTGGACAGGTTTATAACTTGGCTCCCAGCAGGACTAGTGATGGTAAGAGCAGGTGCGATAGTATCTTTAGTCCAGGTGTAGGTGGAAGCTAAATGGAAGGGTTGCCATTCTCCTGCTTCATTTTTTCCAACAGTGCATATACTGTAATCACCATCTGCTGACGAGATATCTAAGCTAATGTCTTCTGTAACATCAATTTCTTCACTGTAAAAGTTCCCACTATGGCAGGAATCTCCTGAGACAGGGCTTAAGAGTTTAAACTTATAGCTTTCCACTTCATTAACTTCGATTTGGATTTTGTCTTGGTTGCTGAGCGGTTTTGGTAGGTTGCTGAATACCGCCAGCGGCATCTCACTATCACCAATGGAAAGATCAATGCTGTACACGCTACTTTCAAGTCCATTTGCATCGGAAAACTTAATATAAAGGGTTTTCTTTCCTGGTTTAGAGAAAGTGAAATCTAAGTAGCTAACGAAGGGCAACCAACTTCCATCAGAGAAAATGGGAGATTTACTTATTTTATACAAGGAAGCTTTTTTCACATTGAAGGCAAGTCTTACAGTTAAATAGTCTCCTCCCACTGGGTATTCTCTAATACCAACATCCCCGATCACCCCTAAACTGATAGAAAGTGTTTGATCATCTATTTCAGTTGGCTCACTACTTATTACGGATATTTCTAATACTTCCAGAGGGTGATAGCCATCCTTCTCCATAATAACTCTTTGCCATAGGCCCTCAGGAATTCCTGGCATATTATAACTTCCGTCTAAATCAGACATGGAAATAAAGGGAGTTCCTGGAAAATAGATTTGGATACCCGTATGATCACTTTGATCTGACAAATAGGCTTTCCCTTTGACTGATCCCGTCTCAGATACGATAATATCGCCTAAATTGGTATCATCTACCACTTCCAAGTCATTTAATTTAATTCCGTAGGGAACATCTTCTCTGGTTCCCACGATAACAAGATCAAAAATGGGGCCGACTAATTTAGGTGAAGCTTTGGGTGAAGCTTTCGGCGATGCCTTAGGTGAAGCCTTGGGGGATGTTTTTAGTGCTTTATTGATTTCCTCTGGATTGACCATTATTTCAAAACGACCCTGTTCATCAGTGGTCACTTTGTCCCCATGTTTACCATAGGGGAAAACATCAAAGTTTTTCATGGGTTTTTGATCTTTAGAGAGCACTCTGCCTTTGAGAGTCACCTGATCTATTTGCTGGGTACTTTGAGGAGTAACTCCGCTTTTTTCTTTGTTATTATCATTGGTTAAGTCAGAGTCATCCGAACTGCTTTGGCAGGCAGAAAAAAGCACCAATAGCCAATAACCGATGAATATAAGGAGAAATTTACTCTTCATTAAGCATTACCAATATATATAAATCTGCTTAATTCTCCATCGGAAGTGATTAGGTTTTCTTGAAGTTTAAATCCGAGGGTTCAATCGAAACAGAAGTGTCTCATTGCTTTCTATGGGGATATTTTAATAAAAGAACCTGCTTTTGCTAAGGTGATAGTACCGCTGATTTTTATATAACTATTTGATTTTTATATTATAACAAATGTGCAAAGAATGTGGATGAATCTCCTTCACTGCTCCGTCGAATAAATGATAAAGGGCAAAAAATACTTAATTTGTTGAAGGGATAGTTATGTATAAGTTAAGGATTCTACTTTCTGTCAGTCTCGGTATCACTTTTTTCAGTCTATTAACCTGTGGAACTTTAGAAAAAAGAGAAAGTTCAACTCCGAACAAAAAAGAGGATGAAGTAGATAAAAATACTTCTTCCACAGCACCTGTGGCTGCCACCTCGAATGGGAATAATGATAGCACCCCTATCCTCAGTGAACCAAAAATCCAAGAAAATTTGAGTAATACCAATGACAACCTCAATGCAAACCAAAACATCAATGAAAATGACCCTGAGTCAGTCGAGAGTTTAAATAATGTAAATAGCAATTCCAATTTATCTACGGATGATGAAATAGTTGTAACGGGGGTTTCTCTTAATAAATCCACTACCACTATCAACCAGGGAGGAACTGAACAACTATCTGCTTCCCTCACACCTCAAGATGCCACTAATAAAGAGTTATCTTGGTCTAGCGATAATGAGGGGGTGGCCACAATTTCTGCTAGCGGATTAGTCTCTGCTGTTGCAGCCGGAACTGCCACCATTACAGTCACCTCAGTGGATGGATCTTATACTGCAACTTGCACCATTACGGTGAATGGAGAAATTACTATCTATGCTGTGGATCGAAATGGAGGGGCCAAGCTGAGTGGAAACCTGGGGGGAAGAGCTGGAGTAGATGATTTATGTGTCAGTGAAAAACCTGCTGGAGTGACGGGAATTAATATCCATGCCATGGTGGCAATAGATGCTGATGATGAAATTGTGGATATGCCGGCTAATTATAACCTGCCAGCTGATGTGGAAATAAAGTCCGTGGATGGAACTCTTTTGGCCAACTCTTTTAATAAGCTTATTAACTACGATTTCAATGACACCACCACTCGGTGGCAGATTCCGGAGGATGATATCTTTAATGGTGACCTGATGCAAAAATTGGGCGCTACAGCTACTTATGCCTTTGTGGGAGTAGGGGATACCAATATGGCGGGTTCTGTGGGAGGTAATTGCAGTGGCTTAACCAGTGATGCAGATGAAGGTTATGGAGCCATCGATCTATCGTCAGGAAATTTGGTTTCAGAATCAGGAACCAATTCATGTGATGTTAGCAGTATGATGTATATGGATCTGACAATACTTTGTTTGAGTTGGTAGTTTATCGCCTTTGAAAAAGTCCCTTACAACTTTTAATAAAGCTCTGCCATGGGGTATTCCAAATTAGGTCTTTGAGCAATTTTAATTGAGAAAGTTCACTCTCAGTGAGCTTTCCCTTGCGTGCCTCTAAGAATTCATAAATCTCCACCACTCCTTTTTCATAGGGAGAGGATTGAACATTTTTTAAGGCAAAATTGAGGAGAAAAGTGGGAAAGTTTTTATCTCCACTTAATTTCAACCTTTGGGACAGAACTTTGGAAAAACCTTGTTCTAGAACATAGGGTATAAGGTGGGGGGAGGACAGTTCCACCAAGTGGGGGATCTCTAAAGGGGTTTTGGCGATAAAAAGATCAGTCACTGATTTAAATTTTTCATAACCACTCTCTTTGTATTCTGCAGATCTAAATTCTTGATTTAATACTTCCACTGCCATATGAGCGGGGATTTCTTTACCCAGTAATTTGACTCCATTCATCAGTTGGGTCTGGGTCCAGCTATTCTGAGAAGGGGTGTTGCTCCATCCATGAAAAGCTTCTTTATGGGTTTTGGAAACTTCGTGGTGGGGGGAAAACTTTTTCATCACTTTGGCTAAGCTCTGCATCAGACTGCATCCGGGACAGATAAGTTCAGCCGCTGCGGGATTTTGGGCCAATATCCCTTTGATGCGATAGGCTGTCTGCAGCATGATGACTCCTTGAGCAGGTTGATGGCTTCTTGCTGCAGTGGTGACATTAATGCGAAAGAGTTCTGGATTTGCGGCTCTCTTTAAATATTCAGCAAAGAAAGAGCCAAAGTTACCAGAGTTGCAGGTATGAAAAAAGAGATTTACTTCAATGGTTCTTCCACTTTGCAAAGAGAAATGCTCAATCCGTTTTAACATCTCTTGACTTAAATTTTGCAAGTCTGCAATTTGGATACGGTCGGAGGTTAACTCAAAGGGACCGATCATCATGGTGGTATCAGGTTTGACATGTCCATTGATATGGATGGTAATTTCGGGATTTCTAGCTAAAGTTAAACGGGATAATTGGAGATCCAGAGCTTGCAAGAATTCATTCACATACTTTCCTTTGATGTTATGCAAGCAGCAATTGTCAGCCGATTTTTCAAGGGTATTAATAGCATGATTGGTAGAGAACTTGCCATGAAAAGATTCTGCATCAGTCCACCAGCCGAGGGTGAAACTTTCGTTTTGCCCCAGAATATCGGTGCTTCCCAAAAGGAATATCAGTAAGGGAATAAGCTGTTTCAAATGTCTTCCTTAGTTAGATGAATACTCATAAAACATTATAACAAATCTTAAGAACAGCAAAAATGATTTTACATTTCCTTTCAATGGAAGTAGGATCAAAAGATCAGTAGGATTTTTTTTAGGAAGTTTTATGAATGCCTGGGTGAAAAAATAAACTGCTAAGTTACGACACCCTATTATAATTTAAATAATATTCCTGCCACTGCAAGTGGCGATGGATTGGAGCATTCATATGAACTTAGAAAAATTTAATTGGTCCCATTTTATTCAAAAATCCCAACATCAAGAAGTTGAAAAGCTAGCAAGAATCACTCATATCTATCCCGATCAATATCAAGGGGTGAGTGAGCAAGGCCCATTGCAGCTCTATCTTTCGGGTAAATTTCGTTATGAACATCAAAACCGCAATGACTATCCGGTGGTGGGAGACTATGTAGAAATTGGTGAGTTTTTTGATGACGGCCAAGGTCAGGCTGGGATCATAGAGAAGGTGTTAGAACGCCAAAGTAAGTTGGCTCGAAAACAGTCGGGGAAAAGTTCTAATGAACAGGTACTCGCTGCAAATGTGGATAGCTGTTTTATTCTCACTTCTCTTAATCAAAACTTTAAATTAAATCGTATTCAGCGCTATGTTTTCTTAGCAAGTCAAGGGAATGTCAGGCCGGTGATTGTGTTGTCAAAAAAGGATCTGATTGAAAACCTAGAGGATTACCTTGCTAAAGTAAAAAACTACTTCGCTGATATTCCTGTCTTGGCCATTAGCATATTCGATAAGGAGAGCATATCAGAATTATCAAACTTTTTAAAAGCGGGGGAAACGGGAGTTTTTATTGGCTCATCTGGAGTTGGTAAATCCAGTGTTATTAACCTACTGCTGGGAGAAGCTAAACAAAAAGTAATAGAAATTCGTTCTGATGATGCCAAGGGAAGGCATGCCACCACTAGCTCGAGTCTATTTATCACATCTAATGATAGCATTCTCATCGATACTGCGGGTTTAAGAGAAGTGGGGGTTACTGGAGAGGAACTGGGGGAAAATAGTCCCTTTACATACATAGAAGAGCTCGCTGCAAATTGTGGATACACCAATTGCACTCATCAAAATGAACCTCATTGCGCCATTATTGAAGCCCTCGAAACGGGAGAATTAGATAGAGAAAGTTTGAATAATTATTTCAATCTGCAGAGGCAGGCGGAGCATACCAAGCGAAAGAGCAGTAAAAAAGAAAGTGCCAATGCCAAAAAACGGTGGAAGGGTATTAGTAAAATGGCTAGGGAGCTTAAGAAGAATCCCAAGTTTTGAGCAGTTTTGGGGATTACCTCTATCGTTCATGGAAAAAAGGAGCAGGTGATAAAAGAGGTCACCTGATGTCCGTCTTGTAACAATCTTTGGACTACGTAGAAGCCAATAAAACGGGTGCCTTCATGCTTTGCTCCTTAAAGGTGGTATTTTATCATGATCAAAACCATTGATAACATAGAAGAACTTATTAAAAGTCTGGTTAACAGAAGAAAGGAACTCGGAATTTCACAGTCCGAATTAGCCCAACTGAGCGACTTGTCAGTGAACGGAATAAGTAAACTTGAAAGCAATCTAGGAGAGAGGGAAGTCAAGTTTTCTACACTATTTAAACTAAGTAAATTTCTGGGGTTCAAGATTCAATTGGAGTTTGAAGAGTGAACAAACTAAACGTATTTTTTGAGAATAAAAAAATAGGAGAACTTGTTCGTGATAAAGAGTTGATTCACTCTTTTAGATATGACCCAAATTGGTTAACTTCTCCAGATAAATTTCAACTCAGTTTAGCAATGCCACTTCAAGCTAAACCGTTTGGCAACCGACTCACTTTATCTTTTTTTGAAAACCTTCTCCCTGAAGGATAAGTGAGAGAGGTACTGAAAGGATTTCTGATTTAGTAAGAAAACGCTGTAAAAGTTTATCTCGGCAAGGGATTTAGGACTCAAGTTTTAAAGTATAGCCTGCCAAAGTCTTTAGGGAAGTTGAAATCTAAATTTTAATAGTGGTTACAATATGAATAAACTCTTTATTATGACCGGTGCCTCGGGTGCCGGGAAAACAACCTTAATTAAAAAACTGAGGAATAACACTCAAGCAAAAAATTTCGCCTTTTTGAATTTTGACTCAATTCATGTCCCTAGCCCCAAAGAGATGATGGAAGAATTTGGATCTCCCGAAGAGTGGCAGCGACAAAAACTCATGAATGGATGGAACGAATTAAGACTGATTACCTAAACAAGTCGGATGTGATTTTTGAAGGGCAGATGAGGATATCCTTTATAAATGAGGCTATCAGGAAGAGTGGTATTCATTTTGCCAAAATAATCTTAATGTCCTCATCCACGCTTTTCTTCGGCGGGTGATGTGATATTAAAGTATTTTTAATTGTCTAGAGTCCTCAACATACCATTAATCTCTGTAAACTCTTCAGAGCTAAGACATTGAACTCCTATTTCATTTCCTTTTAATGCCCTTAACTGATTCCTAGCTTTTTGCAGGTCTCCTGGTTGTTTTCGATTCATATAGCAACGAGAGACTCCTATAACCGCCTCATTTAACCCAGATAGATGGGGACAGCGCAGTGGTTTTGTCATTTTATAAGTCTTCTTACCCATACTTTTATGTTGAGTGGCATCTATGATTGAGGGAACCTTTAAACCAAAAGCATGACATAATTTTTCTGTTTCTCCTGACACATTCCCTTTTGTTGCAGTCAAGATGGCAAAGGCGGGAGCACAGATAAAAAACAGTTGAAATGACTGCTTTGCTAACAATCAAAACCACATATGTTGTATAAGCGAGACCGCTGGCAGAGTAAGATGCCACATAGACAACCACTTGCTTTCCTTTACTGGTAATTGATGCCTTTCGCTGTATCCCAGGCAAATCAGATAAAGCCGCTTCGCATTCTAGATTGGCAAGTTTGGTTTGAAATTCCTGATGGGCGGTACATGATGCTAAACAAAGGAGTAACTGAAATGACACTATCGGGTAGATGAAATAATGTTTAGCCCTTAGCATACTTGATTCTCCAGGCTCTTCATCAAAAAAAGGGGCATGAAAGATTCTGCTAAAATATTGTTACCACACTTTATTTTAGTAAAAGGAGTCAATCATGCCCGAGAGAGAGTTTATCATTACAGTTCCCGGTGTCAAAGTCTATGATGTTATAGAGGATGCATTCATTGTCCTAAAGGGAAGAGCCTGAAAAAGACACAAAAAAACCGGATGCCTAATTTCTCAAGTATCCGGTTTCTCTGCATAATTTTAATAGCTAGGGGCAGGATCCACTGATCGCAGATCAGTATGACCTCGCTGCTGGAACCGTTTGCACCTGCGGCGCACGGACCAGCATTGCTCGGCCGGAACTGCGCTGAAATGATCTACCCTAAGCTTTTACCAAAAAAAAAGCCTGCTTTCGCAGACTTTTTTTTTGGAATAGCTAGGGGCAGGATCGAACTGCCGACCGCACGATTATGAGTTGGGTTTCTTGCAAAAGAAATGATCATTGATTTCAGTATTTTACAAATAACATTAAGAGGTTAGGTGTTCTGAGGGTTTAGATCTATTTTGATTGATTTGGATGGTTTTATGGGGGTTTTGTGAAACAAATGTGAAACAGATGTGAAACGAAAAATGAGGTCGAGAGGAGCTATTCTCTAAGGGCAGTTGGTGATATCATTCTTACTGAAGTGAAACCAAAGATCTATCTTCGATTTAGGATAGGTCTTGGAAACGAGGGGGTTCATTTTTGTTTTCACATTTATAAGGGTGATTATTGAAGGGGGGATATCTCTCCCCTCCCCTGCCGAGTAGCAAGCATTTTTCTTTTGAAGGGGGAGTATGGGGGCATGTCAGTTTATTAATAGCTGTATGGTAAAGCCTCTTAAAAAAATAAAAAAAATTTTTCAATGAAAGTTGTTTGGGTACTTCTGCTTTATTAAAGAAAAAGGGATTGCTCTATTCAGCCCATTTTTGTATCCAAAATGTAAAGCTATCAGCTCTCCTTTTTCATTAAAGACTGGGCTGCCACTCATTCCAGGTTCTGTATCTGCATCATAGTGGATAGAGGGCTTTCTGGTTTCCCTAAGATTATCACCAAGGATCTTGCCCTCTGAATAAACAAACTGTTGCTCTGAATATGAATAGCCGATCAGATATATTTTATCTTCATGATTAATGGCTTCTTTTGTTATCGAAAGAGGGGCTAAAGACTTCTTCTTTTTATTCCAGATGAACTCTACAAATGCGGTATCTAATTTGAGATCTATGATCATGCTACTGAAATTTATAACTTTAGCCTCTGAGTGTTCATTTTTTGCGATTATCTTTGGGCAGCCAGTACGTCTACATTCTATCTTCCATTTTAAAGCAACATGAGCATTAGTGATAAGGTACTTAGAGTCAGAGTGGAGAATAAGACCATTAGCAACCTGTTCATTGGCATTTTCTATAAAGTAGATACTATCTGTTTGGAGGTGGCTATTAGATTCTAATACCTGCCAGTTTGGAATAGGGTCTCCAATTATGGCCTTTGTAGAGGCTGTCTGTGGGGAATGATATCCGCAACTGGCTATTAATAAAAGAAGAAGGAATACCAATCTATGCATTTGAGCTTTCTCTGACAGGGTGCAGTAAAACGAAACCCAAGATGATGGTTAATCCAACCAAAGAGTATTGGATAATCCACGGAGTAGCCCCAAGTTCTTTTATTGCATAAGTACTGATAATAGGGAGAACATACGATTGACCGGCTATAAAAACATTACGTTCTAATTTTTTCAATCGCCAGAATATAAAAGCTAAGGTAGGAATTGCTAAAATAAGTATGGTTGCGCCAATTGACCCCAAAGTATTGCTTAGAATGCTAGGTAGATCATTTAAAATCGCAAAGATTACTGTAATTAGTACAAGTACTTCCCTCTTTGACAACATGTTTTTCATTGTATTAACTCCCTAAGATATATTGGATATATAACTTGGTTGACTATTGTAGTAGTTATAAACAGGCGTTAAGTTTCCATCTGATGTTCTAAAAAAACCGTTATTTTGATACCCATAATGAGGAGGCATATAATTTTCGAAAGCTTCTTGCTCTCTCTTCACTTCCTCTTCTAGTTCAGCCAGCTTATCATAAATACCCCATTTATAATCTTTATCTTGTTGATATAGTATTTCTTCAATGACCAACAGAGCACCAGAGGCTCCAGCAACAACAGCAAGTGCCTGCGCACCAGGAACTGGTGTTAATGCCGCTCCTCCAGATACAGCTGAAATTAATCCTATAACATCTCTGACTTGCCTTCTGTCTTCATTGCCTTCTTCCAGAGTATAAAATACATCTTCTGGGACTAAGACGGCAACGCTCGAACCTCTATAGTAATGGATTTGATTTTCTTTTATAGCTGGATTGTAGGTAAACTCTTTTTTATCAAATTGGACTTTATTTATAAAGTCACCCGATTGAATTATGCAGATTCCATCTACTTCCATGTAACTGATAGTATTGTCTAAATCAGAAGGGATAAAAGTGCCGCAAATTGAAGCAGCCAATACCGGCATGTGTAGGCTGAGTAGTAGAACAGTTATTTTTAAAAATGTAAATCTAAGCATTTTGTACTCCTGGTTGGTTATAAGCCCTTAAATGTAGAATGAAATCAAGGGTATCCAAAGCTGTATAGGATATCATTTCCGTTATAACCACCTTCATTATGTGGATTTAGTACATCAAACTCTATTCCTTCTTCGAGCCCATCTCGTTTGAACTGCTCTCCACTAGATAAAGCTTTTCTGTACCTTCTAGAATAGTGTAGATCGTAAACATACCAAGTAGAGGGCGTATTCTCTATGAGAACCCAGTAATAATGCCCTTTTACTTTCCCAGTAATTCCCTTAGTGAATAAGAGAAGGAATCGCTTGTCGCCCTTATCAGGAAGGCGCATTTTATACCACCTGTCATCCCATATATGAGTGCCATAGCATGTAGTTGGAAGGTTTTTCACGAACCTATGGATATATGTGGCACTTAAATACTTCCCAGATAGCCTTACAGCAGCAAAATAGAATGCTCCACTTCGGGTATTATAGCAGTAGTTTCGCATTGATGGACCAGCAGGAGCATTTGCATGCACATAGCTAGAAAATAGAAGGAAAAAGGATATGATCAGTAGTTTTTTCAATTGTCCCTCCTTGGATTAAAGTTGGTAAAATACCAACTATGATTTGGTGCTTATCTCATAATTTAAATAAACTGTCAAGATAATAAATGTTTGCATGGTGGGGCTATGGGTTATTGTCCGGTTAGAATACATTAGACTCTGGTATATCTTTGAAAAGAATAGGGTACTGTTATTTTTATTTTGGGCATCCTCATTTTGCGAAGTATGATAGAGGAAGGTCTATTACAGTTATAAAGGCTAAGTATGGAGAGCTTTTTTCTGCTAAACCGAGGAGCCGTCATTAATGAAAGATTCTGATAATACCAGTCATGATGAATGTCAACTGGAACAGCCATTAACAGATGAAAGAGCGGCGATGCAGCAAGATGTTGGTTTTTACAACCTAAAAGAGTTAAGATATGTTTTCTTAACTGGGTTAATATCTTTGTTCCTTTCTATTGCTCTGGGACTAATACTAAAGCAGGGATATGAGTTTTTTGGTGCAACCTATAGCCTTCCTTTTAAGAAAAGCAAGACATTAATGGATTTTATAGCCCTTCTGTTGGAAGCAGGTTTTTTGATGCCATTACTAGAAACCCTTTTATTCCAATGGCTACCAGCAAAGTACCTTCTTAAATGGAAGGTTGATAAAAGGGTCATTATTACCCTTTGTACAGTCGCTTTTATAGCCTATCGTTTTAGCAGAGGTTGGATGGCTTTAGCTCTCCTGCCAATCTCATTTATTCTGATCCGGGAAATGGTTAAGAGAATGGAACATAAACCAAGTACTGCATTTAGGGCCGTTGCTGGAATACATATAGTTAATAATATAATCGCCCTCAATCTGCTCTATTTTTTTCCTAATTAATAATAAAAGTTTGAAACAGCCAAGTAGCTCAATGCTATCTATCTTATCTACTAGCAGTTAATGGTCTCATTTAGATTTGACTGCCTCTAGAATAAACTTACCCTTAAACCCTCCATTCAACTTAAGCTTATCTTTTTTTGATTTAATTATGTCTTTCTCCTTAAAGCCGTACTCTGAAGTAATAGCATCAACTACTTCCAAAATGTCAGCTAGTTCTTCTAGTTTTTCTTCTCTGTTAAACTCTTGAACTTCTTCGAAGAGCTTCATTTTTAATTTCTCTCTATACTCTTGTTTATGGGCTTTGTGGTAGGTCGGTTTTTTACCTTTTTCTTCAATGATCTCTGGGATTCTATCTCTGACCAACTTATTGTAATGGAGCTCTGATCCTTCATTTTGCTTGCTGTAGTTCCTTCTGCTCTTGTTGCCTTTAGCCCGATTACATCGAACGCAAAGAGCTTGCAAGTTGTCTAGTTGGGTTTTACCTCCTGTAGATCTTGGTATTATATGATCAATATCTATGGGGGTATCTTTCACAGAAGATCCACAAAGCTCACATTTGCCATTAGACCTTTCTAGAACTTGAAACCTCAATGATCCACTTAATGCTAAGTTGTCTAAGAATCTATACTCCCAGGCTCCTTCTCCCTTCTTCCGTAGGTAGTCATGGACTTTGGAGTCGCATATCATCTTTAATTCAGATTCTTGTTGATAGGTTATTTTATCGGTATTAAGAATGATCAGTCCTTTTTCTTCAGATAAAACACCATGCTTCTTCAAGATAGGAAGGGGCATTTTCTTTATCCTATCTTCATAGTATTTTAGTTGGCTGATATCCTGATTTAAGAAGATATGGGCAAGCTGTCTTATGGTAGCTTTACCTCCACATTCGATCAAACTTCTAATGAGAAGAGGTTGATATATGTGGCTCATTCTCATTTTGTTTAGAAGAAAGTTTTTTAGATCTGCAAATTTCAATGCAGCCCCCTAATAGCTGGTTTTTAGCTTATAGTACATTCAAATTGTATCATTTTGGGAAGGCTTTTTCATTTGATACTGAACATACTAATGTTGATATCCACTTAGTAAGTCTTATAGGGACTAAAAAGGAGTAAAAGGAGCAAACAGGTTTGCAGCATACGACAGTGCCTATTTAATAACCATAAGTAATTGGTAGCAGCTGAAAGTCTATTTTTAATTGAAAATGCAATAGGTTCAAAATCTGCTCTGTCAGAATCTTAGAAATAAGTTATTAAAAGGCTTATTTTGTGTTATTATTATTTGAACTAAAGCATTGATAAATAGGAGTTTAAGGCAATTATTGCCAGTTTTCGGTGACCGTTTCAGTAGAGTTCAAATGACTCCAATATTTAAAACTCTCTATTCGTTCTTTGAACTTTTATTGCCAAAAGAGGCTACATGCAAAAACTTGATAAACTGATCTTGAAAGTTAGCAGATCACTCAGGAAGATTCCTTATATCCCAGCTGTTAAGTTGCCCAAAGGAGCTTGGATGAAGAAAAAATGCTCCTCTTGCGGAGTTGAAGGAAAAAAGGTTCGGCACTTCTTTCAGGATAAGTGGTCTAAAGATGGATTTCGGAGTGAGTGTAAAACTTGTACTAGGAAAATACGGGAGAATAGTTCTAACTTTTGTCGAGAAAGTCTTGCAGAGATCTAAAGCCTAGCCCTTTGGCAATTGAATTGAGCGTCAAAACTCTTGGGTTGCTTCTGCCTGCTAATATTTCTCTAATAGTCGATCTGGCCAACCCTACCTTAAAAGCTAGCCACTCAACTGATTTATCCTGATCGGTTAAAGTTTTATTTATAAGTAAACCCATTCTTTTGAGGAGTTTTTTTTCTGCTGTAGAAAATACAAAAGCTCTCTTTGTTTGCTTTCCTTTTGAGCTTTTAGGATCTTGTTCTTTTTTTACTAATTCGGGCATATTTAAAAGGATAGGGTAAAAAGTCATTGCATTGCGGTTGTATACCGGACTTTTATAAAAGACTTCTAAAGAAGGTTGGTATAAGACCGATGGATGAGTGAAACTAACTATCCAAAATATTTGTTTGGAGGGCTATATGAAGATCATTCAGATTACTTCTCTACTTCTTTGTCTTGGGTTATTTAATTGCAGTGACTCAGATGATGATGATCTCACAGAAGAGAAAGGGACCAACTTTAAGCTGGCAGCTACAGAAGAGGATCTCCCTGAATGTAATGAGGACTTGAAGGATTTCATTTACTATCTATCTTCTACAAAGACCCTAAAGCAATGCAACGGAAGTACATTTGTGGAGATTGAACTGAGAAAGGATGAGCCAAAACCTTCATTCGTTACTATTGATAACAAAGATGCTTTGCCGGATTGCAATGAAGTAACTAAGGATATCAGCTACTTTTCAAAAGAGGAGAAAACTCTTTTTTCATGCTCAGGTACAGAATATCAGGAAGTGGTTCTTCATGGAGAGAAAGGAGATGATGGAGCAATGGGTGCCACTGGTCCAGCTGGACCTCAAGGTGAAAAGGGAGAGATAGGTGCAAAGGGTTCAGCCGGGGCAGATGGTCTTAAGATTTCAACTTTTTGGCGTTATCATAAAGATGAATATGCTACAGCTCAGAATATAAGCTCTGAATGTTCTTCTTTAGTTGTATATATTGCAACAGTTTCCCTATCTATGATGACAGATGGTTCTGCATTTGTCAGTTTAGCAGGGAGTGAAGGGAAAATCGATAATGGTTCAGATGTCTATGATGAGGACTTTAGCCACTCATTTTTATTACCGCCTCAAGAAACAGAGCAAGAAAAGATCATAAAGATCTCTTATTTTGCAAACGCTCGAATTAGGTATCACATTACCCTTAGTGATACTCCAGTATTTAAAGCAGTGGTAGATTGTGATGGTAGCTTTGATGATAATACTGACATCTCATTTACTCTTACCAAGGTAGTTGAATAATTAATTAACCTACTAATAAAACAGTTCTTCTTAGTGATAATTCTTAAATGATAAAAATCCCCCCTTGTAACCTTTAGTAAATATTGATACGGCAATGCCTAATATATGGCATGGGAGGTTTTTAGGGCATGGATCAGATAGATAATATCAGTATGGGTAGACATGAAAAGTCTAGTATAAGCATAGATGGGAAATTAATCAGTACTAGGGAGTTTATTAAGGAGGAGATCAAGCAAAGCACTGTAATAAATGTACAGGAGGCAGGGAATATTTTGGTTGAGTTTATTAACTCCCAAAATCCTGAGTTTAATGTTTCTTTAGAGGGGTTTTTAGATTTATTGCGAAAAAGTTTTAAAGATGAAGTTCCCTCTTTTATAGTCGAGCAGATGAAAAGGGCATGCTTGGCAAGAATAGAGGAAGTTTATGGTAATATTTCACTAAAAACTATAGAACCGCTGAATAAAAGGATAAGCCATACAAAAAAAGTAATTAAAAGCCTTAAAAAACAAAGAGAGATAACCATAGATACTGAATATCTATACCCGGAGAATGAGAATAAATCTACTGTACAGATGATTGATACCCTAATTGATCGATTAGAGGGTCAGCTGGATTTTTTTAAATTTAAAAAGGATGTGGTAAAGTTTGGTCTATATGAATCTATGAACCCTCTGATCAAGTATTCTGCAGCGAAACCCAACTACCAATTTGACAAAATTTATAGAATTGTTCTCATTGATATAGGTACAGCAATAGAAATTAACGGACAAAAACCGACTAAATATAAAGTTATTCAGATATTAGTCCAACTTCTAGCTGCTATACCAGCTCCAGAAGGACCTGATCAGTCTAATCAGGAATATCTTACTGAAAGATTGAGAAAGATTTAGAGAATTTTCCAAATAAAGTGCGCCGCCTAAAAATACCTTAAAATTTAATTATTGAATAGGGGGGAAGAGCATCAACTTTTTTTGTTCTAGCCCCCTATTTTCCAGAAATAGCTTTTGATATTGTCTTTTCCATTGGCAGGGAAACCTAATAACAAGGGAAAGGACAATGAAAAACTCACTCTCTCTACTACTAAATCCAACTAGAAACGAAATCTTGAACATTGTTCAGGCAGCTGTTTCTGATCAGAAATGGCCGTTTATCCGAAGCAGAATCCTTCGCTCGCTTGGTGAAAAGGGTCTTGAAGGTAGGTTGCTAGGTTTACTTATTGAGCTTAACAAATTGGAGGTAATAAGGGGGCAAAAGTGAAAAATGGTTTCGAGTCTTAGAATTGGATAGAAGAGAGCCGAAACTGCTCCCTATAAGTAACTTCAATACCAATCTATCCAAGTCTAAACAAAGTATCAAGGTTAAAGTTATCAAAAATAATTTAAAGAAGGTGCACATCTGCGCCTTCTGGAAGGAATAATTATGAAACCAACAATTGTTCGCTTTAATGGTGTCTATAGACGCCCAAGTAAGTATAACCCGGATAAGTGCAGGTTGACTCTTTTCTTTATTAATAAAGAGGGGGTCAAATATACGACCTCTATAAATGATGATGATCATCCGGAATCATACAAGACGATGATATTAGGAATTTTCAAACGAAGATACCAAGATGCTTCGGGGGAGAAGTTTTCAGAATTTCGGGGACGACAATTCGAGATAGAAGTTGAAAAGCCCGGAGACTACTGGAATATAATCTCCATTGAGGGGACTAGAATCCATTAAAAAGATGGGAGGGGTAAAACCCTCCTTACTACATCTAAGAAAAGAGCCACTGTCAGTTAGAGTAGAATACACCTGTTTTTAAGAAAGAAGCAGACTGTTTTTGACAGATCAATAGACTATATGGCTCTATTGGAATTAACTGAATGCCTTGGTAGACCGACTTAGACTACCTTTTATTTATTAATTAGATTAGAAGATAATAGAAAAGGGAGTATTGAAAAATACCCAGTCTACCCGGTCTGCTGCGGCTGAAAAAGGTGGAGGTAAAGCTGTATGCAGATTACAGTTGATAACAAAGAATTCTTATTGGAATTCAATGGTGAAAAGAGATTCGTATATGATGGAAGCAGCAAAGCTTTCTATCAATTTTCCAACCCTTTTTGGGAAATGGTGGGTGATGAGAAGCTGCGGTCGATGATAGCAAAGCAATTTGATTACCCTTCTAAACGGCAAATCAGTGAGTATTGTGAAGCTCTTAGATGTTCTACTTATCAGGAAATTAAGTGGAACTCTGGTGGAGACTGCATAGTATTTAAAAACGGTATTCTATCTATTAGGGTACTACTGGAGAGATTGAAGTTATCTACTAGTATTCCAATGAAGCCAGCTGATCTAGCTTTTAGGAGGTTTGATCAATTAGAAGAAAAAGAATTGAAAAGTAGATATCTGTTGCAAAGTATTGGTTGCAACTTTGATCCAGATACAAAGATTGATCGGTTTCAGAAGTATCTGGATAGTACCTTTGAAGGCAATGAGGAGCAGATCAACCTAGTACAAGAAATTATAGGGTACTGCATGATCTATCCTTACCTTTTTCAGAAGTTCTTTCTGCTTATTGGAGGCGGTGGCAATGGTAAAGGAATCCTGCTTCATATTATTAGAGCCATATGCGGAGAAAGTAATACTGCCAATATTCGCTTTACTGAACTCAGTAAATTTTCAAAGCTCTTTTTGAAAGATAAGCTAGTTAATATCACTGATGAGTTACCAAAAAAGCTAGATCTCGATCTGTTGAAAAATCTTACAGGAGGTGGAGTTACAGATGCTGAGATAAAGTTTGGAGGGAGAGTCGATTTTCTATCTACAGCTAAGTTGATTTTTACCGCCAATGATTATCCTCTCTTCAATGATTACTCAGTTGCTTTTTGGAGTAGAGCAATCATCTTACCCTTTAATAATTCATTCAGAGGCACTAAGAGAGAAATCCCAGGGCTGCAAGAATCACTAATGGAAGAGCTGGATGCTATTAGTTACTGGGCATTAGAGGGTCTTCTAAGGCTCTTTAATAATAAAGAGTTTAGTATATCTGAAGCCAATAAACAGATTGTAGATTCTATGAAGCGAGAGAGTTGTTCTATCGCCTCATTTGTTGAAGAAAACTGTAACTTAGATGAAAGATGTGCAGAATATTCTCTTCCCTTCTATGGGCAGTATCAAGCCTATTGCAAACATAATGGTTTTCGGCCTTTGAACCACTCTCTATTTTCCAAAAGATTAGAAGGAATGGGAGTGGATAAAGTTAGAGAATCATCTTCTGTTCAGCCGAGAAAAAGCTTGTACCAAGGCATTGGTTGCTTATCTTACTTTGAAATTGGTGAGGGAGATTTTGGTAAAATTACTGAAGAACGTCCCGCCGGGTTTTGTTTAAAACCCGGTAACATATCCTCTGAAGATGGTCAATGTAAGAACTGCAAGGAGGCAGATTGCTTCTTTTTTCCTAGTTGATCAATTTGTTTAAATGACTGTTAAGTAGCTATAAGGAGCAATCTTTATGGCTACTTATTTTTGAACTTGAGGGTAATATGAATTGCGAATTCCTTTCAGTTGCCGAGGCAGCCAGTTACTTAAGAATAAAAACTTCTACTCTGTACTCTTGGATTCATGAACGGAAAATCCCATTTCGAAAGCATGGTCGGAGAGTGGTTTTTAAAAAATCAGAGTTATTATCATATTCAGATTCTACACTTATAAAACCGATTCACTATCCATCTTGACCATTCCAATGTTTCAGTTTAAAAAGTATCCACTCGTAATTGTACGGTTGATCTTTGAAAACTGAATAGGTCTAGACTCGATGAATATCGCCTTAAGGAGGTTCTATGGCGATTACTCAACAGAAAAAACGAGGAGGCAAGTGGTTAGTGAGAGTCCGAGATAAGAACGGAAAATACTTTCCAACCAAACTCTTTGATAAAAATAAAAAGGCTGATGCCAAAGCCTATGAAAGAGAATTGCTTTTTAAACGAGAAAATGGAAGCCGAGCTGTTGCTAATAAAATCCGTATTTTATCAGTAGATGGATATTGGCTTTTATGGTGTGCAGAATGTCGAAGTGATATGTCGGATGGATGGAAAAAGACTCAAGATCAGATGTTTCGAGACTATGTATTACCTTTGATTGGGAATCTTAGATTAACCGAAGTGACTTCAAGGGATATCCAAAGAGTCCTCACATCTGCAAAGGAAAAAGGAAGGAAGCCCAGAACAGTGGCCCATATTTATGCCTTTCTTCATAAGTTCTTTAATGATGCTGTTGACCACTTTGAGTACCTTCAAAAGAATCCTGTCTTAAAAAAGCACCGACCAAAGATCGTTGAAGAAGAGAGTGAGTTTTTAACTCCATACGAGGTCAGTAATCTTCTTTCAGCAGCAAAGGATGAAGATATCGGACCTGCCATTTGGATTATGTGCTTAACAGGCTTAAGACCCGGTGAGGTAGTTGCTCTGAAATGGGACTGCATCGACCTTTTTAAGAGGGAAATAATCATTAAAAGGGCTTGGGATAAAAAGATGAGGGTTATGCGAGAGCATCCCAAGGGAAAGAGACAGACTAGGGTACCTATGGTCCCTGAGCTGGTAAACTACTTACTTTATAAAAAACAAGATCAGGAAGGAACTGATTGGGTTACTACCAACTGTAATGGTGATTTTGTCCATTATGAGTATTTTAGGAGACGGCTAAATCTCATTTTTAAAGAGTCAGGGATTAAGAGGGTAACTCCGCATCAGTTGCGTCATTCTGCTACGGAGATCTTTGTTAATGGAGGAGCCAATAGAGAGGATATTACTAGGCTACTTAACCACAAAACCTCTGCTGTGACAAGCAGGTACATGCATCGAACGGATGAGAGGTTACGAAAAGTAGCAGATAATATAGCTAATCCTCCATAGAATTCACAAAAATTCCGGAAAAACGCATAACCGGA
>CAYFLR010000015.1:98513-101190 GCA_964343805.1 uncultured bacterium | reverse complement strand
AGCATGCCATTAAAATAAGCAGTGAGTTCTAAGTTGGCCAGTTTAAATTCTCCCCAAGCCGCAGCGAAGTTCTTTTTGGCATCGGTTCGACTGATAAGAAATTTATTTTCAAACTCTTTATGACTAAGAAGCTCAGCAATCTCTTTAGTGGTTTGCATTTTGATCATCTTTGACTGAGTTCGAAAGAGGAAGCTGCTGCCCGGTACAAAGGAGGTGAGAGTTCGGTTGAACATGGATTGTTTAATAACACGATTTACAAACGGAAGCATTTGATCAAATTTGTATGAGGCTGCTATATAAAGAGTCCCTGCAGTGGTTCTGATATTGGCTGCGAGGTTATGCAAATAGGGTTTAATGAAATACCGTCTTTGCCTTTTTTCATAGATAAAGCCTTCACCTCCAATGAAAATAGACTTATCAACGATGAATTCCAGGTCCTTTTCGGGGTAAGTGTTAATAATCATAGTCGCTTTTTGCGCCATGGCCTGGAGGTCGGCAGCTAATCCAAGCATGAACTTATGTAACTCTTCATAGTTTTCTGAGGTAAAGACAGGCAAATCAGAAGGTTCAGTAACATAGTCGAAGAGGGCGTCAAAGTGGCTGCCATAGACTGTGTTAAAATATTTAAATTTCTTCAGACGGTGGAGTGCCCCCATATAGAGAGGGTCAGATTCTAAAGCCATATGTCTGAAGCGATAGGCGATAGACTTTAACTTCTTAATGGGCTTAATTAAAAGTCCATAAATTTGGAGAGCCGGGTCTTTACTGTTAGTGGTCATGGAGAGGATGGAGTCGATCTTTTTCTCTACCTCACTGTGATGCTTGATGGAAAGAATGATTTTGGTTATGCGTGCTAAATTGGCCTCTCGATTGGGATACTTTTCCACATTAGATAGGGGAGCTAAACTCTTCTCTTTGGATTTTTCTGGAGAGGTTTGCTTTTTACAGCCGAGGCTGCAAGAAAGAATAAATACCAATGTAAGAAATAGAACTCGCATAACTTCCTCACTGAAATAAAATTGTGGTGATGATCGTGTTCATATAATAGTATAATAGATCGCACATAATCGCTATAGATATTTAAGTTGAGATACTGATAACAAAGGGTTAAAAAATGGCTCAACCTCGATTTGATCATTTAAAAAAACTAAAGTATGTGAGCTCCTTTTTACGAAGGAAAATTATCCACACCAATTTACAATTGCTCTATCAGTGTAATTTTAAATGCCGAATATGTGATTTTTGGAAACCGGCCTATGATAACGCACCTCGCTTATCTGCCGATGATGTACGAATCATTTCAGATAAATTAGCTCAGGTTGGCCCTCAAATTGTATCCATCGGTGGTGGTGAGCCATTAATGCACCCTGAAATTTATGAAGTAATATCCCACTTAGCAACCCATCATTTTCCGGTGATGATCTGCAATGGCTGGTTTGTGACTCCTGAAATAGCAAAGGAACTTTGGAAAAGAGGGATGTATGAGATCAGCGTTTCAGTTGATTATGCTGATCCCAGCAAGCATGATAAACAACGCAATAAAGAGGGGGCCTATGACCATGCATTAAAAGCATTAAAGTGGCTGAGTGATAATCGCACAAATACCACTCAAAGAGTTCATATGATTTCTGTAATAATGAAAGATAATCTCTATGAAGTGGAACCGCTTATAAAAATCTGTAAAGATTTGGGGATTACCTATCTGGTAACTCTCTATTCGGATAGCCGAGGCACCAAAAAATGCCGTTCTGCTAATTTAGAGGTGAGTCAGCATCTCCTCAAGATGAAGGAGAAATACCCTGAGTTTGTGGTTCTGCGTGGTTATATCGATCAGTTTGCCATGGCTGTCGAAGAAAACGGTGTGAGCCCATGTTATGCAGGAAAAAACCTAATCAACATAGATAGCCAAGGTAATGTGGGAATGTGCATTGATCGCCTTGATTCCGTGGTGGGAAATATCCTGCAAGATGATATGTCGGTTATTGAACAAAAATTACTTGATGCTCACAAACAAAATGAGTGTGGAAATTGCTGGACGAGTTGTCGAGGATCCATTGAAACTCTTATGTATGGAAAGGATCTTTGGGGGAATGTTAAGGATTACTATCAAATGACCAAACCCTACGGAAATATCCGAGTTTAACCAAGTCTCTTTTTTATCTCAGATTTAGTAGCAAGGTAAGCATCCGAAACAAGTGTGGATGGATTATTTAAAATGGTTGAAAGCCCCAAGGCACAAGCTGATTGGCAGCGGTTATCGCAACGAGGTTCAGGGCCAAATTGCTCTCTTCCCTTCCTTCGGATCTGATGAAGATTGGGTGTTTGTAACAGATTCCCTGCCACATGACCAATCTCTAGACAGGGATAAAAAACATCTGCGGTGGGAGAGATGGCCAGGACGGTGGAGGGTCGGCAGGAAAATTTCTTAATGTCTCTCATATATTCAAGATATTGAATTCCTCCATTAACTAATTCACCGGCCTTTTTTTCGCTGATTAAATAGTTAAAAAGTTCCTGGTACTCTTGATTATCCTTTAATTGACTGTTTGGTTTAACTCCTTGTAGTTCAGGACAAACAGCAAATCGAAAACCATTTTTTTTACAGTAATGATAAACCTGATACAGATCTTCTAAGTTGGTGGGAGTGGCCACTGAAGAAATAATTATTTCAAATTTT
>CAYFLR010000015.1:96820-98374 GCA_964343805.1 uncultured bacterium | reverse complement strand
AAAACCAGGTGTTTAATGGACTGGTTAATTTCTGCGAAGTAAGGGGTAACCTCATAACCATTGGTGGTTAGAACGGTGCCATCAAAATTGAGAGAGGGAAGATCTTTGAGCACTTCTCTTATATAGGGGTAGTAAAAAGGTTCTCCTCCAGTTAATACCAGATAATCACAATGCTGCCTGATGAGTTTAAATAGCTCTAAAATTTCTTTGGGTTTTAGGATCTCTGAGCGAAGTTCAAAGTAGGGTTTTCCAGCACCATCACTGCAGTAAGGGCAGCGGAAATTACAAGCGTAGGTTAAATAAAAAACTGTAAGGAGAGGATACCAGTGGTCTGGGTCTCTTGTTTTTAGCTGATTAAAATAATTTATGAGGGACTTATACATATTTTTTTTAATATATACCCATTTTATCAGTTACACATCTACTTTTCTGTTATATCTTTGTTTATCCTTTTTGTTAATGCAAGATGTGGTGGTAAAAGATGGAGAAAGTGGCGCTAGTACATGATTGGTTGAACGGAATGAGAGGGGGAGAGAAGGTCTTAGAAGTTCTCTGTGAGCTTTACCCTTCTGCACCTATCTATACTCTTTTTTATGATAAAGAAAAGGTAAGCCAGATAATTAATCGTCATAAAGTAATACCTTCTGCACTTAATAGTTTTCCTTGGGTAGAAAAGTATTATCGTTCGTTATTGCCTCTGTTTCCTCATGCTATTGAAGCCTTTAATCTTAACGAGTTTGATCTGATTATCAGCTCGAGCCATTGTGTTGCCAAGGGCATTATTCCCCCTCCAGTCAGTACCCATATTAGCTATGTGCATTCTCCCATGCGCTATGTATGGGACATGTTTCCTCATTATTTTAGCAAGCTAGGATTTCTAAAAAAATTCTTAATCAGAGATTTCTCTCATAATTTGAGGATCTGGGATGTGACCTCCTCGGCTCGAGTGGATCATTTTATTGCAAATTCAGAATATGTACGGGCCAGAATTGATAAATATTATCGCCGTGACGCTCAAGTGATACATCCGCCAGTAGATACGGAAAGATTCACTCCCTCTCTACGGAGTGAAGGTGATTACTATCTCATTCTTTCTTCATTTGTACCATACAAGAAAATAGATTTGGCTATACAGGCTTTTAATGTTCTAAAAAGGAAGCTGGTGATAGCTGGATCAGGCCCTCTCTTGAAAGAATATAAAAAGAGAGCGGGCAAGACCATTCATTTTTTAGAGAAACCATCTGATGATGAATGCGTAGACTTAGCTCAAAACTGTAAAGCACTTATTTTTCCAGGAGTAGAAGATTTTGGAATTACTCCCTTGGAAGTGATGGCCTGTGGTAAGCCTGTCATTGCACTCGGTAGAGGGGGAGCTTTAGAGACGGTCATTGATGGAGTGACAGGACTTTTATTTAGTCAACAAAATGCTCAGTCTTTAATTCAAGCAGTTCATGAGTTTGAAAGAATTATTTTAAATTTTGATCCCGGTGCTATACGGTTGCACGCGGAAAAATATAACCGTTCTCACTTTAAAGAACAGATGAGAGACTTTAT
>CAYFLR010000015.1:92926-96810 GCA_964343805.1 uncultured bacterium | reverse complement strand
CGAGAGCAAATTATGGACCGTAAACATCGATCCATTTTAGCGGGATTACGCCTTTTAGTTGATAGTGGTTTTGTGATTATTGCCTGGATGCTTGCCTATTACATCAGGTTTTATGCTGAAATAATTCCTGTGACTAAAGGGATTCCTCCCTTTTTTATGTACTTTCGTCTGATCTTTTTTATCGTCCTTATTTGGGGTTTAACTTTTCGCTATATGGGACTTTACACTGGTAAAAGGTATTCTCGGGTCCTTTACGAGTTTTTTAGACTGAGCCAAGCGCATACCGTTGCAGTAGTTGTATTTATTACCTTCACCTACTTTTTTGATGAGTTTCGTTATTCCAGGGTGACTTTGGTTTATTTCTGGTTGATGGGTTTAGTTTTTATTCCTGTGGGAAGAAGTTTTGTGCGGAAAATCATCCGGCGTTATCGTAAGAGAGGTATCTCAGTTAGAAATACACTCGTGATTGGCAGCGGTCCCTTTGCCGTGAAAGTATCTAACTCGTTTACTCAGCGAGAGTCTTATGTGAATATAATTGGAATTGTGGATATTACGGGAAAATCTCCCTCTTTGGAATTAGAAATGTTTTTAAAGGGAGAACATTCTCAAGTGATTAGGAGCGTAGATCTAAAGCAGATTCCGGACATAGTAAAGCAGGGGCATGTGGCAGAAGTGGTGATTGCTCTGGAAATTGCAGATCAGCACTTAATTGAGCCAATTCTTACCTCATTAAGTAATGAGCTGGTTGAGTTGAAGATTCTTTCTGATTTGCACCCCTTTTCCTATTTCAATACTACGGTGGAAGATTTTTATGGTCTTCCCATGATCAACATCAATGAGAGTCCGCTTGTAGGTTGGAGTCGGGTCATAAAGAGTGTTTTTGATATTGTGGCTTCTATAATTATTCTCTGCCTTATTTCTCCACTGTTACTGCTAATCGCCTTTATGGTTAAATATAATTCCAAAGGTCCAATACTTTTTAAGCAGGAGAGAATGGGGCTTGATGGGAAACGTTTCAATATTCTTAAGTTTAGAACCATGAAGGTGGGGGCTGAGGATAAAACAGGGGCCGTTTGGGCCACCAAAGAAGATGATCGAACCACCTCTTTGGGCAAGCTACTTCGTAAAACCAGTTTAGATGAGCTCCCTCAATTGATTAATATTATCAAAGGGGAGATGAGTCTGGTGGGGCCAAGGCCTGAGCGTCCGGTCTTTGTTGATAAATTTAGAAAGCAAATTCCTGGATATATGCTAAGGCATAAAGTAAAAGCTGGTTTGACAGGTTGGGCTCAGGTGAATGGCTGGAGGGGAAACACCTCCCTAGATCACCGAATAGAGTGCGACCTTTATTATATACATAATTGGACACTGTTGTTTGATATTAAGATTATTTTACTTACTATTATAAAAGGATTTATCAATCGAAATGCCTATTAGGGAAAGGGGTTAAAATGAAATTATTACTTATGTTGACACTACTTAACTTAGGAATGAGTTCTTTACTTGCAAAAGGAAAGAGTCCTGAGCAGGTGGTAGATAGTTTAAAGCTTAAAGATGGTCTTTTTGCTGTAATGAAAACGAATAAGGGTGACATAGTTCTTGAACTCTTTTACCAAAAGGTGCCCTTAACAGTTACTAACTTTGTAGGCTTGGCTGAGGGCAAAATTGCTTCCAGTAAATCAAAGGGAGTTCCTTTTTATGATGGTATTATTTTTCATCGAGTTATTAATAACTTTATGATCCAGGGGGGAGATCCTGATGGGAGTGGTAGAGGGGGCCCTGGATATCGATTTCCTGATGAAATAGATTCCTCATTGAAGCACAGTGGTCCTGGTATTTTATCTATGGCTAATGCCGGTCCTAACACCAATGGTTCCCAATTTTTTATCACCCATGTACCTACACCATGGCTAGATGGAAGACATGCGGTTTTTGGAAAAGTGGTTTCAGGAATGAAAGTGGTTAATAGCATCGTTAAAGGCGATAAGATGCAAGAGGTGAGAATTGTAAGAAAGGGGAAAAAGGCCAAAGCCTTTCAGGTGTCCCAGGCTAGCTTTGATAAGTTGAAGAAAAAATTAGCAAAATAGCTAAAGAAATAGATTGTGTGTGGTTAATAAGCCACAACCTTGAAGGGGGTGTGTCAAAAAGTAGGCATATTCTGTCTATTAAAAGGCGTTGACATTCTCCCTTCAATGTAATAAAAACGACAATCCATTGGTTTTAGGGCCAACGTATATATCTTGAAAGTGAGTGTGATATGTCCAGAGTATGCGAATTGACAGGCAAAAGAGTGGCTGTTGTAAATAATGTGAGTCATTCCCATATTAGAACAAAAAGTCGTAGATTGCCAAATTTACAGAAGAAATCCTATTTCGTAGCTGAAGTTGGAAGAAAAGTAACTGCACGTTTATCAGCTAAAGCGATTAAAATCATTGATCGTCAAGGTGGTTTAGCTTCTGCGTTAAGAAAAGCAAAAGAAGATAATTTGAGCCTGAATCTTCGTCGAGTTCGAAATCGTCTCTAGTAAAATTTGCTCCTTGTTATAATTAAAGTGCTTACCTTTCGTTTGAAGGCCAAGCTGTAACTTCTCCAGGCTGTTTCAGTAGTTCGACTGTGGATAGAAATGCGAGAAGGATGAGTGTAAGGAGCAATTGAAAGGCTTGAAAGACGCTCTCCCAGTTGTTTTCCATCATGCTCTCCTTATTTGATTAGCGAAATCATTTAATATTTTAAAAGTATTGCAATATTTATTCCTTTTTTTTAATTCCTTAAAATTTAAGATTATTTTTAAATCGGAGGTATTTAAACCCTAAGAAGTGGACTACTTTGTGGTCAACTGAGAATTTAGAAAAGTAAGGGCTAATAACTCTCTGACGACTTTAGCAGCGGTAATACTAGATATCCCACTTGAATCATAGTCAGGGCTGAGCTCAACTGCGTCACAACCAACAATATTGCACCCACTAAAGATATGTAGAAGATTAATTAGCTCATTAAATCTAAATCCACCAGGTTCAGGGGTTCCTGTCCCTGGAAATACTGAAGGATCTAGAACATCAAGATCAACGGTTATATAAATAGGTGTGTCATTTAGGTTTTTAATAATGGGGGGTAATAGCTCTTTGGGATTTTTTAGTAATGTATCCTTGGCCAGATGGAATTCATCTTTAGTTCCAGATCTCAATCCAATTTGAAACATGCGATCTTTTCCTACTTTTTGTAGAATGTGATACATCACACAGGCATGAGAATAGGGAACATTTTTATATTCTGCCCTCAGATCGCAGTGAGCATCGAACTGAAAAATCACCAAGTCAGGGTATTTAGTTAAATAGGATTCAATAATTGGAAAGGTGATGGAGTGTTCTCCTCCTAGGGTGACTATACGGTAGTGAGGAAGCAAATGGGAAATCGCATTACGAATGATCGTCATTGTTTCATTTACATCACCAAAGGGAATATCAAGATCTCCAAGATCTTTATAGTTTACCTCCTCTAGGTCGAAGTCTAAGAGGGGTGAGTAAAGTTCTAACCCATCTGAGGCAGTTCGAATGCTTCCAGGGCCAAATCGGGTTCCTGGGCGGTAAGATGTTGTCCCATCAAATCCAACTCCTAAGAGGGCTACCTTCTCATTTTCTCCTTCGTTTGATCCAATAAAGGGGGTGGTGCTTAGAAATTCAACTGGGCTCATTTAAGATCTCTTACAAAGTTTGGCTGGGCAAAGGCAGCGTAGTGGATATCTTTGTTATAATACTTTGTTTGGCTTTCTAACTGCTTAAAGTCTTTCTGGTGTAAGTAATCAAAGGGGTGACATGACCTTGAGCAATATGCAAAGGACCAAAATCCTGTAGGGTAAGTTGGAACGGGAGCCAGTAGCATTTTGA
>CAYFLR010000015.1:89709-92916 GCA_964343805.1 uncultured bacterium | reverse complement strand
TCCTCACAGATGAAGGGAGCCTCAGTTTGCGCTGTAATGATACCTTGATCAGTGGTTATGCGTAGAATGTCCTGGTAGAATGATTCTGTAAATAATCCGATGCCGGGTCCAATAGGCTCGCTGCTATCTATAATAACAACATCGTAAAAATTATCAGCTGACTCTGCTACGAACTTAATACCATCAGCAATATGTACTGTGACCTTCGGATGGTCAAAGGCGGTTGCTAAGGTAGGAAAGTACTTTTTACTGACTTCCACCACTTCACCGTCAATCTCACAGAGATGGATTTCTTTAAGAGATTCATGTTTGACCAATTCTCTAATGGTTCCTCCATCTCCTCCCCCGATGACAAGGGCTCTTTTAGGATGAGGATGAGACATCACTGGAATATGGGCAATCATTTCATGGTAGACGAATTCGTCCTTCTCGGTGCACATAATCATGTCATCTAAGAGCAGCATGTTACCGAAAAGTTCGGTTTTGAAGACATCTATCTTTTGAAATTGAGACCGGGTGGAAAGGAGTTTTTCTTTAACCTTTAAAGAGACTCCCACTTGATTTTGGTATTTTTCTGTGAACCATTGATCCATAGGCTTTTCACGAAAAGAAGAGGTTGAGAGTAAGGGATTCAGTATGCCCTCTTGGCTTACCGCGTACCTCCATGTACCTTTAAAGTGGTCTTTGCATCCCTTTTTACCTTTTTTCCCGAGGTACTCTCACATTCTAATTTATTGCATCGGCTAGGTATAGGAAAACTTTAGGAAAATTTGTTGCTGTTAATATTTTGAGAGTGGATTTATAAGTGTTTGAAATTAAAGATAAGGGATAAAGGTATTGTGTTAAAATAAAAATTTAATATGGGAAAAAACTGTTTTCATTTGATTTTTAGTAATATAATTTCAAGGCCTTTTGATTCCCTCTCTAATAAATAGACTTATATATCCGACCAACTAAGGAGATGAATGAAATGAAACTCGTTCTGAGGGTTCGAGGTAAGTGGGGAATTTATGAAGGAACAATTTAATCGTAAAATAGATGCTGAAGAGAAAGATGAAAATGTCTGGACAAGTAATAGCGATCTATTCATGGTTTTAGCTATTGTTTTCCTCTTTCTTTTTGTTTTTACTCTACTCAAATCAAGCGTAATGACCTTACAAAACCAATCCAAAATCAGGGATATCGTAGAGTATCAAAAGGGGAAGGTTCCATCAGAGAAGAAGGAACAAATTGTGAGTCTGCAAGCTACCTTGAATAAAGGGGTGGAGAAGCTCGTTGCTCAAGAGCAGGCTGTTTTGAAGAAAATGGAGGAGCTAAAAGATTTTAAAAATCAAGTAAAATCCTACCAAACACAGATAGACGAGGTGTTACAGGAGTTTTCCACTCAGCAAGGTATGATGGCTAAAGCCAATGAGACTATTAGTAACCATGAAAAAGATATTCAAACCAAGGCTGATAAAATTGAGTATCTGTTCAAGAGACAAGATCAGCTAACAGAACAACTTAATGTGGTAAACAAAGAGAAGCAGAAACTGGCAGAAGAGCTTAAATTCAAAGAGAGTGAGTGGGAAAGGGATGTTTTGAGTCAAAGAAAAGCCATGGAAAAAGAGATGGCCCTGCAAAAGAATACCTTTACCAAAGAGCTGAATGAACAGAAGCAGCTGTTTGAGAAGCAACTTACAAATGAGCAAACTAGTTTTGATAATCAGTTGAAAGAGTATGAAAAGGTTTATAACACTCAGTCTGCTCAAGTGAAAAAAGAGAGTCAAAGAAAAGTAGAAGAAGCACAAAAAGATTTTAATCAAAAGATAGTTGCTGAACAACAATCTTTTGCTACTCAACTCAAACAGGTGGAAGATTCCTTCAATAAGCAGATGGATCAGCAGCAAAAGCAATTTGATAAAAATTTAAAATCGGCTCAAAGCAGCTATCAGAGTAGGTTAAACCAACGTTTATCACAAATAGCTGGTTATCAAAAAGAAGTGACCGAACTTCAGAAATCTCTTGGTGAAAGTCAGAAGAAGCTAGCTAAACTGCAAGGAAACTACAGTGATTTACTCTCAAAATACAACAAATCTCAAGGAGATTTAGGAAAAGCCAATAAGCTGAATAGAGGCCTGTCCAATGAATTAGAGAGCAAAAAAGGACAGATCTCCAAACTCCGTGGTGAAGTAGGAAACCTAGGGGATCAAATTAAGTCTCTAAAAAGTGAACATGGAGCCAAAGTAGGGCAACTCGGAGATCGTATTGCGGGGCTCTCTCGACAGGTGGATAGTCAAAAGAACAATATTGGAATCTTAAATAAACAGCTAAGAAAAAAGAAAAATGAACTATCTAGGGTAGAAAAAGAACTGAAGAAACTGGCTAAAGTTAAGGAGATCATTGGTAAACGAGTGGCGGATAGGCTGGAAAAGGCGGGGATTGATGTGCAGATTGATCCAGCAACGGGAACTGTTACATTAAGTATGGATGATACCTTTAAATTTAGAAATAACTCTTTTGAGCTTTCAAAAAAGGCCAAAGAGAAACTGCAAATGTTAATACCAACCTATGTTGAGGCCTTGCTCGGTCAAAAAGATATTGCCAATTTAGTGGAGCAGATTCAAATCGCAGGACATGCCAGTCCGAGGTATAAGTATAAGCACTTTGAGCCGCTTGAAGGTTCTGAAGATGCTTATCAATATAATTTGAATTTAAGTTTTAATAGGGCCAGACAGGTGACCTCTTATGTATTTAGTAAAGAGATGGGAGAGTTTGCTTTTAGACCTGAACTTAAAAACATGATTGTGGTGACCGGGTTTAGTTTTATGCAACCGGTGGGCTTACAAGAAAATAATATCCTGGAAGCTTGTGGAACCTATGATTGTGGGAAGTCTCGAAGGGTTGAAATCTCATTTAAATTAAAAGAATCTATGGTGCTGCAACAGGTCATAGATAAAATAAAAAATCTTTAAGTAAGATGGACAAGGAGTAAATTTTATGGACATCAAATCATACCTCATTAAATCTATTCAGCAATTGTCCGAGTTAGAGCTGCTTACGGTTCTATCCCAAAACCTCATACCTGTTATGAGTGTTATTTTAGTTCTGGCAGTGGTTCTAAAATACCTAGCCTATCGCTCTGGAAAACAAGAGATGTATTTTATGGGTCTCTTCTCTAAAGAGTTAGATAAAAGGCTCGAAGTTGAAAAAATTGGAGAGCTTAAA
>CAYFLR010000015.1:85651-89699 GCA_964343805.1 uncultured bacterium | reverse complement strand
TGGAGATATCGAAAATAGAGTTTTCGATATTTTAGATCGAGTTAAGGAAGCTTTGCCCGAAAGAGGACTCCGAGGAAAAGCCCGTTCCCGCAAAGCTCCCAAGTCGGCTTTACGATCTCGTTCTAAGCAGAGTTTGATGGACTTTACTCGCGGGAAGCAGAGCCTTATTAATAGTTTTAAACTTCAAGTAGACATTTTTAAATCTACCAATGCTCCTTACTTTCCTGATGTAACGGAAAAGGTCTTACAAAAAGAACAAAGCTGGAATTACATATTAGGGTTTATTCCTTTTCAACCTGCCAGTCGCATGATCGATATTCTACCTGGTCTTTTTATTGTGGGTGGTATCTTTGGAACCTTTTTGGGGATTACCTCGGCACTTCCTTTGATCGCCCAAATCGATCTCAACCAGATGGATCAAGCGGGACCACTCTTGGCTCAATTTGTCTTTCCATGAAGACAAGTATTGTGGGTATTATCTACTCAGTGACCCTAACTCTTTTAAATACTCTTTTTCCCATTAAAGCTATGAGACTTGATATTTTCAAACGACTTGAGAACTCACTTGAGATGCTTTGGTATAAAATCCATGGTGAGAAGATTGATCCATACCAAGAGAAGTTACTTAATATTCTAAACCATATTTATCAAGAGTCAGCTTCCTTAAATAAGAAGTTTGATAAGCAATCTTCAGGTAAAGACAAAGTATCAGGACCAAGAGCCGCCTAAGAGGAGCCAATCATGTTGGATATTTCGCTGCTAGATGGATGCCCTCTATTTTATGAGTTGTTCGATAAAGAAATAGCCAAAGTGGTTAAGGATGCTGATGTCCATTCCTATGAAGATGGAGACTTTATCATTGAGGATGGGGAAGAGGGAGAAGAGATTTTTATTCTCCTAGAAGGAACTGTCAAAGTCACGAAAAAAAATGCTGAGGGAGAAGTCAAAACGCTGGTTACACTGCAAAAGGGTGCGGTCTTTGGTGAAATGGTGCTTATTGATGAGAAAGTGCGGGCGGCTAATATAGTAGCCGTTGACGCGGCACAGGTATTAGTCATTAGTTTTAATCAAATCCTTGAACTTTATGAAAAGCAGCCCAAAATCTTTGGAATTCTACTTTTAAACCTATCTAGAATGGTTGCCGAGAGACTGCGACACGCCAATGAAGTGATAAAGCAGTTGACCCAAACCTAAAAATTCTCATATACTGGCTTTCTATCATAATAATTCTTAGCGAGGTCGGTATGTGGATTGCCTGTCACAAGACAGTTCGGTTTCTAATTTATTCTTTACTTTTTTTATCTTTGTCCAGCCCTCTGCTTCATGCAGATTCTACTCCAGCAGCTCCCAACAAAGTTCCTGAAATGTCGATTGTGAATTTTGGTATTGTCATCCAAAACGAACACTATCAAATATATCGGTCTCGATTGTTGGGGAAGTTGGGTTTGTCAAAGATAGATACCTATTTTAAAGAGAATGATCTCACTTTTCCTAAAACCATTGTCTATATGAATAGGCAGGGATATAGAGGTCCTCTCTTTCTATTTGCTCAGTTTGCTATTACCGAGTATGAACTCCAAAACACCTACGGATTTAACTTCTATCACTCCTTTGGTTATGATTATCGAACTTATTTAGATGGTCGTAACCCCTACGAACCCGAAGATGATATTGACCGCGGAAGGCATCTGAATGCCAAAGCGAAAAAACTCTTTGGTGAAATCAAAGATGATAAGAAGGATGGAGGAGTGGGTGCTTTTATAAGAATTCTAGAGTTAGTTTTGGATAGAGATAAGCAACCGGTTCTCTATCATTGCTTCGGAGGTAAACACCGAACCGGCATGATCACCCTAGCCATCCGATATATGCAAGGTGGAGACTGGATTCACGGGGAAAAAACTGAGGTAAAAAGTTCTCAAGATGGGGAATATTACTGGCTCAATCCCGCTGAGTATGAATACCATCTCTATAACAAGAAAAGCTTCCGTAAAGAGAATTTAGACTTTGTTAAAAAGTTTTCTAAAGATGAGCGCTTTTTGGCGTTGAAGAAAAAGTATCAGCCTTATTTACACTAGTTGTTCACAGCACCTACCAGTCTAAATCCAATAGAGTCAAATTGAACTCGTGCTGGTAAATCAGTAAAGTCTGAAAGCTTCTGTATTTCAATAGGGTAATTATATGAACCACCTCGTATCACATAATTTGAAGTGCCAATCTTATGGTTGGTTCTGGTCCACTCACCCACATTACCATGGATATCATAAAGAGGCTGTCCGTTGATCAGGACTGGAGTTTTTTGGCCCACTCCATGGGTTTGTTCGCCTGAGTTTTCTTGGGTCCAAGCATAATCAGTTAACTTAGATACCTCATTGCCAAAGGAGAAATCTGTTTCTATTTTGCCTTGATTGCGTGCGGCAAATTCCCATTCTTGAGATGTGGGCAGTCGATACTTTGTTCCTTTTTGATGGCTGGGAATAACTTGATAGAGAATAGGAGAGTCCTGGGCGGATAGTTCATTGATCTTTTCAAAAAAGGTTAATGTATCGTAGAAACTTACATTTTCTACCGGGTGATCCGGTTGCATGGTGACAAATTTATCCCTTACTTTAATCGTTATACTGTCGGGGCCCTTTTTGAACCCTGAAGGATTTTCTCCCATGATCATGCTGTACTGCCACTGTGTCACAGGGGTATCTTGCATAATAAAAGCCTCGGTTATCTCTACTTTGACTTCCCCCTCTTTGGTTTTCATCAGAAAGGTTCCAGGATCAATAGTCACAAAGTTCATAGAACGAAAGATAGAACTGGTTTTTTTGACAACGGTTTGTTTCTCCTGTTTCTTTTCTCGCTCACGACCTAATTTGTTATTAGCCCAAGTTAAAAGATGCTCAGATTTTAACTTATCAGGCTGTTTAAGAAATCGCTCTATTCCTAAGTAATGAGCCATTAGGGAGCTCTCGGTGGCAGCTTCAAATTTTGAGATGGGGTTGATGATTTCACCTCTCTCTAGATGGTCGATGAATTTCTGTAGGTGGGCTTCTGTTAACACTCTTTCTATTAATAGGGTTTCGAAATAGGCGGTGAGTTGCTCTGTTTGATTTAAAGCTGGGCTAGTTCTTGCGAAGCGACTTTGGTTTTTATTTAAGCGAGTGCAATGGTCTTCTGTTAATCCAATCTTACCTGAAGTCAAGTTTAGTAAAATGGTCAAAATATAGATACTTGGTTTCATAAATTTATCATTGGATATAAACCTCACTGGCCCCTTTCTCTCTTCGGGAATAAATTCCCTGAATATAATTCTGAATATGCTTAACCGAAGGGAAATGAGTTCCTATCTCAAACAAGATGGCCAGACATTCAGAAAGCTGATTGTTTTCAAAATGGAGCTTTGAAAGGTTTACTAAGATGGCGGGGTGGTTATACCAGATACTATTTGGATACTCTTTATTAATGAGATGCTGAAGCAACTGCTTAGCACTTCTTTTCTTGTTCTTACGGTCATAAATATTGGCCAACTCATAGATGATAGCCTTTTTCTGGGTAGGCTCAATATTTTTTGTTTTAAGACTTTGAAAGAAATCGGGGGGAAGGAGATAGTCAAGTCGGTAAGAGATGAGCTTATTAGATAAGAACAAAGATGAGTAGTTGAGCTTGGGTTGAGAAAAGTCTTCGGCGATTTTTGCTTTCAGCTGTTTGATAGAGTCTTTTTGATTTTGCTGATCTCTGAAGTTACTCAGCATTTTATAATTGTGTGCCATGTTTTGGTAGCTGGTTTGGCTTTGGAGATTTTTAAAATAGTATTGAGCGAGATTTACATTGCCGGTGAGAAAAGCGATCTCTCCTAAAATGAAATTAGCTTGCTCTTTGATAGGAGCCGAGATGTCGTCTCCTGTAGATATAAACTGAGCATAGTAGCTGGAAATCTTAAAAAAGATCGAGGCTAAGTTCTTAAAAAGATCCGGTTGATAGTATCTGAGTTCCTTGTTTTTGGCGGGATTCTCAGAGAAAAAATCAGTTCTAAACTTGCTGTTGCTGAGTACTTTTGATG
>CAYFLR010000015.1:83075-85641 GCA_964343805.1 uncultured bacterium | reverse complement strand
ACTCAAATTAAGGCTGTTTAAAAAGTTCTGACTTTTTCCCAGAAATGGGACGGTCATATTTAAGCGAATGGCGGCTATATGGAAGATAGCGGTCAATTCGATGGCCTTTTTCGATTTGGGGTTCATCCTTGATAGATATTGGTCCCAGACTTTTTGCCATAAATCTTGAGCATGCCTTTTCTTTCCTAAAAGTGCTAGGAAATATCCTTCGTAGACACTGGCCATATAATAATATCTTAAAAAACCTCCCCGAGTGGCCACTTCTGACTTAAACTGGGAGATCTGTTTCAATGCTTTTACAATGTTCTCTTTCGAGGCGAAATAGACTTCATTCAAAGAGAGAAAAAAGCGAGGAAGTTTAACTAAATTCTTTTTATCAGAGTCTATTAGGGATTTTAGATAATTCCGAGTAATGAGATTATTGAGACGGTCAATTTCGTAGAATAGAATCCCTTTATTATAGAAGTTAAGCATGAGAGCATAAGTTTTCTGTCTTTCAAATTGAGCATTTCCCTGCGGGCTAGTAACTAACTTTTCTATACTGGTATTGTACTCATTCTTAATGAGAGATAAGTAACCTTCCTTTAGTTCGGGAAGTGGTTTGTTGACTTCATAAAGCGGTGTCAGGGGAATGAGCTTTGTGGCTCCCAAGGAGAATTCTGGAAATACACAAAATAGTGGAAGAAGAAATAGGGTAAAAATATTCTTTTTTGTCATAATGATTTAAATGCTAACTATCTCATTAGCCTTTGGACAGAGTAAACACCGCTGACCTTTTCTGTGTTAGTTATTACCTTTTGTAATTCATCTAATCCACATACTTGGATATCAAAGATCAATATACCCTGCCCCGTATCGGTGGAGAGAATATCGGCTCGGACAATATTGACATCCAACATGGATATAACCTTGGTAATATTGGCCAGTATTCCGGGTTTGTCAACAGTAATTATTTTTATGGTGGTGGGGTGAATGGACTTGCGATCTGAACTCCATACTACATGGATTTTTCTGTCTGGGTCGATAGCGTGAGCCCAGCCACAGCTGGAACGATGAACGGTAATTCCTCTGCCTCTTGTAATAAATCCTACAATATCTTCACCGGGAAGGGGATTGCAGCATTTACCAAAGTTAACCAAGATATCATCTATGCCATCAACTACAATATCAGCTCTTTCGGCACGAGGCTTAGCCTCACGGGTTTTAACGATCTCTTCTACTGTAGGATCAGTTGTCTCTTCTTGTTCTAATTTATCAGGGGGAATAAACTTTTTCGCTACATTGGTTGCGCTGAGCTTCCCGTAACCGATGCGACTAAATACATCTTCAATGGTGTTGCATTTTAGTTCTTTTATAGGTCCATCTAAGTTGGTTGTTTTCAGTGTTTTTTCGAAGGGGACATTGTACTTTTCAAATTCTTTTTCTAAGAGCTCTTTCCCCAATTGTCTGCTTTGTTCACGTTCCTCTTTTCTAAGGCAAGATCTGATCTTGGTTTTTGCCTTAGAGGTGGTGACATATTTCAGCCAGTCTTTATTGGGCTTTTGTGTGCGGGATGTTTTTATTTCAACGGTATCCCCACTTTTTAAAGGAGTTCGTAGTGGAACCATACGATTATTTACTTGGGCTCCAGAGCAATGAATTCCAATATCGGTATGAATATGAAATGCAAAGTCGAGGGGGGTTGAATTAACCGGCAATTCATAGACATCCCCTTGAGGTGAAAAGCAGTAAACTACGTTCTCGAAAAGGTCAACCTTCACTGATTCCAGAAATTCATCCGGGTCGTTAAGTTCATCTTTCCATTTCACCATCTGTTTTAGCCACTTAAAGCTTTCCAGCTCTGTGGGATTTATCTTTTTACGATCTTCTTTATAGGCCCAATGAGCAGCAATCCCGTGTTCACATACATCGTGCATTTCTCTCGTTCTGATTTGGAATTCGATGTTTTCTCTCTCATAACTGCAAATCACCGTAGTGTGGAGGGACCGGTAGTTATTTGACTTGGGCATGGCAATATAATCTTTGAATTTCCCTGGAACGGGTTTCCAAATAGAATGAAGCAGGCCTAGAACTTCGTAACACTCTTGTACTGTATCCACTATAATTCGGAAGGCAAATAGATCTGTTACCTGCTCAAAGGGGATATTCCGATACATCATTTTCTTAAATATAGAATAGAAGTGTTTAGGCCGACCATAGACTTCAAAATCAATCTTTAGTTCTTTGAGTTTTCCCTTCACTGTCAAGATCACATTATCAATGAACTGTTTTCGATCGGTTTTAGTTTGGTTTATTTTGGAGACTAAAGTGTAATAAATATCTGGTTTGAGATAGCGGAGGGCCATGTCCTCTAGCTCAGACTTCATCCAGAAAATTCCGAGGCGGTTGGCTAAGGGGGCATAAATATCCAAGGTTTCTTGAGATATCATTCGTTGCTTTTCCGCCTTCATATGGGTGAGGGTTTGCATATTGTGAGTGCGGTCTGCCAACTTTATGAGAAGAACACGAATGTCTTTCGACATAGCGAGAAGCATTTTACGGAAATTTTCTGCAAGCTTTTCTCTTT
>CAYFLR010000015.1:69643-83065 GCA_964343805.1 uncultured bacterium | reverse complement strand
TGGAAATAAAATTGAGGCGACTTAACTTGGTTACACCATCAACTAAAAGGGCCACATCCGTATTGAATTTTTTTTCAATCTCTTCAAAAGATGCGGTGGTATCTTCAATGGTGTCATGTAACAAACCGGCTGCAATAGCATCTTCATCAAGGTTGAATTGAGTTATGAGTTTCGCAACAGCTATGGGGTGGATGAAGTAGGGTTGCCCGGATTTACGCTTCTGTTTTTTATGCTTTTCTTTGGCAAAGTAGAAAGCACTGGTAATAAGAGAAACTTCAGGGTCTTTTATATAACCCCGCACCAGTTCTAAGATCTCCATGAGATCTACATCAACTTCAGTCGCAGCTTTTTTTTCCTCAGACTGGGTGGTCAAAAGAAACCTCGAAAGGTTTGATTAATTGATGACTTATATCCCACAACTGGATATATAATTAACCCTTAAAAACTTATTTCACAAATAAAAAGTTTAGGTCTACCATGTTAAAAAGCAATTTCAAAACCAATGTAATACTTGCAACTCTAGGCGGAATCCTTATCGGACTCTGTTTTCCTGAGTATAATCTCTCTTGGTTTGTATTCTTTGGTTTAGCCCCTACCCTTATCTCCTATTATACAGAGGTCAGTCTTAAAAAACGACTGTTATTTTTACTTATTACCGGTTTCGTTTCCAATCTGCTGGCATTTCCATGGGTGATCCATTCGGCAGTGGTTTATGGGCATATACCCCTCTGGCTGAGTGTTATTGGGTATGTGATCTATTCTCTCATTACTGGGCTCTACATCCCCTTTATTATGCTTCCACTTCTCTTAACCCCGAAAGAGCTTGTTTTTAAAAGGTGGTGGATAATCTGTGCAGGTATGACTTTTTTAGAGTTTTTAACCCCGAATCTTTTTCTCTGGACCTTTGGCAATCTGGCTTTTAAAAATATTTTCTTTATTCAAGCGGTGGATATTTTTGGTTCATTTGGCCTAGGATTTTTTATATTTTTAGGGAACTTTGTAGTTGCTTTTTTAGTTCTTCAAAAGTGGAAAGGATCCATTCCTTATTCAAAAGTGGCTTTATGGGCTTCCGTGGGAGCAATCGTTGTTGTACACATATACGGAGTCATTCGTTACTATCAGTTGGAAAAAAAATTTTCCGAATCTGAAAAAACTCTTCACCTTGGTTTAGTGCAACCCAATTTCTCTTTGGAGCGTTTGTCTTCTAACCGAGCTATGACTCAAAAAGAAAAATTTGAGAATTTAGATCGAGTAGTGCAGCAATCTCTCGCCATTGAGAAAGATCATCCTGAAACAGAATTATTACTATGGCCTGAATCCACCTTTGGTTTTGTTTATGATTGGGCTGTAGACGTCAGAAACATTGTGTCTCGTCTGGCTCGTGCCACTAAGGCCAGTGTTTTATTAACTACTTTAACCATTGAAAACCCTCGAGCCTCTAGGAAAATAACAGCAAACCCTAGAAGGAAGGTTTTTAGCAGCTCTTATCTGATAGGACCTAGTGGGGAGGTATCAGGACGGTATCATAAAATGTTCCTGATTCCCTTTGGCGAAACTATTCCCTTTGCTGATAAGTTTCCTGCCTTTCGAGAGTTTTTAGAGTCCTTTGTAGATAATATTTCTCAATTCGATGTGGGAACCGAATATATCACTCTGCCTGTAGGCAAAGATAAAAAAATTATTGCCACCATTTGCTTTGATGTCTTAGATCCTCAGATTGTAAGAAATTTGGTTCGGGCAGGTGGAGAAATAGTGATAAATCAGGCTAATTTTGCTTGGTTTGGTCGAGGCGGTGCACCTGGTTCAGTGCTCCAGCTGCTCAGATTTAGGGGAATGGAAAATCGCACTCCTACTGCTCTGGTGGCAAACTCCGGTTACTCTATTGTGATGGATGCTATGGGAAATTATAAAACAAAAAGGGCTGAACTTTTTGTGAAAGACCGGCTTTACTCTCCTGTTAAATTGGCCCCTACTTATAGCTTTTATCGGGAATATGGCAATTTATTTGTTTGGTTAATGGGGCTTTTTAGTTTTGTTTACTTTACTTTACGGACCTTTATTCGAAAAGGGTGGATTCCATCTCTCCCCTTTGTGAGTTAATAGCGAGCTACTTTTTCTTGTTTTTTTAACCAAAGTCCTTGTATACTGATTTTTTTCAAATCAAATGCGGATCGAAGGAAGACTGTTATGGATATGATAAATCGCATAGAAACTGAATTTAAACTATCAAGCAGAGCTGCTGAGCAAACGGTAAAGCTAATGGAAGAGGGGGCCACCATTCCCTTTATTGCCAGGTATCGAAAAGAGGTCACCGATGGTCTCGATGAAGAGCAGTTGAGAGCGATCAAGGATAGACTAGAGTATCTGAAAGATTTGGAGCTCAGAAAGCAGACCATACTTAAAACCATCGAAGAGCAGGGCAAGCTTACTCCCCAGCTTAAAGAGAAGATCCTCACTTGCATGGAAAAGACTGTCTTAGAAGATCTCTATCTTCCTTATAAACCCAAAAGAAAGACAAAGGCGGCTATTGCTAAAGAGAAGGGACTTGAGCCTCTTATTGAGACGATTCTTAATCAGAAAAAAGGTGGTGATCTTGCATTTAGTTTAGAAGCAGAAGCTGCTAAATACATTGATGAGGAAAATGGGGTAAAAACTCAAGAGGAGGCTTTAAAGGGGGCATCAGACATATTTGCCGAACAGATTGCTGAAGATTCCAACTTTCGTGCTTTCGTGCGAGAAGAATTTTTAAATGCAGGATCTATTAATTCAAAAGTAAAGAAAGATTATGCTAACCAGAAAACCAAGTTTGAGATGTATTATGATTATCAAACTCCTCTACAGAGCATTCCCTCTCATAACTTATTAGCTATTCGCCGAGGGGAAAAAGAGGGCATAATTACCTATCACCTCTCTACAGATGATGAAAATAATATCAAAGAGATTGCTTTGAAAGCTCTCGCAGATTACGAAGGAGAGGTTCATTCCTTTCTATTTAAATCTATAGCGGATGGTTATTCTCGCTTATTAAAAATGTCCATAGCAGCCGAGTTAAGATCTCAAAAGAAAAAAGAAGCCGACTTAGATGCCATATTAATATTTGAAAAAAATCTAAAAGAACTAATGTTGGCTGCACCTGCGGGTCGAGTCCCTGTGATGGCAATCGATCCAGGTTTTAGATCGGGTTGTAAAGCTGTCTGTTTAGATAACACTGGCAAATATTTGCAACATGCCACTATTTACCCTAATGAACCTCAGAAGCAGGTGGAAAAGTCCGCAGCGGTTATTCTGGAGCTTATGAAGCAATATAATCCTCAATTTGTGGCGATTGGTAATGGGACGGCTTCCCGTGAAACCTTTTCCTTTGTGCGTAATACCTTAAAAGGAAGTTCTTTTGAAAAAAGTACTCAAGTGGTCATGGTCAGTGAGGCAGGGGCTTCTGTATACAGTGCTAGTCCCGGTGCTAAGAAGGAATTTCCAGATTTAGATGTAACTATTAGGGGGGCTATTTCCATTGGCCGTCGGTTGATTGATCCGTTGGCTGAATTAGTGAAGATTGATTCGAAATCGATTGGAGTTGGGCAATATCAACATGATGTGGATCAAAACCTTCTTAAAAAGAAGTTAGATGAAGTGGTTGAATCCTGCGTGAACTATGTTGGAGTGGATATTAATAGTGCTTCTAAGGAGCTTCTTGCTTATGTTTCTGGGGTGAGTCCTCGAATTGCTGGTAATATAATTAAGTTCCGTGATGAACAGGGGGCTTTTAAGGAGCGGAAAACGATCCTCAAAGTCACAGGTATTGGTCCTAAAGTATTTGAACAAGCAGCTGGATTTCTTAGAATTCATGGTGGTGATAATCCTCTTGATAATACAGCTGTTCACCCTGAAAGCTATGACATTGTAGCTAAAATAGCAAAGTTTTATGAAGTGGCATTAGCTGAATTGTGTGGAAATCAAGGGATTCTTAATAAGATTGATGGTAATAAGTTTGTAGATGAAGAGCGAGGTTTAGATACCTTAAAGGATATTCTTGATGAGCTAAAGAAGCCGGGGCGTGACCCCAGGGCTGCCTTTGAAAATGTGAGTTTTCGAGAGGATGTTTTAGAAATTAAAGATTTACAGCCAGGAATGTGGCTCAATGGAGTAGTAACCAACGTGACTCATTTTGGGGCTTTTGTGGATATTGGTGTTCATCAAGATGGTTTAGTCCATATTTCTAAATTAGCGGATCGGTTTGTGAATGATCCCAACAAGATTGTAAAAGTAGGGCAAAGGGTATCCGTTGGTGTGGTGGATGTGGATCTAGAGTTAAAAAGGATTGCCTTAACTATGAGGAAAGGGGATGACCTAAGCACCTCTAAACCACAAAAAAATAAGACCCATTCACCAAGGAAAATGCCCTCTACTCCCACTCCTAAAAAAGAATCCAAGGGAGCCTCCCTTCAAGATCTGGCAAATCGGTGGAAGCTGTAAAGTTATAATCCGTAACTTATTAAAACTACTATTCAAAGTTGATATCTTAAAGCTATCTCTCTTTTATGTCGAAAAGCAAAGTATACTTTTTAGACCGGCATAACACCTGGGAGGGTCTACATATGATTAAACAAGTTATTTTTACAATCTTAACCATATTTCTTTCAGGGATTGTAATAAGTTATCAAAATTGTGGCAGCTCTCAAAGCTCAAGAATCAAGAGTGTCAGAAAGCAGAAGAGCTTTGATAGTGTGAATCAGCCAGAAGTGAGAAACCCTAATCAAATGCAACTCTCTAAAAAGCAGAAGGTTTCTACATCTACTATCATCGGTCAGATAGAAGAAAGAATCGACGAGGTGTCCTTCTGTTCTTTAGGACAAATACAAGTTGCTGATGGGCAGTTACAGCCAATCGATGAGCAAGCGGTAGAGGCTGGAAAGTGTACTTTGGAAAAAATACCTCACAAGCAATGGACAGTATTGAGCTATCTTTCTAATGGGGGAGAGATTATTGCCCAGGTATTGATTCCCTCCACTGGGATTAAATCTCCTATGAATGTATCGAAAGCAACTCCTTTAACTACATTACAGGCCAAAATCTATACCTTAGCTATGGAAAAACTCATTGCCAAGATCGGTGGTGATGCCAAATTTGATAAAATTCCTGAAAATATCATTCTTGATGGAGGCGATATTTTCACTGGTATTGTGGATACTAAAATCCTTGAAAGCGAAGGTAAAAAAGAAGGAATCGTAGATGAAAGAATTGATAAAGTTGCTCAGCACTATGCTGACGAACGATATGCCTTCTTAAAAGGTCTCCTTGATAACGGTTTTACCAGTAATTCATTCAAGGAGCTTAGTAGAAAGTTTTCAGCTGAAACAGTGGCTATCGGCAAATTAATGGTTGAGAATTACAACAAAGATAATGGGAATTTTAATGCATTAGAGCATAAAGACGCCATTGCCAAAGAGAAAGCAAAACAAACTTTAGAGTTTGAGAAAAAATTGGAAGATGCTGGTGATCAATCTGAAATTTATTCTCATTCTAATGCAAGTGCCCTCATGGCTGATATAGATAAAGAGTTAAATGAAGATGATTTTACTGAAGAACAGCTCAATGCTGATTTATCAGAAGAGGAATCTGCAGCTCTGAGCGAAACACCGACCCAGTTTATTTCTGATGCGATTAGTAGTGCTGCCAAGCAGATCGTTAATGAAAACCAAGTGGTGGAAACAGTTGACTTCTTTTTTAATCATGCCAATTACTGTTACATGACAGAATGTTTAGAGATCTATGAATCCTTAAGAAAGGAAGCCTCTTCTTTAGGAGGTAGTGATGAGATGGCCTTAGCTAAATTCTATGATAGGATGTTAAATCATTGGTTTGTAGAGATGATTAGAATTAGCATTGAGCAAGGTGATATTGAGGCCGCAAAAGAGCTTGAAAGTAAGATGTATGATGCCATAACCATGAGAGATGTAACTCAAACCGCCTCTGCCAGAGCTGCGGCTAGAGCTCGTTTAATACAACCTTTCCAACACTTTAGCTTAGTACAAAGTATTGGCCTGGGTTTTCTTGCCGGATTACTTAGCAAGGTTTCAACAGTTTCTGGATGGATTGGTGGAACCAAGGCATTAGCTGTGAAGAAAGCTGTAGACACTGCCATGAAGGCCATGAGCTGGTTAAAGAAACTGCTCAACTGGCTTGGGTTTGTTAAAAACTTAAAGAAAAGTAAGAAAAAGGGTGTCGAAGGTCTATTTGAAACAGGAAAAAACATCTACAAAGCTTTTAAAGGGGGTAAGGACCTCTTTAAGACCGCCAAAGGCTTATTATAAATCCAACTTTAGATCTAATAATCGATGGCTTCACCGCCATCGATTTTCAAAATCTCACCAGTCACAAAACTATTCTTAATTAAGTAATCAATACCTGTTCGAATAAAGGGAAGTCGATCTGTTGGCAGTTCGAGTGGAGGTAGGTATCTGGGAGTTTTGGGAGATCTTTCTGAGGTCGTCTCATTGGATTCATTGGGAGGTAAAATGTACCCAGGAGCAATCCCATTCACCCTGATGCGGGGAGCCAGTTCCTCTGCTGCGGCTTTGGTGAACTCTGCAAGGGCTTTTTTGGAAAGAAGATAAGAAAAAAAGGGGGATTTGATTTTATGGATTTTAGTATCAATAATATTAATAACTTGCCCTTTTTGAACTCGGTTTGCAAACTCTTTGGTAAGGACTATGGGAGCAAACAGATGGAGGTGAAAATGGCTCAGGAAAATCTGAGGGTCACAGTTTTGGAGGGTGTCCTTCATAAATAGAGAGGCATTATTGATTAGTAGAGAGAGGGAAGGACAGGTAGATTCTACCTTTTGTATGATCTCCTGGACCTTATCAGATTCTCTCAAGTCGGCCTGAAAGAGATCACAAGAACCACCTATTTGGATGATTTTCTCTTGTAATAATTGTGCAGCTTTCAGAGAGCTATTGTAATGCAGGGCAATATGATAACCTGATTCTGCAAGATGGCAGGCAATGTCAGCTCCAATCCGCTGACTTCCTCCTGTGATGAATGCTGTTTTTTTGCCCATACCGAGGAAGCTCTAAGATCTATCGATTAACTTAAGAAATTCCATCCGGGTTTCACTTTCTTGGCGAAAGGACCCGAGCATCACCGAAGTGGTCATGACAGAATTCTGCTTTTCCACTCCACGCATCATCATACAGAGGTGTTTTGCTTCAATAATCACTCCAACCCCTTCTGCACCTGTGGTTTCAATGATGGTGTCGGCAATTTGCTTAGTGAGGTTTTCTTGTATTTGAAGTCTGCGAGCATACATATCAACTACTCTAGCTACTTTTGATAATCCTAAGATTTTACCTTTAGGAATGTAGCCCACATGGCATTTGCCAATAAATGGCAGCAGATGATGTTCACACATGGAATAGAGTTCAATGTTTTTTACCACGATCATTTCATCGGAGTTGGACTCAAAAATGGCACCATTCAGTACTGTGTCTACATCTTTTTGATAGCCATGGGTTAAATATTGAAATGCTTTCGCGGCACGAGCCGGTGTATCCACTAATCCTTCGCGATTAGGATCCTCACCAATTGTTTTTATTATTTCTGTAAATAGTTCTTTCATAATAGCCAACTCTCTAACAGTTAGCTATTCATATTGCAAGTTAAATTAGGGTCAGAAAGAGGCTTGAAGCAGTTTAGCATAGTAGTTGGGGTTCTCTTTGCTTAAAGAGGCGGATACTGTAGGGAACTTAATTTTTACTTGGTTGTCGGCAATATTGAAAAGAGCAGGAGGAGTATCTGCTACAAAAATGGGTCCAAAGGCTAAATAGGAACCGAGGATAGTTCCGCCAAAAAAGCCGAGTGAAGCACCGAGTCCAACCCATCTTACATTGCTGGTGAGCGGTTCATCATCATCTGTAGCAATAAACATAGCCGAAGTTCCTAGTAGTCCTCCAAGCAGAGCGGTGTAACCAGCCGTAATAAAAATATCCTTAAAGAGAGGCTCTGTGTTTATGGACTCTGCTTTAAGATTAGGAGGAAACATACTGATAAAGGAAACTGCTAGAAAAAGGATGATAAAGCTTTTAATTTTGGACATTATGTTCATTCTTGCTCCTAAAAACGCACAATACCTAGACCTTTAGGGGTTAAGCTTGTGCTTTTTGTAGAAATTAAACCTATTGCAGTTTATGTGTATTATATAAGTATACCCGGATCTTTCATGAAAAGTCTACTGCAATTTAGTCTAGAGCAACAGAATCAAGTGTCTGGCTTAATTTTGATTTAGGCTTCGATCATTTGCAAGAAAGAATTCAAATCGATGACGGGGATTTCCAATTTTTGAGCTTTGGCGAGTTTGGAGCCGGCTTTGTCTCCAGCGAGCAGATAGGATGTTTTTGAACTGATGGCTGAAGTGACTCTTCCCCCTTTTTCCAGGATCATTCCTCCCAGTTGTTTGCGCTCGTAACCTGGGAAAGAACCAGTAATTACGAATGTTTTACCTTGGAGGGTGAGTGCGACTTCTTTTTTCTGCTCCACTTGGAATTTTAATCCGATCCCTTTGAGCCGGTCAATTTCTTGGATACTCGATTCCTGCCTTAGATAGTTTATGAGGCTTTCCGCTACTTTTGGTCCCACCTCAGGGACTTCTAAAAGTTCACTCTCTTTGAGTGTTTTGAGCTCATCTATGCTATAGTTCTCAGCTAATATCCTAGCCACGTGCTCTCCTATATGACGAATTCCTAGGGCGAAAAGGACCCGGTGATAGGGGCGATTTTTACACTCTTCAATCGAGGTTAGGAGATTGTTTACGGACTTTTCTCCCATTCTCTCCAGAGAGATAAGCTGATGGTACTGGAGTTTGAATATATCTGAAAAATGGGTAATTAAATTGGCTTCAAACAATTGGAGGACGATCTGTTGTCCCATTCCATCTATATCCATCGCTCCTTTGGATACAAAGTGTTTGAGTCTTTCATACATTTGGCTCTTACAATATTCATTATTACAGCGAATAATGGCCTCATCCGGGTCTTCTATAAGAGGGGATTCACAATCTGGGCAGGTTTGGGGAAAAGTATAGGGCTGGCTCTCTTCTGGGCGATTTTCCACAACAACCTTGACCACTTCAGGGATTACATCGCCTGCTCGTTGGATAAATACTGAATCACCAATACGAATATCTTTTCGTTGGATTTCATCTTTGTTATGCAGGGTGGCTCTAGAAACAATAGCACCTCCTACTTCCACCGGAGTTAGTTGTGCAACTGGGGTGATGGCCCCTGTCCGTCCCACCTGAACAAAAATATCTTCAATGGTGGTCCTGGCTTGATTAGCAGGGAACTTATAAGCAATGGCCCAGCGTGGATGTCTGGAAACACTTCCTAATTCAACCTGCTGGGAGAGTCTGTCAACTTTGACTACTAAACCGTCAATATCAAAGGGGAGTTGGTCTCTCTTCTGAATTGAAAAATCGTAGTAGTCTTTAACTTCCAGCCAGTTCGAAAAGAGAGCTTTATAGGGGTTTACTTCAATTCCAAGCGCTTCAATAAATTGGAGTGATTCAAAATGAGACTTTTGTTGGAAGTCTGTGGCGTTAGCCAGTTGGTATGCAAAAAAACTGAGGGGACGTGAGGCTGTTATTTTTGAATCAAGCTGCCTTAGAGAACCAGCCGCGGCATTACGAGGATTGGCAAAGGGGGGCTCTCCTGTGGCGAGTCTCTCTTGATTCAATCTATGAAAATCTTCATGCTTGATGACCACTTCTCCTCGAATGATGAGTGGAATTTCATGATCTGGTATGGAATTCAATTGGGTGGGGATATTTGAGATGGTTTTAGCATTTTCAGTGATATTTTCACCAATTTCTCCATCCCCTCGGGTGGAGGCCAAAATCAGCTGTCCTTTTTGATAGATGAGTTCAATCGCTAAACCATCCAGTTTGACCTCTGCACAGTAAGACAGGTTTGAGCTTATTACTTTCTTTAGTACTCTGGTGTTAAACTGTTCTAGGTCTTTATCGTTAAATGCATTTCCCAAACTCAGCATAGGGAGGGGGTGTTTTACTTTGGTGAATTGTTCTGAAGGTTTTATTCCCACCTGCATTGTTGCTGAGGAGGAAGACTGAAGTTTGGGAAATTGTTCTTCCAGAGCTTGCAATTCTTGGAACAGGGCATCGTATTCTGCATCTGAAATCAGGGGGTTATCTTTGGTGTAATATTGAAAACTATGGAATTTAAGCTGAGCATTTAGTTCTTTAATTCGCTCTTTTGCCTGACGTTCTGCTGTTGTTGTCATAACTTCGTTTTATTTCCTTCTTACAGGTTAAAATTCTGGTTCTAGATTAACGATGGATATTCCATAGCTTATAATCAATTAAACATCAAAAGGAAAAATTACTTTGTGGATTGACAAGTGTAGGAAAAGAAGCTATATACTCTCCAATGTTACCGATTTGTCTTTTCAAGATATAATCTAGTATAATTCAATAAATTAATTGGTCGAACCTTTTCATATATGTTCATTGTTATCTAACTAGAGGATATAGTAGGTCCTGAGATATTTTGATCACCAACATTTATTCTAATTATTATGCGAATTTATTTATTATCCACGAATAAGTGAACAGAGGTAGTTAACTGTTTATTTGTTCTTTTTTTAACTTTCAATGGTAAGCGAAGAGTTGTTCTATGATGAATTTAAAAGAGTTGAAGGAAAAGAGTGTACACGAGTTAAGTAAGCTGGCAAAAGATTACAACATCGAAAATAGCTCTGGAATGCGGAAGCAGGAAATGATTTTTGCTCTGCTTCAGGCTGAGTCAGAGAAAAATGGCGAAATCTGTGGTGAAGGTGTTTTGGAAACCTTGCCTGATGGATTTGGCTTTTTAAGAGCACCAGATTATAACTATCTACCTGGTCCAGATGATATTTATGTTTCCCCTTCTCAAATAAGAAGATTTAATCTTCGAACTGGTGATACTGTATCTGGGCAAATTCGTCCCCCTAAAGATTCGGAACGTTATTTTGCATTACTTAAAGTTTCCGAAATAAATTATCAAAAGTCCGAACATGCCATCGATAAGATCATGTTTGATAACTTGACACCTCTTTATCCTGATGAAAAGTTTGAATTAGAATATGCCAAAAAGAACTACACAACTCGTATTATTGATATTCTTTGCCCTCTAGGTAAAGGCCAGCGTGCCTTGATTGTGGCACCACCTAGAACTGGTAAAACCATGATGCTACAAAATGTAGCTAATGCTATTACCACCAATAACCCTGAAACAATTCTTATTGTGCTCTTGATTGATGAGCGACCTGAAGAAGTAACTGATATGGAAAGATCAGTTAAGGGTGAAGTCATTAGTTCTACTTTTGATGAGCCAGCTCAGCGACACGTGCAAGTGGCTGAAATGGTTATTGAAAGAGCCAAGAGATTGGTTGAGCATAAAAGAGATGTAGTGATTTTACTTGATAGTATTACTCGTCTTGCCCGTGCCTACAACTCTGTTGTTCCTCCAAGTGGAAAAATTCTTTCTGGTGGTGTGGATTCCAATGCTCTTCATAAACCTAAGAGATTCTTTGGAGCTGCGAGAAACATTGAAGAGGGTGGTTCCTTGACAATTGTTGCAACTGCTCTAGTAGATACTGGATCCAGAATGGATGAGGTTATCTTTGAGGAATTCAAAGGAACTGGTAACAGCGAGCTCCATCTTGATCGTAAGCTTGTGGAGAAAAGGGTATATCCTGCATTGGATATTAATAAGTCGGCCACTCGAAAAGAAGAACTTCTATTAGATTCTGCAATTCTAAATAGAGTGTGGATTCTAAGAAAGCTTATTTCTCCTCTCAATGTTATCGATTCCATGGAGTTTCTACTGGATAAGCTTGAAGGAACCGATGATAATAATGAATTTTTTGAAAATATGGCAAGAGGATAGAAGGCTGAGGGGGTAAAACCCTCATTTTTTGATTGCACCAAAGAGAAAATTCGATTAGTATAGCAGCCCTTTCCTTTTGGAAGGAGTTGGACAATGTGTTGCGAGTCACTTCGCAGGCAGCATATTGCGGACATCATGTCCCAGACATTGTGTCACAGTTTTATTTTAATGAGGCAGTAAGAGATGAAGAAAAAAATACACCCAAAATATCAGGATTGTACTATCAGTTGTGCATGTGGTAGCTCTATTGAAACAAAGTCTACAAAGAAAGAAATTTCTGTGGAGATTTGTTCCTCTTGTCATCCATTTTTCACCGGTAAGCAAAAATTTGTTGATACAGCGGGTCGAATTGAGAAATTCCAACGTAAGTATCAAAAAGTTCTTAAAACAAAGTAAGTTTGCTTCATTACTGTCCAATTAACTCCCTTGAGAAAGCCTCTGTCGGCGGTTGATTGTTGATTCAGCATCTTCCGTATAACCAACGTGCTGCTAGTGTGTTTTCAATACGAAATCATCTTTTGTGATAGAAACTTGATGGAAAGCTGGGTGAACGCAAATGCTTGATAAATTAGAAGACATTGTAAGAAAATTTAAAGAACTAGAAGCTCGTTTAGGAAGTGGGGAAGTTACCGATGCGAAAACGTTAACTGAACTATCTAAAGAGCACAATGACCTACAAAAAGTAGTTACCAAATACGTCTCATATAAAGAGGTTCTTGCATCTATAAAAGAATCAGAAGAGATGTCCAAAGATCCAGATCCTGAAATACGGGAGATGGCCAAACAGGAGCTAGAAGAGCTTCAACAAGCTTCCATTCAACTCAAACAAGAACTCGAGCTATCACTGATTCCTAAAGATCCTAATGATGATAAGAGTATCTATCTGGAGATTCGAGCTGGGACAGGAGGAGATGAAGCGGGTTTATTTTCTGCAGATTTATTTCGCATGTACTGCAAATTTGCGGAATCAAAAGGTTGGAAAATAAAAATGATCAGCTCAAATGAGTCTGGTTTGGGCGGTTTTAAAGAAGTTATTGCCTCCATCCAAGGTAAAGAGGTTTATAAATTTCTGAAGTATGAAAAGGGGATTCATCGGGTACAAAGAGTTCCTGCCACTGAAACTATGGGGCGTGTACATACATCAGCCGTCACTGTAGCTGTTATTCCTGAAGTGGGTGAAGTGGATATTGAGATTGATACAACAGAACTTCGTATTGATGTTTATAGGGCTTCAGGGGCTGGCGGGCAGCATGTGAATACGACAGAATCTGCTGTCCGTATTACCCACCTTCCCACCAATATTGTGGTTCAATGCCAGGATTCTCGGTCTCAGATTAAGAATCGTGAAATGGCCATGAATGTTTTACGAGCTCGATTGCATGAGCATCAAGAAAAACAACAAAATGCCATGATTAGTGAGGAGCGGAAAAGCCAGGTGGGATCGGGAGACCGCAGTGAGAAAATTAGAACCTATAATTACCCT
>CAYFLR010000015.1:62369-69633 GCA_964343805.1 uncultured bacterium | reverse complement strand
ATAAACTAGACGCCATTATGAATGGTGCATTGGAAGAGATTGTTATTGCTCTAACAAATCATTTTCAGGCAGAAAAGCTCAAAAGTGTATGAACCAAATCTGGAACATTGGCGGCGTTCTTGAATGGACCATCAATTACTTTACTGAAAAAAGTATTCCGAGTCCTCGTCTGGATGCAGAGCTTCTTTTGGCTCATGTTCTCAAAGTTGAGAGAGTTCAACTCTACATGCGTTATGAAGAACCTCTTTCCAAAGATCAGCTGTCTCAATACCATAATCTCATAAAAGAACGAGCCAATCTTCATCCTGTTGCTTATCTGTTAGGGAATAGAGCTTTTTATAAACAAGAGCTGCTGGTTAATTCTGATGTTTTAATTCCCCGGCCAGAGACAGAATTCCTAGTGGATGAGGTCTTAAAATGGTTGGATGAAAAACAGCAGGTGAATGCCCTAGAAATGGGAACTGGAAGTGGGAATATTTCTATTGCTCTAGCTCATGAGAACCCTCAAATTAATATCATTACCTTTGAAAAAAGTAATCAAGCAGCCCATGTTGCAGAGCAGAATATTGCTCAGTATGATTTACAAGATCGGATAGATCTACGGGTGATGGATTATCTGAGAGGCTTTTCTGAATTAGTGGATGCAGAGCAAAAGTTTGATCTGCTATTTTCAAATCCTCCTTATATCAATCGGGATCAAATTAAGCATGTAGACCCTTCCACTTTGAACTATGAGCCTCATGATGCGCTCTTTGCCGATGATTGCGGCTTGATTCACTATAAAGAATTTGCTAGATGGGGAGAAAAGTTACTTGCTGAAGGAGCTTTGGTTGCTCTTGAGGTGGGATTTGATCAGAGTGAAAAGGTGCAGAGTATTTTCTCGCAAGAGGGTGGGTATAAACTTGAAAACATTATTCGTGACTACAATGGAATAGAAAGGGTTATTTCATGGATAAAATGTTAATTCGAGGGGGAAAGCCTCTTCATGGTGAAGTATACATAAGTGGTTCAAAGAATGCGGTTTTGCCCTTAATGGCAGCCACATTGCTAACTAAAGGGGTGAGTTGTTTAAGGAATGTACCATTACTCCAAGATGTAAGAACAATGGCTCGACTACTAGAGAAGCTAGGGGCCAAAGTAGAATTAAATAAAGATGATAAGACTTGTACTATTGATACAACCTCAATCAACTCCACTGAAGCTCCCTATGAATTGGTTAAGACCATGCGTTCCTCTGTTTTGGTATTGGGACCATTAGCGGCACGGTATGGCGAGGCACGAGTCAGTTTGCCTGGGGGATGTGCTATTGGTTCAAGGCCGGTCAATTTCCATGTTGATGGAATGAAGGCAATTGGTTTCTCAGTAGGGATGGATCAAGGTTATATTAATGCCAAAAGAGCTGATTATGAGGGGGGTAATTACACCTTTCCAGTGAAATCGGTAACGGGTACTGAAAATATCGTTATGGCCGCCGCTCTCTCTAAAGGGGAAACGGTGCTTGATAACTGTGCTAAAGAGCCTCATGTTATAGATCTCGTCAATGCCTTGAAGAAAATGGGCGCAAAAATTGAAGGTGTTGGTTCAGATAAGATTGTTGTGACAGGTGTGGAAGAGTTAAGTGCAATCGATTATGAAGTTCAACCAGATTACATTGAGGCGGGAACCTTCTTAATGGCTGCAGCTATATCCAGGGGAGATGTAACCATTCATAATTTCCCATTCCAGCATTTACATGAGGTGATACATGCAGTTCATGAGATGGGAGTTCATGCTGAGAATTTGGGGGAAGATAAATGTCGTGTGCGCGTTTTTGGCGAACTCTATGGAACCGATGTCGTGACCGGACCCTATCCAGCTTTTCCAACGGATATGCAAGCCCAAATACTCGCCTTAATGGCCATTAGTCGGGGTATTAGTGTTATTACTGAGAATATTTTTGAAAATCGGTTTATGCATGTGAGTGAGTTAGAAAGGATGGGAGCTAATATCCGTAAAGAGGGCAAGTCTGTAATAATTAAGGGGGTTCGGCATTTGAGCGGAGCTCAAATTATGGCTACTGATTTACGTGCCAGTGCTTCACTAGTGATTGCTGGATTAGCGGGATCGGGTGTTACTGAAGTACAAAGAATCTATCATTTAGACCGTGGATATGAAAATATTGAAAGTAAGTTGGCTGATTTAAATGCTTCGGTTGCTAGAGTGGATCAATCGGTAGACCGCCTCTCCTACTGGGAAATGTAAAAAAATAGATTAATAATTTGACAGACTCTTCGGGTTTATGATATAAGCTCCTGAACGTGTTTTTTGCGTTCGTTTCACTGAAAAGGGCAATCAATAATATATATTTATAGTATTAGTCGTATCCATTTTGGGGTTCGACTCTAAATAGATTATGAATCAAAGTGATATTGTATTCAAAATCAAAGAAGCCGTTGATATCGTGTCTTTGATGGAGCAAAATGGCTTGCCCCTGAGTAAAGTTGGGGGGAGATATAGAGGACTGTGTCCTTTTCATGGAGAGAAAACGCCCTCATTCTATGTTTTTCCTGAGACGCATAGCTATCATTGCTTTGGCTGTAAAGAGTCAGGTGATGTAATTGATTATTTAAAATTCAAAGAGAACCTCTCCTTCCCAGAAGCCCTTGAAAAAGCTGCCCGCTTTGCTGGATTAGAGCATTTACTCGAAAAAAAGAACTACAGTGGAGATCATTCTAAGAATCAACGTCTCTACCATGTGATGGAACTGGCTGCTCAGTTTTTTAAGCACATCTTGTCTCATCCCGAGAGGGGAAAAAAGGGGCGAGAATTCCTTGCGAAAAGAAATATTGAAGATGTGGCAGATATATTTTCTCTAGGGTTTGCTCCAGCTGGATGGGAAGAGTTAAAGAACTTTCTCCATCAAAAAAGAGTGAGTACTGAAGAGGCTTTTGAATGCGGGCTATTGAATGAGTCTAATAAAAAAGCCAACCGATTCTATGATACCTATCGGGAGCGAGTTATTTTTCCAATCCAAAATAGCAGAAAGCAAATTGTTGCATTTGGAGGGAGAATTATAACTGATGATAAAACTGCAAAATATATAAATACTAAATCAACTCCCATTTACAAAAAGGGTGAGCTACTGTATGGATTGCCTCTTGCTAAGGAAGAAATTCGTAAACAGGACTTTGTCTATATTGTAGAGGGGTATTTAGATCAAATTAGTCTCTTTAAGAATGGTATAAAAAATTGTGTTGCCTGCTTAGGAACTGCGCTTACCAGCCAGGCTCTTTCTTCCCTTAAGCCTCTTTCTAAAAAAATCTATTTGCTATTTGATGGTGATCAAGCAGGGTTAAAGGCTACTGAAAATAGTTTAACTGCTCTACTGCAGGGTGGTTTTGATGCTCATGTTATCCGCCTTCCAGATGGGATGGACCCAGATGATTATATTAAGGAGCATGGAAAAGATGCTCTTGATGTCTTGAGAAATAGCGCTACTCCCATATTTAGTTTCATTCTAAAGCTTCATATGAATGCTGCGGGAATGTCTACACGAGCTCGTGCGGATATTATTCACGATTTTATCCCTATTCTAAAATCTATAAAAGATAGCGTGTTCCAGCAGCTTTTAGTTCAAGAGTTCTGTGAGCATATGGATTTTGAAGTTGATGTAATTCGGAGAGAACTGAATCGATCACCTAGAAGTGTTCCCAAATTAGAATCGGATTCAGTTCAAACTATGCCCAGTGTCACACAAAAGGCAATGGTTCCTAATACTCCATTTCATGATATTTGTGCAATTATGTATCTAATGCCCTCTGAAGGAATTTCCCTTTTTAAAGAATTTAATCTTGAAGAAGTTATACAGAACTGTCCTTCTAGGGAGTTGAAAACACTAGGGGGGTTGCTATTAGAGAAATCTCAGCTTGGGATTGCGGGGATTCAGATAACTCAGGATGAGCTGAATTTTTATGGATTTACCGATGAGCTGATAGATCTGTTGACAGGACGGATGCGTAAGTTGTATGGTAACAACTTCGCTGAACTTAAGAAACAATTACATGTTATCGTACTTAGTATGGAAATCAAAGCAATCGACTTACGAAAAAATCAATTGATTTCTGACTTTAGAGATATTGATAGAGGAAGGCGCACCTTTCTAACAGATAGTCATAAGCAGGTAGAACAAGGTAAATTGCAGGAAGAGTTAACAAAGATTACTCAGTTAAAAACCAGCATCGAAAAACAAATAAACGCGGTGAAAAGAGTAAAGACTGATTAATCTTTTAATATAAAGAGATTTAATTAATTTGTGTTTTGAAGAGGAGCCCTTATGGCAAAGCAAATTAAGAAAACGAAGCCAGTAAAGAAAGCTAAACCTGCTAAAGCAGGAACAAAGGCTAAAGCTTCGAGTTCTGCTGCAAAAAAAGCTGCTAAAACATCAACAAAAAAGGCTGTGAAGACTGCTAAAAAGTCTCCAGCAAAAAAGAAAGTTGAAAAAGCAGTAAAAACTGTAGCAAAAAAGAAAGCTGTTTCTAGCGTAAAAGCAGCTACTAAAAAGAAAATAGCGAGTGTAGTGAAAGCCGCTACCAAGAAAAAGACTTCCTCAGTTGCTAAAACAACAGCTAAAAAGAAAATTGCCAAGACTGCCAGTGCAGGAGCAAAGAAGAAAGCTGTAAAAACAACTGATGTGAAGAAAGTTGTAAAAGCCGTTAAGAATGTCATCAAAGGTAAAGCTGAAAAAGTTAAAAAAGCTACCGTAAAAAAGAGTGCGGTAAAAAAACCAGCTGCCAAGGTTCAAAAAGCTGTGGCAAAAAAGAGTGCAGTAAAAAAACCAGCTGCCAAGGTTCAAAAAGCTGTGGCAAAAAAGAGTGCAGTAAAGAAGCCCGCTGAAAAGGTTCAAAAAGCTGTGGCAAAAAAGAGTGCAGCAAAAAAGCCCGCTGAAAAGGTTAAAAAGACTGTAGCAAAAAAGAGTGCAGTAAAGAAGCCCGCTGAAAAGGTTAAAAAGACTGTAGTAAAAAAGAGTGCCGCAAAGAAACCGGTAGAAGAGGTTAAAACCCCTGTTGTAAAAGAAAAAGAACCAGCAAAAAAGCAAGCTAAAGCAGCTCCCATAAAAGAAAAGGCTGTGAAAGAGAAAAGGGCCACAAAAGGTAAGGGGGGGCGAAAGAAAAAGTCAGCCTCTTTATCTGAAGTAAAGCAGATTCCAGAGGTGCTTCAATTATTAGAAGCTGGAAAAGAGAATGGATTTATATCTATAAAAGAAATTAACAAGGCTCTTCCCCCTGATGTTGTGTCCCCTCAAGTACTAGATGATATCATGTCCTTTTTTGCTAAGAGTGATATTGAGATCGTAAAAGATCGCCCTAGCTCCCCGGATGATGGAGACTCCAATATTGAGGCACCCGAGGAAATTGAAGGCTTGAGCGGTCAAGAAGATGAAGATGCTGCAATAACAAATCAAACCCCGGCTACCCCAGCTGCTGCTGAAGAGACAACTCTGGCTCGTTCTAACGACCCAGTGAGAATTTATTTAAGAAAGATGGGGTCTGTTTCTCTGCTCTCTCGTGAGGGAGAGGTAGAAATTGCTAAGAAGATTGAGACTGAAGAAAATGCTTTACTTGAGCATATTGTGGGGATGTCCCTGGGGCGAACATACATTTCTGCTGTGTGTAAGCAATATCTAGATGGGAACCTGAAGATAAAAGCCTTAGTGAGAGGTTTTGATGAAGATTACGAGGTCAATGAAGAGACTTTCTCTGAGAAGCTAGTAAAAAACATTGAAGCATTTCTCAAAGCGGAGCAAACCTACACGACTCAGTTAGCCAAATTATCAGGTGCTAAGAGTGCATCTGATAAGAAAGCGGCAGATAAGAAAATAAAAAAGCATAGAGAGAATCTTCAAACTGCCTTAAGAACAATCAACATAAATCGCAAAGTGATTTACGATTTGATTAATCGCTTAGGGGATTTTTCTCAGACAATTCAAGCCTATGAATTTAAAAGTAAGAAAATTGCTAAGACGGCTGGAATTCCCTACACGGATATGTCTAAGATCTTTTGTTCCACTCAAGATAAGAGTAAGTCGACGGATTTGCGTGCTTCAGACTTCTTGAGATTAAAAGAGCAATATCAATCTTTCTTAACACATATAGAATCTATAGAGGGAGAAGTAAATATGTCTTCCTCTGAGATTAAGGATGCCTACAGATCTATTGTAGAAACCCAAGATAGGTGTGAAAGTTCTAAAAGAGAACTGGTTACAGCTAACTTAAGATTGGTTGTGAGTATCGCTAAGAAATACACTAATAGAGGTCTTCAATTTTTAGATTTAATTCAAGAAGGCAACATTGGTTTAATGAAAGCGGTAGAAAAGTTTGAATACAAACGAGGTTATAAGTTTAGTACTTATGCTACCTGGTGGATTCGGCAAGCTATTACCAGAGCAATTGCAGATCAGGCACGAACCATTCGTATTCCTGTTCATATGATTGAGACTATTAATAAGTTGATTAGAACCAGTCGATACTTAGTGCAGGAAATGGGACGTGAACCTACACCCGAAGAGATTGCTGAACGAATGGATCTCTCTTTGGACAAGGTCAGAAAAGTTCTCAAAATAGCTAAAGAACCAATTTCTCTTGAGACTCCGATTGGAGAAGAAGAAGATAACTCTATTGGTGATTTTCTAGAGGATAAGAATAGAATTTCTCCTTCTGAAACGGTTATTAATTTAAGTCTTTCAGAGCAAACCCGAAAAGCTTTGGCAACACTTACCCCGAGAGAGGAAAAAGTGTTGAGAATGCGTTTTGGAATTGGAGAGCGAACAGATCATACACTCGAAGAGGTTGGCCAGGATTTTAATGTGACTCGAGAAAGGATACGACAAATTGAAGCAAAAGCTTTGCGTAAATTACGTCATCCAAGTCGAAGCAAGAAACTCCGAGCTTTTGTAGAAAGTTAATTGACATTCATATTGTGGTATGTTAGCTTTCACCCTCGATTCGTTTAGGCGGGCTTATAGCTCAGTTGGTTAGAGCTCCCGGCTCATAACCGGGCGGTCCTCCGTTCAAGTCGGAGTAAGCCCACTGCTAAATTTTTTTCTATACTGTATTCTATATCGTATAGATTTGTTACATAAAATTGGATTCCCAGTACGGAAATAGAAGCGCTTTATTTTTTCCTGGGTATTATAGACTACTTCTCGGGAGGGCGTATTGTCTGAACAAATGCAAGTCCTGATTGACCTGGCTAAGATTGAAACCGAACAGTTGAAACTGATCAAAGA
>CAYFLR010000015.1:51952-62359 GCA_964343805.1 uncultured bacterium | reverse complement strand
CTTCCCAAATTTCCCAAAAAAAACAGGGCCTCGAAGCTGAAAAATCTGCTAATGAAGAAAAGATTGATGCTTTAAAGAAAGAGATTGAGCTGAAAGAGAGTGATCGTAGCATGCTCGCTACTGAGGTCGAGGATATTAAAGCAGAAATCACTAAGAAGAATGATCGATTACCTGAGTTGAAAACTAATGAAGAATATCAAGCCAACTTGCGTGAAATTGATAACCTCAAGAAGCGAGTAACCGCTAAAGAAGATGAGGGAGTTCAGCTTATGGAACAGCTAGAGGCTGTTCAAAAAGACCTTAAGGATCTAGAGTCTTCTGCCAAAGATTTGACTAGTAAAATGTCAGATGATTTTGGAAAGCTTGATGGTGAAACAGAGTCTGTCAATGATCGAATAGAGAAACTACAAGCCCAACGTGATAAAAGGGCCAAAGAGTTAAAAGGCCGTGTCGCCTCTGTCTACAAAAGGCTCTGCACCAAGAAAAAAGGTCCTATAATCAGTATTATAAGAGAAGACGGTTCTTGTCGACACTGTAGTATGCTCATTCCCCCTCAGGTGGTAAATATGGTTATCGGTGGTAACTGTGACAAAGTTTGTGCCTCCTGCAGTTGTATGTTAGCTTACGAAGCTCCCGCCAAAGAAGATTCCTAATAGATATATCCATATACATTGAGAGGACGCCATGTCAAAGGACAAACTTGAGCTTTTCGAAAAATGGCGTGATAAACAAATGTTGATGCGACATAGTGTTCGTAATGGTTTAGCATCCATCTTGTTAACTCTTGATGAATTACGTGATTTCATTGAAATGGATGACGACACGGAAGAGATTATTGGAAGAGTAAATACCGAAGTAAAAAAAATGAGTCGATCCCTCGATGATTGGCAATCTGGTGAAACTGAAACTTTTCAGTTAATCAAAGAATCTATTGTAAGTGGCTCCTAAACAAATTCCTTCTACTCTTTTAGCTCCTAATCTTAATAATTTTTCTGCTAATAAATTAACTGTTGAGCCTGTTGTTACGATATCATCAACAATGAGGCAATTTGCACCATAAAAAGGTGAACAACCCTTTTTTATATTTTCTTTTATGTATGGATGACCGAGTCTCCAATTAGAAAGAGGTGTGAAAAGATTTGAAGGAATCTGTTTCCTTTCCTTTTTTGTTTGATTCTTCTGTTTATAAAAAAGCCTTTTCTTAAAGGCAGGCACTATTTTTGATTTATATGAGGGAAACAAATCGAGGGCGATCAAAAGAGCTGGTTCCATCCCATTTTGTATAAAACTGGTGAATGAAGCGGGAGAAGGGATAATTAGGTCGATTTGCTCATAGTATCTTTCTACACTTTTTTTATAAACTTCATTGCAGTTACATAAATAAGATAATAAGGGAGGGATTCCATTTAACTTGGCTAAATTTATAAGGTTAGAAACAGGGGTAGCATTTATTAGCATGGCTTGTATATCATGGAAACATCTATCTTTCATACAATTTAAGCAATAAATGGAATTGGTGTGGCGAAATTGATCTGATAGCTGACCACAATTAAAGCAGTGATGATTAAATGAAATATGTTGGAAGCGAATTTTTAGATGACATTCTGGACAGACCAACTCTGGTGTCAGCTTATGGCATATTAAACATTTTGAAAACAAGGCTTGAGATATGAGTTGTTTGATCCAAATCATATCATTGCTCAATGCAAATTAATTGCCATAACCTACATAAACCGATTATAGCCAAAAGCCTGCTGACTCGGATCAAAAAAACTGTTTTACTCAGTAGCTAAGTTGAACAGCGAAGTACAAATAGTGGATTATTATGGATAGAAAACATATTCCTTTTCAATGTTTCGAAGATCCCATTCGATTAAATCATAGTTACTTATCAAAGTTTATCCAACCTGGAGATTGGGTGATTGATGCGACCTGTGGAAATGGAAAAGATACTTTGATGCTTGCTGAACTTGTAGGAGCAGAGGGGTGTGTCTTTGCCTACGATATTCAATCTGTTGCCATCACATTAACCAAAAACCTAATTAGTGAGCAACAAGTAAAATCCACGGTGAAATACTATTGTGAGAGCCATGAAAGATTTCATAAAGTTGAAGCGGAACTCATGAAAGAGCCATCGTGCTCCATAAAATCAGTTGTCTATAATTTAGGATACCTTCCTGGTAGTGATCATGAGGTCACCACAGAATTTGAATCAACAATTAGGTCTATGCAATCGGGGCTTCAATTGCTCAGTCATCAAGGGGTGCTTTCTGTTATGTGCTATCTAGGGCATGATCAGGGCAAGGAATATAAAAAAGTAAGGACCTTTTTATCAGAGCTAGATCCTAAAGTTTTTGTGGTAGTGGAAACTCAGTTTTTAAATCGTAAGAACTCTCCGGTGCTTATTTTGGTAGAGAAGAGAGATTTAAAAAAGGTCTGAAAAGAAAGTACCTACCAAGAAAGAAAAAACCACAGTATTGGTTGCTACATGCCTTCTAATATTGGGTGCAAACCCTGCTACCAAAGCGACATAAATTGGAAAGATATCAAACTCCATGTCTAGTCCAACACTTGCAAGTGCTGCTATGTTATCACTTACTGAGATGTCATTTTTAATCGATTTCAGCTCGATTTTTCCTAAGCCAGCTTCAAAAGAGACCCATGGACGAAAAAGAGGTCGGGTGTAGAGCATACTTTCATTAAGTGTAGCACTAGATGGAAGTTGGGAGCGGATAACATGCTTGTATCCCCAAAACATATGCTGAGAATCAAACATAGTAATTCCAGTCGGGTAGTCACCGGCAAAGGCACTGAAAATTTGCGCTCTCATTGTAAAGGCAGCATTGGGACTGATAAAAGTCGAAATCATTATGTCAATTGGAAGCCCTAACTTTAGTTCGGTGGAGGGGTTGGTGGAATCTCCTTTATCAAATTGATAGTAATGCATATGAAGCCCACTACCAAATGCCGCTTGATAGGTGGTTCGAGTATTTTGCCCATATAAGAGAGAAGGTAACAAGGCAATGATTAGGATTAAAAGGAGCTGAGTTTTTTTCATAAATCCTCTTTTTAGCTGAAAACTAGGATTGACCTTATTCAATTATAGTTAATTCAGACAGTTGGCTCAACCTCTCAAATTATTGAGTAATAATAGGTTGATTTCCTCACTAAAAGAGGATAATGTCGCAAATCTAGTGAGCGCCCTTAGCTCAACTGGATAGAGTAGCAGGCTTCGAACCTGTTGGTTGGGGGTTCGAGTCCCTCAGGGCGCGCCACTAAAAAAGCTCCTTTTTGACCTCGTCAAAAAGGAGCTTTTTTAGTTTTGCTTCCTTCGTGACTGTTATACGTGGGGTTCGACAATTCGAACGGAGCGAAGAGCGAAGAGAGAATTGGACTGCGGAGCGAAGCGGAAGCAGCCCCGGAGGGGTGAGCTCGGAGAGCGAATCAATCCCTCAGGGCGCTGGTTGTCGTCAAAAAGGAGCTTTTTTAGTTTTGCTTCCTTCGTGACTGTTCATGTGGGTTTTGAGGACCCACCATCAACGGAGATGAACCTCAACTTGGAGAGTAGTGGCCCCAAAATCCGTTAATGATTTATTAAAGAGCTCTCAGGCCGAATTAGGGGAGCAAAGCGGCCCCAAAATCCGTTAATGATTTATTAAAGAACTCTCAGGCCGCCTCTTTGTCCCTCCTATTTGAATGAGTCGAAGGTGATTGGTTTCACAACCTGAATGGGCAACAACAAATCCATTCACCCCAGCTAAAATAATCCCGTTATCATTTTGCTTTGAATAGAGGTCTACTGCAAAACGGGTGTTTAGCCAGGCATGAGAAGAGTCGGCATTGGGATCAATGCTTTTCCAGCATCTCACCGAATGATCTGATTCAAATGGAAAGTGTACTTTGGGAAGCTCTCCCTCCAAGAAGGGAAGGCATCTTGCTTCATTTTTTTGAATAAAAACACAGTAAGAATCATTTTGACAGCTGTCAGCTACACCATAGGTACATAGGGGATATTTAGAAAAGTCGTTTTGATTGGCAATTCCGTACACTGAAAGGTTGGTAAATTGGAAAAAAAATAGATTAGATTAATGTTATTAGGCGTTAGGTCCTCCTTTTGTACGTGTGTTGACAACACAAATTATGGAATCCGTAAATATTGAGACCAAATGGATTCTAAGTGCGTTTTAAGATAAACTAAGTAATAACAATCATTTCTTAGAAGGAGTTTCCGTGGCTAAATCAAGTGGATCTATTCGAATTGATGGAAAACATTTCTCAATTAATGAAGATGATAAAACCATTGCAGACATAACTAAGAGAGAGAAAATTACTCTCCCTACCCCCTGTTATAATTCTAAGAGGGAAAAAGGATGCTGCAACGCTTGTGTGGTTGAGATTGATGGAGAACAAAAGTTTGCTTGTGTTACTGAGCCAGTAGATGAAATGGAAATAACTATTGATCGTGAAGATTTAAATAATATCCGGAAAGAGAATTTAGCCAAATATCAAGAGGGAATCAAATCAGGTAAGCCCTCCATGTGTTCTTGCTCTTGCTCTGAATCAGGGTGCTGCTAGAAATACAAGGTAGTTTCCATCCGGATCTCTGACAGAAAACACCCCCTCGTCATCTTCAACGGTTGAAAGAACATTTCTCAAAAGCGCAATTCACTGTAAAAAAGTCCGCAGAGATACTCAATCAAAGTCATATTGCTTTAGACGTTAAGCAATTATCAATGATTGTTTTAAAGAATATATTTATGTTTGGTAAATTACAAAAATTAATTGACAAATTGACTATTTTCATGTATTTGTATACGCTCATTTTGGGGTTTTTGAGGTGGTTATGACTCCGTCCTTTTTTAAATTTATTAGGTCCTTTTCCATTTTTGTACTATGGATGGCTCTGTCTTTTCAGGTGACACTCCACGCCTCTCCATTTGTCGTCATTGAAAATGGAGAACTTCCTCAATCTGATGTTCAAGAACTTAAGAGCTTCTTAGAAGACCTTAGAGAGTTTTACAGTCTCTTTAGTGAGAAAATACAGATCCCTCTTCAGACCTCAATTAAATTGAAAGCAGAAGGAGGCAATGCCTCTTACCATTATGCTTCCCAAACGATTGATACTATTTTAAGAAGAGTCAAATCCTTCCCTGGGGAAAATGGCAGTGTTGATTACTATTTCAGCCCATATCAAACCCGCTTTCTCACCGCGCATGAATACGGACATGCTCTTTTTTATGCGACCTTTGAACCCTTGATCCCAAAACTTCAGGAATTTAACCTTCTTCAAAAAGAACTTCACCAGTTAGAATTAAAGAAAACTGAAATAAAGATGGCCCAACTCCATTTATTAAATGAGCTTGAGCAAGAGGGGCATCTAAATAATGAGTGGTTGGATCAACACCCCGCTGTCAAAAATCAGCTGATGGAATATAAGAGGATGCTTCGTGAGATTAAAAATCAGAGGAGAGCTCTCTTAATAAAAATGAGGCAGGAGTATCGTTTCTTTTCTTGGGATATTAAAAAATACAATGAGTTTTTTGCTGATCTCATTGCGGTTATTTTTAATGACAACAACCCTCACACCATGTATGACACCTTTGTTCTTCCGGAAATGGAAATAAATCACCCATCCTATGGGGAAGATTTTTATGGCCGTGATTTTGCCAGAGCAGAGAATCAAATAGATGTTTGGCAGGTGAACGAAGATGTTTACTCAAGCCTGGCTCCATTCAAATATAAAATTTATCAGGATTTTCTTTCAAAGCCAGAAACCCTGAGTCATGAAGCTCGTGGCCAATTTTTGGATAAGATAATAGAGCTATTAGTAACAGAAATTAACCTTGATCTAAAGGGTGAGCGTAATACGGATGAAGTTAATCGCAGTCTAATTGATAGTTTAGATAAACTATTTCATTGACAATTGCAGGGAATAATAGTTGCCTGTAAAATCAACTGTTTTTTATAAACAAATCGAAAGGGGAGTAAAGTGAGAAAGATTAGTGTTATTTTAGGTGTGATGGTTCTTTTTTTAGGGTTAAATAGCAGCTTTGTAATTGCAGAACCAGCCAAGAAAGCTAAGAAAGCCAAAAAAGCCAAGAAGCCACCTTTACCAAGACCTGAAATTGCCAACTTACAAGATGTTTCCTATCTTGAAATGTCTAAGGTCTATTTACCTCAATTGTTAGATTCTATGATCGAAAAGCTTAAGAAGTTTGATGATAAAACTCTTCCTCATCAAGCAAAAAAGCTACGTAAACAAGTGGTGATGGTTAGAGATTTCTTAGATATCTTTGTATACTCTTTTAACTATGACTATCAGTGGGATGTGTGGCGTAAGCTAAGAAAGAATCTTGATAAAGGCTATGCTCATATAGGAAACTTTAAGGATCTGTATGATATTCAAGGTGTTAAAAAAGATGCCGCCAAATATGATGAAGCTGAAACTAAAAAGTACCGTGATAAAGTTCTTTTATGGAAGTCCAGATTCCTACTTCCCGAAAACTATATGCTCTATAAGTACTACCTTTCCAACCCTACTGCTCTTCATGCAGAGAAGCGGAATCGTAAAAAACTATCCAAATTTTGTTGGAAAAACATGAAGCAAGGGCCGAATACCAATGAAAAGGGCTTAAAAATTCTAGCTAACTTAGTTAAGACTCTCTTAGATAAGTCGATTCATGTTTATGGTGGTGCTGCAGCTATCAAAGAATTGCGAGATGAAGAAGAGCAGGAGAAATTCCATGATTTTCGTAAAAGAGTTCGCTTTGTCTTAAAGATTGCAAACTACTTTCCTGAAATCATTGCTGATAAAGAGCAATCCCGCAAATTAAGAAAAGATATGAAAAAAATCACCAATGAGTATGGGGACATTAATGACCTGATCACTCGTTACCATTGGCTTGAAAAAAGAGGAAAGAAGACTAAAATCATGAAGTTCTTAGAAGAGGAAATTGATCATCAATTTGTTCAACTTAAGAAATGGCAAGAACATCGAGATATTCCTACTTTCTTGAAAAAGTTTCAAAGCTCGCTCGCCCTTTAAAATACCGTTTCAAGGGGGATGATGGTGAATCATTCCCCTTTTTAAAAACTATCCCCTACCTTAATGGAATCTGATTAAATTTATTCATGAGCTGCTCTAAAGCTGGTTTTATTACTTTTAGTACTGCAACTCGAAGTTCGAGTAATCCCATGGGTCTTTTCAGATTACTTATTTGATGCCTCTCTATTTGATGGAGTGCCTTACGAATATTAGGAGTTAGTTTTTGGTTGAGATAGCCAAAGAAAAGAAGCTGTTTCAGATTTATATTAGCAGGGATCTTGCCTTTGATAGCTTCGACCTTTTCCTTGGGCAGACCTAAAACTGTGGTGAAATAGTTGATTTGATTTTCAGTAATAGGTGTGTTTCCTAGTTGATCCATTTTGCTGAGGAGGGGCTCAACAAGATGGCTGTGCTGTTGCATCAGCTGCATTAATACATCCACCATGGCTACGTCCACACGATCTTCCTGTAATTTTGAAATATCGATCATGAATGCCACGATATCGTAGTAGGGGTGAAGGTCGATATCGGAAGGTGCAGGAAAGCGATCGGTTCGGATATTTAAGAGCTTGGCGTAAAATTCTTTGCGGATTCCTGATATCTGACTCCAGTTCATTGTGGGGTAGGGGTTTTCCATATCCTTTACTCCCACGGTTTGATATGCCGCAAAGGGAATTTCACTGCAAAAATAGGAGTCCGCACTCATGGCGTCCATACCAAAATCATATTCAAAGCAAGGGGTGCTCGAAAGGTCAGCCTTTCCTAATCCCATGCTTTCTAATTGAGTGACCATTTTAGCTACATATTTTTCGATCGCTTTGACCCCGTGGTTGATCACTTTGACTTTATTTTTTGCGGTATAGCGGTAGATGGAGAGCTTCTTTTTTTGGTGCTCAACGTAATCTTTTTGTACAGGACGGAGTTTGACTCCATCTTCTATATAGGCTTCAGGAAAAAGAACCTCTCTCGTCTCAGGTTGGACATAAACAGCGGTTGAATGAGAAAAATTGCCAGGAAATTCTGAAGTGCGGGCAATAAAACTACTGGAACCAGAGCCTCCTTTTGAAAGAACTATATCTCCCTGGCATACCACCACATCCAAAAAGGTAGAGGTGCGGGTCAGTCCTTTTTCATCAATGCATGACTTCTGGGGAAGGCGGTGATGATAAACGGTTTTCCACATTTTGGGGTAATTAGGGAATTTCAAGTGAAGAGCATAGAGTGTCTCTTCTGCTAAAACTTGCATTAACAAAATGGCCCCTCTGACTTTTTCTATATCTTTGTATGATTTTGACCTAAAAGCCTTGCGCGCAGCAAAAAGACCATCCACTAGCTCCTTATACTCTTGAGCCTTGGATAGATTTTGATTGAGACCATTTTTCAGAAGTTTATGATAGAGTCCACTGACCTTGCTGCTTCTTTGATAAGCATTCAAAATTTGCTGCTTGATGGATTGAGAATGTTTGCTGGAACTGGATGATTCTTTGAAGAAACCTTCGGTCCACAGATCCAGCTTGAGACCTTCTAATCCTGGATAATTTATGGCTTGTAGATCTGCTGGTGAAGAGGGTTGATGCTCTTTGGTCGTATGAGTGGGACGAAGTTTACACCCGAGAAGGGATACTAATAGAATCCATATTGCAATTGTTCTCATATTGATTTCCTTTTGTGGTTGATTGCCAGATGTTCTCATTATACACCCGTCTGGTCTTCAACCTCAAATCAATAGAGGATTTTTGTTTTATCTAGATAGTTTGCTTTTGACACCAAGGGATTCTTTTGGGAACCTGTGGCAAATCTTTGCAGATAGAGTCAGATAGATTTTCTAAGGTGAGTTTTTCTTGCTTTATCAAAGATGACATCTTTTGAAACAGAGGAGTGAGTTCTTTGCGAATGGCGTTGACGACAAACCAGGGTTTGTTGGGGTTGCCTCTGGCATAGCCTCGTTTACACATTTCCTCTTCAAAAGCCATCTCTTGAGTCCACCCTTGAGAGAGCATTCGCCAAAGACCTGATAGATAACCTGTTCGATCTTCGCCAACTGTGCAGTGTAAAAATAGCTTGCGCCCTTCTTTGTCAGCCTCAATCTCTTTCATAATTTTTAAAGCCTGAATGGTTTGTTCGCAAGCTTGAGTCTCAGAAGCTATATTTTTCCAGCGAAAGGGAATGTGATGGATATTTTGGGTATCAATTCCAGCTAATTTTAGCTTCTTGATCTCTTGATCCACCTCTTTTCGAGTCTGATGCTTGAAGATTAAAACATCAGTAATTCCAAAAGTGAGAAGTTCGTTAATTTTGCTATGAGGAGCCATTCCTCGAATCAATTTATAGGCTTCATCAATCTCATGGGTATTATGAATGCTGATTTCATTTATAGAAGAGGGGAAGGGGGATTCAAATCTAGCCCATAAAGTGGCAGGTAAAATTAACAAAATAATAAAAATGATTACTTTTTTCATAGCTAACTCCTTTTCACAAAAGAAGTTATAGAATAGGTTGGAGTATAAGTAAAATATGGATATATGCTGGTGTTTATCTAAAAATTAGATGGATAAGGTGGGGTGCCGTGAAAGTGAATTAAGGGTTTAAGTAGCATCTTTCAGCCCAGATGCCGCCCTTTTCCTCACAGGCCTTTCGAAGTTGCTCTTTAGTTTTACCTATTGTGTCTCTCATGCCTCCTATGCCCCACGAGCTCGATGTTCCATTGTCCTGAGTGTCAGAGTCAGTGGTTGAAACTTCTTGAGCTACATCAGGAGCAGCAACTCCTGATACTGAGAACTTAGACCAGTTCCATCCTTTGCAGAAGCTAATTCCACAGACACTGAGGGCTCTTGAAACATGAATGGTGGTGCCTTCTTTAGCGAAAAAACCAAACATGCCATCACTCCCATTATTGACCTTAATGGTGGTAATTTGATTTTTCGAGTTGAAAGAGAGAGTACATTTATGGTGTTTTTCTTCTGGATCAACATAATTACAATAATAATTACCCTTTTCATCCTCTATCCAGAAGGTGATCTCTGCTTCTCCATCTTGGGTCATCACGGTGGCATTCATTTCCGAAGTTTCTGGCATGTTTGTGTCCATATTGGCAACTAATTCGGCCTTCTCTTTGTAGGTTCCAAACCAAATAGTATTTTTAAAAGGAGGTGTGTCACTGTTAGCATCCAAACCGATAGTGGTTTTTAAGTAATCTATCTTTTCTAAGTTGGCGGCAATGGCTGTTGTCAGTCTTTCTCTATAGGCTGCGTTATCAAATTTTGTGCCTAGCTCAGTTAATAAATTTTCTCGTTGGCTTTCAATTTCACTATAGGAAGTTGTTGGATCACTGATACCTTCTAGAAAAGCAGCGAAGGTTTCCG
>CAYFLR010000015.1:46831-51942 GCA_964343805.1 uncultured bacterium | reverse complement strand
TTTTTGAGGGTTCATTTTGATGGAGGAGCTTGAGATAGAGTGCATAGGGATGAAAGCTTTTTAGGGCGTGATCTTTGTTTAAAATAACGCCTATAAAATCTGCCACTTCAAGAGAGTCTGTCTGCATTAAGGTCATAAAATCTTCTTTGGTCTGACTTTCTAACGCAGCTTGCAGTTGGGTTAAACTCTTCTCTTCATGGATTAGAAAGCTACTCAAATATTCATGAGAGGCGCTGCTGTCTGCGGCGTTCTCTTCCTTAACCTTGGCAAAATGTTGAACGTAAGAAAGCTGTTCAACTGTTTCTACCTGGTCATTTTTTGCAACGAGCTTTTCTCCCCAGCTGGCACTAAAATCAATGAATAAGGGGAACAATTCCCTTTGGCGAGCTCTCTCTTCCGCACTTTGCGGATCCAGTGAGTTGGTTGCACTCACGGTCCCTACAGATTTGGATTTGGAATCAGATTTGTCACAACTAAAAAGCATGGTTAGTAAAATGGCGGTGATGATCAGGCGCATGATTACCTCTATATAAATAAAATGTTTGTTTAATCTTCCCTTCGGATGAAAGCTTCTTTCTATATAGTATTTTGGTATATACCTGTGAATTCAAATGGTTACTTGTTTGGATTTGAATGACGAGAAGCCCTGAGCTTGCACCCAGGGCCTAGGGCGGAGAGTGGGTAGGGTTTACAATTTGCTTTTTGGTTAATCGATAGAACCCAATCGTTTTAGAACAGACGATTGGAGGGGGGATTTATTTAAAGCAAACCATCTGGTAACTAGCTCACCTTCTACATTTTCCATGGGAACTAATCCCCAGAATCTCGAATCATGAGAATTGTCTCTGTTATCCCCCATAACAAACAGAGAACCATCTGGGACCTTAAGAGGTCCAAAATTACGTGCTGATGCGCGGTGTTTGGTAAATTGCACCAGGTGACTTTTGGTTTGCAGTTGTTCTTCAAAGAAGAGAGATCCGTTTTTATCGGTGATGGGTGTTAAGGTTTGGGGATTCCCATTGCGATAGAGGATTCCATTTACTATTTGAATGGTATCCCCTGGGATACCAATAACTCTTTTGGTGAAAAGGAGTGATTCATCTACCGGGTATTTAAAGGCGATGATTTCTCCTACTTTAGGTTGGTCCCAGCTCACCAGAGTGTGTTTGGTGAAGGGCAACTTAAATCGATAGGCCAATTTATTGACCCAAAATCGATCTTGCTCTTGAATAGTTGGCTTCATGGAGCCGGTGGGAACCATGTAAGAGCCAAAGATTGAGGAGTGGGCACTGAATAAAAGTAAGATGATTAGTGAGTCTGTTTTCCAAGATTTTTTTATATAACTAATTATGTTTGCTAACATGAAACCTCCCAAAGAATGTATCTAAGGGAGGTTGTACACCTCATCCAATTAGAGGACTATTAATAAGGCATTAGAATAATCTAATGTTAAGGGGGGAATTAATGGGTCATCTCTTGATCGAGGCGTGTTAGCATTTTACATGCGCCTTGGATATGCTCCTTGGGGCATGAATATGAAAAACGTAAATAGTTTCCTTCTCCACCAAAGTACTTGCCGGGAATAGAACCTACGCCGTATTGAATCAGTTTGTCGGCTATTTTCTCAGAGTCCTGCTCTACTTTGACCCAGAGGTAAAATCCACCGGTGGACCCCTCTGACGAGAAATTTTTTAAATCTTCTACTGTGCCTTGTAAAAGGTCTCTCTTCTCTTGATAACTTCTCTTCATATCTTCTAAACACTCTTGAGGGCCTTCGAGAGCTGCTACTCCTGCCTTTTGAGTGATGGAATTGATTCCATTGCAGGTATATAAAATTGCTTTTTTCATTTTATCTAAAAGCATTTCATTTGTAGTCACGATGTAACCCAGTCTTAAGCCGGACATGGCGTAGCTTTTAGAAAAAGAGAATACACTGACGATTTTATCTGTGGGTAAATTGAGCGCTTCCACAATACTGGCGGTGCTGATGTGATTATATCCATCATAAGTTAAGTGTTCATAGGCTTCATCAGAGATGATATAAAGACCGTGTCTGTGAGCAAATTGTACGATGTCGATCAGGTTGTTTTGGTCTATGATGGTGCCCGTGGGATTATGGGGGCTGTTAATTAAAATGGATTTGGTTTTCAGAGAAAGATTGGCTTCTAATTCCTTCACATCAATTTTAAACAAACCATCTTTAAGCTGAGCTTTGACAGGAGTTACAACTCCTCCACAGCTTTTGATAATGTTATTTGATCCGATCCAATTAGGCATGGGAACTAAAACTTCATCTCCCTCATCCAAAATGGAGCTTTGAGTACAATAAAGACCATGCATACCCCCATTGGTGACTCTAATATGGCGAGGGTCAGCGGTGATATTATTAAACTGTTTGAGCTTTTTCGCTATGGCCACACGCAGCTCAGGAATTCCTACCGAGTTAGTGTAATGGGTGAAGCCATCTTGTACTGCATCATGAAAAGCAGATTTAACATGGGTCGGAATATCAAACTCGGGATCGCCACTTTCGAGTCGGCAAGGGCTTTCCATTTGGAGTAATTTATCACGGATTTCTACGATTTTTGAGACAGTTAATTGATCGAAAAACATAGCCACTCCTTGTGCTGGGTTTAGGTTTAAATTTCGGACTTCATTGTCTCGCCTGATCAAATGTTTTTGGTTTTAACTGATAACGTCTTCTTTCCATTAACTGCTTTAATGCAACTGGAAGGCTTTGACAAGCATTGAATTGTTAGAAATTTGTTTAGGTTTTGAAGAGAGTTTTTTTAAATGCCTTGGGCATGATCGAGAGGCATTAAGACTTTCTCCCCTTTTTGGCATAAATCCTTGTCTGAAGATTCACTGAGTACCTCAACCAGGGCAGATTTTGCTTTGGGATTGTGGTTGAATGCGATGATGTCCATTTCAATGTCCTGATCTAGATAACATCTACGTTCATTGGTGGAGTGGACTTTAATACTCCAGTGATTGATCTTAATCTTTTGTCCGACGGTAAAACCTTCTAAGCTTTCAATGGAATTGGGGTAGTTTTCAAGGTAATCAGCGTAGCTTAAGAAGCTTCGATTCTGTATGCACAAGAGATCCTCATCATCGGGGGCACATCCCCATCTTTTACTTAGACTAGCAATAGGGCTAGATACCGAATCTGAATCCGCTACGGAAGCCGCAATATCTCCTTCTAAATCGGTTGTCACTTGACTAATGAAATTAGAAATCCAAAAGCTATAAGATTTTTCACTGTTAAATAGGTTTACATCAATTGTCTCACCCGCCCGAGGGTGGTTGCTTGGATAGGGTTTAATAGGGCAGGTTGATTCCCAAAAGGTTCCTCCATTGACTCTGGAAAGGCTCCCTAAAAAGTGAGAAGAGGTGGCCATAAATTGAAAGTCACGGGATGGAGTAGAGTAAAGTCCTGCAGCGGATGAATCGCATTTGTCGGTATTCGTATCGGCAGTGTTATAGCAGGCTTCGTAACCTTCAATAACCGCTTTTGATCTTTTATCCAAAGCTACACAGAGAGATTCTATCATTGCATCAAAAAGTTCCTCGTGTTGAGGCGGTTCCAAATCTTCGGTGGTGTCTTGTAAAATATCTGCTTTCCAAGCGATATTATGAGGGCATTTGATATCCGCTTTGGCCATGGCTTCAGTATCATAGTTGGGTTGGTCTTCTAAGCTGCTGAGGTAGTTGTATATATTATTCCAAAGAGGAGCTTTGTCAGTAGTTATATAAGTAGAAACACATCCGTACCAGTCATCTTTACTCTCATCGAGAGGGGGATGGGCTTCATAACTGATTTCTTCATCATACTTTAATCCTGATTCTGTACGGGTGATGGCATAAAATCGGCGGAAATAATGATTCTTTACTTCTGTTTGAAAGAGGTATTCCTCATAGAGGTCACGTACTTGGGCTGGAACCGTACTCACTAAGGTAGGGAAGATTTTATGGTTGAGGGCCGACTTCAGTTGAGTGGTGTGACCGGTGGTTTTCACTCTATAGAGGAGAAAGTTTCCACCCTCATAATTAACTTTATCCCACATATCTACTTTATAGCTAATTTGGTGAAGATTGATGGTTCCAAAATCTCTCACCGCTTTTCTTAAAAAGGTGATGGGTTTATTGTAATATGAAGTGGATTTATACCCAGCAAACTTGAGAGCCAAACCATTAATATAGGCAAAAACAAACCTCAGAGCCATGGCGGCATCCGCACAGTCGGTGGGAATATCCCAATCTTTTAAGAGGGTTGAGGGAACTGTGTTTACCCATTGATCATAGTTTTTCTCATCTTCCACTGTCCAGGAGCGGCCCCCTTTGTCCTTTTCCCAGCCGATGGCATTGTGTTTAGCTGCCTGAGAGTTAAAAATATCTCGATCCCAGGTTTTGATATCCGAATCATCCTTATCTCCTCCGCCAGTACATGCAGCTAAAGAGAATAGGATGAAAATGGTACTTAATATTTTACAAGGCATTGATTTCATTGGTACACCTATTGTCAGTTTATGATACCTTTCTGGTTTGTTCAGCTATTCGGAAAATCTGATTTAAAACTTTAGTTCGAAATAAAAAAGGGGACTTAAATGACCCTGTTTTGGGGCTTGTGAAGGTCTTAGTTATCTTATTTTAATAAATACAAGTAATAATAGCGGGTTGCGTTATATTGGGGTTGGTATGACATTTGCTATGTATATACATAGAATTTGACGGTATTCTTTTCATACAACCGAGGCCATCATGGAAAAGCAACAACTACAAAGAAACATCACACTCTACAAATGGTATTCTTGTATCTCTTTTACTCCGATCATGATTCCCGTCATGGTTTTGTTTTGGCAAGAAAATGGTTTAGACACTCTTGATATATTCCTACTTCAGGGATTATTTGCCATCGCCAATGTTATTTTAGAGGTTCCAACCGGCATGGTGGCTGATGTATTGGGTAAGAGAAGAAGCCTGCAATCAGGTGTGGCCATGATTTTTGTTGGATTTATTGCTTATGGAATGGGTACTGGTTTTTGGGCTTTTGTATTGGCGGAAATAAGCATTGCTTTGGGGCTCGCTCTCACTTCAGGAGCTGACAGTGC
>CAYFLR010000015.1:29066-46821 GCA_964343805.1 uncultured bacterium | reverse complement strand
ATTCATTAAAAGAACTAGGAAGAGAAGAGGAGTTCGGTGAGATTGAAGGACAAGCCAAATCAAACCAAATGATATCTTTTGCTGTTTCAAGTCTAATCGGTGGAGTAATAGGATCTTATTCATTAAGGCTAACCATGTATGCCTCTGCTATCGGACCTTTTATAGCGAGTATTATGTTGCTTTGGTTTACTGAGGTGCAAGTTAGAGCCAAAGATGTCTCTTTAGAGCGAGCGTGGGAGATATATGGGGATCTCTTTGGTGCCGCTAGGAAATTTGTTTTCAAGCACCGGTTAATTCGTTGGTATATGATGTTTGCCGCCGTATTATTAGGAAGTAGTACATGGTTACTCTGGTTGTACCAACCCTATATGAAGCAAAGCGGTCTGCCTATTTGGAGCTTTGGAATTATATTTGCGAGCTTTAATTTTTTTGCAGGCATTGTAAGCAGATACTCATCTCGTGTATCTAATAAAATAGGTCAACCTCGCACATTAGTGTTAATTGCTCTGTTACAAATTATCCCTCTTTTTCTTATGGGACAGATTATAGGGATTATGAGCTTTCTCTTTATATTTGGCCATCAGGCGGTAAGAGGGTTCATTCGCCCTGTACTTTGTGCCTGGGTTTTAAAATATACCTATCAAGACAAAAGAGCTACGGTATTATCGATGATGATGATGGGCGGACGACTCTTCTTTGCAGTAACGGCTCCTGTCATAGGGTACATTGGGAAGGTGGTTCCTTTAGCCGCGAGCATTCAACTTCAAGGAGTTATACTTTTAACTATTTTTTCTTTGTTGGGCTATTTTTATACTCAGATACCAGATAAATATTTTGTTATTAAAAAACAGAAATAGCTCTCAATTTTATGTCAATACCGTAAAATTAGGTCTTAATTTTACGGTTTGACTGTAAAATTACGAGTTGATACATTGTAAGCTGTGAAAAATACGTAAAATTATTTTCTGTGCCCAAGGGATCCAGGATTTTAACATGGGGTTCTGTCTGTGTTAGTTACTCTTACCCTCATACTCGCATTTTGTAGCATGATCTATGAATTAGTTCTTGCGCAAACCTTATCCACTACACTCGGGAATACTGTCTTACGCTATAATATCACCATTGCACTTTATATGGCTTCTTTGGGATGTGGAGCGCTTTTGGTTTCTTGGTTAAAGAAGAAGATCGAGATTATTCATGGTCTTATCTGGGTGGAATTAATCCTGGCTTTGATTGGAGCTCTTTTTCCTCTCGGGACTGCTCTTTTACATTTTAAAATCATTAACTTATCACAGGTCTTTCAGATCTCACAGGATAATACTTTATTTTCATGGACGCTTACTTTTATTAATCATGCGGGGATAATCATTATTGGACTCCTATCTGGAATTGAACTCCCTTTTCTGATGGAGCTAGCAGAAAGACTTAAAAAGAAATCTCAAATGATTATACTGGCGGTTGACTATTTTGGGAGTTTATTAGCTGCAGTATGTTTTCCCTTAATACTTCTTCCTTGGCTTGGATTATTTAAAGTTGCTTATTTAGTAGCCTTCCTTAATTGGGTCGTCGCTATACTTTTGATGATCTACTATAAACAAGGATCACTGTCTAAAATCACTACTGGAGTTGGTGTATTAATTGTAATTCTTTCTCTTTTAATTTTTCAGAGCTTTATAGACCATAAACTATTAGCACCTTTATTTAGGTAAAAGATGATAAAGTCTCTTCATAATAAAATTCATAGTGATAGCATGCTACTCCTAATGGTTGTCTTTGTTATTTCCTATTGCAGTATGGTTTATGAACTCCTTATAGTTAAAACATTAATATCAGTAACTGGTGGTCATCCTATTTTTTGGCAGTGTCTTACGATTGGTATCTATATTGCCTCTTTAGGTATTGGAACGACTGTTGCTAATAGATTTTCTACCTCTAAGTCTCTTCTAAGTTTGTTTAAAGTTGAACTCATTCTGGCCTTATTGGGGGCTATAGCTGTTTTATATATACTAATGACTCACACTGGCTATCGAGTTTTTTCTTTGGCGAGTTATTGGTCTGAGAGTTGGAAAGACCTTCCTTATAATCCAGGATCTTTACTCTTTGTATTGCTATCTCAGTCGGTAACAGTGGCGATTGGTTTCTTTTCTGGTATGGAAATACCTCTTGTTATAGAATCCCTCTCTTCAAAAACAGAGAAGTCTTCTTCCAATGTGGTTTTAGCTGTTAATTATTTAGGGGCTCTGGTTGGGGCTCTGGTTTTTTCGTTATTACTACTTCCTTATTATGCCCTGCATTTTATCGGGGTATTAACAGCATTTTTTAATTTATTAGTTTGTATTTTATTTATTGTATTCAAGTATATACAGATAAAACCCAAGTTTATTCTAGCTATTTTTTCTCTGCTTTTACTCCATGGTTTCGCTCTTATTAAGGGTGATTACATCTATCAAATGAATCTTAAAAACTTTTTTTATAATCTAAAGCCAGTGGCAGCAAAAAACTGGCTTTCCTTTTTAGAAAAGGTCCCCAAAGTAAAAACCATTCAAACTCCTTATCAGACTATCCACTATGTCCCCTATCTACAGATTGTGGATTATATAGATTACATTCAGAATAGGGATGACTTAGATTTTCCAAAAACCATGGGGTATACGCTCTTTATAAACCGCCATCTTCAATTCTATTCGATGGTTGAATTCTACTATCATGAGGCTATGGTTCATATACCCATTCAGCTCATGCAAAAAGTTCCCCGTAAAATTTTGGTATTGGGAGCAGGTGATGGTTTAGTAGTGAGAGAGATTCAGAAGTACAAACAGCATAGAATCAAAATAACCTTAGTGGAACTAGACCCTAAGATTATCCAACTAGCTCGAACCTTTGATCCCCTGTTGAAGCTCAATAAAAAATCTATGTTGAGAGATGATTTAACTATAATAGAGCAGGATGCTTTTACTTTTTTGATGCAAAATAGGGAGAAGTTTGATGCTATCATTATCGACTTCCCATTTCCCAATAGCTATGACGTGTCTAAGCTTTATTCTCTTGAATTTTACAGTTTAGTAAATAAGAGCCTGGCTGTGAATGGTTTCGCAGTAATGGACCTTCCAAATTTGGAGAGCAGAAAGAGGGTCTCTTTGCAGCCCACCTTTAGTTTTCACCGAGAAACAACTGCTAGTACTCTCTATTCAACTCTTTCTAAGGCGGGGTTCCGGACAATATTTCCTTTTAGGCATGGACCTTTATCAGGAGAACATTTTGCGGTGATTGCCAAAGGTAATAATAAATTGAACTTTAAGTACCATGATTATGGAGTGCAAAGTCTCAGTGTTAATCCCTATGTTATAGGTAAACTCAAAGATTCAAGTACGGACCGTATTGATCTAAATAGCCCAGTAAATAGTATTTTTGCTCCCCGCTTGTTTGTACAGGCTCCCTTTCTGTTTTAACATATGATATAGTATTAATATGTATCATTCCCATAAGCTTCAGCTGTATTTAGTCTGTTTTGTTGCCTATTTGTTTTCTTTGGGCTTCACACTCTCTTTAAAAGCAGGGGATTGTGAAAAGACCAAAACCAAGTTAAATCAAATCGTCCAATCCAATAAATTCAATACGGAACGATTTTTAGACTCCTATTTAAAATCTTATGGGCAAGAGTTTGCTCAAGAGGTGGTGGACATGCAGCCTTCCTCTCATTGGATTGATTTAGGAGCAGGACGAGCCAATGCAGTAAGAGATTATTTATTTGAAACTGTTACAAGCTATGGAAGGTATTATAAATTTAGAAAGGAGATCAGACAGAGAGAGCCAAGGCAGAAAGCAAAAGTGACGGCCTTAGCTTTGGTTGAACCTGATGTATTGGTCTATAAACGACGACCCCAAGAAGATTCCTACTTTCGTTTCATTACGGGTCATTATATAGAGAGCCTATCTCCAAAAGAAATCATGGGAGAGTTCGGGAAAGCAAATTTGATCACAGATATGTATGGTCCCTTTGCCTATAGCCATAGTCCTGATGTTGTTATAGCCAAAGCTTTAGCTATGCTAAGAGTGTCAGGTAGTTTCTGGATTATGATGGGTAATAAAGGTGACTTTTCAAAGAAGTCAACGGTACGCTTAGAAGATGGAAAGGTTATTTCGCTATTTGATTGGATACACAGAATAAATGGAGTGACTGTTAAGTCTTACTCTAACCGAGAGCTGTATAGAGCCTATTTAGGTTGGTGGCCGATCCATTATGAAGTGATGCGCATGCAAATTCAGCCTGGAGAAGTTATCCGGATCCCGCATTTAAAAATATTAAAGATGGAGGATTCCATTCCTCCTATTCGCCACTTTGCAGAAGTTCCTTTGAACTCTGTTAAGCCAAATTAAAAAAAATATCAAATTGACAATTCAACTGATTGATTGTATGAAGGAACATCGAATCTGAATCTAACTTTCCGGTGTTTTACATAGAAGGACACAATTAATGTTCATTGGTGAAAACGCGAAGCAGTTGGGACTGTGGGCCACGGAAGGGCGAGACCCTGTTGTCGACCAAGGTGCAATTAAAGATAAACTTATGCAGAAGGATCCCTTTACCGTATTAAAGGTAAATGGTGAGTTGGCCTTGGTGGTTTGCTTAAATTTGGCTCAGATAATGAAGCTAAGACTGTTCCTGCTTTAGGAGTTTGTCAGCCACTTGATATTAAAGCCTTAGGTTCTGCTTCATTTTGTAAAAAATATCGTCTGGAATACCCCTATGTGGCTGGAGCCATGGCAAAGGGAATTACCTCTGCAGAGATGGTAGAAAAGATGTCTCGGGCTGGAATGCTCGGGATGTTTGGTTCTGCCGGCCTACCTATTACTGAAGTCGAAGATACCATTATTCGCTTTAAAAAATCACTAGATTCTCGGCCTTTTGGTATCAATTTAATCTACTCACCTCAAGAGAGTTCTTTGGAAATGGAGTTAGTTAAACTCTATATCCATCACGGAGTTTCTCTCATCAGTGCATCTGCCTATATGGATATCACCCTTCCATTAGTCTATTTCCGTCTGAAGGGTCTATATAGAAATGACCAAGGGCAGTTGATAACTCCTAACAATATTATAGCTAAAATATCCCGTGTGGAGGTAGCCCGCAAATTTTTTGCTCCTCCACCAGAAAAGCTTGTTAAGAAACTGTTAGATCAAGCACTTATTTCCCCCGAAGAAGCAGAGCTTGCCGGTACCATCCCTATGGCGACAGATATTACGGCAGAAGCTGATTCAGGTGGGCACACAGATAATCGACCAGCGATGGCCTTGCTGCCATCTATTATGGCGGTTCGAGATGAGCAAGCTGATCGCTATCACTTTCAAGATGAATTAAGAGTTGGGTTAGCCGGAGGAATCGCTACTCCAACTTCCGCTTATGCTGCTTTCTCAATGGGAGCTGCCTATATAGTAACAGGTTCTGTTAATCAATCCTGTGTAGAATCTGGTACATCTCCCGAGGTGAGAAAAATGCTGGCTGAAACAGCTCAGGCCGATGTTACAATGGCACCTGCAGCTGATATGTTTGAAATGGGGGTACAGGTTCAGGTGTTAAAGCGTGGAACTATGTTCCCTATCACAGCTAAAAAACTCTATCAGTTTTATACTAATTATAACCAAATGGAAGAAATTCCCCCTCAGCACCTTGCTTTTATAGAGAAGAACGTTTTCCGATGTTCTTGGCAAGAGGAGTGGTTGAAAACTGAGCAGTTTCTGCAAGAGAGAAATCCAAAGTGGTTGGAGCGAGCTGCCACCAATCCCAAGTATAAAATGGCTCTTTTATTTAGATCCTATTTAGGCCAAGCATCCGGTTGGGCTAATAGTGGGCATCCTGATCGTAAAGTGGATTACCAGGTATGGTGTGGTCCTGCTATGGGAGCCTTTAATGAATGGGTGCAGGGATCTTTTTTACAAAAAACTGAAAATAGAGATGTGGTGACGGTCGCTTTTAATTTACTTTATGGCGCCACTGTGCAAAATAGATTGTTTCAATTGGAGCAAGCTGGGGTGAAATTATCTTCTCAAGTGAAAAAAATTGAACCTTTAAGCTTAGCTGAGATAAAAAGTCGTCTGAATTTTTGAAATTGAGTCTTTACTCTGAGGGACCCTATGAAGCAGAATGATTTTGATCATAATTCAACAGATATTGCTATTGTTGGAATGGGGTGTTTGTTTCCTAAGTCCAAAGGTTTGCAAGAATTTTGGCGGCTAATATACAATGGTGAAGATGCCATTGATAAAGTTCCTAGTTCTCATTGGAACTCTGAAGATTACTTTGATGCGGACCCCAAAAAAGCTGACCATACTTATTGTGATCGAGGAGGCTTCTTGTCTCAGACCCCCTTTGATCCTACCGAATTTGGAATTCCCCCGAATATTTTAGCAGCTACTGACACCTCTCAGCTTTTGGGCTTGGTGGTCGCTAAGCAAGCCCTAGAGGACGCTGGATATGGTGAATCCAAAGAGTTTGATAAAGAAGCCGTAAGCGTTATTCTTGGTGTAACCGGAACACAAGAATTAGTCATTCCTTTGGGAGCTCGACTTGGCCATCCCATATGGCGGAAGGCCTGTGAGAAAGCAGGACTGCCAGCTGAAAAAGTGGATGAGGTAGTTGATCGCATCTCTGATAGTTATGTGAAATGGGAAGAGAACTCTTTTCCTGGACTTTTAGGAAACGTTGTTGCTGGGCGTATTGCTAACCGGTTTAACTTGGGTGGTACTAACTGTGTTGTTGACGCAGCTTGTGCTAGCTCTTTAGCGGCTCTTCATATGGGGGCTATGGAGCTTCTTAGTGGAAAAGCCAATATGGTTATCAGTGGGGGAGTTGATACTCTCAATGATATCTTTATGTATATGTGTTTTAGTAAAACACCCGCTCTATCTCCTACCGGTGATTCAAAACCTTTCTCTAAAAATGCAGATGGAACCGTTTTAGGTGAAGGTATCGGAATGGTTGTTCTTAAGAGGTTGGATGATGCCTTAGAGGATAATGACAAGATTTATGCTGTAGTAAAAGGAATTGGGACTTCTAGTGATGGTCGCTCTCAAAGTATATATGCTCCAAGAAAAGAGGGGCAGGAAAAAGCTCTTAACCGCGCATACTCTTCAGCGGGTGTCACACCTGATACCATTGGTTTGGTTGAAGCTCATGGTACTGGAACTAAAGTTGGTGATGGTGTTGAAATTTCAGCCCTGAAGGAAGTCTTCAAAGATGTGAACCCTAAAAGTCATCAAGTGGCTATAGGTTCCATTAAATCTCAAATTGGTCATACAAAAGCGGCTGCAGGTATTGCTGGGGTCATCAAAACAGCATTAGCTCTCTATCATAAGGTTATTCCTCCCACCATCAAAGCTTCTGATCCGAGTGAGTCTTTAGCTGAAGATAACCCTTTCTATATAAGTAATGAATCTCGACCTTGGTTAGTACAAGACTTTCCTCGCAGAGCAGCTGTCAGCTCATTTGGTTTTGGTGGTAGTAACTATCATGTTGCATTGCAAGAATATGATGACAATAAGGCTCATGTGAGTTGGCAAAGAGAAATTGAATTGATTCCTTTTTCTGCTGACTCCGTTGAAGCAGTCGCCAATCAGCTTCAAGATTATATAAACACCTTAGGAGATGATTCCTCTTATGCCGAGCGACAAGCCTCTCGAAAATTAAGAAGTGAATTTAATCACAAAGGAGCCTGTCGTTTAGTATTAGTACTTAATGAGGGGGGCAAAGAGGCTCGTACTCTCCTAGAAAAGATTCTTGAGCATATCAGAAAAAATGAGATTTCAGAACTCAGCAGTATGAAGCAGGTGCACTGGGGTGAGGGTGCAGCTGAAGATAAAGTGGCCTTTTTATTTCCAGGGCAGGGGAGTCAATACCCTCTGATGGGCCGGGACATTATGTGTAGCTTTCCGGAAGGAAATGCTGAGTTACAAATGTTAGAAGAATTTGAAGGAGGCCGTCGGCTGGCTGAAGTGGTTTATCCTCCTGCAGTTTTTGGTAAAGCCGAAATAAAAAAGCAGCAAGCTGTGCTTACAGAAACAAGGTATGCTCAACCTGCCATTGGATTTGTAAGTCGTATGATGCTTCGCACTTTAAAAAGATTTGGTTTGAAACCAGATTATGTGGCTGGGCATAGCTATGGTGAATTAGTAGCTTTATATGCAGCTGGTTGTATCGATGAACAGACCCTCAATAGCTTATCTATGGAGCGAGGGCGTTTGATGTTTGATATCAAAGGTGACTGCGGAACTATGTTGGCCGTTCAAGGTTCAGTCGAGGACTTAGAGCTTATAGCCTCTGATGTGAAAGATGTGGTTCTGGCTAATATCAACTCCTTAAAGCAAGGAGTTCTTTCAGGAACGAAACCTGCAATTGAACGCTGTCGTGATCTTTGTAATGAACTCAAGTTATCTTGCACTTTACTTCCTGTTTCGGCTGCATTTCATAGTTTTATTATGGAACCCGCCAAGCAATCATTTGCTCAATTTATTAAGAAGTTCGACTTTTCAAAGCCTGAAACCCCAGTATTAGCAGGGAGTATGGGCGATCTTTACCCTACTGATCCTGAGCAAATTAAAAATATCTTATCCGAGCAACTGACAGAATCAGTAAATTTTGTTGGTATGCTTCAAACCCTTTATAAGCAGGGTGTTCGGACATTTGTAGAAGTGGGTCCTAAAACAGTTCTTGCCGGATTAGTAAAATCTACTTTGGATCGAACAAAAATTAAGGTATTGTCCTTGGACCAATCACGTGGCAGAAAGTCCGGGGTGATGGATTTAGCCTCCACCTTGGCAGAACTAGCTGCATTGGGACAATTTGTGGATTTAGGTGAGTGGGAAAACACTCAATCTAATGATCGTCAGTTAAAAATGAATATACCGTTGAAAGGGGCAAACTATTCTAATGCCAAGGATGAACGGCCTCTTTCTCCTAAAATGATAGAGAAAAAACATAGGGAAACAACTCGGGTTAGGGAAAAAATGCCCACAACTCAACCTGTTTTGAATGGAGAAGAAAAAACTATGGCAACACCTAAGCAAACAGTGCAAAGTCAACCGATCCAACCCTCTGATAAATTATTAGTGGATGCTTTTAAAGTGGTTCAAGAGGGATTGCGCTCAATCCAAAATCTTCAGAAAGAAACTGCAGAAGTTCACAAGAGATTTTTAGAAGGACAAGATAATGCAAATCGGACACTGCAAGCGATGATGATGCAAACTCAAGAGTTGGCAGGAGCCTTCTGGGGTGTGCCACAAAATTCTCAAAGAGTAGTTGAAGCGCCAGTTACTCCTCCAGCTCCTCAAAAAGAGACTATCGCTCCCTATCGTGAAACGGTCGATCCAAAGCCTGTGACTCCATCCTATGTGCCGGTAGAGGAATCTGAAGTTCAAGTTCAATCAATTCCTGCTCCTGCACCTGTTACGGTACCAGTGCAACAAACCATTCAACCAAGAGCCGAGTCAAGGTCCCAAATTGTGACCACCACTGAGTCTTCTTCTCTTTCTTCCTATGTTCCAGTTGAACCAGTTCCTGCTCCTATACAAGAAAAAGATCCTGAGCCTGCTGTAGAGGAAATTTCTTCTGATGCAGGTAAATCACTTGAACCGATCATGCTGCAGATCGTTTCAGATTTAACGGGTTACCCTACTGAAATGTTAGGAATGGATATGGATATCGAAGCTGACCTCGGTATCGATTCTATTAAACGGGTTGAGATTCTATCTAAGCTAGATGAGCAATCTCCTGGATTAAAACAGGTGGCTCCTGAAGATATGGGTAATCTAAGAACCTTAGGTCAAATTTTAGACTACCTCACTCCTCCTGCTTTTAATACTGATCCTAACCTTGCAAAACAAGAACTTGCCTCTGTTGTTCAGGTGGATCAAAAAAAAAAGTTAAACGCCGGACTCTAAAGGCTGTACGGAAAGCAAAGCCTTCCTCTGCTTCAGTTATTCTTCCCCCAAATCGTTCTATTTTTATTGTGGATGAGTTTGGCTCCATTGGTTCTGTGTTAGCTCAACACTTACGAAAAAAAGGAATTAAAGCCTCTTTACAAAGTGCGGACGCCATCATAAGTCACAGCATCAGTGAACCGGCCGGAGGATTTATTCTGGTTCATTCCAAGAAGGGAACGGATCAAATCTGGAATCCCGCTGATGAACAATTTATGACTAAAGCTTTTGCTCTTACCAAGGCCGTAGCTAAAGAACTGCGTGAATCGGCCAAAGAGGGTGGGGCACTTTTTGCTTCTGTGACCCAATTGGATGGTCAATTTGGTTTAGCTGGAGTCGATCAGATTAATCCTTTATCAGGCGCTTTAGCAGGTCTCACTAAAACAGTTGCCCGTGAATGGACGGATGTGAGTTGTCATGCCTTTGATCTTTCTTCATCTTGGAGAAAAGACGACTCAATTGAGATGTTAGTGCAAGATTTACTAGGCAAAGGCTCCATAGAAGTGGGTTATAGGGAAGGGCAGCGTTACGAGCTTGAGATGATAGAAGCAGATCCTACTGACGAAGCAACTACTTTAGAAGCTGGAGATGTGGTGGTAGTTTCCGGTGGGGCTCAAGGAGTGACTAAAGATGTTGTTGTTGAGCTGGCTAATAAGCACCAACCTACTCTCGTCCTTTTAGGACGATCTGAAGCCGTAGATGAATTGCCAGAGTGGTTAGATGGATTGACTGAGGATGCTCAAATAAAAAGGGCAATTTTACAAAAAGAGTTTGCACCCGCTACCCCTACACCTGCTCAACTGGACAAAGTTTTTCGTAGATATAAAAATGCACGTACCATCAACGCGACCCTTGATGAAATTCATAAATCAGGTGCCAAAGCCTATTATCACTCGGTGGATGTTTGTAATGAGAAAGCTGTGGCGGAACTTTTTCATCAGGTAAGAGCTGAAATTGGTCCGATTAAAGGTCTTGTCCATGCAGCAGGTGTTTTAAGAGATTACAATATTGTAGACAAAAGTCTAGAACAGTTTGAGCAGGTTTTTGCCACCAAAGTAAATGGCTTGCGTTGTTTACTAAACAATGTTGAGGAGGGAGAACTAAAATTATTGGCTCTCTTTTCTTCTGTGAGTGGTCGAATGGGGAATGTGGGACAGGTGGATTATGCAATGGCCAATGAGGTTTTAAATAAGGTGGCCAGGTGGTATCAGGCTAAGCAACCCCATTGCAAAGCGGTGGCTCTCAATTGGGGACCTTGGGATGGTGGAATGGTAACCCCGGTGTTACGAAAGAATTTTCTAAAATCGGGAATCAATCTTATTCCGTTAAAAGAAGGAGCAGAATCCTTTGTGCAGGAGATCAACTCTTCTCGGGCTGATGTGGAGGTGATTTTGGGAGATTCCTTTAGTGAAACTCATATCATAGAAAAAAGCATCCCCGCTCTTGAAATTGAAGATAACACCAACAAGCCCATTGCAGAGATGGAATTTTCTTTACAGAATATGCCCATTTTAGACTCTCATGTCATTGGGGGACGATCTGTGGTTCCTCTGGCTTTAATATTAGAATGGATTGCCGATTCAGTTAAGAAGAAATTTCCTAAATGGCACTTTAAAGGAATGGACAATTTGCAAGTGCTGCGTGGAATTCGGCTTCCTGAACATGCAGATTATCACATAAATATGTATGCAGATAAGGTACAAGAAGATGCCAACACTCTTAAAGTAGAGGTGGAAGTTAAAGGCTCCTGGGAACGAGAAGATGATCGTTTACATTATCGTTCAACAGTGCATCTAGCCAAAGAACTTCCCTTGGCCAAGCGGGCTGCCATGGTTCCTCAGTTTGAGCATATGTATCCTCACTCCCTGGAACATGTTTATGGGAACATCCTTTTCCATGGCACGAAATTATGGGTGATCAAAGAGATTCATTCCTATGCGGATGATGGTATTGTTGGTGAAATCGAAAGCATAGGTACTCCAGAAAGTTGGTTCGAAAAACCGGGATACAGTGAGTGGATATCGGAGCCCAATATCTTAGATGGGGCTTTTCAGCTGGCTATTGTATGGGGTATGGAAGTTTGTGATCGAGCCTCATTACCCACCAACTGTGGTGAATATAGGCAATATCAACCCCATTTCCCTAAAGAAAAAGTAAAAGTGACTCTTCAAGTAACTGAAATTTCTCCCTACCAAATGAAAGGAGATTTTCAATTCATCGATCAAAACGGTGCTCTGGTGGCATCAATCAAGGGTTACGAGGCTGTCATGGAAGCGTCTTTGGCTCAATCTTTTAAACAAAGACATATAAAGAGGGAAGGATAAATTGATATGAAGAATTTGCCTCCAATTGCAGTGGTAGGGATGGGGGGCGTTTTCCCTCAGGCTCCTGATGAGAAATCCTTCTGGCAAAATATTGTTGATAAAGTAGATACGAGAGTTTTGGTCTCCAAAGAGAGATGGGGTTTAGATCCTTATGAGGTTGTAAAAAACCCTTTAACCCCTGATAAAGCAGTTTCTTCTCATGCTTGTTTGGTGAACGGATTTACTCCTGATCTTGAAGGTTTAAATATTGATAAAGGGCTTTTGGCAGAATTAGATCCTCTTTATCAGATGGCTCTTCATGCCGGGAATCAAGCTTTTAAGAGTTGTATAACTAAAGATCTCGATCCAGAGCGAGTGAGTGTGATTCTCGCTTCCATTGCTCTTCCGAGTGATAAGAGTGCTGAAATATCAAAACGGATTCTTTCTGAGGAGTCTTTGAGCTTTGGAGAGAGTTTGAACAGTCGACTGGTGGGTTTTCCTGCCGCGCTACTTTCTCATTCATTACAATTAAGAGGGAACAGCTATACCTTAGATGCTGCCTGTGCTTCTTCCTTATATAGTATTAAATTAGCTTGTGACGAGCTTCAATCAGGGAGCGCAGATGCAGTTCTTGCTGGAGGAGTCTCTCGCCCTTCTAACTTATATACTCAAATAGGCTTCAGTCAACTGCAGGCACTCTCCCCTAATGGATGCTGCGCTCCATTTACTAAGATCGCTGATGGGTTAGGTGCCGGAGTTTCCAATGATATCGGAGGAAATCTATTAGCTCCAGATAGCGAAGGCCAGATGAGAGCTCTTGAAATGGCCTACGAGCAGGCGGGCTGGAGTCCTCAGGATATCGATTTGATCGAATGTCATGGGACAGGAACTCCCATGGGGGATCGCACAGAACTGGCTAGTTTGAAAAAACTATGGGGGGCAACCGGTTGGGAAACTCAGCAGTGTTACTTAGGTTCTGTAAAGTCCATGATAGGTCATTTGCTTACGGCCGCCGGAGCTGCTTCCATTATAAAAATCATCAATGCTATTAACCACAAAATCATACCTCCCTCTCTTAATTTTGATAGCCAACGAGATGGGGAAATTTTTGATGATTCTCCTTTTTATGTGGCTTCTGATGCATTTAATTGGCACGCCAGAGGAGAGGGTATTTCGCGTAAAGCAGCGGTCAACGCCTTTGGTTTTGGCGGTATCAATAGCCACATTCTACTGGAAGAGTGGCAAGCCGATTCGGAAGCAATTAACTACCCCAAAGTGGAAAGTTCTAATGACCCCATAGCTATAGTGGGTATGGCAACTCATATCGGAGAGGTGGAGAATTTAGAGGAACTTCAATCAGCTATAATGAGAGAGCAAAACCTCTTTCATCCTATCGAAGGGAATCGGCTCTCCACGGAAGATGAAGCTCATTCCTATCGTGGAGCCTCTATTGCAAAATTACAACTTTCACTTGGAAAATATCCACTTCCTCCGAATGAAATAGAAGAAGTTCTTCCTCAGCAATTGATTATGATGCAAATGGCTGCAAAAGCTATAGAGGATGCTGGACTTTCAGATAAAAGCCCTCGTCCCCGAATGGGAACTACCATTGGGATAGGCTTTGACTTCAACGCCACTAACTTTCATATGAAATGGCAGAGCCCAGAAGAAGAATCTAACTATCCTTCTTTGAACTCCACTCGAACAGTGGGTGCTTTAGGGGGGATTGTGGTGAGTCGACTCGCCAAAGCTCTTATGTTGGGAGGACCTAGCTTCACTGTCTCAGCAGATGAATGCTCTGGTTTGGCAGCCTTAGATATTGGAATCCGGTCCTTAAGAAATAACGAGACGGATTCCTTTTTAGTGGGTGCTGTTGATCTTACTTGTGATGTACGTCACATTATTACTTCAAAAATTATAAATAGAAAAAAGAAGGGGGAGAGTCGTCCTAGCGATGGAGCGGTGGCACTTGTCCTCAAACGACTTTCTGATGTTGAGAAAAACGAAAAAGTTTATGCGGTTATTCGGAGTGTCTCTTCTGGGATCGAATGGAATGGTGAAAAAACAGGTCCTACCCAAAGATGCATGCAATCTACTTTTAACAAAGCATTGGCAAATGCACAAAGTCGAACCGATAGTCTCAGTTATCTCGAAATGTCAGCTGCGGAAGAGGGAGAGTGGCAACTGGAATCTGAAGTGCTCAATTCAACCTTTAAAGGGGAAGAAAAACGATGTGCTATCGGGACCATGTCTCCCATGGTGGGACAATTGGGTGCTGCGGCGGGTCTTGCCAGAGTGGTCAAAACAGCTCTTTGTCTCTCTGCTAGAATGGTACCCAGTGCAAAGTCTTTTAGTAAAAATACTCCCAATTCTTTGGTTCATAATCGGGAAATTCATTTTCCCAAAGAAACCCAATACTGGTATCGAGATCGCATTGCCGGCAATCGGTTGGCTTGGGTTTCTTCGATTTCCCTTGGAGGGCGATGTTCTCAAGTTATAATGGAAGAGGGAGTGCCGAATCGATCTCCAGGCCCTATTGAAAACCTTGTAGATTATCCAGCTCACCTTTTTGTTTTGCAGGCAAATGATCCAGAGCTCCTATTAGGGCAGCTCAAAGATCTTCGAATAAAAGTCGCTTCAGCCAAGAGTTTGTATGATGTGGCCGGTGATTGGTGGCAAAACACCGTCCATGAAGGAGAGCTTAAGGCTGCTCTAGTAGTGAAGTCGGCCACTCAATTTAGGAGCTTGAGTGATTATTTGATGGAGGCTTTGGAAAAAAATCCTAATGTTGCCATTAATAATCATCAGGGGCTCTATTATCAGCCTCATGCCAATCTGAGAAAACTGGTCTTTGTTTATCCGGGTTCCGGCAATCATTACCTAGGTATGGGGGGAGAGTTAGCTCGGTATTGGCCAGAGGTCATGGAGCAGATGGATGCCTCCACCAGTCAGCTGAAATCACAACTTTTACCAGAGCTCTATCTTCCATGGCGGAGTGATTGGCATCAAGAGAGTTGGAGCAGCGAGGCTTGGAATCAACTCGAATCTAATTCTACCCATATGATTTTTGGTCAAGTGGCATTTGGGAGCTTGATGACCGAAGTTTTAAAAACTTTTGGCATCAAACCCTCTGCTTCTATTGGTTATAGCCTGGGGGAGACGGCTAGTTATTTTGCATTGGGTGTATGGCCGGATCGTGGGCAAATGCTACAGAGGCTAACCAATTCTAATCTCTTTAAATATGAAATAACCGGAAAATGCACGGCCGCTCGAGAAATCTGGAACATTCCCAAAGAGGCTCCTTTTGAATGGGAAACCCAGTTAGTCAATCGATCTGCGGAGGTTGTGAAGCCTCTGCTGAATGGTTTTAAAACGGTTAGACTGCTGATCGTCAATACTGCTTTTGAATGTGTTATTGGTGGAGATAGACCTGAAGTTTTAGAGGTGGTGAGGCAGTTGGGTTGTGAATCCATTCCATTAAAAGGGGTGGTGACAGTTCACTGTGAAGCCTTAAAACCAGTGGCAGATGATTACTATAATCTACATCTTTTTCCCACCACTCAGCCAGAAGGAATCGATTTTTATAGTTGTGTCCAGGGTCGAGTGCTTGAACTCACCAAAGAAAATGCGGCGGCTTCTATCACCGGAGGGGCACTAGAAGGCTTTGATTTTCAAAATACCGTGAAGCAGGCCTATGAAGATGGAGGAAAAGTCTTTGTAGAAATAGGTCCCGGAAATTCTTGCAGTCGCATGATCAATAAAATTTTAGACGGAAAAAATATTTATGCTCAATCGGCCAATTTGAAAGACCAAGATGAAGTGGTGTCTGTGCTCAAGTTAGTTGGTGGATTGGCTGCCCTTGGTGCTCCTGTGAGCCTGGATGCTTTTTATCCAAAAAAATCATCTCAAAAGAATGAAACCAAGCTAACACAGATGGAAGTCAATTTAGGTGGCTCCTATCATTTCTCAAAAATAAATCCGGTGGTAGAAAAAAACAGTCACCCGGTTGAAGTAAAAAAACCACCGGTTGTTGAGGTTGCAGCTTCATCTGAAGATCAGGTGAACCTCATTAAAGATATGACTGAGCAGATGGAAAATACCATCTCTACTCATGAAAAGTTTTTGCATTTGATGCAGAAAACCATGACAAACTATGCGGACACTTTTGCCTGCCAGACAGCTATTCTCAGGAAGATGCTTGAGAAGCAGATGGATGTCTCAGAAGAGTTCTTTGCTGAAACGGGCCCCAAGTTGGCCTACGACAGAAATAAATGTCTCCTGTTTGCCATTGGTAATGTGGGTGATGTGCTCGGTGAAGAATTTAGAATCGTAGACTCTTACCCAGTCCGCGTTCGTCTCCCCGATGAACCTCTCATGCTAGTGGATCGAATTCTGTCTGTGTCCGGTGAAAAAGGCTCCATGTCTCATGGCGAAGTTGTCACAGAGCATGATGTGGAAGCGGGCTCCTGGTATCTAGATTGTGGTTATGCTCCTGTTTGTATCTCAGTAGAAGCAGGTCAAGCAGATCTGTTCCTCTGCTCTTACTTAGGAATTGATCTGCAAGTAAAAGGTCTCAGAAGTTATCGGTTATTAGATGCCACGGTGTGCTTTCATCGAGAGTTGCCTAAAGCGGGTGAGGTGATTCGTTATTATATCAAAATCGATCGTTTCATCCGTCAGGGTCAAACCTATATGTTCTTCTTTAATTTTGAAGGATATATTGGTTCGGAGCACTTGATCACTATGACCAACGGTTGTGCGGGCTTTTTTACTCCGGAAGAGGTGAAAAACTCCGGCGGAATTATTGATAAAGGTCTTAGTGAACAAGAGGCATTAAATCCTCTCACTCATATTTGGCCTCACCAACTTCAAGCAATAGAATCTTATAATAGTGAAGAATTGAAACAGATTCGAGCCGGTAATTTCTCTTGTTTTGGTGCTGCTTGGCAGCATCTCCCTTTTAATAACCCGGTCACCTTACCCGAGGGCAAGATGGAGTTGATCCATCGGATTTTAAAGATTGATCAAAAGGGTGGTAAGTATCAAAGGGGAGTGATTCAAGCCGAGGCGGATGTCCATCCTGAAGACTGGTATTTAACCTGTCATTTTGTGGACGATAAAGTGATGCCTGGAACTTTGATGTACGAATGCTGTGCTCACACCCTTCGTGTTTTTCTCCTCCGAATGGGATGGGTAGGAGAACAAGGAGAGATTAGCTATCAGCCTATTCAAGGAGTGCCCAGTGTATTGAAATGCCGCGGTCCGGTCACGCCTGAAACCAGTAAGGTGATCTATCAAATTGATATTAAAGAGTGGGGGTATAATCCTGAACCTTATGTAATTGCAGATGCCATTATGTATGCTGATGGGGAAGCCATCGTTACCTTCCAAGATATGTCCATGCGTATTGCCGGACTTTCTCAAAGTAAAGTAGAACAACTGTGGCAGAAGAAAACTGATATTTCAGGTCATCTTTATGA
>CAYFLR010000015.1:27337-29047 GCA_964343805.1 uncultured bacterium | reverse complement strand
TGGCAAACCCTCAGAGGCTTTTGGATCTCCTTATACTCAATTTGATGAAGAGCGGATCATTGCCCGCTTACCTGGACCTCCCTATCTATTTATGAGTCGGGTGACGAGTGTGGAGCCTGAACCTTGGGTCTTAAAACCAGGGGGGTGGGTTGAATCAGAGTATGATGTTCCTACCAATGCCTGGTATTTTTCCGCTAATAGACAGGCTTCAATGCCTTTTAGCGTCTTATTGGAGATTGCATTACAACCTTGTGGTTGGTTAGCAGCTTATTTAGGATCGGCTCTGCGCAGTGACACCGATTTAAAATTCAGAAACCTGGAAGGAACTGCTACCCTCCATCAGGAAATTCTCCCTGATATGGGAACTCTGATTATGCGTTGCCGCCTGACTAAAGTTTCCGATTTAGGCAATACCATTATTCAGAATTTCGATATGGAAATTTTGACCCGTGATCGACAAATGATCTACGAGGGAAATACGGCCTTTGGCTTTTTTACAGCGGTGGCTCTTTCTAACCAAGTGGGTATCCGTGATGCCAAAGAGCGAGCCTATGAATTGACTCCTGAAGAACATGCCCGATCAATCCAAATGAAGCTAGGAGATCTTCCTGGGTCTTATCAAATCAGCTCAGATGTGAATCCATTGCCTTCCCTTCGTATGATCGATGAGATAACTCACCTGGTTGAAGATGGCGGGCCTTTTGGAAAAGGTTTTGTGCGGGGAATCAAAAGAGTGGATCCCACTGAGTGGTTTTTCAAAGCTCATTTCTATCAGGATCCGGTCTGTCCGGGATCTTTAGGGTTAGAATCTTTCATTCAACTGCTTAAATACTTTGCTGTGCATAGATGGGGAGAGAAAGTGGCTAACGCTGACTTTGAGCCGATACTCGTTGGTTCACCTCACTCTTGGGTCTATAGAGGGCAGGTTATTCCTACCAATCAACTGGTGGAGGTGGATGCCCATATTAGTGATATCGACGATGAGAATTTTGTGATAAAAGCGGGTGGCTTTCTTAAAGTAGACGATTTGTACATCTACGAAATGATTGACTTTGCAATTCGAGTTTTACCCTGAGGGTGAGTATGCTTTTTAAATCGTGTTATTTAGACTCTATAGGATATGAGGTGCCACCTCATATTGTCTCCACTCCAGAAATTGAACGGGTCTTGGACCCGGTTTTGAATAAGCTGAATATTGTACCAGGAACCATTGAAAACCTGACAGGAATTAAAGAGAGACGGTGGTGGGAGCCCAGCCACAGTATGGCTGAGAAGGCTTTACTTGCCGGTAAGAAAGCTCTGTCTGACTCTTCTATTGATGCCAGTCAGATCGGCATGTTTGTCTATGGAGGAGTATGTCGAGATTATCTGGAGCCTGCGACTGCCTGTGTGGCGGCTCATGATTTGGGTATTTCTTCTGATGCTATGATATATGATGTTTCTAATGCCTGTTTAGGTGCTCTGAATGGTCTTATTCAGGTGGCAACTGCCATTGAAGCCGGCCAAATTCAAGCAGGTATGGTGGTTTCTTGTGAGTCATCAAGGCAGATAATGGAAGAGACCATTAATCAACTCTTAGACCAACCTTCCATGGAACTTTTTAAAGACTCCATTGCCACTATGACTGGCGGTTCTGGATCTATCGGAATGATTTTGACTCATGCCTCTTTGTCGAATAAAGGGCATCGGATTTGTGGTGCTGCTGTGAAA
>CAYFLR010000015.1:21784-27301 GCA_964343805.1 uncultured bacterium | reverse complement strand
GCCACCCAGCACAATCAGCTCTGTCGATGGGGTCCAGGCGTGGGCAATATGAACAGCCGTGAACTTTCTATCAGGACGGATGCTATTGGCGTTCTGCAAAATGGGGTGGCGTTGGCTAAAGAGACTTATCGTAAATTTAATGATGTATTACAGTGGGGGCCTTCTTTACCGGATAAAGTGGTTTGTCACCAGGTGGGAAAAACCCATCATCAAACGGTTTTACAAAGTTTAGAAATTCCCATGGAAAAAGATTTTCCCACCTATGAGTATTTAGGAAATATCGGAACCGTTTCTCTCCCTATATCAGCAGCCATTGCCCACGAACATGGCTTTTTAAAGAAAGGCGATAAGGTGGGCTTTTTAGGGATTGGCAGCGGTCTCAACTGTTTAATGATCGGATTAGATTGGTAACGTTATGGGATTTAATCGAGCAGAGTTTGAAGTAGAGTATCCTTTTTCTTCTCATTATATGGATTGTGGAGGTCATAAATACCACTACCTAGATGAAGGAGAAGGGGAGCCCATTGTTATGATTCATGGGAATCCCACCTGGTCATTTTACTATCGAGATTTGGTGAAAGGGTTGAAGCAAAACTACCGTGTGATCGTTCCCGATCATATTGGCTGTGGCTTATCAGATAAACCCTCTAAAGATGATTATGGTTATTATTTAGCCAATCGAGTTCAGGATCTGGATCAGTTGATCTCTTCTTTGAAGTTAGACAATATTACTTTAGTACTTCATGACTGGGGGGGGATGATTGGCTGTGCATGGGCTTTAGGGCATCTGGCCAAGGTTAAAAGGATCATTATCACTAATACATCTGGCTTTATGCTTCCCGATTCTAAGAAACTGCCGTGGCAGCTTTGGGTGTTAAAGAATTTACCTTTGTTTGCGGAGCCTGCCGTTAGAGGTTTTAACCTTTTTTCTTTAGTGGCCTCATTTACCGGAAGTAAAAAAGGGCTTCCCGCTAAGTTGAGAAAGGGTTTACGAGCTCCCTACGATAGTTGGAATAATAGAGTGGCCACCCTTAGATTTGTGCAAGATATTCCCACCACCAAAGAAGACCCTAGCTATTCCTTGGTAGATACCGTGGATAAAAACCTAAATAAATTGGCTTCGCTGCCTATGTTGATCTGTTGGGGAGAGCAAGATTTTGTCTTTGATCATCACTTTTTAGCTGAATGGCAAAAGAGGTTTCCTCATGCGGAAGTGAATACCTATGCCCATGCGGGTCATTACGTGCTGGAAGATGCAGGCCAAGAGATTTTATTGAAGATAAGACAATTTCTGGAGAAACATCCGATTCTATGATCTGCCCTTCCGCTTCACATTCAGGTAATATAGCTCTTCGCATCGAGAAAATGGCTAAGCAGATCCCTCATCAAAAGGCAGTGGTGGTTCCGGCAGGAACCGATGAATTAGGAAGAGTCAAATACCTTCATTTCACCTTTGAGCAACTGGATCAAACCATCAATAGATATGCCTCCTCTCTCCAAGATATGGGAGTCAAACCGGGTATGAAAGTGCTGATGATGGTGAAACCAGGGTTAGATTTTTTTGCCATGGTGTTTGCCATTTTCAAGCTGGGAGCCGTGGTGGTTCTTATTGATCCCGGTATGGGAATCAAACAGATGTTGGCCAATGTGAAAGAGGTCAAGCCTGAGGTGTTTATTGCCATTCCGCTTGCTCATGCTGTTTCCTGTTTTTTTCCAAAATCTTTTGCCAGTATAAAATTCTCTATTACTGTTGGTAAACGATGGTTTTGGCGAGGAATGACTCATAAGCAACTTTTTCTTAATGGTCGAACAGAATTTAAAATACACTCCTCATCACCAGCAATGAAAGCCGCTATATTATTTACTTCGGGGAGTACCGGGCCTGCCAAGGGAGTTATTTACGAACATGGTATGTTTGATGCTCAGGTAAATTATTTGAGTGAAGCCTTTGGCATTGGCCCTGGGGATGTTGATTTACCAACATTTCCACTTTTTGCTCTCTTTGGTCCGGCTCTTGGAATGACCGCCATCATTCCTGATATGAATCCCTCCCAGCCGGTGAAGGCAAATCCTCGCAAATTATTGCAGGCGATTGCAGACCATGGAATAACAAATATGTTTGCATCTCCGGCTATTTTAAAAAAACTGGCCGAGTATGGAAAAAAGCATAATACTAAAATATCCACTTTAAAGAGGGTTCTCTCGGCAGGAGCCCCTGCAGTTCCAGAGCATTTAGCTCTCTTTACCTCCATGTTAACTCATGAGGACGCCGAGGTATTCACTCCTTATGGTGCTACAGAATCTCTTCCCATCAGCACCATTGGCAGCCGAGAAATTTTAAAAGAGACCGCTAAAAAATCAGAGGAGGGAGCGGGGGCCTGTGTGGGTAAACCTCTTCCCGGTATCAATTTAGTCATTATTGAAATTTCGGATGATGAAATCAGTCATTGGAAAGATGTAAAGCAGTTGGAAGCGGGGAAAATTGGAGAGATTGTAGTGAGTGGGGACGTGGTAACCAAAGAGTATTTTGCCCGGCCAGAAGAGAATAGAAAAGCCAAAATTACAGATGGAGAGGTCATTTGGCACCGGATGGGAGATGTGGGTTGGTTGGATGAAGAGGGTCGCCTATGGTTCTGTGGTAGAAAAGCTCACCGTGTTACAACTCCTGCGGGAGAAATGTTTACTGAACCTTGTGAAGCGATTTTTAATTTAGATAAGCAGGTATCCAGGTCGGCCTTAGTGGGGATTGGTCCCCGTGGAAGGCAAATTCCCATCATTTGTATTGAAACGGTAGGGTCGCTCACCACCACAGAGAAAAATGAATTGAAAAAGAGGCTTTTAGCCAAAGCGGCTTCAGAACCCCTTACTCAGCCTATTACCAATCTGTTATTTCATGGGAGTTTTCCGGTGGATGTTCGTCATAATGCCAAAATAAATAGAGAAAATTTGGCCGTCTGGGCGGAAGGAAAAATAGGTGACTAGTTTAGAACAATTTTATCGGGGAAAAAAAATTCTGGTCACTGGTGGAGGAGGATTTCTCGGAAAGGCAGTAGCCAAACGATTGGTGCAGTTGGGGGCTCATGTCACCAGTTTTTCTAGAGGGAGCTATCCAGAGTTGGTCTTATTAAAAGTTGACTCAATTCAGGGGGATCTGGTTAATGAGGAAGATGTAGCTAAGGCCTGTAGTAATCGAGATATGATCTTCCATGTGGCTGCTAAACCAGGCATTGCCGGTAAGTATGAAGAGTATTATCTTGCCAATACAGTGGGTACCGAAAATATTCTTAAAGCGGTCAAAAAGTATAGCATTCCTTTAGTTTATACCAGCTCTCCCAGCGTGATATTTGACGGAAAAGATATGGAGGGTGTAAATGAAGATGTTCCTTACCCACAGGAGTATCATGCTCACTATCCAAAAACCAAGGCTTTGGCGGAGCAGATGGTCATAAAGGCTGCGGATGAAGGAGGGCAAACTATTATTTTACGCCCTCATCTGATTTGGGGGCCGGAAGATAACCATCTCATTCCCCGTATTATCAAAAAAGCTGAGAAGCTTTGGAGAATAGGCTCTGAAAATAAACTTATAGATACTGTTTATATTGATAATGCGGCGGAAGCCCATGTACTTGCAGGATTACATCTGAGTGAAAATCCTTCTTTATCAGGAAAAACCTATTTTATTAGTCAAGGAGATCCTATTCCTCTCTGGGATTTTATTAATAAAATTCTTTTGATGGTTGGCAAGAAGCCTGTTAATCGTATCATGCCGGTGAAAGTAGCTTCCTCTCTAGGGTCTATTATTGAAAAGTCTTTCTCACTCCTATCAATAAAAACTGAACCACCTATGACTCCCTTTCTAGCTCAAGAACTATCCACCGCTCATTGGTTTGATATCTCGGCAGCCAAAAGTGACCTAGGATACCAGCCCCACATTTCGATCGATGAGGGATTTGATCGAGTCGAGCAGTGGCTCAAGGGCGATAATTGATATATTGTCTCAATTTTCCTCGCCTCAAATAATCGTAAAGATTACTTAACTTAACACACCAAGACTAAAAATGGTTTGAGTTCAGCTCATCTTTTAGCTATAAATATAAGTATATATTCAGGAGAGGTACAAATAAGGAGAGGAATTATGAGCAGCAAGCAATGGGTGCGATCAGGTTTTCTAGTGGGTTTAATCGTTTTTTTAGGTCTTTTTTATTCATGTAAAAAGCAGGCCAATCAAGAGTTAAAGCAGGCTCATGTGCCTACTTCCATCAATGTGACCTTAGCGCCGTCTACTCAAACCGCTACCAATGCGCTCAATGAAATTATCTATGGTGTCACAACTGCTGATCAAGTGGAAGCAGCGGTTGCTAAAATTCAAGAATATGCAAAATCCCATAAGGATTCTGATATTGCTCAGTTGTATGCCATCGCATCTCGTTCACTCCCTTATTTTAAAGGGTCTGTTTATAGAATGAGAAAGTTAGTTGAGTCCATTGACTTAGCTTATATTGCTTCTATTCTCTCCCTAAGAGCTTTTAAAAGAGGGGCTGATTTGCGAGGTAAACATATTGATGCCCTTTTTAACTACCTAACTAATCCCAATCCTGATCAAGAAATCCTAGGCCAAAAGGGAATTTTTGAAACTGTAGGATCTCTGCAAAATTATCTCACTGATAAGCTCCTTCCTATTTTAGAGAAAGATTTAGCTGACTTCACATTAGTATTGGCAAAATACCCCAATAATAAGCCCATTTTTCTTTTTGATCATGCACTGCATTATGGAAAAGATTACGCTGCTAAAATGAATGAAAAGTTAGGGCGCCATTTGATCGTGATGCCTCCTCATATCTGGCACGCTGTAGCGCAATATGAAGGTGGGGTAGCTACTGCCTATTACTTAAGTAGCTATAACTTTGAGTATGCCGGTAAGTTTGCTAATGACCTGACTGAAGATACATATAAGGCTCATATGTATTCCCAACATCCAGCTTGGGAAACCTTTGGAAAAAGAGTTAAACTCCTCTCTCCCTTTGAAATTAGACAACAACTCTTCAAGAAAAAGTTGCTAGGCAAACAAGCTTACCCATTTATGCTGACTCTTCGTCATGAGGCTAAAAAAGAAGGCAAAGATCTTTTAACCAAATCTAGATCTTTTCATCAAAAGTCTATCATTCATCAGATTCAAGCCACCAATGGCATGATCGAGCTGGCCAAACTTCCTGATCAGCATAAATTCATCATCAATGCGAAAGATTCCAGACAAATTCATACAGATGCACTGCCTGTTCTATACATTGCTAAGCAACTCATTTTTTCAGAAGTGCCAGTGACAGTTCAAGATCATTGGATCAAAGAGAAATATACCGTGAATGTTGCAGCTCTTTTTAATGCAGAAAATCCAGGTATTGCCGACCTTAGAATGCTCTTTGCTAAGCCCGATGGCTTTCTATTAGGTAATGAGAGAACCAATGAAGACCGCTATCGTTTTGCATGGAATTATAACTATGGAAAACCCATAAAGTGGCC
>CAYFLR010000015.1:13254-21762 GCA_964343805.1 uncultured bacterium | reverse complement strand
ATCCTACATTTGCAGGGGTATTGCCCGGTTTAACCAATGGATCTGATCTCCATAAAAAACTAGCTTCTATTGCTAGCCAACCTTACCTTCCCTTTTTAGGAACCTGGTTGGGGTTATTCCAATAGCTTACTCTGTTCCTCCCGCTAGTTAGGAAGTGCTATTATGAAATTTTATATGTTGGATCGAGTTACCCATATGGAAGTGGGCCAATCGATCGAAGGGGTAAAGTGCTGGTCTCTGTCCGATGATGTGTTTGGCGAGCACTTTCCTGGTTTTCCTATCGTTCCTGGTGTGCTCATTATTGAGTCAATGGCCCAATTAGTAGGGGCTCTGATTGAAGAGAGTTACCAGCAAAAATTTCCTGAGGATGAAGTGGGGGTTTATGCCATTTTAACCATTGTCCATAAAGCAAAGTTCAAAAAGTTTGCTATGCCGGGAGATCGACTTGAATTAAAAGGAAAATTAGGTACATTAGATACTAAAATGGGTAATGGATCGGCCTCGGTTTATATTGAAGGAAAATTTGCTGCCAAAGCGGATCTCTCTTTTGTTCTTTTGCCGAGAGATAAATTTCCCAACGATCTTTTAGAAGATCAAAGAAAAAACTTTACCCAAATTCTCTTTAAAGGGAAGGAATTTGCCGAAGGTTTAACTCGATGAGCCAAAGGGTCTTTCTCTCTGCCAGTAGTTTGCTGCTGCCCAATTTAGATAGGCAAGGAATGGAAAGTAAGCTGGCCACTCCTTTTTCTTTTAAAAGAGAAGAAGCTATTCTTCCTAAAGTGAGTTTCAATTTAGCAGACCTAGGTGTCACCAAAAAGAGTCCTTTTTATCCCAATCGTAAAGACAGTAAGTCCATGAGGCCCGATGTTCTCATAGCTTTAGAGGGTATTGGACAACTCCTTGCCAAGTCGGATCTCTCTGCAGAACAACTTTTAGATACCCCATTATTTGTTTCTTGTGGCATCTATCTAGATCAAATCAAAGAGCAAATGAATCAGATGATCAGCGCCTACTGTGAACATATGGATTCCTCCAAGGCTGAACAAAACCAGGCTCTTTTTAAAGTGACTCATCCTCTTTTTGCTTTGAAGTCGCTTACTAATGCTGGTCTCTCTTTTGCTGCTCAGTATTTTGGAGTTAAAGGCTGTAACACCAGTTTTGGTCAAACATCCACTTCCACCTTTGATGGTATTTTTCATGGTTATCATCTCATCAAAACAGGAGAAGCTTCTAAAGTGGTAGTGGGAGCGGCCAATGGAGCCGGTGACTATGCCGCTATTCCTTTTACTAACTTTGAAAATGAACAAGGTATCGCCTATGAATCTATGGGGGCTTCTTTCCTCTTGCTAGAATCTGAAGAGAGTATGAGAAGTCGGAGTCGCCCTTTAGAGTTTGAAATAGTTGGTGCAAAGCAAATTCCTATGGTCCCCAACCTATTTAATAAGGAAGAAGAAAAGGTCTACGATGCCATCCATCTAGATAAAGAAGTAGAGGGTATTCTCTTTACCGGTGGCCGAAATGAGTCAAACTTTCATGCAGAGCAAGAGGCTTATAATGATTTTGCCGGTGAAAAGTTTAGTTGGTTTCCCTTTGTGGGAACCTTGGGAGTCGCTGCTCCAGCCATCAATGTGAGTACCGCCTGTGATTGGATGAAAATCAGACAAATACATCATGTTATGTGTCTTGATCGAGATCCTTACGGACGTGAAACTTGGATAAAGATTGATCGTGCGAAGGAGGTTAGGTAAAATATGAGTGTATTTATTCTTGATTATGAACCGGTCAGTCCCATCGGTGTGGGGAATGAAGCTGTATTAAGTTCATTGAAGAATAAATTCTTAGCTGGCGATAAAATTTCAGGATTTTCCACGGAGGGATTACCGATTGAGTTCGGTGCTGAGATCAAGGATGATCTCACCCCTTTTTATAATAAAGAGCCTGAGCAGATCATTGAAGCTGCTACCTATGATCGGAAATTTGAACTGGCTCTCACTGCAGCCAATCGCTTCAGTCCTCGTCTGTTAAATTATCTAGAAAAGTGTCCCCCTGCCCGAGCAGGGATTATTTTGGGAATTGGCCTCGATATCCCTCTTTTTGATAAATTTGGTCATCAGTTCAACGACTATGATCCGGCCAAAGAGAAGTCCTTTCTGCATGCGGTTTCGACCTTCAATGATAAGAAACGGAAAATTAATCGGCTCTTTAATTCTCTAGATATTTCCAGTATCTATCTAGCAGAAAAATTTGGTTTAGGAGCTTTTCAACAAACGGTGCTCACTGCCTGTACTTCTTCGGCTCAAGCTCTTGCCTTTTCTTTTGATGCGATAAAAAGAGGGCAGGTGGATTTCGTGCTGACCGGTGGATCCGATTCTTTACTGAATCTCGTAGGGCTCATTGCCTTTACTAAATTGGGGGTGATTCAGCCTTCAGATTCTCTTCCCGCGAAGGTTTGCAAACCCCTTGACAAAAATAGGGGAGGAACAATTTTAGGTGAGGGAGCTGGCTTGATGTTACTAGCCTCAGAAGAGGGGGTAAAACAGTCGGGTTTAGAACCCAAGTTAGAACTCAAAGGATACGGGAATACTTTAGATGGCTACAAAATCACTGCTCCCAGACCTGATGGCGAGGGGATGCAAAGAGCTATGCAGCAAGCTCTTGTGCACGGTGGAATTGAGCCTTCAGAGGTGGATTATATCAATTTACATGGAACCGGAACCTTTGCTAATGATCCCATTGAATTAGATGCGGTCAAGCAGGTGATGCAAGAATCAGCTAAAGATGTGTGGGTAAGTTCTACCAAGGATCGGCACGGACATCTTATCTCAGCGGCGGGCATTATTGAAATGATTATATTGAATCTGTCGATGGAAAATGGTTTTATGCCCTGTACAGTAAATACCGAAAAGCCCATTGTAGACGATATTCCCAGATTAGTTTTGGGAGATAATCAAGCAGCGGACTTAAAAACTTGCCTGTGTAACTCATTTGCTTTTGGTGGTGTAAATACCTCTCTGGCAGTGCAGAAAGTAGGAGTATAGAATATGGATTTGGGTTTAGCGAAGAAAGTTGTGATCGTCACAGGTCCCAATGGTGGAATTGGTTTGGCCATTTGCCAGGCATTTATGGAGGAAGGGGCTCAAGTTGTCCCTCTTTATCGTGGAAATATTGAAAAATTAAATGAGCTCTTTGGTTGGATGGAAGAAAATAAGATTACAAAGGAGCTTTGTTATCCGGTAGAAGGAGACATTTCCAATGAGCAGTCAACCCAAAAGGCTATAGATGATGTCCTTGAAAAGTTTGGACAAATTCATGTTTTAGTGAACAACGCGGGCAAGAGTCTTGAGATGCCTTTTTTGGCTACTGAAGAAGAGGCCTGGGATGAAATGATCAACATAAATTTAAATGCTGTTGCAAGAGTGAACCGAATTGTATTAAAACCTATGTTAAGGGCTAAACATGGCGCCATTGTAAATATCTCTTCGGTGGTTGGTTATCGCTTAGGAAGGGGTGTTGCTGCTTATGCTTCGGCCAAAGCGGCAGTCAATCGGTTAACCCAGATTACAGCATTGGAAATGGGGAAAAAGGGCATTCGGATAAATGCTGTATCTCCTGGAACTATAAATACTAAAATGAGTAAGCCAATGCTGAATAGAATCTCTGACTACGTATTGGAAAAAACCCCTTTAAAGCGGATAGGGGAACCCGATGAAGTAGCTAAAGCGGTGCTGTTTTTAGCTTCAGACCAGACGGCGGCTTTTATAACAGGGCAAGTCCTCCAGGTTGATGGTGGTATTACAATTTGATTTTTTGGAGGGGGAATGGAATTAGAACAAGTGTATAAGGGAGTTTCAGCCTGCCTTACCAGTTCTTGCGGTTTAGAGGAAGATGAGATCTCTATGGAGAGCACTTTAATTGACGATCTCGATATTGATTCCATTGATTTAATAGATTTACTTTATGAACTAGAACGTAAATTTTCTATTCAAATTACCATTGGTGAATTCGAGCAAGAAGCTCGTAAAGAAACGGGTGATGAACAATTTGAAGTGGATACTGTATTGACTCCTGCGGGAGTTAAGACCCTCAAACGGTTGATGCCTGAGGTGGGGGATGATAAGTTTGTGGAAGGACTTACCGTTCAACAAATCCCGCGTCTATTTACCGTGCACTCTATCTGTAACTTGGTAATGAAAAAACAAAAATTGTCTAGCTAGTCATGTACTTCTACCGGCTAAAAAAGGATACAAAACTCCATTCTTTTGGAGAGTCCATTGGTGAGGTTCCTGTTTTAGGGGAACCTTTAGCTCACTATCAGAATAAGTTGATCCGATCCCTAGGTGGTGAGGTGATAGATATTTCTAGTGAGAGTGAAATCTCAGACTCCGATTATATTCTTTTTAATGAAGATCTGCTGTTCACCCCCTCCTTTCTCGAAGAGGTTCAAAAAAATATACAGGGTGCCTCTGGTTCTTTACAGATGGCATTAGCCCCTAACCCTTTTAATGAACGTTTTATCTTACAAACCAAAGATCAGACCGATGACATTCTCCTCTTTGATTTCTTCTTTGTTAAACAGGGAAGCAAGGAGTTTCAACCTCAGGTTATCTCCCAGCAACTCTTTCCAACTCATTATCCAGTCCCTCCCCAAATTGTTCGTGATGAAGGATTGCGCTATGATCAATGTGATACCTTTATCGGGCGGGTGGCATCTCCTTTTCACTTACTGCAATTGAATTTAGCCCTCAATTTTATGCGATCCGTTCCTTATCGTAAAAAAATGAGTGATACCTTTTTCCAGAAGTACTTCTCTCCCTTTGGTAAGTTCTATTTTTTTGGTTTAAAATTCCTAAATAAGAAGGGGAAAAACTGCCAAATCCATCCCACAGCAGTCATTGAAGGATCCATCATTGAGGACAATGTATTTATCGGAGCTCACTGTGTGGTTCGGTTTTCCCATATTGGGAGAGGTACCATCCTAGAAGACCAATCTTCGGTGACCTATTCAGTGATCGGTAGGCAAAATCATATTTCCAATAAGAATCATGTGCATCTCTGTTTAACTTATGAACAGGTTTATCTGATTCATGGTCCTTATCAGTTTTCAGTGTTCGGTCGAAATAGCGCGGTGATGGCGGTGATCAACTGTGATATCCGGTTGGATCAAGAAAACATCGTGATACCTACCGATGAGGGTTTTGTAGATTCAAAACAGGCTTTGTTAGGGGTGGCTTATGGTCATCACTCTAGTGTCGGAGGAGGAAACATCATTGCAGCTGGACGAATTGTTCCTAATGGCTTAAAATTGCCTCCACCAGAATTTATAAAATTAAAATTCACTGAAAAAGTATAAATGAACTTTTCTCTGCCTCGATTTTATAATGGACTCATTGTTCATCGCCTAAAATTATTGAGTGTCGCAGTTTTTCTGCTCTGCCTGATGATAATTTTTACTAAGCCACCCAAAATTGATGGATCCATGTCCGAGTTTGATTTGAAAGATGATCCGCTCTGGAAAAATCAGCAAAAAATTGAAAAGCTCTTTGGTCATGCCGCTGGTATTCAATTGCATATTATTCCTGAAAGCACTCCTACCAGAGAGGTGATAGTCGGTCTTCAATCTCTCTCTTATGCACTTCAAAGTCATTTTAAAACAGATAGCTTAGGTATTTTATCTTTACATACCATTTTAGATGCGTCTCCTCTGGTTGTTTGGAATCCTTACGATCCCATTTACACCACCCTAGAAAAAGTAAGAAAACTGCCTTTTATGAGTAAAATGGTGGGAAAGGAAGTTTCATCTTTCCTCTATGATTTTACTCCTCCTGGTTCGGTGAATGTGGATGAATTTGATGCTTTAATCGGTAAAAAATACAATGGCATAAAATCAATTCATGCCATCAGCTCCTTTCACATTCAAGATTCTGTAACCAATGCCATTACCCAGGATTTAATATGGCTTACTATCCTGATTTTGGCCATGTCGGTAGGAGTACTATGGCTCGTTTTTCGCAATTTTTCTGCACTCTTCATGTTGGTGGCAGTGCTGGGAAGTGGTCTTATACCCGGTCTTTTCTTTATCTCCTTTTTTAACAATCAAATTAACTTAATCACTGTCTTGGTGTTTCCCATCGTTTTGGTGCTCTCACTCTCTGATGGGATTCATCTGTTAACCGGTTATCGGTCTTGTTTACGAGAAATGGATGATGCTATGGAGGCTGTGAAAATTACTTTTGAACGGTATTTTATTCCCTCCTTTCTGACTTCAGCAACCACAGCCATAGCTTTTTTTTCTTTCTATTTTAATGCCACGGATGCCATTTGGCAGTTTGGACGTATTACTGCTATTTCGACTTTGGTCTCTTTTGCCTTTACTTATATGCTGGTCCCAGCACTTCTTCCTTGGACCATGAAAAATATCAAACAACATTCCAAGCATCACTTTTTCGCTGGTTTAACAAAGACCCTTTTTAGGCGGGCCAGAGGAGTGTCAGTGTTACTTATTTTGGCCGGCATTGGTGGGATGTTTTTAATCGGACAGCTCTCATTTCGTAGTCATGCCAATGACTTTTTTCCTCATGGGGATGCCTTTTATAAAAACCATCAGCAATTTAATCGTCAATTTGGATCCCAATTGACGGTGGAAATCTTAATTGAGACCCATGGAACCTTCAATTTTCCAGCGGGAGTCAAGTTACCGGTGAATGATCTTCCTTTGGTAGTTGCTGACATCGTTGATGAACTAGAGCATCTTCCTATGGTAGTTCGCATTGGGTCCATTAAAGAGGGGATTGATTATATAAAAAAGCATCAACTACCCCCCTCCATGTGGACATTTATCGAAACGGGTAATCCCTATCGGAGTTCCGGGGGAGAGGCTTATAAAATAGAGGTGAGGCTGGATGATGCTGATTCTGCTAAACCTTTTTATAATGGAGCACTTCCTATATTGAAAAAATATAATGATCGCTGTCGTTACTCTTTTGCGGGCTTAGTGTTACTCTATGACTCCATTAATGAACAGGTGGCCCGTTCACTCATTAAATCCCTCTCCTTTTCGGCTTTAGTCATTCTGCTCCTATTTTATTTTTTGACCCACTCTTGGAGATTCACTGCCTTAGCACTCTATGTAAATACTCTCCCTCTTCTGACCCTGATCCTGTTTTATGTATGGGGGTCGATTGATTTAAATGTGGTTACCGCAATGACAGCAGTCGTCTGTTTGGGTCTGGTGGTGGATGACAGTATTCATGTGCTGTTTCGTCTAGTGAGATCAAAGGCCCCATTATTAGAATTAGGAAATGGAATGATGACCACTTCTATTATTTTGAGTATTGGTTTTGTTTAACCTGCGCTCTCGTCTTAATTATTGCATTAGTAGCAGATCTTACTTTGTTGCCCATTATTGCTCATCGATGGCTCCCTATTAAAAACGGAGATGGAAAAACATGAATAGGCTTTTAACTGGAAATGAAGTAGTGGCCGCGGCGGCGGTGGTGGCGGGCGTAGATTACTTTAGCCATTATCCGGGCTCTCCGGTAAATCAAGTGGAACCCTTTTATAAGAAGTTGAAAGCTGAGTATAACCTTCCTGTAGTACGATGCCCTTAATGAACACATTGCGGCCCGGGCGGCTGCAGGTGCCAGTTTTTGTGGGGCTCGAAGTTTAGTCGTGATGAAGCATGTGGGGGTCAATATTGCTGCTGATCCTTTGAATTATGTCGGATATACCGGGGTTAAAGGTGGTATGGTAGTGGTGGTAGGTACAGATCCTGGTGCAAACTGCAGTACCGGTGAGGAGGATGTTCACCACTATGTAGCACAGATGAATTTTCAACCCACCTCCGTTCGAGGGATCTACCAAGATGTCCTAGAGGCCTACGCCCTCTCTGAAAAGTATCAGGTGCCCGTTTTTATTTTCCTACCCACACGCCTTTGCTTTAACATGGACTTTGTAGAAATGCCTGATCTCTCATCCATAAGTGTTCCTCAAAGAGACTTTTATTTTGAAAAGGAAGAAGCTCGCTATGTGAATGTGGGGCAAAAAGCTATCAATAATCATCAGAAATTGCTGGCAAAAATGAGGGAGATTGCAAAGCAAGACCAGGCATTTGAAACCTTTTTCAACAATGAGGCATCCACAGCCATTTTAACTCGGGGCCTCTGTTTTAATCATGCCTTTGAATCAATAAAACAGCTGCAATTAGAAGATCATTTTCATCTTGCTAAGGTGGGGCGGGTTTATCCTCTGCCGAGGGAACAAATTGTCGATTTGGTAGAGGGCAAAGAAAAGTTGATCATCATTGAAGATCAAGATGGCTTTTTGGAAATGCAGGTGAAAATGCATTTATGGAATGAGCTTGATATAGAAATCCACGGTAAGGACATTTTTCCTGCTTATGGAGAGATGAAACTTGAATTCGTTTATGAATATCTTAAGCAGTTGCCACCTCATCAGCCGAAAAACGCATGTTCTCCAAAACCTATAGAGGTTGAAGTTCTGGAACGCTTG
>CAYFLR010000015.1:11582-13225 GCA_964343805.1 uncultured bacterium | reverse complement strand
CAGCTTTTTTCAGTATAGAAAAGGTTACTGGTGGGATGGATGTGATTGTGGGTGGGGATATTGGCTGCTCCTCCCTCCCTCCTCATAGGGCGGACTGGCTGATGTGTATGAATTCGGGAATCGGAATCTCCCAGGGCATGAGTCAGATTTTAAAAAAGCAGTTAGTTATTTCTACCGGGGGTGAGGGCTCCTTTTTTCATGCAGGTCTTACCTCTTTGCAAAGTGCCGTTATAAACCAACTCAACTTTCTCCATATTGTCTTTGATAATGGGTATGTGGCCATGACCGGACATCAAGAGTCTCCCACTACCCATAAAAAAGTGAATGTGAAAAACCTGTTAAACTCTATAGGGGTTGATCAGGTTATCTTTGCTTCAGCTCTGAATCCCAATGAATTTGAGCAAAAATTAGAAGATCAGCTAGATCAAAAGGGCGTCAGGGTGATTTGGCTTGAGGGAGAGTGTGCGAGAAGACCTTCAATAGAGACAGAGATAGAAAGGGATGTGAAAACCTACTATATAAATCCGGCTCGCTGTGGAGATTGCAATGATTGCTATATAAAGTTGCAATGTCCGGCGATTTTGAAATTAGAAAATGAAGATTTCCAAATTGATGATTTAAGGTGCGCTCGGTGTGGAGTGTGTCGTGAGATTTGCACTCATGAAGCCATTCAAATTAGGAGGGACCATGAGAACGGGTAATTCCCTCAATCTTATAATTGCTGGTATCGGTGGGCAAGGGGTTTTAAGTGCTGCCAAATGGATTCAGCAGCTATGCTTTGAAAAGGGTATGAAATGTCAAGGCTCTGTTTTCAAAGGAGGGGCTCAAACCCTTGGATCAATACACGCCCAATTAAGAATTTTTACTATTGCTGACCCTCAATATTTGCACTATTCACCGGAGGTTTTAGCTGGTAATTTAGACGTTTTAATAGGATTTGAGCCATCTGAAACATTGAGGTTTGTTCATCTCATGGGGGAAGAGAGCCTTGTTTATGTTAATACGAGAACGGAGCCCATTCTTTCAGAGCGTACAGCAAAGAAGATACCTGATCCCCTAAAGCAATTAAGGAACTTAGGGAAACAGGCTGTATTGGATGACTTTACTCTGAGAGCGATAAAAAAATATGATGATCCTAGAATGATGAACTATGACATGCTATGTTATGTTTTTACTCAAGGATCACTGCCCTTTCAGAAAGATGAATTTACAAAAGTCTTTTTGAATGGTATTTCGTTGAATAGATCTGTCCGAGAAAAACTTACAGTTGAGAACTGAGAGAAGGAGTCGGGTTATGCGAAACTGGCGTTGCCTTAGTAAACAGGCAGCCTTTTGGCAGAAGGAAGAACAAGGGAATAAAGTTATTTGTAAGCTATGCCCTCGTCATTGTAATACAAAACCAGGCCAGACCGGTTTTTGTGGTGTCAGAGGAAATGTAGATGGTCAATATTACACCTTTAACTATGGTAAGTCAGTAGCGGCTACTGAAGAGATTATAGAGACTGAAGCTGTTTATCACTATAGACCAGGGAGTCGAATCTTAAGTCTAGGTAATGTGGGTTGTATGATGGCCTGTGACTTCTGTCAAAATTGGGAAACCTCACAAATTAAACATCTGCAAGATCAGGTGGTAAAAACATACA
>CAYFLR010000015.1:8409-11572 GCA_964343805.1 uncultured bacterium | reverse complement strand
CCGGAAAGAGTCATAGAGATGGCTACCAAGAACAATATTGGGGTGATTTCTTGGACCTATAATGACCCGGTGGTATGGCATGAATTTGTTATGGATGCTTCTAAAAAAGCCCATGCAGCAGGGGTAAAAACTCTATATAAATCAGCGTTTTATATTGAAAAAGAACCTGTTGATGAATTGTTGAATCTGATAGATATATTTAGCATATCTTTGAAGTCTTTAGACTCTTCTTTCTATTCAAAAATAACCAAAGGAAAACTAGAGCCAGTTTTAGAGAGAATTAAACAAGTATTCCACAGCGGTAAACATCTTGAGTTAAGCCAATTAGTAGTCACTGGGCTGAATGATAAGATGGAAGATATCCGTAAGACCATCGAGTGGGTTCTCAAAGAATTAAGCCCAGAAGTCCCACTTCACTTTGTGGCTTTTCATCCCGCTTATAAATACCTAAATGTTCCAAGAACTCCCATTTCCACCCTTATACAGGCAAGAGATTTAGCTCTCTCTATGGGAATTAAGAATTGTTACCTTGGAAATGTCTACGAAGAAGGGGTGAGTGACAGTTATTGTAATGAGTGTGGTCATACTCAAGTGGAAAGATATGGGCTCAGTGCTAGAACAACAGGTATCGACTTAGAAGGAAACTGCAAGAATTGTGGAAAGCCCTCTCTAATTGTGGATCCCCATTATACCGATCAGCAAGAGGCCTGCTCTGATCTATCTAACATAGAGAATAAATCCTCATTTGAATGGACTGAGGAAGTTAAAAGTGTTCATGTTGAATTGCAAGGAGATCCCAATCAGCCAGTGAATATTCAGGTGCAACACAATCCAGAGGGAAAGATTCGTCTCTACCGTCTGGGTGAAGGTGTAACTCGTATTATTGTGGCGCGCTCCTCTCAGTCTGAAACAGGGGTCCAGATCACCTCTGACCAAAACAGTTCCTTAAATATCTTTCCTGTACTCGATCGAGCCCATTTTCCAGTGAGCCTCTAAAGGGGGGTGCTATGAGTTCTAAATCTAAGTTGAGTAAGGTCACTGAACTACTTCATACCAAAGTGGATTGCCGTGATGCCAGTGCTGTGGTCACTCCTCTATTTCAAAACAGTGCCTTTCGTTCTGATTCTCCTTACTTCTATACCCGGAAAAGTAACCCCAACTCCTCTGAGCTAGAACTAGCCATTGCTAATTTAGCGGGAGCGGAACACTGTCTATCTGTGACCACAGGAATGAGTGCTATATCTGTGGTGTTATCCCTGTTGAAACCAGGCGATAAAATTGCCGTAAATAGTCTAGTCTATGGATGTAGCTTCAAACTTTTTCAACGGTTTAGTGATCGTCTCAATCTTGAATTGCATGTGGCGAATCTTTCAGTGCCTGAGCAACTGGATGCCTTACCTGCAGATTTGAAGATGGTCTTTTTCGAAACTCCCACTAATCCCTATCTCCAGTCAGTGGATATTTCAAAAGTGGCATCAGTGGTTAAAGAAAAATCTCCTGACGCCAAAATCGTAGTAGACAACACCTGGGCCACCCCTTTGTTTCAAAAACCCTTACAGCTGGGAGCCCATATCTCCTTACACAGTGCCACTAAATATTTTTCAGGACATAGTGATGTGATGGGCGGGCTTATACTAGTTGATGATCAAGAGCTGTATGATCGCCTCTTTGAAGAGCGGTTTTATACCGGATCTATTCTTGATCCCCATAGTGCCTGGCTTCTTCGTAGAAGTCTCCAGACTTTTCCTTTACGAATGAAGGAGCATGAGAGGGTGACCAAAGAGATGGTTACTTTTCTAAAAGATATACCTGAGGTGGAAAAAATCTATTACCCTGAAGTGGATGGAAATCAACTGGAAGGTTATGGAGGAATTCTCTTTTTCTCCTTAGCTGAAGAATGCAAAGATAAATATCCACAGTTTATGAAAGCCCTTGAGCTTTTTGATTCAGGAACGGGAATGGCCTGTGTCACCTCCATGGTTGCTCAGCCTTATTCAGGAAGCCATGCCTCTATGAGTGAGGAAGAGAAGCAAGAGATGGGATTAGATGAGAGCCTGGTGAGGCTTTGCTTTGGCTTTGAAGATGCCGAAGATCTTAAACGGGATTTAAAACGGGCTTTTCAATCCCTTGGAAATAGTAACTCATGAAAATCAATAAGATCCTTTTTGTCCGGTCCTCTCATTATGCTGACGATGGGCGAGTGGTTAAAGCCAATCGCTTTCAAGATAAGTTGATGATAGCCAATGTTGCAGAGCTGGGTCTTCCTTTATTAGCTGCCTATACACCATCTCATATTCAAGTGGAAAAGATGGATGACTGCCTTGATGATACGGTTTTTACAACTGATGCTGAGGTGGTGGCGATTTCAGCGATGGTGATGCAAGTTCATCGTGCTGTTGATATTGCTAAGGAGTTTAAAAAGAGAGGGAAAGTGGTAGTAATGGGAGGTTATCTTCCAACCATGCATCCGGATCTGGTGCTAGAGCATGTGGATGCCATATGTCAAGGTGAGGGTGATCAAGTATGGCCACAAATGGTTAAGGATATGGAGGCTGGTAAGTTAAAACAGGTGTACAAGGCCGATCATCACTTTGATATCAGCCATCTTCCTGTCCCGCGATATGGCCTCATTAAAAATAACCGATTCTTTAATATTAATACCAGTTATCCGGTGCAAGCCACTCGGGGATGCCCCTTTACCTGTGATTATTGCTCTATTATCTCTTTTTACGATCGCACCTATCGCTATCGGAATGTGGACGAAATTATTCGCGATATCAAAGCTCATGGCTCCAAATATATGCATTTTGTGGATGATAATCTCATGGAGAACGTATCCTTCGCCAAAGAGCTCTTTCGTAAGATGATCGGTCTCAATGTGTGGTGGGGAACTCAAGCCACCATAAACCTGGCGGATGATCCTGAGCTTATGGACTTAGCTCATAAGGCGGGTTGTCGTATTGCCATGATTGGAATGGAATCTCTCTCGCGACAGAATATGGATAGTGTGGCTAAAAAATGGAGCCCGGTAGAAAATTATAAAGAGAAGATTTCCACTATTCAAAATGCTGGGATTGGGGTTCATGCTCTGATGATGTTTGGTCTACCAGAGGATACTCCTTCCACCTTTGATAAAACCGTGGCGTTCCTGGAAGATCTGGGA
>CAYFLR010000015.1:0-8399 GCA_964343805.1 uncultured bacterium | reverse complement strand
AGTTTTTTATTCTCACTCCCTATCCCAAAACCCCTTTGGGGCAAAAGTATTTAGATGAAGGTCTCATCGAGGATCATGATTTGAGTCATTATCGAGAGCCCTATGCCGTTTTTAAGCACCCTACTATGACAAAAAAAGAAATGGAGCAGGGCTATTGGCGAGCTTTGCGAAAGTTTTATTCCTTGCGAAGTATTGTTAAACGCTTTATTAGAGGAACCTATAAACACAAAATTTACCAACTCTTATTGAATATTTACTATTGGTGGAAGATTAAAAGGAAAATTGTACCCACTCATTTTCAACGAGGGAACTACCTAAAAACTAGCTAAATAAAAGGACTCGGAGAAAATATGAACCAGAAAATTATTGTTTTGGGAGCCTATGGGTTTACTGGCCGACTGGTTGTGGAGCGCCTGCTAGAAAAAGAGATTCCCTTTATTGCCGCCGGTCGAGATGAGCAGAAACTAAAGGATTTAAAATCTGGTTTAAAGAGCTCTTTTGAAACCCTTAAAATAGATATTAAAGAGAGAGAGTCTTGGCCTTACTTACTACAAGAAAATTCCATTTTAATAAATTGCGTGGGGCCTTTTAATCTTTTTGCTAGAGAATTTATCAAAGAGGTGATGAAAAGTTCTATTAGCTATGTGGATATCACCGGGGAGCTTTCTTTTGTTAATTACTCTCATCAACTTAGTAAAGAGACCGATTGTCAAGCCAGGATCATTCATTCTTGCTCCTTTGAAGCAGCCCTTTCAGATTTTTTAGCAAAGGAAATTTGTTGCCCTGATGAAAACTATGAAGAAATTTCATCTTATTACTATTTACCTAATCCTGAAATTTCACCAGGCACTCGCTTTACTATGAAGCTAGCCAGTTTTTATGACCATGAAGTGCTGCATTCAGGTGAATTTGTTACAGAAGAGAGGTTAAGTAACATTCGAGAGGTTGATTTAGAACCCGCCTGTAGTTTAAAAAAATCCATCTTAGTTCCTTATCCTGAGATGCTATTTTTTAAAAAAGTTTACCATGTACAAGAAACGGGTTCTTACTTCATTAGTGAAAACCCTACTCTGCCGCTTTCTCGTATGGGTGGGAAAAAGACCACTCAAGATATGGAAAAAGTGATTCACCGCTTTTCAAAGAAAAAGAGCAAGGCACCAGATCCTGAAGCTAGAAGTAATCAGGAGTTCTCACTCTATGTGCAAAATGTAAATACAAAGCAAGAAAAGAGTCTAGCTTGGCTAAAAGGAAAGGACCCTTACGGATTAACGGCCAGTTTGGTGCTTTTAATTACCGAGCAGTTATTAGCTGATACCTCGATCAAGCCAGGTTTCTTAACCCCAGCCGAGACGGTGAGAGATGCTGCCTTGTTTGCTATTTTTTGTAAGGATAGGGATTTAAAGTTAGAAATTAAAAAGGGTTAAATGGATCATGCTTTCCCCCATGGAAGCCATCAATAGGCGTATTTCTACACGTCGTTTTAATGGTCAGATTATATCACCAGAACTGATTGAACAGATAAAATCCTTCGCGCAAAATACCCCAAAACTAACAGCGGCTCCTATTAAATTTTATCTGCGAACGGCCAGTGAATTTCCGGTTAATTTTACGGGGATCCTCGGAGGGTATGGAAGAATTAATCGTCCCTCTCATATCATGTGGGGCGTGATTTCTAGAGACTACCTATCTGCGGTCAACTACAGCTTTTATATGGAGCAGCTAGTTATATATCTGACACAACTAGGAATTGACACCTGTTGGATTGCCGCTCTTTTTCCCCGTCATATTTTAGAACAGCAGCTGGCTATTAATGAATTTGAAACTGTTTTTGCTGTAATCCCCTTTGGCTATCGAGATCAAAACGTTTCTTCTGCTATTATTGAAAAGAGTGTGCGACTTTTAGTTAAGCACCACCACCGACTCTCTTTAGATGAGCTAGTGAGCTTTGATGACAGGAGATCATCTTTAAGTGATATAAGAAAAAAATATCCTGCCTTATTAGGGATGCTGGAAGCCGTCCGTTTGGCCCCATCTGGTCACAATCGTCAATCTTGGCGTTTTCATATCAAAGACAATCGAATGGATCTTTTGGTAGGGGAAGCCATTACCAAATATAAATATTACATAAATACCCCATTTCTAGACGCTGGTATAGCCATGGCTCATATCTATCTCGCCTGTCAAGCGGTAGGACTCTCCTTTAAGGGGCAACTGCACGATGATCCACTTGATGTGAAAAATGGATTTCATCTCATTGCTAGTTATGATCTCTCTCAACTCACTTCTTCTGAGGATTGAATAAAAAGGGCAGGGGCTTTCCTTTGATCTCTGTTTTGGCTCCCACACGTTGAGACTTTAGAAGGGAAATTACCACCTGGTCTTTATTCGGTTTGGTTTGATGATAGTAGACCATCCCGCCAAGAGGAACTTTGGCGGAGAATATGAGTTTTGCCTTTTTAGCGGGCAAGTCTAATTGGGTGATCATTTTATATTTCTGTTTCTCACCAGGAATACTAAATTCTTTTAATGTTTTTAACTCATAGCCAGAAGGATTTTTTAACACCGCCAAGATCTCTTTTTGTGCTTGCAGTGCTTTGTCGAAAGCTTTTTTAAAGGTTCTAATCATAATCGGAGGAACGGAAAAGGGTTTGTTAGAACCCAATTGAATAATCACCCGGTTTTTTAACTTGGGCTGAATCAAAGAGAAAATTTCATTGATATGAGCAAAGAGATGGGGAGAGGGTGAGGGGGTAAGGTGTTTTAAATAAACCTCTTGCACCTGTTTGGTTTTGCCAGAGGGTTCTACATGAACTTCTTTCCAAAAGTTTTTCTGCTTTTGACCCACCAGAGAGATAGTGATCATAAAGGATTTAACTCGGCCATCGGGTTTTATCGTCTTAATTTCATACTTAACCCTTTGGCCACTACTCCAGGGCATGACGGGGACTTTGTCCAGAGTTGGCTTTGAAACAGCAGCTTGTTTTGCATAGGAGGGGAGGCTTACAAAGATCATCAAAGTGATAATTAGTTTCAACATTCATTTCTCCTCGTTTGATACCTGGAATATCTTTAAGAGCTGCTCGCAAATTCTACAAAAAATTATACGCCTTGACTACATTTTATAATATACTAATCCAGAAACCCTACTATTGAAAGGATGCTCTCGTGAAAGAAAAGTCATTACTTTTTCAACAGAAATTTTCAGGTTTTTTCTGGACTCAATTTTTTGGGGCCTTTAATGACAATGCTTTTAAACAGGCGATTGTCTTTATGATCACCTTCAAAATGACCCAAACCCTTTCTAAAGACTTGGCTGATATGTATGTGAGCCTGGGGGCTGGGTTTTTCATTCTACCTTATGTTCTATTCTCAACCTATGCTGCTACCTGGGCCGATCGTAGAGGCAAAACTTCTGTGATTGTGGCCGCTAAGGTTTGGGAAATTATGGTCATGAGTTTAGGGTTTGTGGCCTTTTTTCTCTTAGACCCTAAAAACCCCCAACCCATTATTCATCTCCTTCTCTTTACTCTCTTTTTAATGGGAACCCAGTCGACCTTCTTTAGCCCGGCCAAATATGGAATCATGCCTGAAATTCTTCGCGATGAGGAACTAACTGAAGGAAATGGCCTTTTGGAGATGGGAACTTTTGTCTCTATTCTGATTGGAAGTTTTGCGGGGGGACTCCTGGTTGAATGGTTCTATGACCAACCTTATGTTATGTCCATCTTCTTTATTGCTATCGCTCTTTCAGGTTGGGTCACCAGTCTGAAAGTTCCTAAAGTTAAACCGGTGAATCCAGGGCTCAAATACCGAATATTTTTCCCTGCTCAAATCATGGCCGATTGGAAAACCATGCGTAAAAATAGAGTGGTCTTTCTGACCATTCTAGGAATCTCTTTCTTTTGGTTTTTAGGGGCGATCTTTTTACAAATTCTGCCTGGCTATGGAACTTTTGTAGGCGCTAGTAGTCTGCAGGCCAATGTTCTGCTCGCTGTCTTTTCCATCGGCATCGGAGTGGGTTCCATGTTATGTGACCGCCTTTCAGATGGGAAAGTAGAGATGGGGCTCATCCCCTTTGGGGCCATTGGGATGGCACTTTTTTCCTTTTTATTTGGATATATCTATCCCACCCAAGTCTTAGGTTGGGGAGATCTCATATTGCCCTACTTATTTCTGGTGGGAATTGGTATGTTTTCGGGCTTTTTTATTGTGCCTTTGAATGCTCTTTTACAGCAGCGACCGGCTGATCATGAGCGGGCCTCTATGATTGCTCTTAATAACATTATTAATGCCGTCTTTATGGTGGGAGCCACAGGTTATGTGATTGCCCTTCGAGGTCATTTTAAATTCAATGAAGCTGAAATAGTACAAACTATCGGTTATATGGTTATTGTTGCCTCCATCTACATCTGTTACCTCCTTCCTGAAATCTTTGTTCGCTTTATGCTCTGGCTGCTTACCAACTTCTTCTATAAAATTAAAACCATCAACCGTCTTAGCATTCCGCTGAAAGGTCCCGTATTAATAGTCGCTAACCATGTAAGTTATCTAGATGCCTTTTTTGTGCAGATGGCCACCCATCGGCCGGTTCGTTTTATAATGTACAAAGGGATTTATGAAGCACCCTCTTTGAATTGGTTGTTTCGTTTAATGGGCACCATCCCTATTGATCAAGGAGTTAAAAATCGGGAAGGGATTCAGGAGGCTTTTAGTCGAATTAAAGATGTTCTGGATCAAGATGAGGTGGTTTGTATCTTTCCTGAGGGACAAATCTCGCGTAGCGGGGAGTTGAATAAATTCCAATCAGGAATGAAGAGGATCTTAAAAAATACCCCTTGCCCGGTTATTCCTATTGGCCTTGGTGGAGTCTGGGGAAGTATTTTTAGTTTTGAAGGGGGGAAAGTATTTTGGAAATGGCCTAAGCAACTCCCTTATCCGGTGACGGTGAATGTGGGGGACGCGATGCCGCCTGAAGTAACCCCTGAGGAGGCTCGTAGTGAGGTAGAGCGTTTATTAGAGGGGTGCGTGTGAAGGGCTATATAGGGGTTGCCTTAATTAGCATCATTTTGACCCAGCCAATTTTTGGTCATGGTGAGATGTACTTTTTGTTTTATGATCCCTTTACAGAGACTTCCAGTCCCTGTTATTATGGATATGAAAAGTGGTTGAAAAGATTTAAAAAAGCAGGTTGCTGGTACACTCACAACACATTAAAAATGAAGGTGTACACCTGCTATCATACACAGATTTTGATTACCAAGAAAAGAAAGCGGTGCTTAAAAGTCTGCGACGATATTCAGCGAGTTGTCTGCCAGGATCAAAGGGTGTGCAGCTACGCTTGGCATGCTGGCGAAGGGGTTATGAAATACCTCTATAAAGGTCATGGAAATGTAAAGTGGTGAAACCTATAGGGTGATGGAGGTAGCATGGCGGTAAAAACAAAGCTTTTATTTGTAGATGATGATCCATTTATCTTAGGCTATTTAGATAAATTATTTGGCGAACAGTACGACATTGTTAAGGCGAGTAATGGTCTAGAGGGACTTGAATTTAAAAAACAACATAAGGTTCGTATTATCTATACTGATTTGCAAATGCCTAAGATGAACGGCATAGAAATGTGCAAAAAGATGAGAGAGAACGATCCCATATCTATTGTCTGTGCCTTCACAGGGCAGAAGGGCTTATTCCAGTTAATGGAAGTTCGTGAAGCGGGATTTGATGACTTCCTATTAAAACCCTTTAACGAAGAGCTGCTTATCAATTCGGTTTGTGAATCAGTCAGTAGAATGAATCGATGGCTTGGCAGTATAGAGAAGAGATAGTTTACCCATCCTACCTTTTTATTCTTTAAACAATTAGATTCTCCTTTAGTTAAATTAGGTCTGTATGCCTTAATTTTTTCATTTTTTTTGGGTGTGCATACCCTATTAATGAATAACTCACTGTTCGACGTTGGTGGTAAAATATAGATATTACTTATAAATATGTAATGATTTATTAAAATTTGTAAAAAATTAATTGAAATATATAAGTAAATATGATACGAGCTTTAATTACAATTTGTTCCGCTAATAGCTTAAGGGGTGGGTTTTGCTAAAAAAACAAAGAAGCATAGTTTCCGTTTTCTTGTGCTGGTGTTTATTTGTTCAATCTGGTCTCGCGTATGCAGAGGTAAATGGAGGCTCCAACTCGGTTTCACATACTACAGATCTGCGAGGGGTGCTTTCTGAAAAGCCCTCTAAGAGTCTCGACTCCTTGATGCAGAATACCTTAAAAACTCGCGAGGATTTGCTGAATCATCCCTTTCTAGATAAAAACCGACAGTACTTTATGGAGGAAGCCGCTTACTTAGGTGGCGGAGAAGCCTCTCAGAACCTTGCCTTTTCTATGTATCAACAATGGTTGTACTTTGAAGTATTTAAGGCTTATCGCTTAGAATTTTTAATGATGAGTCTGGTTAAGACTTTGGTACTGGTTGAGGGGGAATCTGATACTTGGGCTATCAACTATTTCGATAGATACTTACCTGCAGCCTACTTTCAAAACAATAAAATATTAGATCAAAAGCGACAAGAGCTTAGAAATCAACTGGTGGATTTTCTAGCTAAGCCTGCTGATAAGAGACAAGAACCTCGTGATTTTATACGAGGAACTCTCGAATCAAGTTACCTCTCTTTAGCGATGATCGAAAAGAAAAGAGGTTACCTAGAAGAGAGATATGATACCAGCGATGATATTTACCTCGGTGAAATGGAAAAACTTCTAAGTTATGAGAAAGTCTTAAGAAATTCCAATAGTCTCATGGCTACTACAAGCTTTAAATCGGATGTTGAGCCCTACTTTGAAGAAGAAGTGGCTGATGCTCTTTTGATGCAAGAAAGTATCATCAATCGTTTTCATGGTCAGTTTGGCAACTATATTGAAAAGAAAAGAACCATTACCCAATTGGCCGACTTTTTCGCTGATGGCGCTTTATTGGATCTAGGAACAGCCTTAACTGAATCACTCGAGCAGCCACTCCAAGAGCAATTCCGAGCACGAATTGCGAGCTCCTTGAATGATGCTGTAATTGAAATATTAGAAAATACCGCCGAGACACTAGAGGTCTTTCGCGAAGAGTACTTTGAGTATGATATTAAAGAGGCCATTGTTAATGCTAATACCAGGCCTAAGATCGATAATACAGAATTCCACCAATGGCTAGATAAAGTTTTTAAAGAACAAGTCCTTCATTGGATCGTCAGTGAAGATTATCCTCATTTACAAAAGGGTGTCGAAATTCTAACCGGTTTTATCAACGAAGAGTTGGCTAGAAAATCAAGACAGCGAATGATGTATTACACCGCTATGGTTGGTGTCTTATCAATAAGTCCCGCTTTTAAACCTCGTGGTAATGCCAGATGGCTAGGAAAAGGCTTAAGTTTAATTCGTGGAATGCTTTGGGTGAGTGGGGGATACCTGGTTGGAAACATGATTTATGATGCCTATGGGCAGTATGTAAATTGGAGAAATATCCAAAGACTCTCCCTAGTGAATGTAGAAGGCATGGGCCTAACTAGTATGATTCAAGAGGAAAAAGCCTTTCAAAGTTTTATGCTGACCAGTTTGCAAGCTGGGGTGGCTACTGGAATGGCAGCCATGACTGTACGTAACCACTATCGACCTGCCGCAACCAGTGAGGGTAAAAAAAGGTGGTGGATGAATCTCGTTCGAGAAACTTGGAAGGGGAACGCTCCTTTAACCTTAGAAGGAGTTAAAATATCTCTTCGGTCTCAAATTGCTCGTCTCTCTTATGCTGTACGTCATGGAGCCATGCCCATGGCTATGCAATCTATGGGAGCAATGAGCCGATCTATTGGCGGAATCTTCACCCAATTTTTAGTTATGTTTCCAGCGGCTTTGCCAGCCTCACTGAGAGGGGTGATGAACTCCATTCCAGTAAGAGTCTATGATGGAATTATTTTAGGTGTAGTAATGGGGATTATGTCTGTGACAGTTCAACACTACATCAATGCGATGGGTATTCAACTCTTTGTAGAATCTTTTAAGAAAATGGGATTAAAACCTCCGACCTATTGGGAAGTGAATGCTTTAAATAAAGAGTTTTTAACCAAGAGAGGCGCTTTCTTGCATATCAAAGATATGCTAATTTTTGCTAAAAAAGACATTGCTCATATGGTGGGTCTTATCGCCATGTGGGAGGAGATGCTCAAAAAACCAGACCTTAATCCTAAAACTAAATTAGATCTAGAAGTGGCCATCACTGGAGCCAATGAAACTGTGGTTAATTTATTGATGAAGGTGTTGATGGAGTGGTACTGGAAAGTAGAGTATCGAGATATATTCCGAATCCTCCAAAGTTTTTTTCAAACCCATTCGTTAAACCAGATTGCTTA
>CAYFLR010000014.1:99190-106065 GCA_964343805.1 uncultured bacterium | reverse complement strand
CTCTCATTTTCAGAGACGGAGATCTGTCCGCTTTAACGGCAAAATAGCGGACAGTTGTTAGACTCTCATTGTCAGAGATGGAGATCTGTCCGCTTTAACGGCAAAATAGCGGACAGTTGTTAGGCTCTCATTTTTAGAGATGGAGAGCTGTCCGCTTTAACGGCAAAATAGTGGACAGTAGTCGGACTCTCAACTTCAGAGACGGAGAGCTGTCCGCTTTTTCAGCAAAATAGCGGACAGTAGTTAGGCTCTCAACTTCAGAGATGGAGATGTGTCCGCTTTTTCAGCAAAATAGCGGACAGTAGTTAGACTCTCATTTTCAGAAGCGAAGATCTGTCCGTAAAAAAGACTTGACCAAAACCCTGTTTTTAGATACCCACAACTCCCCTTCCTCATACTCTTGGGGAACACAATAAGGAGGTTATTATAAGCGCCTTTGCTCATCATTTGGTCCTGCGTCTGAGAGACAACCGTGTGATCGCTCCCACTAAGCAACAACGATTTGAAATAGTAAACATTATTAGTGGTCTAGCCAATAAGTACCAAATTCTCACTTGGAGATTAGTTGACACCCATATCCATTTACTTGTTGTACAAAGTAGAGAGAGTGCAGGAAAACTCACTCAAGTTTTAGAGACGGTGATCAATAAAAGATTAAACCTAGCTATCGGCTTTTCACCAGGTTTTATAAAACCCATTGCAAATCAGAACCACCTTCTACAGACATTTCAATACATAATGAGGCAAGAGGATCACCACCAAACCCTCATCGATCCCTTCCATGATGCCAGCAATTTACCAGACCTTTTAAACTTGAGAGTCTTTGAGAAACCGCTTTATAACCACATATCAGACTACTTACCTCGAATAAAAAGAAGCACGCTCCTACATTTTCTAAAAAGAGATCCTACTTTGGAAACAAAAAGCTACAAAGATTTAAGGGAGGCAATAAAGTCAGCTACCGGTATTTACCACTTAAAAAAGAATATTGGGATTGTAAGAAAGGCAAAGCGAGCGGCACTTTTTCTATCAAAGAAGGATCTATCCCCGGTGCAGCAAGCAGGTTATTTAGAAATTTCTACCCGCACTATCCGAAGGCTCAAGCAAAAACCACCAGAACCCTCTTTAGTATCAGCAATCAAAGCCCAACTCGCTATGAGACAAGCTACTGACTGACATTTTTCTACCAATCGAGGATGTCTTCAAACACCAGCTTTCCACCCATGTCAAAACCAAATGCCATGGATTCATTGTAATCAGGTTCGCCAGAACCGTAACCAATCACCATATATCCACTAGGAGCTTGATCTTCGACTCTCTTAAACACGAGGTAAATCCCCTCTACATAGGCCATATAATCAGTGCCTTCAAAGGAACGTTCTTCAATCCAGTTGACCGCATCACGAATTTCACCACGAATCTTTAAAGGGATATCTTGTAGTTTGATTTCCTGAGTATGTTGGCTGAAGTTTTCGCTATTGTAGATTTTATCAAAAAAGTTTGTGGATTCGTTAGCCCATAATAAGGCAGGTAGGTTTAACATGATTATTAATAAAATGGCTTTTCTCATTTTGTTTCTCCTTCAAAAAAGTTGAAGAACTCCCCCGCATAAATGCGTGGGATTCTTCTACAGTAGGGAAGTAGTAATTTTGAAAGATTTGCTAACTCCGCCCTGAACGGCGGAGATTGTGCAAATCGCCTGTTCAACTGCTTTATAGCTCAGCTCAAATAATAAATAAAATGATTATTTTTAATTATTATGATAAATTTATTTATTATGAGTCTCCCTTATGAACAATTAAAAACTTTTATCACTTTTGTGGAATCAAAAAATATCTATGAGGCTTCCGAGCGCCTCGGCTGTACACAACCAGGCGTGACCCATCGACTTAAGTCTTTGGAAGAGTATTTAGGTAAGCCGCTTTTTATTAATCAGGGTAAAAAGAAAATTCCTAACAAGCTCGGGCAAGAGCTTTACCAAAATCTGGCTCCTCAATTTGATGAGTTGGAATTACAACTCAAAAGAAGTCTCAGAAAGTTTGAGGATCCCGCCCTGTTGGAAATCAAAGTGGCAGGAAGAAGAGAGATTCTCTCCGAGCTGCAAGAGAGATTTATTTTTCCGGGGCAAATTACTTTTCTAAATTTAAATAACCAGCAGGCCTTAGACGCTTTGGCCAGCGATAAGGTGGATTACATTTTGATTCATGATCCTCCCTCATCTGCTGAATTTATAAAGAGAAAGGTGATGGAGGTCTCCTTTCATTTTTTGATTCATCGAAAATTTTTTGGAAAGAGAAAGATCACACTCTCTCAATTTAAAGATCATCAATTCTTAGAGCGAACTCCTTATTTAGGCTATAATCAGCGTTTCCCGCATATGACTGATTGGTGTCGGAAGGTTAAATTTCCTTTAAACCAAATTCCGGTAAAAAGAGAGATGGATGACTGGATGACCATTGTCCAGATGGTTGAGCAAGGATTGGGTTACACTCTTTGTTCAAATTCCTTTTCATCAAGTTCAAAAGAAGTTCGCACGGTGCCAGTGGATTCCACCTACCTAAAACCCACGCCGTTTTATATCCTCTACCGGAAAGAGTTAAGGAAATTAATTCCCATAGGAAAAGTCATTAGGGCGTGTTGACATTTTGTTTTCGTAATGAGAGGAAAAGCTTTGAATCCCGCAACAAGGAAAGGTTACAGAAAGGACCGGAGGTGTACTCTAAGTACAGCGAGGATTCTTTCTGTGTTCTTGACAAAGTTGCGGGCCAGAGATTTTGCTCGTAATAGATAACCAAATGTCAACACGCCCTAGACTTAGTTAGAAAGGAAGCTCAGCCTTTTCCAGCCTCAGCAACTTTTCCTTGGTTTTAGTGCCGCCATAACCCGAATAAAATCCCACTGTCTTACCCGTTTTAGGAAGGACTCGATGACAAGGAATCACAATGGGCACCGGGTTTTTACTCATGGCGCTGCCCACCGCTCTTGCGGCCCCCGGAGATCCCACTTTTTCGGCCAATTCTTGATAGGTTAAAATTTGACCAGGAGCAATTTTTTGCAATGCTTTATAAACCTGAGCTTGAAAAGAGCTCTTTTTAAAATCAAGAGGGATGGATTGAAAGTCAACGGGTTCCCCTTTAGCAAAGGATTTTAACTTTTGCTCAAGTTGTAAAATAAAGATGGGTATAACTGAGCTCTCTTGCTGCCTCGCTGGTCTTTTTTTATCGGGTAAACTTAATTTACAAAGACCTTTATCTGTCCACCAAACGGTGAATTCACCAAGTAATGTGGGAATAATTTTGAATTTAGACTCCATAGGGTATCCATACATTTTTGACGCGGGTGGCATGTCTTAAGAATTCACGCCCCTTACTTTGTTCATCATTGAACCAATCCCACTTTTGTTCTTGATTCACCCAAGTGCGTTTCATATTGCCAATGGAAGCAGCTTCCACCTTTTCTCCGCCAGCGGTCTTACCAAAGTACCAAACCTCTTCCACATCATCATGAGCTGCCAGAACCTCAGCTAATTCATCGGCGGGTCCAGTGACAATATTGATAACTCCTGCAGGAAGATCGGAGGTTTCAAGAATTTGATAAAAATCAGTGACGGCTAAAGAGTGCTTTTCTGATGGAATGACAATGACACTGTTACCCATAGCAATAGCAGGTATCACGGTTGAAATAAAACCCAGTAGAGGGGCGTCTTCAGAACAACGAATACCCATCAATCCAGCGGGTTCATTCATGGCAATGGTGATGTATTTTTTCAAAGTGCTGTGAGCAGCACCATCATATTTATCTGCCTGGGCGGCATATTCATAAATACGATCGATACTCTTATCCACCTCTTCATAGTTATTTGCCAGGGTTCCACCCAGCATTTGTGCAAGGCGCCCAGCAAACTCTTCTCTGCGAGCTGTGAGATTCTCAGCTATGTAATAGAGCACTTGCGCCCTTCCATGACCTGTCATTCCGGCCCATTTCTTAGAAGCATTGGCCGCTTCCACTGCATTACGAATATCTTTTCGATTTCCATGAGGAACCTGGGTAATCACCTGACCGTCCGCTCCTTTTATATCCATACTGTAGCCACTATCTGGCCTTGCTTGCTTTCCACCAATGTAGTTTTTAGCAGTTCGATCCACTAGAGGCAAGGTGCTGCGTTTTGAATTTTTTGCAACCTTGAATGATCGTTTTTCTTTCTTAATGGCTGGCAGAGATTTCTTTACATATTCGAAAAGTCCCTCTTTGCCCCCTTCTCGACCGTAACCTGATTCCCTATAACCACCAAAGCCGGCAGCTGCATCAAAAGAGTTATGACAATTAATCCAGACGGTCCCAGCTTTTACTTCGGGGGCAATGGTGAGCGCAGTACTGATATTTTCTGTCCAGATACTCGCAGCGAGTCCGTAACGAGTGTTATTGGCCAGTTGAATGGCTTCCTTGGGAGTTCTAAAGGTCATGGCAACCAGCACAGGGCCAAATATTTCTGTTTGAGCGAGGGTTGCTGCCGGATCCATTTTGGGGAATAAAGTGGGTGCAAAATACAGCCCTTTTCCCTTGGGTAGCGGAGAGAATTGACATTTTTCATAACCCTCTTTCTCACCTTGAGCAACTAGCTCATTCACCGTTTTAAGTTGTCCTTTGGAAACGATGGCGCCCACATCAATGGTTTTATCGAGGGGATTTCCCACCCGTAGAGTTTTCATGCGTTTTTTAAGTTTGGCCATAAATTCTTTAGCAATGCTCTCTTGCACCAGGAGTCTGGAACCGGCGCAGCAAACCTGCCCTTGATTAAACCAGATGGCATTCACCACGCCTTCCACCGCGCTGTCTTGATCGGCATCTTCCAGTACAATAATAGGAGATTTCCCCCCTAATTCTAAAGAGAGTTTTTTTCCGCTGCCGGCTGTGGCTTTACGAATAATCTGTCCCACCTCGGTGGAACCAGTAAAGGCGATTTTTGAAATACCAGGATGGTCAATAATGGCTCCGCCCATTTTTCGATCGCCAGAAAGAATATTGACTACACCTGCTGGAATTCCAGCCTTTTCACAAATTTCAGCAAAAGCGATAGCGGTTAGTGAAGTGACGGAAGCGGGTTTTAAAACCACGGTATTTCCCATGGCAATGGCGGGAGCTATTTTCCATGCCATCATCAGAAGAGGGAAATTCCAAGGAATGATTTGTCCCACCACCCCCAATTCTTGGTAGCCATCCATCTCACTTTTCATAAGTTGTGCCCAGCCCGCATGATGATAAAAGTGTCGGATCACGAGAGGAATATCCACATCACGTGATTCTCTGATGGGTTTACCATTATCTAAAGATTCAAGGACTGCAAACAGGCGAGCGTTTTTTTGCAGGAGCCTAGCAATGGCATAAAGATAACGTGCCCGGCCATGATATCCGAGTTTAACCCAAGCAGGGAGAGCTTTTTTGGCCGCCTTCACCGCCTTATCCACATCTTTCGAATTGGCGGAAGCAAGTTCAGCAATCACCTCTTCAGTGGCGGGATTCACCGTTTTAAAATATTTCTTTGAAAGTGGAGTTTGCCATTTTCCATCAATATAAAGATCGAACTTTTTATTATGCTCTTCGAGCCATTTATCAGCCATCTCTCGGCTTTCTAAAGCAGGTCCATATGCCATATTTTTATATACCTCATTTATTTTCATCAAAATCTCCCTCTCATCCAACAGGATGTCTATATCCAGCTGAATATCGCCCGGTGGCGTAATGCTCTAACTGTCTCTCGATATCGTTTAACAGACTGCTGGCTCCAAAACGGAACAAATGAGGATCAAGCCAGTCATCTCCTAACTCTTCTTTCATCAAAATTAGCCACTCGATAGCTTGCTTCGCTTTAGAAACTCCACCAGCAGGTTTGAAGCCCACTTTAAATCCAGTTCGATCAAAGTAATCCCTAATCATACGAACCATCACCAGACCTACAGGGAGGGTGGCATTTTCCGTCTCTTTACCGGTGCTAGTTTTGATAAAATCAGCTCCCGCCATCATACAGACTACACTGGCCTTAGCCACGTTCGCCAGGGTTGCTAAATCACCAGTGGCAAGTATTGTTTTGATATGAGCCTCTTTACAGGCCTTGCGATAGGCAGCCACCTCATCGTACATAGCTTGCCAATCGCCTGTTAAGACTTGAGAACGGTTAATCACAATATCAATCTCATTAGCGCCATCAGCCACCGAGGCTTTGATCTGCTCAATTTTATGCTCTAAAGAAACCTGCCCGGCAGGAAATCCGGTAGAAACCGCAGCTATATTGATCGGAGTTTTAGCCAGGGTTCTTTTGGCGTCTTTGATAAAGTTGTGATAGACACAGACCGCCGCCACTTGCAACTTCTCTGTAAAACCTAATTGATCTAAAATCTCCGGGCTCACAGGCATCTTGGCCTTTCCACAAAGGCGCTCTACTCGGCGAGTAGTATCATCTCCACTTAAGGTAGTGAGGTCCGTACAAGCGATGGCTTTTAAAAGCCATGCTGCTTGCCACTGTTTTTTGACCGTACGCCTCTTTCCTAATTCGGAGGCTCGCTTTTCCACCGCAGGACGGTTCACTTGCACCTTCCTGACCCACTCTAAATCGAGAGGGATTCCTGGATTTCTTTTTAACATAGCAGGGTTCCTTTAGGTTGAATTAGTGCCCGCCGCTATATTAGTAAAAGGAAAAAGGGATTGCAAGTTTGTAATTTAGGAAGGAATTTCATCAGGTTGGTGACGGACAATCTTGCCATCAATCATGTAGATCACATCTTCTGTAATATTGGTGCAGTAATCGGCTATTCTTTCTAGTTGCCTAGATACCGAAAGATACTGAATATAGCTTTCCACAAATAAAGGCTGCTCTTTCA
>CAYFLR010000014.1:67492-99115 GCA_964343805.1 uncultured bacterium | reverse complement strand
TTTGCCGGCCATTTGATCAAAATCAAAGGGAGCATCTACGGGTTCAAATTCAGCTAATTGAACTGCCCTCTCAGCAATATTCACCGCTAAATCGCCAATGCGTTCGAGATCATTATTAAGTTTTAAAACGCCAATGATATAGCGCAAATCGATGGCCACCGGTTGGTGCAGGGCAAGAATTTTAAGGCACTCCTCTTCTAAATCCACCTCTTTTTGATCGATAGTGGAATCAAAATCAATCACCTCTTTCGCAAGCGTGGCATCTCTTTTCATCACGGCCAAAAGAGCCTTATCTACCATCTTTTCAATTTCATGGGTCATGGAATAAAGTTTGGCTTTTAAGGCCGCTAATTCATTTTCTAAATGCTTAGTCATCTTACTCTCCTAGCCAAAGCGGCCGGTTATATAATCCTCAGTTTGTTTTAATGAAGGGGTGGTAAACATCTTATCTGTCATGTCATACTCGATCAGTTCCCCTTCATAGAAAAAGGCGGTATGATCAGAAATGCGAGCCGCTTGTTGCATATTATGAGTCACAATAATAATGGTAAAATCCTTACGCAATTCAGCAATCAAATCTTCGATAATGGTGGTGGATCTAGGATCTAAAGCGGAACAGGGTTCATCCATCAAAATCACTTCCGGTTTCATGGCAATGGCTCGTGCGATGCAAAGACGTTGCTGTTGCCCACCAGAAAGCTCGGTGGCACTGCTTTTAAGTCGATCTTTCACCTCATTCCAAAGTCCTGCTTTTTTAAGACAAGATTCTACCAGCTCATCATAATTGCATTTGAAACCATGTATTTTAGGTCCCCAAATAATGTTGTTATAGATGGATTGAGGAAAGGGATTGGGCTTTTGAAAGACCATGCCAATTCGAGTGCGTACCTCAATCGGATCATTTTCAAGGAGGTTGGTTCCTTCAAACAAGATAGATCCTTCTTGCCTTAAACTCGGAACAAAATCATTCATTCGATTAAAAGATCGGAGCAAAGTGCTCTTACCACAACCGGAAGGTCCTATAATAGCAGTCACTCGGTTTTTGGGCACATCGAGACTGACATTTTTTATAGCCTGATTATCACCATAAAAAATATTCACACCTTTCGCTTTAATCACTGGGTTTTCTATATTCATAGTTTAACTCTTTTCTGGGTTTTCTGGCGGATTATTACCGCAACAAGGTTCATAATAAGCATTATAGCCAGCAGTGAGATAATCCCACTGGCCGCCAGCTCATGAAATTTCACTTGAGGACGAGATGCCCAATTGTAGATTTGAATGGGCATCACGGTAAATTCATCCAGGGGAGATTCGGGGGTAAAAGAGACATAAGAGAGAGCTCCAATAATAATAAGAGGGGCGGTCTCACCAATGGCTCTTGAGAGAGATAAGATCACTCCGGTCATAATACCTGGCAGGGCAATGGGTAAAATTTGACCAAAAACCACCTGCCATTTTTGCGCACCCAGGGCATAAGCCCCCCACCTGATGGAATCAGGGATCGCCCTTAAAGTCTCTCGGGTGGAAACAATAATAATGGGCATAATAAGTAAGCTCAATGTAAAGCTCGCCGCCAACACACTGTTGCCTTGCCCAAAGTAACGAACAAAGAGAGCAAGACCCAAAAGCCCATATACAATGGAGGGAACTCCGGCCAAATTGGAAATATTGATCTCTATCAGTTTCCCGATCTTTCCTTTAACACCATACTCCTGCAAGTAAACAGCGGTTAAAACTCCTATTGGAATTGAGATAACGGCGGTAAAAGCCATCACCCAAAAGGTGCCAGCAATCCCGGCTTTGATCCCCGCTTTATGGACAAAGCGAGAAGGAAAACTGGTTAAAAACTGCATATCGAACCAGCCATACCCCTCTTTGATGATGGAATAGATCAAAATAGATAAAATAACCAAAGCCATCCAAGTGAGGACCCGGCATCCCATTTTAAAAATCTTCTCTCTTAATTTGCGACTTTCTAATTTACTCAAAGTTACTTTCCGTATCTAAATAAGATGGATTGCCCACCGATGTTTAAAACTAAGGTCATAAGAAATAATAGAGCTCCCACTGAAAAAGCGGTGAGATATTCTATACCGCCAGCCGGTGTATCACCCAAGCTCACCTGCACAATGTATGCGGTCATGGTTTGAATGCTCTCTAAAGGACTAAAGGTAATTTGCGGGTTAGCCCCGGCTGCCAAGGTCACTGCCATGGTCTCGCCAATAGCTCTGGAAATGGCTAGTAAAAAAGAGGCCAGAATTCTTGATAAAGAGTAAGGAATTAAAACTCCTCGTACTACTTCCCAAGAGGTGGTTCCCAGTGCATAAGCCCCTTCTTTCACCACTCCGGGAATTGCCTGAAAAGCATCATCGCAGAGGGAGGAGATCATAGGTAAAATCATGATTCCTACTACGATAGCGCCTGATAGAGCATTAAATATTTCAATATCAGGAAAGAGGAGTTTAAAAACCGGGGTAATAAAAGTAAGAGCAAAGTATCCATATACAATAGTCGGGATACCAGCTAACACTTCCAGTATAGGTTTAACAATGGACCTTGCTTTTTCACTGGCATATTCACTTAAGTAGACAGCCGATATAAGTCCCAGAGGAATCGCCACTAAAGAAGAGCCAATCACTATCATGAGAGTTCCCATGATAAGAGGTAAAACTCCAAATGACTTTGGCTCTAGGAGAGGCTCCCACCTGGTACCGAAAAGAAAATCAAAAAGAGAGACCTCCTTGAAAAACATAATGGTCTCTTTGGAGAGGACTCCCACAATGCTTAAGGTGGTGACAAGGGTGATAGCAGTAACGGCTATCAACCCTATTTTCACACTGTAATCAATGATATATTTGGAGCGAATCATATGCTTACAGTCCTTATTTTACAAACTACGTACAGATTTTTGATACTCTTCTAAAGGCATGGAAACATACCCCACTTCTCCCACTAGATTCTTAGCTTCCTCTAGATAAAATTGAACAAACTTTCGAACCGCTGTGCGGGATAAAGCGTCTTTTCGAATATAGAGATACATAGGGCGAGAAAGAGGTTTATAAGAACTATTATTAATGGTGGTTTCATTAGGCATAACCTCACCCGTTCCGTTATCTACCATTAAGGCTTTAAGCATGCCCTTATTCTCTTTATAGTAGGCATAGCCAAAAAATCCCATGGCCCCTTTATCACCAGCGACTCCTTTTACTAACACATTGTCATCTTCACTTTTTTGATAGTCAGAACGACAACGACCGGATTTACCATTAATGGCTTTAGTAGAATAATCGAAAGTGCCGGAATCAGTCCCAGGTCCATAAAGTTTTATTTTTACATGAGGCCAAGACTTGCGAATTTGATTCCAATGGGTGACTTTACTTTCACGATCCCAAATCATTTTTAGCTCGGCAGTTGTAATTTCTTTGGCCCAAGTATTTTGAGGATTCACTACAACCGTAATGCCATCATATGCGATGGGTAGTTCTAGATATTCAATATTTTTTGCCCGGGCTATTTTTACCTCTTTACTTTTGATCCGGCGAGAGGCGTTGTTAATATCGGTTTCGTTATTTAAGAACTTCTTAAAACCCCCACCGGTTCCAGATACGCCGATATTCACTTTTACTCGGGGTGCCACTGTGCGAAATTCTTCCGCGATGGCTTCGGTTATAGGAAATACGGTGGAAGAACCATCGATAGATACTTTACCGCGAAGGGTTTTAGCAGAAATTGTGGAAAAACAGACAAAGGCAAGAACAACACTCATCATCAGATTGACTAATTGAAAACGTTTCATAAAATTTACTCCTTTAAAAAAAATGATGCTTCTTTTTATAGAGACTCTTTATGAGGAATTGATGAGGGTTCTTTAAAAGTTCCGTGAGAATTGTATTTGTAAACCCCCTATAGTTTTGAAATTTTAATCCGATCAATATTATAGATAGCTATAATTATAGATTTAACTGGAGAACATATCCATTGCGGTCTTTTTCTCTTATATTTTTAGTACTTTATACTATTTTGGGATTTTCTTGTACTCCAGAACTGGAGGAGCGTGAAACCCAAGTTGCCGTCAGGCAAGAGGCCCCTTCTCCCCCTCTGCCATCATTTTTTCCCATTGCTGATCAAATTGTTGATGAAATGGAGGCCATTAATGAAATCGTATTAAAAACCAAAGGGGGGAAGGCCAGTTTTTATAAATGTTTTCATAAAGATAATACTTGTTCTCAGCTTACTAATCTTGATTTTGATGAGACGAAAGGAATCTTAAATTGGACTCCCAGCTATGATCAGGCTGGCTCACACCAATTTAGAATCACCGCTAAAATCAATAAGTTAGAAATACAAACCTCTTTTACCATCACCGTCAACAATGTCAATCGTGCCCCCGCATTGGTGGCCATAGCAGATCAAACGATTAAGGAAAATGAGGCCTTAGCTGAAATTAATGCAGGCGATAATAGCAATCAATCGGATACCGATATGGACGGAGAGGCTTTAGCCTATTCCTGTGAAGTGATAGGCCAGGATAGCTGTGAAAAGATAAGTGGCATCACCTTTACCAAAGAAACTGGAGTGATGAATTGGACACCAGGCTTTGAACAGGCAGGAAATTACCAGATCAAAATTACCGCCAGTGATGGAGAACTCGCTGATGAAGAGAGTTTTCTGATTACTGTCAGCAATGTGAATCGGGCCCCGGCCCTGGCAGAAATTGCCAGTCAAGCAGTGAATGAACAGCAAGCCATCACCGAGATTAATGCTAATGATTTAAACACCACGGGAGACACCGATATTGATGGAGAGACCCTCACCTACTCCTGTCATCATGGGGAGCAATTATGTACCACCCTCAGTGGACTCACTTTTGACACGGCTACGGGAGTGCTCAATTGGACTCCTACCTTCAGGCAATTGGGAAGCCATGAATTAATAATAACGGCCAGTGATGGAGAGCTCTCTAGCTCTCAGAGTTTTAAAATCGATGTGACTATTTCTAATAATATTTGGATCTCAGGTTCTCAATATGGCAGTAACTTCGCTGGACGATATGGGGAGAGAGGGACTGCTCATAAGGATAATCAACCCGGGGCGAGATGCTCTATGTCTTATTCCCAAGACAGCAATGGAACCTTCTATCTTTTTGGTGGAGCCGCCTACGATGAGGAAGGGACCTTTCTTAATACCAATGACTTATGGAAATTTGATAAAAGCAGCCAGCAGTGGACTTGGCTCTCGGGTGATAAAACTGGAAACCAAAAAGGAGTTTATGCTTCCTTGGGTGCGGCCCATAAAGATAATAAACCGGGTTCGAGAAATCAAAGTATTTCCTTTTTTGATAGTGAGGGAAATTTCTATCTATGGGGAGGAACTGGCTACGACATGAATGGTGACCAAGGAGTATTAAACGATTTTTGGAAATACAGCCCCGTCGAGGATTTATGGACCTGGATAGGGGGAGGGACCGTTAAAGATCAAAGTGGGGATTATGGCACGATCAATGTGGCCCATGCGGATCGTCAGCCAGGAGGAAGAGAGGGGGTCGCCTATTTTTTGGATGGAGATGGGAACTTCTACCTCTTTGGAGGATATGGTTTAGATAGTAGCTCAACAAAATATTATTTAAATGATATCTGGAAGTATGATTTTGCGAGCGGCTTATGGACTTGGATTGCTGGAGATAATCCAGCCACAATCAATGCCACTTATGGCAGCAAGGGTGTAGCACATGCCGATAATCAACCAGGAGGAAGAACCAAAATGGCCTACACTATGGATTCCTCGGGTGATCTTCTCATATTCGGAGGAACAGGTTACGATAGTGCCTCTGCTTGGGGATATTTAAATGACCTTTGGAAGTTTGATGTTTCTGAAAAAAAATGGACCTGGATTGCCGGTGACAATACCATTAATACCAATGGAGTTTATGGAAGCAAAGGAGTAGCTGATAGCAATAATAAACCTGGGGGAAGACATGCTGCCGTAATTAGCCTCGATGAAAATGGTGATATATTTGTTTTTGGTGGGGAGGGCCGCGATAAGGATGGTTCTGTTAATCGACTCAACGACCTTTGGAAATATGATTTTTCAGAAGCAAAATGGATCTGGATGACCGGAAATGATACGGTGAATCAAAGTGGAATTTACGGCAGCAAAGGAGTGGCACATCAAGATAACACACCAGGATCCAGATACAGCCCTGGAATTTTCAAAGGAAATGGAGGGGATTTTTATCTTTTTGGTGGCTGCGGGGTCAACGGAGAAGATGTGAATGACCGTTTAAATGATCTCTGGCAATATGATGTTTCAGAGAATAGATGGATATGGCTGAAAGGTGAATCCACTCAATATCAGCCAGGAGTCTATGGAACCAAAGGTGTGGCTCATCCTGACAATCAACTGGGAATTCGAAGTGCATCAACGAATATCCCTATGAGCCAAGGGGAATTGATATTATTTGGCGGAATAGGACACGATTCAGCCGGTACAAATGGAATTCTCAACGATCTCTGGAAATACAATATAAAAGAGCATCTTTGGACCTGGGTGAGTGGAGATAATACTGTAGGGCAAAGTGGAGTCTATGGGACTAAAGGGGTAGCTCATCAAAATAACAAACCGGGAGGAAGAAGTAAATCAGCACTCATAAGTGCCGGAGATCATTTCTATCTTTTTGGTGGTTTAGGTTATGATAGCGCTGGAACAAGTTCCCAATTAAACGATCTTTGGAAATATAATCAAAAAGAGAATCTTTGGACCTGGATCAGCGGCAATAACATTGTGGGAAATAGTGGAGTCTATGGAACTAAAGGAGTGGCCCATAAAGACAACCAACCCGGGGCACGATATGGGATGGTTAATTTTTCTGATAGCACGGGAAATATCTATATATTTGGTGGCCTCGGCTATGACAGTGTTGGTGTGAGTGGCATCTTAAATGATCTTTGGAAATACAGCCCTAAGGATAATCTTTGGACCTGGATGAGCGGAGATAATTTAGCCGACCAAAGTGGGGTCTATGGAACAAAAAGTGTAGCCCATCAAAATAACAAACCGGGAGGAAGATTTGATCACAATGGAATATTGGCCCAGGATGGTATTATTTATATTTTTGGCGGCAAAGGCTATGACAGCGCTGGAACCAACAATAGATTGAATGACCTCTGGAAATACGACCCAAAAGAGAACCTGTGGACTTGGGTGAGTGGAGACAATTTGGTTAGCCAAACCGGAGTTTATGGGACCAAGGGAGTGGCTCATCAAGATAACAAACCGGGAGCTCGGCGAGGAATAGTATCCTTTATAGATGGTGAGGGTAATTTATATATCTTTGGTGGGAATGGACATGATGGAGATGGGGTCACTGGACGACTCAATGACCTTTGGAAATACAACCCAAAGGATAACCTTTGGACTTGGATAGCCGGTGATAAAACCGTTAATGAAAAGGGCATCTATGGCACCAAAGGCACAGCCCATATCAACAATAAACCAGGTGGTAGAAATATCACCCATGGTTTCAGTGACCAAAATGGTCATTTTTACCTCTTTGGTGGATTTGGTTATGATCAAGGTGGATATCGTTATCGAATGAATGATTTATGGATTCTCGCTCCTTAATTTATTTTGCACCATAAATAGCCTGCACATACTCAATATCTCCCTGACTTAGATCGGTAAATGGAGTGTGTTTCTTCTTATCATTGGGAGGAAGAATTTTATAAGTGGGGGTTTTACAATCGGAGGATACGGCTGATCCTGAAGATGTTTCTTTGCAGGTGGAAAAAAGCCAGGTGGGATAGTGCATGATAGAGGAAAGATCATAGGGATATTTAGTTTTTCCCTTACTATCTTTCATAGATCGATACTCACCACTTTTAAATTTGGTCTCGGCTATGGGATCAAAAGAAGACTCCATCCCCTTCTGAAAATTATCAAGGTTCACTTTGATATACTCATCTCGATCTGCTCTTTTGTGCTCATGACCAAAACCGAGGAGATGACCGATTTCATGGAGAAGTATATTATCATCATAACAGTTAGAGCCTAACACTAATTTACTTTTGGCATAACCAAATCCTCCTTGAGCCGCACAAGGAGATTTACCACTTTCTAGGTTGTTATAGGCGTGGACATAATTACCGGAAGTGGGTTTTGTAGGTTGAGGCACACAGGACACATTGGCGTGTTTCCCCCACACCTTGCACTGAGTGATCACCGCCTGTCGCTGTTTCATGGTCATGGACCCCATGTTTCCCTCGTCTGTCTTCTGAAAAAAGATCTTAACTTGCCCCTTGGGCCAGGGGGTTACTTGTTGAAATTGGACATCGCTGTAGTTTTCAAAATTTCCATCCTTTTTCTTGGATTTGGCAGCCGCCGAAGAGTCCTTATTTTCATCCAAGAGAGCTAAAATACTTTTAGCCAATTTTGTAATATTGGTATTTAGAGTGTGACTCTCTGAATTTGCCTCTCCTCGGTTGGTTAAAATGGCAAGCCCTATTTCTTTATCTGGATTCCACATAATAATAGAGTGACTGCCCGCTGTGACTCCATCTTTGGAGTATACGAGGGATCCTTTTTCATTGTCTATTGCCACTCCATAGGCAAAAGATCTATTAGGAAAGGAGGACTTAAATCCTTTCTTCAAAAGCTCCTTATGAAATTCGGTAACTGTCTTCGATAGCTTACTACTTCCTTGACCGAGAAGGGTTTTCAAGAGTTTATCTAAATCCTCTCCATTGGAAAATAGTTCCCCCGCTCCGGCCAGGACCCCCATATCTGGAGAAGAGATGAGCTTTTTACCCTGATAAATTTTGCTTAAGTATTTGCTCACGCTACTCAGATAACTGGTATTATTACTGCCAGTGTATTTTAATCCCATGGATTTGCCGATCAGATCTTCTAAGAGTTCCGAGTACTCATCGTGATTTTCAAGGTCTTGCATGGCAATGGCAAGGAGGCCAATTCCTAAATTAGAATAATCGAAGGTTCCTGCATCGACCCCATCCATGCAGGTGGACCATTTTTTAATACATGCTTTTAACATTTTAAGGCTATAGTCTCTCGCTGGAGAAGTAGGGTCTTGGGCAGATCCGTCATCTCTTTTAAAAGACAAGTTTCCAGGAAAATCCTTGAGGCCTGCAGTGTGGGTAATGAGTTGCTCTAATGTGATAGATTTATCTCCCTCTCCGCCAAAAGAGACTGAAGTTAATAAATCACTCACTTTGTCTTCAAGGTCCACTTTGCTACTTGAAACTAAATGAGCAAGTAATAAGCCAGTAAAAAGTTTAGTGAGTGAACCAATAGGAAAAACCGTTTTCGAGCTAGCGCCTCCCAGGCTCACATCACCGCTTGTGGTAGCGGTTCTATAGGCAACCATAAGACTCGGGAATTTAGAAACAACCTTTCCGCTTTTATCATAATACTTTTCCATCACCGATTCGATTTGCTCATCCAAACTTCCCGACGGAATTGTGGAACTATCGGAAGAATTAGGAGATGCTGTGCTATTATCGTTTTCCTTAGATGAGTTGGGATCATCGGGATTGCATTGCACCCAAAGTAGAGAAAGGATTACGACTAAAATTAAGCTAGCGATTCGATATTTTAGCATATGTTTATCTCCTTATTGATGTTGAGTGATTTTATCAAATCCCCTCTCAATGGTCGAGAGAGAGCTATTTTTTATTCCTCTGAAAATTCACAATAGCCCATCGATTAAAACCCATGAGGCGGAGCAACTTTATTATTAATCTTAGTGGGTTAATAAAATTGATTTCAACTTGCTTAAGCATCCTGATTGTGTTAGTTCATGAACAGAAAAAAGGATAACTCATGATCCCTCATAAACCCAGAAAATACCTGAAAGCCAAACCCCATCATGTGGCGATCAAGACCTCCATTTCCAGAGTGAATTTCAATCATCCCAAATTAAGAAAGAGGATTATTCACTTACTCAATTTACTCTCTAGACGACCAGGAGTAGCTCTTTCAGCCTACTGCATCCTATCCAACCACATTCACTTAATACTGCAATTTGATCATGAGACAGATCAGGGAAAACTATCTAGAGATACCCTTTTTGGCGATGCCATGCGTATGTTTACATCCCAAGTAAGCCGGGCGGTGAATCGTTTTTATAAAAGAAAAGGAGCCCTTTTTTCTGATCGCTATTGGATGAGGGCTTTGAAAACAGGCCAGCATATTCTTAATGGGTTCCGGTACGTATTTTTTAATGCAATTAAACATCTCAATATGCAAGGCCACTACGATCCTGAAACGGATCCTCGGTCCTGCGCCTATGGCTTTACAAAACGCAAAGTTAAACTTAAGATAATGACGTCCACGCGCTACACCCTACTAAGGGGAAGCAGTGACTGTTACCATGTGAGTTATTTAGATTTAATAAATGACTTAGTATTTATATAAGGAGAACTCTATGTCCAATAGACCGAGCCGTGAAGATGCCTTTCAACTCTTAACCACATACACTAAGACAGATAGCCTCATTAAACATGCTTTAGCGGTGGAAGGTGTGATGCGTTTTTTAGCTAAGAAAACTGGAAATGATGAAGAGCAGTGGGGAATCATCGGTTTGGTGCATGATTTAGATTATGAACAATTTCCCACCGAACACTGTCAACATACTGAAAAAATCCTGCAGGACGCCGGTTGGCCAGCAACCTATGTCAGAGCTGTTATGAGTCATGCCTATGGAACCTGCACCGATATAAAACCAGAGTCTCTTTTGGAAAAATATCTCTATGCGATTGATGAATTAACCGGACTCATTGCCACCACAGCTTTGGTGCGTCCTTCCAAAAAAGTGGCAGAGGTAAAAATTAAATCGGTAAAAAAGAAATGGAAAGACAAACGTTTTGCAGCGGGAGTTGATAGATCCATCATTCAAAATGGGGCTGAAATGCTGGGTGTACCCTTAGAAGAACTGATGCAAGACACCATTGACGGAATGACCGCTGTGGCCCCTGCCATTGGTTTAGCAGGGGAATAAGTTTTATTTGGATGGAGGGAGGAGGTCTAAAGTCTTAATGGCCTCTAACCAACTTTGAGATTTTACTATCTGTTTGGCTTCTTTTACTAAAGGATGTTGTTCATTTCTCATTCGATAAACCAGCCCAATATTAACCCCGGTATTAAATCCATCAATTTTAAGTGTCTTCATACCTTTAAAATTAGGCTTAGCACCAAAGCCAAGGGCAAATTTCCCGGCTTCCTTTTTAAGATAAGTCACGACAAAATGGTCTTTAGTGAATTTCTTTTTAAAATACTGGGAAGCTTCTTTAAAAAAGCTATGCTCTTGTTTCAAAATTGAGAAAAGAGCTTCGGTGGGTTCACGTCCTAACAGCTCTATTTGATGGTCCGGTCCCCCCAGTTTACTCCAGTTGGTGATTTTGCCGGTATAGATTTTTTTTAGGTTTTCCATAGAAAGAGAGGTAATGTTAACCCCTGCCCCTACACTAAAAACGACAGGGACTCTTGCTAAAAAGATTTCATCTATATCTAATTTGAGTTCTTTAGCATTAAGAGGCCTTCCGGTACGTCCAAAAATAAAGCGATTGGAAGCTTTTATACCACCGGCATGTTTTGCCGATTTAGATGGCACAGTGAATTTATAACCCATGGTTGCTCCGTACTTGGCAAACTCTTTCACAAAGAGTTGCACCACCTTAGTAGAGGGTCCCGCTCCGGCTATCACTTGATTTAGGTTCGGCTCAGCCTCAAGTTGAAAAGTTAAAAAAAGTGAAAAGATAAGTGCTAATTTAAGCATAACAACTCCCTATAGTCATTTACTCATTAAGAATTTCCACCAAATAAATACTACTGGAATATTTTATCTTATTTTGGATACAATAAGAAACCATGAAATACTCCTTACTTCTTCTATTTATTCTTGCCGTAGCGACCAAAGTTTGTTTTGCAGGTACTGGTCATCAACTTAAACAAGAGTTATCTTATTACATTGACAAGACGAGATCCTTAACGCTTGATAAGGTCATTTCCCCAAATTTTGACAAGAACTTTAAGAAAAATGGAAATAGAGTACTGGTTTTTTCTTACGAAGCCTCACAAAATGTAATTTGGACCAAATTCAATATAGATTACCCTATAAATCCTCATTCCCAGTGGTTTTTGTGGATCGAATTCCCCTATATCATGAAGATGGACTATTTCATTAGAGATAGGTTGAATGGGCAAATTATTAAACAAGGTCGCCTTGGAAGTCTCTTGCCTTTTAACCAAAGAGAATTTGAAGATAATAATTTCGGGATTGAATTGCCCCCTTCTCCCAGTAATAAGCTGCAGGTTATCTTGAGAGTGGCCAATGAAGGGGTCATAGTCAAATTACCCATTTGGATTCACACGGTTCAAAGTCTGGTGGCCCACAAATTCTCTCTCCGACTTTTCTTAGGCATTATTTATGGCAGCCTTCTTATTATGTTTCTTTACAACCTCTTCATTTTTATTTCTATAAAAGAGAAATCTTATCTCTATTACCTGTTGCTTATCCTCAATCTCACAGTTGTGGTCACCTCAACAGATGCCCTCGGCTATCAGTATATATGGTCATCCTTTCCCATGATTCAGAAGTATCTCCAATCTATTTCATCCTGTACCACTTTGGCCACTCTCTTGCTTTTTACTCGCTCTTTCTTAGGTATAACCCCCTCTCTATTTCCAAGGCTAAGCAAAACCATTTCCCTAGGAATCTTGAGTACCTTTGTTTTGATTTTGCTTCTCCTTTCAAATTTAAATCGCTTTTTGGTTTTAACCAATGTATTGGCTCTTTTTACTTTAGTAATCGTACTCATTGCCTCTTTAAACCTTTGGCAGAAAAAAGCGGCAAAGTTATATCTTCTTTCTTGGGGGAGTTTCCTATCAGGCATGCTCCTTTTTACCTTTACCAATCTATCCATTTGGGACACTCCAGATTACTTTAAATTTTCTATGCATGTGGGTGTCGTATTCCAACTGGCTCTTCTCTCTATAGCTCTCGCTGATCGCCTGAACACTCTTCAAAAAGAGAAGGAAGAAGCCCAAAGCTTGGCCATTGAAAGTCTAAAAAAAATGGACAAGTTAAAAGACGATTTCATCTCCAATACCTCTCATGAACTTCGCACACCCTTAAATGGCATCATCGGGATAGCAAGTTCTCTGCTCGATGGAGTGGCAGGGAAAGTCAATGAGTCGATGCATCAAAATCTCAGTCTGATAGTAAAAAGTGGCCGCCGTTTATCAAATTTGGTAAATGATCTCCTAGATTTTAGTAAACTAAAGAATACTTCTCTTAAGTTAAATACTTCTCCCATAAGTGTTCATCAAGCGGTAGAGAGTGCTCTCTCCATGTATCAAGTGCTGGTGGGAGATAAAAGGTTAAGGCTGGAAAATAAATGCTCCTCCGACCTTTGGGTTTTGGCAGATGAAGATCGTTTTATGCAGATTCTAACCAACTTAATTGGCAATGCTATTAAGTTTACCAAAGAAGGCGAGATTCTCATCACCGCCGAGCCTCAGGAAGCATTTGCTCAAATCAGCATCAAAGACAGTGGGATTGGAATAGATCCTAAAGATCAAGCAAGGGTCTTTCACTCCTTTGAACAGGTAGATGGTTCTACAGAGAGACATTTTGGAGGGACAGGATTAGGTCTATCGATCACCAAACAATTGGTGGAACTTCATGAGGGAACAATAGATCTCAAATCGGAAGTGGGAGTGGGCAGTACCTTCACCTTTACTCTGCCTCTCGCCGAGGCTGAGGAAGACCAAAAAGTAAGGAAAGTTATCTCAACATCCCCCTCAATAAACTCCACCATTTCAATCAAAGAGAAAAACCAAGATGCGCTTTTTACGGTTTGGGCAGTGGATGATGAACCCATCAATCTCCAAGTATTAGCCAACCTTCTCCAACCTCAAGGTTACGCTTTTAAAGCCATAGAGTCAGGAACCACTGCTTTAGCAGAACTGGAAGGCTCTCCTCTCCCAGACCTTATCCTGTTAGATATCATGATGCCCGAATTAAGTGGTTTTGACGTCTGTACTGAAATTAGAAAAAAGTGGAATCACAACAAATTGCCCATCATCATGATCACAGCAAAAAACCAAACCGAAGATCTGGTAAAAGGATTTAAAGTCGGGGCCAATGATTATGTATTCAAACCTTTTGTTAAAGAGGAACTGCTAGCACGAATCAAGACTCAACTCGGCCTGCAAAAACTCAACCACCGCCTCGAAGTCATATTAAATTCTACCAAAGATATGGCCGTGATCCGCCAACTTTTGGATGTAACAAAAGAGGCAGTAAAAGCCATGACCTTAGAATTTCCTACGCTGAAAAACCAGCCGGTGGCTTTTGTTTCTAGTCAAAAAGATGCTTTTGATATCTACAATTTAAATAAAGAGATTCCCCTCGAAGAAGAGATTATTGAAATCGTCAAAACCGAACCCGAAGAAAGCCTACGACATGAAAATCTCCTGGTCATTCCCGCATCCTGGGGAGATTGTCGGTTAGGTTATCTGGTATTTGAGTTGAAAGAATCTGCGAGCTTCTCGTATGAAGATTTGACCTTTTTAAATACTCTCGCTTATTCGCTCGGTCTTTCCATTAGCAATATAGGCTACATGGAAGAGACGGCTGAAAAGGCTCGGATGGAAAAAGATATGGATGCGGCCAAAGAAGTGCAAAATTCCTTTTTCCCTTCGCCCATCAATCTAGCCGACCTAGAGATTATTGCCAGCTGTCAAATGGCAGATAAAACGGGGGGAGATCTCTATCAATATTATTTTCATGAAGAAACCAAAGTCATCGACCTTTTTATGGGAGATGTCACCGGTCATGGGATACCCGCTGCTTTAGTAACGGGGGCAGCTTTTGGCAGTTTTATGACCACGGAAAAATTAAGCTCTCAAATAAAAATGTCAGGCAAAGATCGCCTTATGTCTATCGCCAGTAGCATGAATTATACCATTAATTCTGCCAAAGAAAAAAACATGACCCTCTGTATGCTCTCTCTGAACTTAGAAACCGGCCTTTTACATTATTTAAATGCCGGACATCTGCCGGTCTATTGGATTGAGAAAGAGAGCCAGGAAATAAAAACCTTACATAGGCCCAATCATTATTTAGGAGATTCAGAAATTCAAAGCTCCTGGCCGGTGGACACCTTTCAGCTGCAGCCCGGTGATAAACTCTGTCTCTTTAGTGATGGACTTATTGAAAATGCTTTACCCGATAAAAAACCGCTCCGCATCTTCCGTATAAAGAAGTTCTTGAAGCAGGATGTGGGTGTGCAAGAACTGCATCAAACGATCTGTGAAAAAGCCGCTGAACATATGGGGGTCAAAAATCTCAGTGACGATGTGACCTTAATAGTTTGCCAATGGAAGGGCAATTATAAAGAGACTCCATTGTCGGGATAAGCATACATTTTCACCCCAGAAATGGCTCCGTCACTGAAGCTACAAACCTTAGATAGGAAGTCCCCTTCCCCTTGATATGAACCGATATTGGGTGAGTAGATACAGGCTTCATCACTTTCGCAAAGTCCATCATCATCACCCATTCCATCTTCCATTATTTCCCAGGCCACCTTCAAAAATGTATTAGTGGAGTCATCAGTAATATCATTTCCACCACTCGCAGAGTTGGGACAAGGGCTAGCATGAGCAAAAGCCCCATTGATATTCAGAAAGTAGGTGTCGGTGGATCTAAGCCGAAAGTCCCAAATACGGCAGATTTCACTGGACCCGCAGTTTTTATTTTCAACGTCAGGAAAAGTACCTCCATCTTTTCCCCATCCTCGCCATCGATTTTCAAAACCAAGCCAGTCGCTAATACTGGCATAACTATAGGTTCCACTGGAATTGGAATTATTTGCTTGATCACTCGTCACTTTACCTACAAAAGAGCTGGTGGCATCCACACCCAATTGTAAAGTGGCTCCACCCGAGTTGGATGGAAAATCAGAAGATCCATTGGTTCCAGAAGAAGTACAGGTATCATGGGTCAGTCCGGGGTTAGTAGATGAATCCACCTCACAGTTGTAAGTGCTATTAGAACCTAATAATAGAGGACCTTGAAGACTGTTATTGGTTGAGGTGGTGGACAGTTTCACACCGGAAATCCGATTATTGCTGAAAGCAAGATGACTCATAAGCAACCCGGTGGTTCCAGAGGAGTAATGATTCACTCCGTAATCACTGTTGACGCCTAAAATATTAACTAAGGTGACTTCTTTTTGGAGAACTACAGCAGAACTATTGGTTCCCCCATTATTAACAATAGTTCCATGACTAAAGGTGTTATATTTTCCTGAACCACTATTGGAAATTCCTTGATCATTACCTGCTAAAGTAAAGTTAGAAAAGATATTATAATCAGCCCCACTTGAAATAGAAATGGCCGTATAACCACTGTTATTAAGTGTTAGTCCAGCAAAAATATTATATTTTGAATTACTGATAGAAAGACCAGTATTACAATTGGCGGTGCGCACCTGGTAAATTTTATTATTTTCAGATCCTCCAGTTGCCCCTTCTAACTTGAGTCCCTTCGCAGTGGAATTACAATTATAGAAGGCCAAACGACGGAATACCGAGTGAGTCACCGCCCAAGCTAACATCACATTACTAGCGTTATTTGAAGAACCACCCCCATTAAAAATCCCTTCCAGCCAAAGAAAGTTTTGACTTCCGGCGGATATAAGGCATTTGGTTCCCGATCCGACCTCTCCATCACCACTGCTGCAGTTATTCGTACTAATGTTGGCCGCCAGAACATTGGTTCCTAGAGTAACTACCCCAATTTTATTGGCATTAATATTGTAACCGGCACTGGTTGCAGAAGAAGGAAGGGTGTATATAGTGCCTGCAGAATTTAAGGTTACTACACTGGAACTGCTATCCGGAAGAACACTCACGGTGTTAGTCCACCAGGCTTCATTAGGTGTTACAGCTACTTCGGTATCTCCATCCTCTCCACTTATAGAAATAGCAAAATAATTATTCTTCCAACCAGTGCCAGTGGAATTGATCAAATCGGCCAACCCCTTATCCTGCTTTAAGCCAGCCGTATAAAACTCTATGGGATCAGCCGAATCATTACAGTACCAGTTAAAAACACCTAAGTTGTCACCAAAAGTTATTCCATTACATGAATTAAAACCGGTGGCCACCACCTTTCTTTTTTCTCCCCCATGAATACAGCTGGAATACCATAAATCGGCTTTCTCAACACAAGCATCATCATCCTGATGAAACACATCTTTGGTATTATCATCATTTCTCACATAATCATTCCACAGGCTGTTAGAGGGGTAGATAGGACTGAGAGTAAGACTAAGGCTGATACCTTCCGCTGTTAAAGTTGAATTTAAAGATTGAACCTCATCTCCATCATTGTAACTGAGTATAAGTGGCACCGTGGCATTATAAGGTCCTGGTGAGTTAAATGTCACCATGATAGAGCAGCTATTACCTGCACTCAAAGAATCTCCGCAGGTGTTATCACTTAAACTATAGGGTGAACCTAAATCATCAAATTCGAGGTTAGTCGCCGTATCATTTCCCTCATTATAGACAGCATAGTTAATCGTTTGAGAACTGCCGTAGGCCACATTGGTGCTCCATGTTCCTCCGGCAGTGAGGGTGAGATGAGCTAAAGCTTGTGAACTTGTGGAGCTAGTATCCTCACTGGATTCATGATGATCATCGGGGTCAGTGGATTCAGTATTCGATTCTGAAGGTGTATCTTCCGGGATATCTTCTTCTTCGTCATATTCGGGGCAATAGAGATACCTTATATCATCTTCTTCTCCATGATTGGATACTTGCATAGCAAAGACGAGATTAGAAAAATTTTTCATACCTTTAATGATAATTTTATCATCGCCAGATTGACACTCCACTCCTTCATCTTCACACACCGGCTGAGTGTAATGATCTTTTAGGTAAACTAGCGGAGGACCGAAGGTAGATAGATGAGAAAGCCACTCTATGGTGGCACTCTTTTGATCACAATCAATCTGTAAATCTTCGTAATAGGCATGAGGAACTGAGGATTCAGCTTCTGTGGTTGACTCTGATCGGTTCCCATCATCGGAGTTTTTACCATTATCCCCATCAATATTAATATCACAGGCTCCAAAAAATAAGAGCCCCAAAATGAAAATCCATCTCATTGAAATCCTCACTGATTAAATCTATGTCTTTGTTACTATATCAGTGATGATGGATAAATGCTCTCACTTCTTTAGGATTAGATAATCGAATAATGGTTTTATTTTTACCATAGAGATTTAACAGTTCTTCATTGCGAACACGGCAGGTTTTATGAAAGTTCCAAATGTACTTTAAAAAACTCAGGTCAAATCGTTCCGGGCATCCAGATGGCAAATCTTCTCTGGTTCTTCCATAATAAGTGAGCAGGCGCTTTAAAACTCGGTAGATAGCAATATAGCGATTAAAGTCGAGGTAAATAATTGTATCTGCAGCCGGAATTCGAAGGTCAAGAGTGCCAGCAAAATTCCCTTCCATCACCCATTGTTTCCTTTTAATTAATTTCTCGACTCGATCTCTCCATTCATCCTTAGGAGTCTCAATCCATCCCTTTTGCCAAAATTCTTTATCGAGATGAATAAGAGGTAAATGATATTTCTTCGCCACTAAATGGGATAGTGTGGATTTACCCGCTCCACAAATTCCAATGATTAAAACTCGCTTCATGTTATTTTTCCTAAATTAAATCTTAATTGCAATTTGTATTCCTTATGCTATCCACTTGACTTTAAACACAAAATTAGAATTTAACTTTTAAAATGGACAAAGTTGTCCCTAAAATGGGGGTAGCACACTCAAATTGACAAACACCACTTTTAAAGTAAAATATTTATACGAGGTGATCTTATGATTAGATGGTGCTCTTATTGTAATATATATTTAGGTGAACGAGAACCCTATGAGGATTTCTCCCTCACTCATGGAATTTGCCCTGACTGCAAAGCCAGTCTTATGAATCGCAAATTTAGATCGGATGAATCATCCAAAGCCCATCAAAAAAAGCTGGCCAATTTTTATAATCACATTCGCAGTTCTATTTTATCTAAAAACTATGTTCAATCTCAGGCCTTAATTACCGAAGCCAAACAACTGAATATCAGTGACATCGACCTCCTATTTGGGGTCTTTCAACCCATTTTATATGAAGTGGGACGCATGTAGGAAAGAGCTGAAATTGATGTATTCCAAGAGCATGTTTTTTCAGGAATTATCCAATCATCGCTCGAACAGATCTTTTATCAATCACCGGAATGTATTCCCTACAGACATGCGGCAAACCCGAGGGTCATTCTCACCTGTATCAATGGAAACTTTCACTCCATTGGTATTAAAATGCTAGAAATCTATTTAGCTCTCAACAAAATTCCCGTGCTCTCTATATTTCCCTGCCTTCCCAACCAAGAGGTGGTGGATGTGGTGAATCGTTTAAAACCGGACATCCTAGGGGTTTCCATTGCATTGCCTTTCCACTTAACTGAGGTGGAAAAACTTCATAAGGTTTTTCATGACCAAAATAAACAGGGCAACACCCGTGTCTTTGTAGGAGGAGTTCCCCTTAGGAAGCACACTCGCTTAATTTCAAATACTAGTTTTGAAGTTTGTAACGATTTTCGTGAATTTCATAAAATTTGTACCGAGATAGGAGTCTATGATGAACCAAGAGGAATTACTCAAGAAGCTGAACCATCTAAAGCAGCCGCCAGTTGAAGTTGCCGATGAGTATTTAAAAAAGATGGATCGGATGGTGGCTTATCTCAATGAAGGGATTAGCTCTCGTGATGATGCAGTCCAGCTATTAGGCGGAGAGCAAAACCTGGACATGATGCAAGACAATCATATGAATCATGCCCGGTTTATTGAATCTATCCTCCGTAATTTCAATGCGGAAGTCTTGTTAGATACAGTTTTATGGGTTTTTGTTGCCTATCGCTCCCGAGGGTTTCATGACACTTATTGGGCTGCCCAACTCAACCTATGGATGAAAACCATTAAAGAAGAACTTTCCCCAGCCAGCTATGAAGCGGTTTTACCCATCTATGAATGGATGCAACTCAATATTCCTCATTTTGTTGCCTTGGCCGATAAATCCAAAGAAAAAGCCACAACCCCCGAACCTTCTCACGGTTAAAAAGAGTTGTTAAGACCTCACTTTTCTTAAAACATATTGAATACATTGAGATTGAAATGAAAAAAGGGCTTTGAAAACTACATATTTCCCTCGCCGAATCCCTTTCAGCGCGTAGGGTAACACTTCGATAACATTGGATACTTTAACAATTTCAAATCCGCTAAATTCACATAAGGCATTGATTTCATTCCAGGTAAAGCATGAAATATGCCCTTGATTGTCAGGTACCCGCAGAAAATTGAGCAACATATTTTGCCAATAATAAGGATTCGGTACAGATATGACCGCAAGTCCATCATCTTTTAAAACTCGATGGAATCCTTCTAGAGCTGAAAGGGGAGATCTTACATGCTCAATAACCTCCAGAGCATAGATGATATCAGCCCACTTATCTTCAATAGGGAGCTCTTTGGTAATATCCGCTTGATGGACAGAGATTTTCGGCCCTGTTTTGATGTTCTTAATAGCCTCTTCAGATATGTCAATACCTTTATACTGTCCATCGATACCTCTGGACTCAATAAGATGAAGGAGCATCCCTGATTTACAACCGATATCTAACAAGTTGGCCCCAGTTTTTACCGGTGCATTATCTAATGCCACTTCATACCTTTTTAACCCAGGTCTATCGATGGTTTTGTAGGAGGTTGCTTTTTGATCATACCAGGTTTGGAAACTATGTTTCATAGACTATTTCCTATCATGTTGTACTTTGCAGGGTACGAGTATATGAATTTTCCCATAATTATCTACCCTATTTTTTGATTTCTTCACTTTTTCTTGCATGAAAACTAAATCTCAGAAGTAAAAAAATTTATTATTTCATAAAATATAGTTTTACATTTAAAAATATTTTAGTTATATGACCAATATAGACAACCACATAAGAAACTTTTATACACCCCTGATTATCCATAAGCAAATATAATCAACAAAATAACATATTCTTATTGAAAAATTTTTCAATTTCATGTAATTTGCTTGCCCAATTCGGTTATTCGCTACATCAATTGTAGCTTAAGTTAGAAAAAGGAGAGGGTTATAATGATGAAACATGTTTGGTTATTGTGTTTGAGTTTTTTTATTTACCCCGCTATTAGCTTTGGAGCCAGTGGAGCAACCAAAGAGATTAAGTGGGTTTGGCTCGTTTTTGGTCTTTTGGGAGGACTTGCACTCTTCCTTTATGGAATGGAAAAAATGAGTGAAGGTATGAAAAAGGGCGCTGGTCAAAAAATGCGCTCGATCCTTGCTGCCTTAACTAAAAATAGCGTCATTGCAGTTGCAGTTGGTGCTTTTGTAACTATGGTTATCCAGTCCAGTAGTGCTACCACAGTTATGTTAGTAAGCTTTGTTCAAGCTGAACTCATGACCTTTGTTCAATCTCTTGGTGTTATCTTAGGTGCTAACATCGGAACCACCATCACTGCTCAATTGGTAGCGTTTAAACTTACCGATTATGCCTTACTCATGATTGCTGTGGGTTTTGGTATTCAGATGATGGCCAAAAAAGACGGCTGGAAAAATACCGGTGAAGCTATTCTCGGTTTTGGTATCCTCTTTTTCGGCATGAAACTTATGAGTGATGCTATGAAGCCGCTTCGTAGTTATCAAGAGTTCATTAACCTACTCCATGGTTTAGAAAACCCCGTACTTGGATTATTGGTGGGAAGTATATTTACTGCTCTTATTCAAAGCTCCAGTGCTTTTACAGGTATCGTAATTGTACTAGCTCAGCAGCAATTAATTACCTTAGAAGCTGGTATTCCTCTCATCATGGGTGCCAACCTCGGAACCTGTATCACCGCTGGTTTAGCAAGTATTGGAGCAACCCGTGAAGCTAAACGTGTAGCGATTGCCCATTTCCTATTTAATACTGGTGGTGTTTTACTCTTTATCTTCTGGATTCCAGGATTTGTAGCGATCATTCAAAAAATAGCCGGAGCCTTTGGTTCTGATGTGGCAAGACAGATTGCCAACGGTCACACCATCTTTAACGTCGGTGTGGGTGTCTTCTTCATTCCTTTCTTAGGATTGGCTGCTAAATTTATTCTCCGCATTTACCCTGACGTCCAGGGAGAAAAGGGTGTTGTACCTACTACTTGGCACTTGGATGAAAGCATTATTACTAGCCCTTCATTAGCTATCGACTTAGCTCGTGCTGAGATCTCTCGAATGGCTAAGATTATGGGCCGTATGTGTGATTCTATTATTTTACCTTTTACTAACAAAGATGAGCAGATGGATCCCATTTATCCTCAGCTGACTCTGGTAGAAGGAATTGAGATGCATGAAAAGAAAATTGATTACCTAGAAGAGAGCGTTACAAAATACCTTTTCAATATAGGTCGTCAAGAGCTGAGTGATGAGCAAGCTAAAGAGGTTTACAGTCTTCTTTCTGTAATCAAAGACATTGAGAGTGTCGGAGATATCATTCAGAAAAACCTACTCCCTCAAATTAAAAAGAAACAAGCATTGAAAGTGGATTTCTCCCCTGAAGGAAAAGAAGAAATTGAAACTTATCACCAAAAAGTTTGTAAACAGGTGAATCGTCTAAAGACACTATTAGAAGAGTTAGATCCAATGAAAGCGGAAGCTGTTCTTCTCAAAATGGAAAACTACTTAGATCTAGAGAGCAATTACCGTCTCCGTCATATCGAAAGAGTAAGACAAGAAAGAGATGAATCTGTAAGAACTCACGAAGTTCACATGGAGGTTATGGACCTTCTTAAGCAGGTCAATTTCCTCATTGGTAATATGGCAAAAACCATCATGAATTACCCCAATATTGATCCTGAATTCTTCCACACCAAGAAGAGTTATTCCTAATTCTTGATTATTAAATCTTAATACAAAGGCCCTTGTTTTCTCAAACAAGGGCCTTTGTTTTTCTGTTTCTATCCCACTAATAAATTCCAACACTTCTGCTAGTAATGGCCTATTTTTATCCCTACTAAATTAATTTTGGAGATCATCCAAAGAGCTAATTACAGTATATTTACAAGAGGGGCAATATTGATTCACTTGATACGCTTTCTTTAGCTTACGGCAGGAGCAGAGCCATCTACTTTTTTACTGGAGAAAAGATTATAAAGAAGTAGAATCCATTTTCTCCAGTGTCTGAGTGGACTTTATTTTAGAAGAGTTTTGATCGACTCATACTTCGCATAATCAATAGGCAATTTCCCAAATTTATCTAAACTGCTCTTATCAGCACCTGCAGCAAGGAGATCAATAATACCCTCTCTACAACCATAAGCTGCTGCAAAATGAAGAGCTGTACGACCATTTTGATTTTGGAGGTTAACCTCAATAGAGCTACTACGAAGAAGAGCTTTTATTAGATCTTTTCTACAATTATCAGTCACTTTCATTAAAGGAGTCATTTCCAAATTGTCAAAGGTATCGAAAGCATAGCTCACCTCTCCTTGCGAGATCCTATTAGGATTAGCACCTGCAGCTAATAATAAATCAACCACCTCATGATAATCAGCCACAAAAAGAGGTGTTTGCTGCAAATTGTTGGTCAGATGAACATTGGCCCCTGCATTGAGGAGGTCTTTGACCAGTTGGACTCGACGATTATCAGCCGCATAATGAAGAGGGGTGGTCCCTTTTCGATTTTGGAGATCCGTTTTAGCTCCTACTGCTAAGAGAGCGTTCGTAATTTGGTAATTTCCATACCAAGCACCCACATGTATTGCACTCCAACCAGGGTGGCTTTGGGATCGAAAATCTTGGAAGTTAGGATCGATTCCTTGATTTAAAAGAGTTTTTAATTTCTTCTCATCTGACCGGAGGGCTGCGGTTAATACATCACTAGGCTGATCTAACGAGGGGGTATAGGTATAAGGGTTTTTATAAATATTATCTTTAATGGCTTCTAACTTTTCATCTACAGCTACACAGGAGTTAAGGGAAAACTTGCGGTTAATTTGCCCACCGGAAAAGGATTCATAGTATTTAAACCGGCCTTTGCCGCTCTCTCGATCAATTTGTATTATCTGATAGCGCCTGGGAGCAGGTAAAGTTCCTCTTTTTTTGTGGAGATAGAAGGTATTGGCATTATTTTCTACGACAGTTCCTTGGTCATAGGGAACCCAGCCATAAATCTTTTCTGAGAAATTCGGGTCATTCACTCGCAGGTTAACACTGTTGTAATCTTTATTTATTACCACTTGGGTGGGAACAAGCTTTCCCTGATAAGAGGTGTTGCACCTAAAAAGAACTTCTTCTGCTAAAAGTGGAATGGTAATAAATAAACTGATAATGGGAATTAAAACGGCTTTACTATTCAATTTACTCTCCTTTAATCAAAATTTTATCATTTTCTAAAAAATTAATAGTAAATGATCTACACTAAATATCATTAACCTGTAAAGTGAATAAATTGTGTATCTTCAGGTTCTTCCTAACCCATTGGCCCCATCTATCTCAGATCTCACCCTAAGATTTCCCCTTAGTATTTTTACAAGAAATTAGGTTCACAGTTCTGTTCGGGGGGAATGGTTGAAACTTAGTGGATAGTTTTACTTTGAAGAGTATGATCTATTATTAACTTTTTGAGGTGTTCCATCTTGAAGGGTTTTAACAGAAAATCGTTGAATCCACTTTTTCTAACTGTTTCCTCTACTCCTCCCTGGGAATAACCGCTCAAACCAATAATAGGGGTGGTTATATTTAAAGATCTAATTTGTTTTGCTGCTTCCAATCCATTAAGTTTTGGCATACTGATATCCATTAAGATGAGGTCATATGGCTTTCTTAATAACTCATTGATCGCCTCATACCCATCCGTAACTAGGTAAAATTCACATCCCAATTGTTCAAATAGTTCTTTCATGAGAATTTGATTATTCTTATCATCTTCAGCAATAAGAATATTTAAATCTTTATAATCAAGAACATTATTATGTAAATAGGGAGCTGAGTTTGATGAGAATGCAGATTTAACAGACTTAAGATAGATAGTAAAAGATGCCGTGGTACCGATTTCCACTTCTGAGTCAAGTGCTAATTGACCTCCCATTTCTTGAATCAAACTATTGGCAATGGGTAAACCTAGCCCCATACCATCTGGACTAATTGGATCGCTTCCCTCTCTTTCAAATGGGAAAACCATAATGTTTTGCATTTTGTCTTGGGCTATACCTTGGCCATCATCACATATAGAGACATGGATATGGTTAAGATCATCCTTGGTCATCTCGCTCTTTTTTAGGGTACGAGATTTAAGATATATGGAAATATGACTGTTAACTAAAGAGTATTTAATAGCGTTATCCAGTAAATTGATTAGTATCTGTTTGAACTTATGTTGGTCTCCTCGAAGGTGATGAGGAAAATCTTCAGAGATATAAGTAGAGACATTTATTTGTTTAGAGGCGATCTGAACCGATAATACTTCTATGGTTTGACGTAAGAGATCACTTAAACAGAAAATAATATCCTGATTAGGAGTGCCATGTGATGATATGACGCAATATGTTCTCAGATTTTCAATAATCTTTATAAGAGAAGAGCTGCTATCCTTTATATGTGCATAATACTCGGATTTCTCCCTCTGATCTATTTTTTCCAACTTAGATAAATTTTGGGCAAAACTAACGATAGAGTTAATGGGAGTTGTGATTTCATGACTCAAATGTTTTAAAAACTGTTGCAGATTATGGGTCGATTTCTGATCAGAAGTATTGTTAAAATTACTTTCATTATTATCCATTTTAATCACTCACTATTAATTTACAGTATGAATAACCATCTCACTTCCTTCACAACTCCACTCCCCTTCTATTGCTAATGGCAACAGTTTTGTCAATGAGGTTTTACAGTTTCTTTAAGACATTAAGATAACTTTAATTTGAAGCAATATTTGGATTAAAAAACTTAATACTTACTGGCAATCGGATATAAAATATCTCCAATCTTCTTTGACCTGCTTAGAATAGGATGCGGCAAAAAGGGTCACGGCAGCTACGAAATCTTTTTCGCGGTTTTTGACTAATTTTGCGAAGGTCTTATTAAAATGGCTATCATTAGCTCGGCTATGGGCCATGGCTAAAACTCTGCCCCAAATATCTGCTAAAACAAGCAATTCACCTTTGCTTTTAGCCAGTTTCTCAAGAGCAAAACTTTTTTCATAAGGAGTGCGATCAATGACTGAAAAATTAAGACGGCTTCCATTAACTAAGGCAGTAAAAAAGCCCGACCACCTGCTACCTCGATGAATTAAACCTTGTAACCCTTTAGACACCCGCTCACCGCTGGTTTTGAATTGACTTGAATCTTTTATAAAGAAGGAGGGAGTGGGCTGGTTGGCTTGCTGCTTGATCACTAAAATAACATAGCTATCTTCTTTGGAAGAGGATTTCATGCTTATTAATGCGTAAAACCTTCTCATACCAATCGACCCGGTTCCCGACCCTAGCTTTTCCACAATTTCCAGAACTTTAAACTCTTTGGGCTTTTTCTTTAGACTTAAAAGGTAGCCAGAGTTTAACCCTGCTTTCAGCTCTGTGACTATAGGATTAGGAAGAGATCTAAAAGAAGAGTTCTTTCCCTTTTTAAACTCTCTAGCCCCATCCTTGCTTATTCCAGTGTATTTATCCAGGGTCTTTTTATAGAGGTTCTTTTTCTTAGAAAGCTTTTTAAGAAATTTGCCTAGAATATTTTTCTTAGGATTTTGATGAAAGAGATAGTGATCTCTATCGAAAATGGTGGTCCCTGGTTTCGGTCTCTTTTGTTTTACCACCTCTTTTAAGTAGGAATGAGCAAGTTGGGATGCGACTTTTTTTAGTTTCTTTTCTCCAATTTCAAAGTTAAATTCCACCAGATAAATACTGGCTGCTAGTCTCAATAAATCACCAAAGTAGGGACCCACCACCACTTCATCGAAATCGTTCAAATCAAATACCACATTCCCATCTCTATTCTGCCAAAAACCAAAGTTATGAACATGCATATCTGCTTGCAACCATGTTCTGGTTTTTTCGTTGTCAAAGATTGACAGCTTCTGATCTATCAAAATTCCATTCGCATTAGATTTTAAAAATCCTCTTGGATGATAGAGATCCATCCAATACAAATGATTAGTCCCTCTATAAAAAATAAAGGGAGAGCTTCTGATCTTCTTAAATTTTAAAGCCACCAGCTTAGAATCTAAGCCTTTGTTAAATCGTTGGATCTCTGTTTTTACTAATTGACAGCGATTACTAGGATGATCCTCAATAACAAGAGTGGTTTCACAACCAATTAGTAATAGAAAAGTAGCAACTAAACTCAGTGATAAAATCTTTATAATTATTTTCATAGTTCTCTAATTTTAAAGCTTTTTATCAGATAATTAAAAGGTAAAGTTTTATAAAGTGTGTTATGTCTCCAAATACTTATAAAGGAGACCCTATGAAAACCACCATCTTTTGTCTAACTCTTATCACTCTCATCCTTGTTTTAAACAGCTGCGATGATGATTCATCTTTTGGCTCAAGTTCTCGCTTAAATAATGAAAATAGGAATAACAATCTCCATTCCTCCCCCCTGCCAGAAGCGGAAAAGGCCCCACTCACTGAAGAGCCATCTACCAGTGATGTTCTGATAAATAACCAGACTCTTACGCCCTCCCAGTTAAGTGAGTTTTATAATCTCTATGGTGTGGCCCTTGATAAAGGAAATTATTGGTACGACAAAGATTCTGGGCTTATCGGTCGCATGGGAGAAGGGGCGGCCACCCTTATTTATCCGGGTCATAATTATGGTGCATTAGACCCAAAGTCTTCTAACGGGAATACAGGTGTTTTCATTAATCAAAGAGAGATCACAGAGTTTGAACTGCAGTATTTAATGAGTCTTTTTCAAATCCAAATCCCCGCTGGTTACTATATTTTAGATAGCCAAGGTGATATTTACTCTCCCGCTAATCCCTACTTACGAGGGAATATTTATCAAGCGATTCAACAAAGCCAAGGAGGCTCAAATAGCTGGAGCACTAAACATGGTTATAGTGGAGGGGGTAATAATAGTTGTAGTTGGGTTAATATTCCCGGTTCGAGCGGTATTACTAAAACGACAGTAACCACCTCCGGATGCGGCTAAAAAAGCACTTCCATCACCAAGTAAGCATAAGCCTTACTAAAGAGGAAGTAGTAGAGAGGTTTATTATCCGCATAGATTTTTCCCCGCCCGGTCATACCCGAACGAAGCAGATGGTTATTCCCATTTTTTGCATTCACCAAGGCCCTAGCTAAGTAAAAACGTGCCTCATCGGTTTCAGTAAGTTGCACTCCTTCCCCCGAGACACTCTCTAACTTCATCCCCTCAGAAAAACTTTCCGTAGGATGACTATAGACTTTAAACTTAATATCTTGCTCGGTTTTTATAGAAAGAATATCTTGCTCAGGAATTTTGTATTGAACATAGAGACGCTCTTTGGAACCAATTTTAAAAAGCTCCTGTCCAAAATTCACCGGCATCCCGATAAGATCATCTAAGCTACCACTCATCACCACACCTGCCTCTTCGGCGTAAACATTGGCCCTATCAATTTTCTCTTTGGTCTGCTGAATCTCCGTTTGCAGGGAAAGCATTTCTCGCTCTTTGATTTTATAATCGGCTATTTTTCTTTCCCCCCTCAGTTTAAGCATCTCAGAGGTCACTTTCTGCTTTTGGAATTCCTTCTGCTTCAGTTGCAGTTCCAAATCCGAAACATCCAACTTGGCCAATAAGGTCCCTTTTGCCACCTGTTGTCCCTCTTTAACCAAGATCTTTTCCACCTTACCCTGAGAGCTCGAATAGTAGGTATTGGCTACGGAAAGGATCTCTACATCTGTATCAACATTGTAAGGAACTTTAATAAAAATGAGAGCACAAGCCACCGCAGCTGTGATGGCACTCCATTTTAACCAGGAGGTGAGAGGGATCTCTTTAATATTCATTAAATTATGCATGAAGTTTTGCTGAACATTCTTGAGCATATCCCCCGTAGGGATGGTGTTGTAGAGTTCTGCATTTCTAAGTGCCACCGTAGATTGAGAAACCAATAAGGGAAGGAGTTCTCTTTTTTGATCGTTAATCATATTGACCTGATTCGATTCCATTGAAAGGATTCCTACTGCCCCTTGATCATCAGAGAGCGATTGAATCCAAAAAGACTTCAGTTCATACTCTTCCATATATTTTTCTAAACCCGGTAGTTTTTTAAGGTCCTCAGCTTGTTCTTCTTTGTTGGTGATCTCAATCACATCCAATTGTTTGGAAATCATCATATTGTGTAATTTCTCTACATCCTGAACTTGCTCATCCTCCTCTTCTACCTTTTCAACCCCACTTTGCGCCCGAATTTCAAACTGCTCTTTTTTGCCTCTCATCTCAAAAGAGATAAAGGCATCATCGTAAGGAATGACTTTAGAAGAGAGATTGACAATAGACATGAGCACCCCGTCTAAATCGAGAGTCGAGGTGATCTCTTGACTGATCTCAATCAGAGCAGATAGCTCATTGGCTCTCTTTTCAGCGGTAAAGAGGCGAGCATTCTTAATATACATAGCCGAACTGGAGGCAAAGAGACAGAGCAGATCTTGATCATCCACTTTAAAAAAGGAGTTGGAACCTTTTTTATTGATGATTTGAATCGATCCCAAACACTCCCCTTTTACAGTGAGCGGCACACAGAGCATGGTTTTAGTTACAAAATCAATTTTCTTATCCACAGCAGTGGAAAAACGAGGATCTTTCGAACAGTCCTCTACCATGATGGGCTTTTGGTTTTCCACCACCCATCCCACAATTCCCACTCCATTTTTTAATTTCAGACCAATGACTTTATCCTTGGTGGGTCCCTCTGCCACATGACACTCTACTCCTTCTCCTGAGTCATCCACTAGCCAGATGGACCCCACCTCGGCCCCCAATAAACTGATGGCCCTTCCGAGCACCATTAAAAGCAGTTTATTCAGATCCATGGTGGAGCTAAAACTCTCATGCAGATCAGAAAAGGTTTTCATTCGATTGAGTAGAGCTGTTTGATGGGTCAACATACGATTGGTTTTGATATGCATAGCTGCGGGTGTACAGATATCATCTAAAAAATAGCGGTCAGAATCCGTGAAATGTCCATCCCCCCCCTTCTTATTCACCACCTCGATCACTCCGATGCATTCGGCATTGTAGAGAAGAGGAGCCGCTATAATGGACTGGGTTTTAAAGTTAGCTTCTTTATCCGCCTTATCTGAAAAGCGTTCATCGGTGGAGGTGTCAGCAACTAAAGTTGATACTTTTTTCTCATAAGCCCAACCCACTATTCCTTTGGAAGCGGGAATGGAAACCCCCTCTAAACCAGGCGCACCTATGGCCACTTTACAGGTGTTATGATGGGTTTCCTCCTCATAAATCCAAAGAGATCCTCCCTCAGCATTCACCGCCATGCAGGCAATTTCTAAAATTCCCTTCATACTGTTATACAGATTGAGCTTTTCATCCATATAGAGTTCATTCATCTTACGATAGCAAAGAAGCTTTCTTTTAAAAGAGTCCTGATCTCCCTCATCATCTATATCTAGGCTAACGGTCGGTGCTTTGACGACTGCCAATTTTGCATTGCGTGGCCTGTTTTTTTCCTCTTTTGATTTTATTTCTACCTTTTTGGGTTGAAAGCGTTTTTTAAGAGCCATAGCTATTATCCTCGTTAAAACGTCATACTTCGCTCATTTAATCGGAAACGAGAATTAAATTGTGAGATTTTTTTCCTAAGGCTCAGTTTCGGCTCATATTTTGCTGAAGGGTGGAGGCATAACGCTCTATAAAAACCCCTTTAAAGACTTGCATCTTAATTTGCTCTTTAAGAGCTGCAATGAGGTCTTCTTTAACTTGGTACTCGGCCTTACTTAGTTCGGAGAGAGACTCATCAAATTCTAAAAAAGAGAGTTGACCTGCTAAATAGAGAAGTCGTTTATGTTTAATTTTCTCTTTCTCTAGGTCTAATTTCTGTTCGGTGGAAAGATGCTTTCTTTTGAGTTCGCCAATCTTTTGATTAAGCCTGCTAAAACTAAGCAACAGTTGCTTTTCCTTACTTTGTCTTTCTAGTTCAATTTTTGTGAGAGCCAACTGCTTTTTATAAAAAGAGGAGCGGTTTCTTCTCCCGGGAAGATCTAATGCCATTTCTAAACCAAACAACAAGGAGTGATATCCTTCTGTAAGAGAGGAATAGCTGCTTCCTAAATCCACTCCCGCTCCCGACAAAAGACTTTCCACAAACAGTTTTAAGCCGGGAAAAGTTTGAAGTTCGGCCTTCTTTAACTCCTTCATCGCTAAGTTTTTTTGGTGTTCCAACTTGATGACTGCCGGTTGTTTGGAGGTGAGAGGTTTGAATTCAGAAACTTTTATCAAAGGAATGTTAGGGTATATACTTATTTGAGGGTTCCATTTGGAAA
>CAYFLR010000014.1:65213-67482 GCA_964343805.1 uncultured bacterium | reverse complement strand
ATATAAAATTAACTGAAATAATCCATAAATTAAGGAAAAATGAGATAAATTATTTTCAGAAGCTTCATCAATTCTTTCAGAAAGCTGCATCTGTAGATTATGGATGATTAACTCCTGCCCCACCAGTTTGGCCCGCTCCAGCTCCATTTCTGCATTCACTTGTAAAAGCTTTTGAGAGCTCTCTTTACCCAAATCGTATGCCGCCTTTTTATACTCTGCGATCTCAACTAAATACTCTAGTTTCTGAGCGATAGAGGCTTTCTTCGCTTGGGCGAGATAAAGATCAAAAAAGAGATTGTAAGAGGTGGTGATTTCATTATTTAACTGCTCGTGATAATTCTCCCTACTCTCTTGGAGTTTGATTTTGGCTTTTTCTAGTTCTGCCATTACGATAGACTTTTCCCAGCCTTGGCTAAAATCTTGGCTAAGTTTAAATAAAAGGCCATTTTGATAGCGAGGAGAGGGGAGGTTCTCATCGTCATCTGACATTCGTACTGTTTGCAGACTCACATCTAAATCAAGACCAAAACTGAGCTTTTTATTGGTACCCAAGGAAAAGGTGAGAGTCTGATCTTGATCTATATACAAAGAGGAGGAAAGTCCCAAATCGGTGATATAGGAACTCCCCTGTAAAGCCACTTTTGCCTGCTCATAGGCCATTCGACTCTGTTCTAAATTCAAATTGTTTTTCACTACCAACTGAGGAAGCTCGGACATGGTTATGGTAAGTGCTTTAAGACTTCCCGCTAACAAAAAACTGAGAATCAATAATGAGAGGATTTTAGGTTTAATCATAGTTTAAAATTCTACCAAAAAAAACAGGGAAAGGGGAAGCCCTCTCCCTGTTTCTTTAAATTTTGGATACCTACGCAGCGAGCATTCGGTTACAAACTCTTTTGTCAATTGACTAACGGAAACGGGCGTCCGCAAGGCGGTGAGAAAATCTCGGCCAAGACAGTACATTATAGTACGGATTGGATGGGATTTTCGATACCAACACAGCGGACGTTCATTTACAGGCTCCTTTTGTCAATTGACTAACGGAAACGGGCGTCCGCAAGGCGGTGAGAAAATCTCGGCCAAGACAGTACATTATAGTACGGATTGGATGGGATTTTCGATACCAACACAGCGGACGTTCGTTTACGGACGTCAATTCTGAGGTTCATCAAGGAAGTCTACCTGCTCAGCCGGAATAACAAATCCGCCCTCATAATACTCGGTGCCCTCGGGGAGATTCACTACAAACTCGCCTTCGGGACTGATATTAATGGGATCGGGAGTCATGTTATTCACCCACTCATTGTTCATATGGACGGTGCCGCCATCGGCATTGTAATTCATGCCTTCGGGTAACTGAGCGGTGATGGTTCCATCCTCATTGAGTTGAGCTTCAATTCCATCAGGCATTTCATGCATATGCACTTCACCCGCTGGGAAGGTTAGACTGCCCTCATCTGGATTATACTCTGTTCCCTCTGGAACTTTAATATCAGCGGTTCCATCGGGATGAATATCAAACTCCTCAGGAATGGGGAACTGCTCTTCTGCCATTTCAATGGACATGGATAAAGTGCCATCTCCTGGGTTCACCGTAATGCCTTCAGGTGGCTCGACGGTAATGGATCCATCAGGATTACCATCTACCCAATCGGGACCATCGTCACAGTATTCTGGCTCACCGTGCTCCATAAAATCGGCATGCTCAGGAGGTATCGTGCAAGAACCATCACTGTGGTATTGGCAATCTCCTGGCATATCCACATGCATGCTGCCATCTTCATGGAACTCCACTGGATCAGGAGAGAGCTCGTTGGTCCAGTAATTATCCAAATGAACAGAATTACCCTCGGCATCATAGTTCATTCCATCTTGCATCTGAACTGTGATTGAGCCATCCTCATTCATAGTGGCTTCCAATTCAGAAGGGATTTCATCCATATGCATGGAACCCTCAGGGAACTTAATCTGGTGGGCTTCTGCATCATAGCTAGTGCCTTCGGGCATCTTTACATCCATAGTTCCATCGGGATTGAAGTGAACCTCATCGGGAATATACTCATCAAACTGCTCGTTCATGTACTCCACTTCCATCTTCATCTCACCAGTATCTGGATTCATCTCCATACCATCTACATTATGAACGTTGACGGAGCCATCAGGATTGGGCTCAACCCAGTCGGGTCCCTGGTGACAGTAGTCAGGCTCTGGGTTCTCCATAAAATCACCCGCATGTTCTGGAATAGTAAAACTGCCATCATCATGATAC
>CAYFLR010000014.1:39660-65203 GCA_964343805.1 uncultured bacterium | reverse complement strand
CTCATGAGGTAGTTTAATATCAATGGTTCCATCGGGATGAACATCCATATGCTCTGGCACCATCTCATTGGTCCAGTAGTTATCCATATGAACCTGCCCGCCTTCTCCATCGTAATTCATACCGTCTTGCAGATGAACAGTGACACTGCCGTCTTCATTCATTTGTGCATCTAATTGAGGTGGCACCTCATCGAGATGGACATCACCTGCAGGAAGCGTAATGGCATGCATATCCGCATTGTATTCGGTTCCTTCAGGAAGTTTCACTTCCATAGATCCATCGGCATTGAAATGCACATCATCTGGAATGGGTAACTGATCGATGGCATCATAAGGAACCTGCATATGACCGGTTTCCGGATCCAGTTTAAACTCCTCGGGTGGATGCACATCGTAGTGACCATGATGATGATCATGATCCACAAACTCAGCATTGTCTATGTGCTCATGGTGATGGTGCTCATCATCTAAGAAATCGGCAGATTCGCTTGGAATGGTAAAGCTACCATCTTCATGGAACTCTGTACCTTCTGGCAGATTCACCGTGAGAGATCCATCGGTGCCAATATCTATAGGACCCGGTGCCATCTCATTAATCCAGTGGTTATCCATATGAACGGTTCCGGCATCTGTATTGTAATCCATACCTTCAGGCAAGTAAGCGGTCATAGAACCGTCGGGATTCATATGGGCATTCACACCCTCAGGCATTTCATCCATATGAACGGAACCCTCTGGAAAACGGAGGCTGCCAGTATCAGGATCAAATTCAGTTCCTTCAGGAACTTTAATATCGGCGGTGCCATCCGCATTCAATTGCACCTCATCAGGAACTGGAAATTCATTCATGGCCATCTCATAGGACATGGTCATACTGCCCACTTCGGGGTCAATTGAGGTCCCTTCTGGTGGCTGTACATTAATGGAGCCATCAGGATTGCCATCCACCCAATCAGGACCATCGTCACAATAATCGGGCTCAGGGTGATCCATAAAGTCCACATGCTCAGGAGGAATGGTGCAAGAGCCGTCGCCATGGTAATGACAATCATTTGGCATATCCACCTTCATGCTACCATCTTCATGAAACTCAACAGGATCGGGAGTGAGCTCATTGGTCCAGTAATTATCGAGATGAACTTGATTGGATTCTGCATCGAAGTTCATTCCATCTTGCATTTGCACCGTAATGGATCCGTCGGGATTCATATGGGCATCCAGCTCTTCGGGAACCTCATGCATATGCATGGAGCCTTCAGGAAAAGTGAGGGCATGGTTCGCTTCTGAGTAATTGGTGCCATCAGGCATCTCTACCGACATGGTTCCATCGGGATGGAACTCAACTCCTTCGGGAATATAATCTTCAAATTCTTCGTTCATATACTCCACTTCCATCTTCATTTCGCCCTGATCTGGATCCATTTCCATTCCATCTACGTTATGAATGGCAATAGCTCCATCCGCATGGGGTTCAACCCACTCAGGACCATGAGCGCAATAATCAGGCTCGGGATGTTCCATAAAATCGCCGGAGTGTTCGGGTATAGTAAAACTGCCATCCTCGTGATACTCAGTATCATGCGGCAGTTTAAGATCAATTTCCCCATCGGTATGAACTTCCATATGGTCGGGAGTCATCTCGTTGGTCCAGTAGTTATCCATGTGAACCTGGCCACCTTCCGCATCGTAATTCATTCCATCTTGCAAATGAACAGTCACAGTTCCATCTGGATTCATATGAGGTTTCACCTCTTCAGGAATCTCTTCCATATGCGCTTCACCCGCAGGAATGGTCAAAGTGTGATTGCCTTCATGATATTCACATCCTTCGGGAACTTTCACATCCATAGTTCCATCAGGATTAAAATTTACATCGTCCGGAATGGGGAGATGGTCAATGTGCTCATAAGGAACATGCATATGTCCCGCTTCGGCACTCACATAGCAATCTGCTGGGGGTTCCACATGGTAATCACCATGAGGATTTTCATTTACAAACTCACAATCATCTACATAGTCGTGATGAGGCTCATCCATAAAATCCACTTGATCGGCTGGAATTACAAAACTGCCATCTTCAAAGAATTCAGTTCCATCTGGAAGATCGACAGTTAATGCTCCATCAGTGCCAAATTCAATGGGATCAGGTGCCATTTCATTCAGCCAGTAATTATCTAAATGAACGCTGTTACCTTCACCGTTATACTCAACACCCTCGGGAAGATGGGCTGTGACACTGCCATCTGGGTTTACATGAGCATCAATGCCATCAGGCATTTCGTCTAAATGCACTTCACCGGGAGGAAAGTGAAGACTTCCGGTATCTGGATTAAATTCTGTGCCCTCTGGCAGTTTAATATCTGCGGTGCCATCGGGGTGAATTTGTACCTCATCAGGAATAGGAAATTCCTTCATGGCCATATCGTAGGACATAGATACAGAACCCGCTTCTGGGTCCACATTAAATCCCTCGGGAGGATGAACGGTCACTGATCCATCGGGATTGTCATCCACCCAATCAGGTCCTTTTTCACAATAATCCGGTGGGGGATCATCCATAAACTCGGCATGCTCTGCTGGAATGGTGCAAGAGCCATCACCATGGTAATGACAATCTCCTGGCATATCCACCTTCATGCTGCCATCTTCATGAAACTCTACTGGGTCGGGAGAGAGTTCATTGGTCCAGTAGTTATCGAGATGGACACTTCCCTCTTCTGGATTAAAATCCATTCCCTCATGCATTTGCACGGTAATGGTGCCGTCAGGATTCATATGGGCATCCAGCTGCTCGGGGATTTCATCCATATGCATGGAACCTTCTGGAAATGTGAGTGCATGATTGGCTTCGTGGTACTCTGTACCTTCAGGCATTTTTACATCCATAGTCCCGTCAGGGTTAAAATGCACTTCATCGGGAATATACTCATCAAATTGCTCGTTCATATACTCCACATCCATCTTCATTTCACCGGTATCAGGATTCATATCCATACCGTCAACGTTATGAATGGCAATGGATCCATCAGGGTTAGGCTCAACCCAATCGGGTCCGTGTTGACAGTAATCAGGTTCAGGATGATCCATAAAATCTGCGGAGTGTTCAGGAATAGTAAAAGAGCCATCCTCATGAAACTCAGTGTCTCCAGGAAGATTCACTTCCACTGCTCCATCGGGATGAATTTCCACATGGTCGGGAGAGAGTTCATTGGCCCAATAGTTATCCATTTGCACGGTTCCACCCTCAGGATCATATTGCATTCCATCCTGTAGGTGAACAGTCACAGTGCCATCAGGATTCTGAATGGGTTTAACCTCTTCAGGAATTTCATTTACATGCGCTTCACCCGCAGGCAAGGTGATGGTATTGTGATCAGGATTAAACTCAGTTCCTTCAGGAAGTTTCACATCCATAGAACCATCAGGATTGATACTGAGATCCTCAGGAATAGGAAGCTCTCCAATAGCATCATGAGGAACGTGCATGGTCCCAGCTTCAGGATCCACCTTAAAATCTTCAGGTGGTGTTACATCCACATCGCCATCATAGTTATAATCAACAAACTCCGCTTCATAAGAATAATCGGGAGCTTCGTCGTAGATAAACTCAGTATCTTCTGCTGGAATATTGAGCGATCCATCTTCATAGTATTCGGTGCTTTCAGGCAATGCAAAACTTACAGAACCATCATCATTAATGGACATATTATCGGGAGTGAGTTCATTGGCCCAATAGTTATCCATCTGCACACTTCCCGCCTCGCCATTGTATTCAATACCTTCAGGAAGATAAGCTGTAACTGTTCCATCAGGATTTTCATGAGCCTCCATCTGCTCGGGCATATCATGCAGATCCGCTTCCCCAGCTGGAAATTTGAGGGCACCCGTATCCTCGTTAAACTCAGTACCCTCAGGAAGTGTATATTCCATGGTCCCATCAGGATGAACTGTCATCTCTTCATCCAGATCGAGATGCTCATCGAGCATGTCATTAGGATAGGTGGCTATTCCTCCATCCACTTCCACTCCTTCTGGAGGAGTAAAGGTCACCGAGCCATCGCCATTATATTCGGCATAATCCATATTATCCACATAGTCTGGTGGGGGATCATCTAAATGATGAACTGCATCAGGGCTCAGATCAATAGAGCCATCATCGTTGTATTCAACTCCCTCGTCGGGAAGTTTTACGTCCATAGACCCATTTTCATGAATCTCAATATTCTCGGGGGCTAAATCGTTGGCCAGTTCATTGCTAAAATTGGCTGTTCCTGTTTCAGGATTGTACTCCACTCCTTCAGGCGGGAGAGGTACTGTCACAGTTCCATCAGGGTTTTCATAGGATTCAAATTGTTGATGCACTCCATCGGTTTCAAAACCTTCAGGGGACATTTGTAATGCGTTTAAGGAATCAACATAGGTGGTATCTTGTGGGAATTGGACATTCACTGATCCATCAGGTTGAAGATCGACACCTTCAGGAAGAGGGAAACTCTCATTAGCCGCATCCATGGTGAAACTGGCAATGCCATCATCAACAGTCATTCCTTCGGGTGGGTCAATATGCACACTGCCATCGGCATTGGCACTCACCCAATCAGGTTCTTGCCAAGCAGGGGGCTCTTCCATGGGTTCACCTGCTTCAAACTCATCTCCCTGGGCAGCAAATTCATCCATATTCTCTGGAGAAGTCACTTCGGAATCAGCTCCATCACCAGCTTCAGAGGGGCTTTCTGGCCCTGCCTCATTTTCTATCCCTCCGGTATCTGCATTATCCTCTAAGTACTGTCCTCCTTCTTCTGGTGCTGTACTATCGGTACTTTCCACTTGCGTTTCAGCTGTTTGACCGGCATTCGAATCATTTTGTTGATCCACATCTGCATCTACCGCATCCACCATACCTGGGTCAACCACTCCGCCACCCAGCATTCCGGGTGCAATTCGGTCTTCCAACTTCTGCTTGGTCAGTTTCTTGATCGTTTTCTTTTTTGCCATAATCGACTCCTTAAAAAAACATATTGCTAATCTTAATATTAGATTTGTACTTAATTCGTGCCCATGCCATCTCGGCCCTTAAAATAAAAAAATAAGCTAATTATTCTTAACAATCTATTTTAGGTTATAAGCTAGGGATTTTAAAGTGGGATTAAGGAATCTTAATATCTGTGAACCCATGGAAGCAGAGGCCTCCTAGGGAATTTTCTCAAGAGCATTTTTGAATATAATTTTCCATTTCTTTGATTAGTTTTTCTTCCCACTCCTGTTTAATAGTAGTGGCCGCTGATAGACTATGACAAGCATCTACAAAGCCACCTAATTGCAGAGTTGCAGCTGGTAATAAATCATTTAATGGAAGAACAGCACCCCTCTTGATTTTTTCTTTGAGTGGTACAGGCGCTCTCATAGAGACCTTGCTCTCTTTGATATCAAAGCTCCCAATTCCCGGAATATCCTTTGGTATATATTGAAATCCAGCAATGTATTTATCTTTATCAATAAAATCCTCATGGGAAAGAACCTCGCATAAAATCCCTACCATTTTGACTCCCATGGGAAAAAAACGGTCCCCCAAAGTAAACCATTGGATATGATCAGATTGCTTAAGAGCTCCCTCCCTAAGAGAGGCCAGTTCAGCTGCAAACTTCGCCTTTTGGGTGGTTAAAAGGCTCTTAATTAATAAATCAGAACTTTCGCTTTTTCCCTGTGCGCAAACTTCCAATCCCACTTCAGGTCCTTTTTGTAAATAGCCAACGGCACCAAGAATATCCAGGTAACGAGCAAAGTCTTTCACCAGCTCTCGCTCTCCTTTAAAATTAAGCACATACTCATCGATAGGTTCACAGGGAACAATTTCCACCAACCCTTGCTTTTCAGCCAAGAGGGCTGCCTCTAGATTTTGCTTACCTAATTTGCCCTCATGGAAAAAGCCATCTCCCACTCCACCCACCACAGCCAAGTAGGCTAAATCCTCATTGGCCCTATCCATTTGCAAAGCAAAATTAAAACAGGTGGTGGAAGCAGAAATATCTCGGTCCCCCTTTACACCATAGAGCTCCGGATCCAAGTTAAAAACCATTGAGTCATCCACATCTTCAGCCACATGGTGATCAAGGATAATGACGAGATTTCTCCCCTGGTTAATCTCAGAAAGTGTAGGAGCCGCCCTTCCTGCAAAATCTGCAAAAACAACCACCTGATCTTGTCCTTTTAAAAGGTGGCGAAGAACATAGGGATAGGGTTTCTCTAAACAGATATTTTTAACTTCTTTGTTCATGCGTGAAAAAGCCGTTTTTAAAATAGCGCCAGATGAGAGACCATCAGAATCATTGTGATGACAGATTGTGATTTCACTTACTTTCATCTGATTTATTTTTTTTATGGCCATATCCATTTTGGCTAGCAACTTTTGGAAGCTCATTTCCCTCCCCCAATTGTGTTAGTTTTAATTATTATAGTATAGATAATGCTTATTTTTTTCAAAATTATTCCGAAGGAGAAAATTAAGCTTTTTTTATATTTGCAGTTTTGGATTTAAAATGCTGGAAAGACAATTGAGACAAAAGCTAGGCCGGCTTTCAAAGTTTCTATGTGAAAAGATCTCTTATGGATTTTGGATCGCCCTCTGCTCGGTGTCAGGAGCCTGGTTTGCTGCAGTCTATGCCTATTATTTTATTGAAGGGACTCTGCAAACAACTCACGAAGAATGGATGCTCTTTTCCAAAATACTAACCCAATATGTCCTGCTTGGGTCTTTTGCCCATTTCACCCATTTTGGCCTCTTTGCAAAGATGGGTATAAAAGGTTTTCATCCCTCTTTAGAGAGAATCAATCGCTTACTCAGCGTTTCAGAACCACATAAAAAGATACCTTTGTTACCTCCCCAAAAGATACCTCAACTTTATGTAGACTTAAGAAACCTCCCCCTTCATAACACCTACACCAGCCTCTTCTATGCAGCGATGGTTATAATCGTGACTTTAACTCATTATTATCTAGTCACCGGTCAATTGAGACACCTGGGAATAATGTCTATTGGAGGAGTGATCTGCACTTTTATTTACAGTCTTTATACCCTCTACATCACCGACCTACTTACAGGGAAAGTCTTAACCAAGTTGAGATCTCGTCTTTGGGAGTTTAAAATAATTCCGCCTAAGACGATCAAAACCTTAAGCCTGACACATAAAGTATGGCTCTTTCTCTTGCTCATATCTCTTAAATTCGGGATTTTTGGAGTCTTTGTAGCCTTTCATAAAGAAGATTTGTTTTCGATCTTTCTGTTTGTTTCCATCAGTCTATTGGAAATCAGCCTAATGCTTTTATTGTTGCTCACCACTTTAAGACAGGACTTTAAAAAGTTAATTGGATCTGTAAAGTATTTATCCGATGGTGAAAAGGGTTACTACTTCCCGGAAACCAGCGATCCTGAATTCCTATCCTTGGCTTTCGAATATAACAAAGTGGCGGCAGAAATTATCCAATTTAGGAACGATTTAGAGGAAAAGGTAGAATATAGAACTGAGCAACTCACCTCCAGTAATAATAAACTAAGCCAAGTTATTAACGAGCATTTAGAAACCATTCAAGAAGTCATGAAGGCGAGAGAAAAAGCCGAACTTGAAAGCAAAGCAAAAACTGAATTTCTAAATACTATGACCCATGAAATACGAACTCCCATGAATGGCATATTAGGTTTACTGGAATTAGTATTACTCACTCCCCTCACTCCAGATCAAAAGTCTCAGCTGAAAAGTGTTCGCATAAGTGCAAAAAACTTAGTTGCCCTACTCAATGATGGACTGGATCTAGCCAAAATTGAAGCTGGCAAACTGGAATTAGTGACTGAAACATTTAGCATTTTGGATCAATCTGAAACCATTATCTCCCTTTTTACCCCTCAAGCCCGACAAAAAAACATAACTCTCTCTTTGAATATAACACGCGAAGTACCATCCGAACTTATTGGAGATGCGGTAAGAGTTAATCAAATAATTCACAATCTCATATCTAATGCTATTAAATTCACCTCCATCGGTTATGTTTCCCTAGAGATAGATAAGGATGAGTCCTTTAATAGTGATAAGTCAAATACTTTTCCCCTACTTATAAAGGTAAGTGATAGCGGCAAAGGAATTCCTCTGGATCAACAAAAGGAAATATTTAAGAACTTTGTCCAAGCCAATCCAGAAATGAGTCGGAAATATGGGGGAACTGGCCTGGGCCTTTCCATTACTAAGCAATTGGTGGATATTATGGGGGGTGATTTTTCCCTCATAAGTGAAGAGTATAAAGGATCCGTATTTCTCATCACCCTCCCACTCGAAAACAGCGGAAAAAAGCAAGAAGTTTATCAAATCGCGGAAAAACTAGACGAACAAAAAGTTTTAATAGTTTGCCCCATTGCTCCCTACTCTTCCTCATTGGAAAAGATTCTCTCCACCTTTATGTTCGAAACCACAGAAGTGGAAAGTTTTCAAGAGGCGCTTTTTGCCCTGCAAAGGGATCAGATGATGGGAGTCAGCACTTCTCTGGTTGTGGTGGACAGCGATAACCTCACAGGGGACTTGGAAGCATTCTGTTCCCAATGTCAAAATGTAAATGACCAACCTTTACGATTTGCTTTAATTACCAATACTTCTGTAGACCTCTCTGCACGATGGCCATTTCATGGAAAAACCGCTATAATCACCCATCCTTTTCATCCTTCAGAATGGAATAAATCGATTAATAATCTTTACAATAAAAGTCATAGCAAGGAAGACAATATGGACATTCCAGAAGACTTTAGCCTCATTCCCAAAGTTCTTAAACATCCTATTTTAGTAGCCGAAGATAATAAGATCAGTCAGCATGTCATAGCAGGAATGTTAGGTAAATTAGGCTTTACCTCTCAGATAGCTGAAGATGGGGAAGTGGCTCTTTCTCAATTTAAAGAAAACCTTAATCCCATAGTCCTTCTAGACTATCATATGCCTAAACTAAATGGCTTAGAAGTAGCTAAAGCCATTAGACAACTAGAAAAAGAGCAAGGGCTAGAGCGGACAAGAATCTACCTTTGCACCGCAGAGGCCATGGAAGACCTCCATGCTGAGTTAATGGAGTATGAATTAGATGGCTATTTAGGCAAACCTCTCTCTCTGAAGCAGGTGATAAACTTTTTTAATGAAAAATTTGGCACCGACTATAACTATGAGCATATTCAGGCCAAAGCCAAAAAGCAAAACTCCCAAAAGGAACTCCCCCCTGAAAAGGAAGACCCTACCCACTGTATCAATGAGGAGGTTTTTAACCAATACCGAGATGATCTAGAAAATGTGGGAATCTCCTTTAATGGATTTATTACTCAATTCTTAGAGGAATCCATCCAGTTATTAGAAGATATCAAACAGGGTTTAGAGCATCAAGATGGAAACAAATTAAGGATGACAGCCCACACTCTCAAATCAAACAGCAAAGCCTTTGGTGCTGAAAAATTCTCAGCTATAGCCCTGGCCATGGAAACCGCCGCCAAAAAGGGGGACTTAGATGAGGCCACCTCACTCAAAGAAGAGATGTTGGAGGAATGGGACCAAGTAAAGCCTGCGCTAGAAAAACTAATCCAATAAATTATCCCCAGCCAACCTTTTTAAGCAATTGATTCAACTAAGAATTTAGTAGGTAGTTAAAAATACCTAAACATTCTAGTGAAAAAACCGAAAGAGAGTTCATACCAAGAGTATCTTTAATTTTGCCATAGGGGTTTTATCATGAACAAAACTGCTTTAATAGCCATCTTCCTTTTTGGTTTAATGGCCTCTCTCTTTAGTTGTAATGAAGAGAAGGGGGAATCTTCAGCCAAATCCATGACTGCCATGAACAGTGCTGATGGAGACGTATTTGGAACAGAAAAGGAGAAATTCCCAACCTTTGTTAAATTCGCAACTTGGGTTAAAACCAACGGTTTCCAACTCACAGAAACAGATGATGGTTTAGTAACAACGGTTACTCAGATAGAGCTTTCCGAGTTAGATAAACTCCCAAAAGCCCGAACGGAAGTCCTGTTTAATTATACCAAGTATCTAGAAAGTGAAGTGGCCAAGCTCAAAGTGCTCGATGCAGCTGAGGCTTCAGACACCGCCGCTTTCGATACGTTTTTTACCCAAGATACCTTTGAAGCCTTTGAAATCATTGCATCAATTATAGATGCTACCTACACACCCGAATCTGAAGATATGATGGCATTAGGTATAGCAGCCACCAATAAAAAAGCCCGTGCAGCAGTTGAAGCTTTTTATAACGGCTTTTTAACTGAGGTATCTGATGTAACTGTAGAATCCCTCAAAGAAGAGCAGGTTGCTTATGCAGCTGCCTTTTCAAAGTGGTACAGTTCTCAAGATGATAGCAAAAAGAGTGAGTTTAAAGGGGCTATAGGCCAAACTGTTGTTATGCTGGAAGAAGCACTCACTGCAATGAATGCTTCAACTTCAGATAAGGCATCACTGGTTTCTTCACCGCTACCTTTGATTGTTGTTGGAGGCTATACACTTGGATGGAAAACCTATGTAGCTATTGCAGCTGGATTTGCCTATTTTTCTCTCAGCGAAACTGAAGAGTCAGTTGATGGGGCGGTTTCCATCTTAGAGAAAAGAAAACAGCGTGTTGAAAGCGATTGCTACTTAAACCCAGCCAAACCAGGTTGCTTTGAGTAATGAAATTAGCAGTCTTATCCGATATTCATGATAATATTTGGAAATTAGAGTGTGTCCTCACTCAAATCCATGAGTGTGACACGCTCATTTTCTGTGGGGATCTCTGCGCCCCCTTTACGATGAAGCAAATCATTGACGGATTTCCAGAGAAGCCGATTCATACCGTATATGGTAATAATGACGGAGATAAGTGGCTCATTACCAAGATTGCGAGTGAATTTAAAAATGTCACTCTGCATGGCGAATTTATGCATATTGAGCTGGATGGCTCCTCAATTGCCGCCATCCACTATCCCGAAGTTGCAGCTCATTTGGCTAAGTCAGGAGAGTTTCAAGCCGTTTTCTACGGTCATAATCATCAAGCTAAGATTGAAAAGGTAGGTGAAACCGATCTTATTAATCCGGGAGAGGTGATGGGAAGATTTGGCAAAGCTACGTTTGCTATTTATGATACTGAGAGTCGGAAATGTGACTTGCTGACTTGCTGACTCACTGTAGATCAGCTCATCTTACAAAGGAAAACTCACCTTACAATGAGCCCCTTGTTCTCCCTTAAATTCTACACTTCCCTGTAGCTGTCCTTCTGCAATGCCAGAAATTAATTTTAACCCCATCCCCATTGCTTTTTTCAAATTTTCATGTGAAGGATATCCTACCCCATCATCCTTTACTTCAAGAATACAATTACCTTCTCTTAAATGAAGGGAGAGCCAAGCATGACCTTTTTCGCCATCAGGAAAGGCATATTTAAAAACATTGGTTAAAAGTTCATTCACTAGCAAACCACAAGGAACTGCTTTTTCCAAACTCAAGGAAAAAGAATCTGCGGTAATCAGTAATTGAATTTGATCATGCTTGCTTTTATAACTCTCAAAAAAAGAGTTAGTTAGATTGGTTATGTAGCTTTTCGCATCCACATTACCCATATCACTTTGATTATAGAGCTGCTCATGAACCAGAGCCATGGTGCGCACTCGATTTTCACATTCAAATAGCTGACTTTTCCAATTGTTTCCAGCAGAACTAAACCTTTGCAATTGAAGAAGGTTCACAACAATTGATAAATTATTTTTCACTCGATGATGGATCTCGCCTAATAACAGATTTTTTTCTTGAATAGACTGTTTTAGATCTGACTCTAACTGTTTGATTTGACTTATATCCATAGCAACCTGAAGACGAACTAATCGTCCATCATGCCAGAGAATCGCCTTGTCGCTCATAAAATACCATTTATGATCACGAGTATTTTGTAATTCCCAGGTAACAACGCCAGTAGGTTGTCCCTTTTCGTTTACTAACTGGGAGTTAGAGCAAAAAGAGCAGGGTCCACCCTGATTATTTTGTAAGGATTGCCAGCATTTCTTTCCAATCACCTCCCCAAATATCTGTTTTCCATACTTATTAATATAGAGTATTTCATAGGATCTCATATCTGCCACATAGACAATAGCATTAATGCCATCTAATACAGAAATTGCTTGATAAAATAGGTCCTCAAATCTTTCTTTGGAGAACTGCAGCTGTTGCTCCACTCCCCATCTCTTTTGAATCTCTTTTTCCAATAAATAATTAGTATTTTCAAGATTCATAGCTTGAGAAGCCAATTTCAGGGAAAAAACCTCCCCTTGCCCGGTAATAACTCGCATATCAAACTTTTTCTGACGGAGTATACCGACAACTATACCCAAGCCGAAAATTAAACAGGAAATTAAAAAGCCAACGAGCCAAAAGACACTTGCACTATATGAATTGGAAAATTCTATAGGAAGTGTAGCTAAAAAACTCAACAAAGGTGAGAAAGGATAATAGAGCAAATTAACAACTCCTGTGATATTGCATCAACAGGACTCGATTAGATGATTTGGCAGGATTTTTCAAGTAAATTTTTCTTCATAAAAAAACACCTTACAAAGGAGATCCCTCTGTAAGGTGTTCATAGTTCGATCTAATTTAAGATCTTAAGAAAATTACTTAAGAGCTTCCATTACTACTACAACTTTATCGTTGATTGAGTTTTCTTTTAACCAAACTTTTAAAGCAGCAAACTTCTCATCGATTCCAGGACGCATAGCGTGAGCTTCATCCATTTTGCCTTCAGCTTCTAAGTTGAACATCTTAGTGACGAGATCGTTTACATCACCAAAGTTGTCACTTACGTCTACGAGAAGGTCATAAGCAACGTCAATTTCAGCACTTCTTTGGCCAACAATCTCTGGAAAGTAAGTAATGTGATTCTTAGCAACCATTCTTAGTCTTTTACGGTAATCATGGAAATGCTCAGCATTTTCGTGATCTTCTAAAGATCCTAAGTCGAGGATATGATCATAGTTATGTGTAGCTAATTCTAATGTAGCTTTCATTAACATAGCAACATTCTCAACACCAGTTTTCTCAGCAGAAGGAACTAAAGTTACATTGTAGCTCTCTTGGTTTCCGTCTTTATCAACAAAGTTAACAATTTGACCAATTGGTCCTTCTTCTGCGATAGGCTTAATGAATGCGCCCCAAGAAAAACGAGAAAGTTTCTTGCGGTAGTAAGGAGTATCAGAAGCATTGTCAATCATGTTCTTGTACTCATTCATACGAGATAATTTAGTGAAATTTTCTACCCACTCAAGACAGATTTTTCTTAAAGGCTTAATTTCTTTTTTCTTGTAAACAGCTTCTTCAGCACTAACGCCCTGCATGTCATACTTATCTTTGAAGTTTCCAAAGTACTCATAACCTTTATCAAGGTCTTTACGCATTTTGCGGAATACGTCTTTGGTGTCGCCATCTTCATTTACTACTGGATGATAAGCATAAGCAAAAAGATCTAATAAAGCTTTTACTTTACCAATTTGTTTACGAAGACCTTTAGCTTCATGAGGAAGAGATTTTTTGTTGAAATTGCTTAAATCGATTTCAAGATCAAATAAAGCACTAGCAATTGCACTTTCTGCTAAATCTGCATAAGATAAGCTATCAACGGGTTTTACGGAAGGAACTTCTGCTTGAAGGTTCAAACTAAACACACTCAATACTAAAACAACCCAACTAGACACTAATATCTTGTTAACCATTATTTCTCCTTTCATGTTTTTCTTAAATACAACAATTAACCGATGAGGCTTTGTAATCAATTTTTCTTATTACTTCAAGTATTATTTTTTATTTTCGTATATTTTATTTTTTAAACCTTTTATTTCATCATGTTATAATTTCTTTTTTTCATTATTTTAATTTTTATTTGTTTAAGTGGAATTTTCACTTATGCAAAATGTCATTTTGATTTTACAGGTGAATTTAGTGTAGGATATGAATTATGAAATCAATATTATTACTCAGTTTATTGTTTAGTTGGAGCTCTTTAAAAGCTCAGCCTGTTCATCTCACCCCCCAACTATTGGTTCAACAAATATTGAAAAAGAACCTAGAAGTGAAAATATCCCATCTGAGTGAAAAACAGAAGAAGTGGGATCTCTATGGGGCTGACGGGAAATTTGATCTTTCAGCAAACTACTCTTTCAACTATGATCAAAACCAGACTCCATCGCTCAGTCAGAAAGAGGGAGAGTGGGAAACAATTACGAGTGAAAGCACACTATCAACTCATCAGCTCAACCTTAGCAAACAACTTCCTTGGGGAATGCAAGTTAAAGTCCCTTATAGCTTGTCAGTAAATCATAACCCTTCTTCTCCACCAGATGCTGATATTTCCTATACCCCTTCCCTGAGCCTTAATTTAACCCAGCCAATTACTCAACTTTTCAGCCCGAACTACTTTCAAAAGCAAGTGCTTGATTCAGCAACCGACCTTCAAAAGACGAAGAATCAATCCACCAAGGCAGCCGATAATTTAATTAACAAGGCATTGGGGCTCTTTTATCAACTGCTCGAATCCCAGCATACTATGCAAATAAAACTGGAAACCTGGCAGCAAACCAAAGATAACCTGAACTTTATCAAGGTAAAACATAAGGTGGGTAAGGCCACCAAACTTGATCTTCTAGATGCTGAATCCGCAAGCCAAAAAGCTGAAAATGAGTATCTAACAGCTCAATCAAGTCACAAAAATACCAAACAAAGCCTCAGCTTAGAAGTTTTTGCCGACTTAAATACCGTCTATGAAATTAAACTTTCTCTCGATCATACTCCGCCCTTTTCTCCACCGACCAACAAAAAGGTATTACTAAAGCAAATATGGGCCAATGATACGGATATAAAAGCTATTTTGCTAGAATTAGACAAGATAAAACGATCTCAATCCACATCCAAGGTAGATAGACTCCCTAATGTTTCCCTAGAGGGTGAAATAAAAAATTCCTCTACTCATATTGAATTGGCCAAATCACACGGGGATTTAATGGAAGGAAAGGCTCTTGGATGGAAAGTAGGAGCCTCAATCAGTCATAAGCTTCCCAACTCTCAGGCAGTGGCCACTCATCAAAACACCCTACTCCGACAAAAACAAGAAAATATAAAACTTAAAAAGAAAAAACGTGAAATCGCATTAAATTTGGAGAAAGAGTTAAACACCATCCTAAATGGCAAAAGAAGAATCAATGCACTCCGTTCCTCACATCAAGCCGAAAGTGAAAAACTCAAAGCCATGAGGCTTAAATTTGAAAATGGACTTCTTTCCATATTTGAACTCAACCGGCATCGCCAAGCAAAAACTAAATCAGAGATAGAATTGCTCAAAGCAAAAATCAACCAACATAAGTCCATTGCTGCTTACTACAAACTTCAAGGAAAGCTAGTTCCTTTTCTACTCCAACAATTGTAGAAATCAACAAAATGATGTTCGTTTGCAGACACACAGGGTTGGCTATGGGTGCCTATGTTTATGGTGGATATTAGGAAAGTGAGCATGCTCATGTTCTAACTCTTCATGGTCATGAGCATGAGTGTGTTTGATATTGCTATCTAAACCTGCATGAGAATGAAAATGATGTCCATCATCATGACTGTGTTCATGAGTATGAGAAAGAGTGGGATGGAGATGTTTATGGGAATGTCTCTCATAATAGAGAATGAGGATAGCACAAATCATTAAAGCCAGAGCCCACCAAAATTGAATATTTAAAGCATTCCAGAAAATCAGAAACGAGAGCAAACTTCCAATAAAAGGATTAAATGCAAAAATAATCTGAGAACGAGTGGCACCTAAATGACGGGCCGAAGTAATATAAAGCGCAATACTCACACCATAAGATAGACCACCTATTAGCAGAGCCAATAAAACAGGTCCTAAAGGTAGATTAGCCTCCGATAACAGGAAGGCCGCCACCAAGTTAAAACTTCCCGCAACCACTCCCTTGATGATGGTATTGGTTGAGGGAGAGACTCCTTCCACAGAAGCGGTATAATTATTATCAAATCCCCATGAAAGACAGGCAAGTCCGATAAGAATTCCTCCCCAGTTAATGGAGAAATCTTTGGTAACGACTAATAAACTGCCGGCAATTACGGTAATAATTGAGGACAGGATAATTTTAGGACCAATATGCTCCTTAAAAATTAAAAAACCAATGATGGCTGTGGCCACCGTTTCAAAGTTGAGAAGCAATGATGCACTGGTGGCGTCCATTAACCTAATACCATATAATAAGAAGACAGGTCCTAAAATCCCCCCAAAGACAACACCACCTAAAAGTCTTTTCAAATCATGTGGGTCTTTTCGTACATGCTGCCACTCAGACTTGAAGGTTCGAAAGGAAACAGGGAGTAAGATAAGAGCGGCTCCGAAATAATACAGAGAAGCTAGTAAAATGGGGGATCCAAATTGAAGGAGATACTTGCTTGCTGGGGTGGAAGCGCCAAAAAGCAAAGCCGATAAGAGTGCATAAAGAAAATATTTCTTATTTTCCATCAGTTTACCCTGGATATACTTATTTGCAATTGCATGAGATTGATGTACATATAAATAAACCCTAAATCCTGACTTAACTGACTAAAGGGTAAAGAATGTTAACACAAGAAGAGCAAAAGATGCATTTTCCATTTATTGATCGCTGCATAGAGCTGGCTTTTGCAGCTAGAGACAAAGGAAACCACCCATTTGGAGCTCTTTTAGTGTATGAGGATAAGATCCTTTTAGAGGCAGAAAATCAAGTAAATTCTTTAAATGATCCCACGGAACATGCGGAATTACGTTTAATAAAAAATGCTTTTGCGCAAATAGACCCCTCCATAATTAAAAAATGCACCCTCTATACCAGTACTGAACCATGTGCCATGTGTTCAGGAGCGATTTACTGGTCAGGCATAAATAAACTCGTTTTTGGCATTTCCGCTTCCAATTTAGGATCCTTAACTGATGGCAGTTTGGTTATTGCCTGTGAAGAAATATTCCAAAAAGGAAAAAGAAAAATAGGAGTGGTTGGACCCATTAAGCCCAAGGAGTGTGAACGAGTTCATCACCACTTTTGGAAATAATTTTATTGATGGAGTCCCCCATGGCAAAACCGTTTTATTTAAATGGAGAATGGAAAAAGAGTGATGAAGAGTTAAGAGTATATAACCCCTTTAACCAAGAGCCCATCGACTCCATTCATCTCGCCTCAGCCCAAGATATGGAAACGGCCATTTCCTCTGCCCAAAACTTATTTCAAAACAAGTCTCTGCTTTCTACCTACCAAAGGTCAGAAATCCTTTTACAGATTGCCTCTCTCATCAAAGAGAAGAAAAAAGTCTTAAGTGAGACCATCTCACTTGAATCAGGTAAGCCTTTAACTGAAGCGGAGGTTGAAGTTGAAAGATCGGTCAATGTTTTTTCCTTAGCTGCTCATCATTTGAATAGTCAGAAAGAAGACATCATTCCATTGGATGTGAACCCTTTTAGTGAAAATAGAATGGGGTTGGTAAAAAGATTTCCCATTGGACCCATTTTAGGAATTGCTCCTTTTAATTTCCCACTCAATTTAGTGAGTCATAAGGTGGCCCCGGCACTTGCCACAGGAAACCCCATTATCATTAAACCTTCTTCTGACACCCCACTCACGGCTCTTTTATTAGCTAAAATCATAGATCAAACCTCTTTACCCCAAGGATCCTTTCAGGTGATTCCGTGTCAAAGAGAGCTTGCTAACGAGATGATCGAAGATCCTAGGCTAGCGCTCATAAGCTTTACAGGCAGTGGAAAGGTGGGATGGGGAATAAAAAATAGATGTGGGAAGAAAAAGGTACTCTTAGAATTGGGAGGTGACGCAGCAGTTTATCTCCATGATGATGCCCCACTTGATTATGCAGTGGATCGATGTATTCTTGGGGCCTTTGCCTTTGCCGGCCAAATATGTATTTCCGTGCAAAGAATTTTTCTGCATGAAAAAATCTATGAAGATTTTAAAAAGAGTTTTGTGGAAAAAGCGAGTGCCCTCAAGGTGGGAAACCCACTGCAAAGAGATACCAAGGTAGGACCTTTAATTACTGAAAAAGAAAGCAAAAGAATAGCTGAATGGGTCCAGGAAGCTGTTCAAAAAGGGGCAAGGTTACTCTGTAGCAAAGAGGGAGACAAGGGGTTTTATTATCCCACTGTCTTAGAAAATGTCCCCTCTGATTGCAGGTTATTTAAAGAAGAGGTCTTTGGTCCCGTCGTCTATTTGGAAAAGGTAAATTCTCCAAAGGAGGCATTCCAAAAAATCAATCAATCTCAATTTGGGCTGCAAGCAGGACTCTTTACTAACAGGCAAGACATCCTATTTGAGGCTTTTCGAACTCTGCAAGTGGGGGGGGTCATTGCGAATGACATTCCCACTTTTCGGGTTGATAATATGCCTTATGGAGGGGTGAAAAATTCAGGTTATGGAAGAGAAGGGGTTCCTTATGCAATGCAACATATGACAGAAGAGCGCCTTCTGGTTCTCTGTCAAAAACCAAAGTAAGGTGAAATTATGAACGAAAAGAAAAGTGAAAATATTATTACCATTCCCACTCAATTGAGTAAACCTCACCCTATTCAGTTTTCATTCCGTGACGAAATTAATTACTATGCCTTTCTCCCTCTCTCGGCCAGCGTCTTTAATCTTTCCAAAGAGGCTTATGAGGCTCTTTCAAAAACCGATATTAACTCATCTTCACCCGCTGAAAAGGAAATTCAGAAAGAGCTGAAAGAGATTGTTAAACAGGCAGAGATGCACTATTCAAATTTTATAAACAGCACTCAGGCCAACTTACAAATCAAAGCAATTTCTTTGATGGTCCAGCAATCATGCAACTTGGCCTGCCATTATTGCTACGCGGGAAAAGGGGAGTACGGGCGAAACAGTGTAATGAAATCGGAAACAGCGATCAAAGCGGTGGATTACTTTATAAAAGATAACCCCAGTTTGCATATATCCTTCTTCGGAGGTGAGCCTTTATTAAATTTTTCTCTAATGAGAGAGGTGGTTGAGCATTGTGATAAATTGAGCCGGCAGCAAGAAAAAACATTCACCTTTTCTGTTACTACCAATGGAACTCTTATCGATGATGAAATTTTAGCTTTCTTGAATGACCATAGCTTCACCATCATCCTTTCCATAGATGGAGATGAGAAAACCCATAATGCCTTTCGCCCTTTTGCTGGAAAAGAAGAAACCGGATCCTTTTCCAAAGTATACTCCAGCTTAAAAACCTTAGAGAGCAAATATAAAGCCCCTCATCAAGTCTTGGCACGCAGCACTGTTACTCCGGAAACCGTGGACCAACTCTTTTCAAATCTAAAATTCTTTCATAATAAAACCCACTCTCACTTCAGTGTGCACCCGCAAATGGGTGGCATAGGACAAAAACCTTGGTCCAAAAGCTCCATCACAAAATACTCCCAAGGACTCAACCAATTTATAGATTATCTGATCGAGCAAGACGATGTAGAAGGTCTAAAACGTATGACATTTCTAGTTTCTATAATAAATCGAATTCACTATGGAGAGCTGGCATATAGTTTTTGTGGGGCTGGTAAAAACTACCTTTCCGTCTCTACTTCAGGAGAAATTTTCCCCTGTCATCGATTCAATGAACAGAATCCTTTTGAATCGGGAAATATTTTTGATGGAATCAAAGAAATTCTGCTGGCCAAATTCACCCATGAATTTGTTCATCAAAGAGGGGGCGAAGCGGGTAAAGTAAAATGCCATAACTGTTACATTAAACATATCTGTGGTGGCGGATGCTTCGCTGATAACCAATTCTATAAGAAGAATCTCACCACTCCTTATGAGCCAGCATGTCAGCTGATTGAAGCAGATTTTCTCTGTGCCTTGAAAATCTATTGTTTTCTAAAAAAACACCATCCACAAGTCTTAGATGATTCTGGTCCTACCTTTTTCGATCTCCGTTAAGTTCAGGATAAATCCCCTTGACAAGGACTTACCAATTCCCGACAATATTAGGGAAAGGTTTATTATGTCTAAAAAAGTATTACTTGTGGATGATTCTCAATCCTGTTGCGATTACTGCCGAAGGATCGTTGAAAAAAGCGGCCATTATGAACTCTTAACAGCTCTCGATGGACAACAAGGGCTCGAAGTGTTTCTAAATGAAGATCCGGCTATTGTGATAACTGATGGCAAAATGCCCCAAATGAACGGATTAGAGCTTGCTCATGAAATTCGCAAACAGGCCCCCGATAGCCAAGTCCCCATTGTCTTACTCACTGGAGAGCTGGATGCTGATTTTTCCAAAGCTCTCAAAGAGAAAGTTTTTACCTTTTATATTCCCAAACCGGTAAAAAAAGAAGTTCTCCTGGCCTTGCTTAAAAAACTAATCCCAGTCGAATGAAGAAAGATAATATACAATCTCTTATTTTCCTCTACCGATGGATAGCTTTAGCCTTGATTTCAGCAGCTATTGGAGCCAGTGCAGTTCAAATTTTCCTTTACCTTTTTAGCTTTATTCAGACCTTTTTAAAAGAGTCACAAATCCCTCTCTTAGTTTGGCCAGCGATTGGGGCCCTCATTACAGGAGCTGTAATATATCGATTGGAACCTAAAGCCACAGTGGAAGGAGTTCCTTCATACATTGAAGGGGTAAGAATAAAAAACGGTCTTCTCTCCTTTTCTGCCACTTTTTTTAAATTTTGGGCTGCTCTTCTCACCCTATCTACCTATGGCAGTGGTGGCATTGTCGGTCCCCTTTCTCGCGTCTCTGCAGGCATCATGTCTTTTATTGATAATCAATTATTAAAAACCTTTATCAAAGAAACTCCCTACATTGCTTCTGTTTGTGGAATGGCTGCAACTATTGGAGCCATTTTTCATACGCCCATTGGAGGGGGGCTTTTTGCTGTTGAAATTATCCAAAGAAGCCGCCTTAATTATCAAAGTATTTTTCCAGCTATTTTGACCAGCTCCTTCTCGGTGTTGCTCTGCCAAAATTTCGGTTGGAAGCCCTTTTTTGTGATAAACGCTCCACAAGACCCCATCCACTATCTTATTGCCATTAAGGTGATTGTTTTGTCCTTGGTGGCCGGATTGTATGGAGGTTTCTACATCAAATTCTATGTCCTTTGCACAAAACTCTTCCAAAGAGGCAAAGGCAATATATTAGCAAAAGTTTTAATCGGTTCAGTAGTTGCTTCTGCCCTCACTTGGTTAATCAATCCTCACTTATTAGGCATCAGTTCACAAATCGTTCCCGCAGCTCTGACATCAGAGCTTGTTACTCTCCGTGGAAATCTTCCTCCGGATATAAATCTAGTGGTTATACTGATAATTGTAATACTCACTAAAACCATCGGGAATTGCATCACGGTCGGATCGGGAATGAGTGCCGGGTTTACAGGACCAACGGCCATTGTTGGTATTCTTTTAGGTGCTGGATTTAGCTATCTACTGGGAGTGCCCGTAGGTTCACCTGCTTTTTATGCCTTCCTCGCAGGAGGATTTTGAAGTATTTTAGCCAGTGGAATGAACATTCCATTAGCATCAGCAGTGATGACCATAGAAATCTTTGGTTTACCGTATAGTTTAGTAGCAGGCATTTCTGCTGTGATCGGATTTCAAGTGATGCGACATAGAACTATCTATGAATTTGCCTTAGAGAGCCAACGAAGCACAAAAGAAGAACCAGGAATTGTTGATTAAGTACTAGGTCCCAGCAATAGGTTCGGGGCATTCAGTATCACAAAACTCTCCCAAAGTTTTAAATACCTCCTCAACTGAGTGAACTTTGAGTTTGCGATAGATGTTTTTGAGGTGCATTTTGACAGTCTCGGTAGAGATAGATAAGACCTTAGCCATCTCTTTTCTAGATCGTCGATCAAGGAGTAGCATCAGGATCTCTCTTTCCCTTGTTGTAAGCTTATAATGACTACTTACCTTCTCAAAATCCCTTTTAATTTTAAGTATACCAAGAGAAGCACTATCAAAGCAGTAAAGTGAAAAGACAATATTATTTACTAATTCCTGAAGCCTTTTTTCCTCAGACATAGTAGCATATTTAAATACGGGACAATCCCTACAGTCACCCCATTTCTTAACAAAAGACCCTTTAATGTTCTTACTGTCACAAAATGTACCCGCAGTCTGCCAACAACGAATATCTCTACGGCCATATGCAGGGCACTGCTTCTTATCACAATTCATAATAGTCCAGCAATCACCCAGTTCGCTGTTTTCCGCCCATAGAGACTGGTACTCACCAGTAATAATAGATTCTTCTATTTTTAATAATAATTCTAATAATCTTTCTTTATTCATACCCATATTGTGTACATACCGGAAAAAAATGAATAACAATAGGACAAATTTGTCAAAAATACCCCCATTTAGGGGGTTTTTAATAACACAAAAAGACGCAGTAAAGGATCCCTCTACTGCGTCATTTTTATTATCTTCAATCAGCAATGCTGAAGTTTTTAATGCAGATAAGCTCCAAAGATAACCATTGATAGATGCATAGAAAGTCCAAAACAAGCCTCTCCGTTTTCCATGGTAAAAGAAACTTCTTCTCCATCTATTACAGTTGTATAGGTTGGGTTAATAAAGTGACTTCCCTCAAACCCCTCGCTAGTGATTGAAACCACTGTCTCTTGTCCATTCACCAGTAATTTAATTTGTCCTGCTTCAGGATCTACCCCACCAAGATAAATCTCAGTTGTTCGCTCTGCTTCACCAACTGTATGGATTATTTGGCCACCGATGCGTCCATCTTCTTGTCTTTTAAAAGTCGCCTTAACAATTTGCCCATCTCTTCTCATGATTAAATCAGAAGTAAAAGAAGCTTCATCAACATAACCCCAAACAACAAAATCTCTAATAGCTCCGGCAATGGCGTGGTCATAGGTCTTTAATTCAATATTAGTTCCTCTGATATTGGATAAAGAATGATCTTCCTCAGCATAAACACCTGGAATAGTTAACAAAAGTGTAAAAACAAGCAATACATACTTCATAAAAAAACCTCCAACCATGATTAAAATTTTAAGACCCAATAGCTCTGACATCAAAAACAAAGCCTGTCAATCTAAAATTATTCCATAATGCTAACCTTGCTAGGCATAAGATATTAATATCTATATTTTTTATGGTTAATTTTTTGTTTTTTTATAATTTCCATTGACATTTTATGAATTTTATAATAGAAAGGTTGAGCGGTTCTCGTTGTGCCGCCTATGGACATATTAATGGCTAACACCCTTAAATCACAGAGGAATAAAATGAAACAATCTTTTAAATTCATCACCCTGATAATCATGGCTCTTTTCCTTTTTCAATCATGTGGTTTCGAGAAACAAGACTCGCTGTTTACTCGTGATCAACAAACCAGCAGCCAAAAAGAACATTGGTACCAAGAAGATATGCCCAGCTACTTCACCAATGATAACAGCCCAATGATTTATAATATTAATCAACTCCCCACTTCTGGTCGTTCAAAAATCCAAGCTTGGAGCGCTCATTATTGGCCACATAAATATGCAGGTATTTATTACAGATGGCAAAGCCCTCGTAGCTATGGCCATGACATTATGGAAAGAGAAGATATACAAGCCCTCACTCAGAAAAAAATCAACCGATTATCTGCAGCTGAAAAATTTGACCTTTACTTAGGTAATTACCATATGCCACTCTCTCAGCATGAAAAAGCGAAAAGAGATGGCTTTAATAGAGCATGGGTTGGAATCTGTAATGGTTGGTCACTTGCTTCTATCTATGAGCCAGAGCCAGGTTTAGAGGTTACAGTAACTAACCCCTATGGCATGAAAATTACTTTCTACCGCGATGATATTAAAGCTCTTCTCTCCCTTGCTTACACTGATGTAAGTGACAATAACATTAAAATGGTAGGAAAGCGCTGCAATCGTAAATCCTCACTTTGGTTTGGAACAGATGAAAATGGTCGACTCAAAGATAAGTACCGCAGCTGCCGTGACTCTAACCCTGGAACTTACCATCTTATGGTAACAAACATTGTAGGTCGTCATGGAAAAACCTTTATCATCGATAGAGATGCCACCAAACAAGTTTGGAATCAGCCTGTTTCTTCTTACTCCTATACAATGGGGCCCATCACTCGACTAACAAGTGAAAGCTACCGAGCTGAGTACCGAGCTCCTGGAACCGTTTATCTCGTGGACGTTAATATGATCTTAACTTATGTCACCGAACACCGTGGCGGAAGTATTCAACCAAGACCGCAATTAACCAAAGAGTTGAAATCAAAATATAGCTTAGAACTCGATGCTAATTACAATATCATCGGTGGTGAGTGGCATGAAAAAACCAGACACCCTGACTTCTCTTGGTTAATGACCAGAAATGTAAAGCCTCACTCTCGTTTAGTACCTTATGATAAAATTAAAGGTATTTTGAATGCCTCTTTAGGAATTGAAAATAGCAATAACGGAACAAGTAATAACCCCTCTGTTTTTACTTGGGATTAATTTTTAGAATATGACAACGGATCTCAGGTTCAAACACCTCACGAAAGCTCCTCATAATGAGGGGCTAAAGGAAATCAAAGGCCTCTATCAGGAGGCCGGTTGGTGGGAGTCACATGATTCCCTTTCCAAACTTAAACTCATTATTCAAAATAGCTTTACCTTTTTAATTGTGCAAAAAAATAGTGAGCTCATCGGTATGGGAAGAGCTCTTTCTGATGGCTGTGCTGATGCCTATCTCCACGATATTTTTGTCCATCCGCATTATCGAAAACACGGAATTGGTCATCAAATTGTTCAACATCTAACAGATTACTGCTTATCTCAAGGAGTTAATTGGATCGCCCTCATTGCCACCCCAGGCAGCGCCTCTTTTTACCAAAAACTTCATTTTCAATCCCTTGATGACTTTACTCCCATGATTTTAAATGATCGCTAAAAGCTAATCTCTCCCCAACACTTGCAAGAGTACATTTATTTGTGCTAAATCATAAGAGCAAGGAAAAATAATGGGAAAGAGAAGCAGCACTGCAAAACCAAAGAAGAGTGACAACACTAAAGCTTCAAGAATTAACAGGGCTAAAGAGCGTATAAAAAAAGATAACTCTTTTACCAAAAATAAATTCTTGAGTGAAGAGGAGTTGAACTATGTTATTAACGCTCTCAATCGAGATGTGAGTAGCTGCACTTCAACTAAAATGCGCTTAAAAGCAGAAAGATATCGACTCTTTTTTTTAATGCTTATCTATACTGGTGCCCGATGTTCAGAAATATTAGATTGCAATATCTGTGATATTAAAGATGGAGAAATTACAGTTCGAGGCCTTAAAGGTAGTAACACCCGAACCATTCCTCTCCCACCTCCTCTCTTTGATCAAATTATAGAATATGCTGCACTCCACGCTAAGGATACGGGAGGATTTCTTTTCAATACTTATTTTACCGATAGATATGCTCGAATGAGATTTAAAAGATATCTCCCCCCGGACTGCAATAAAACAATCCATGCCCT
>CAYFLR010000014.1:35294-39650 GCA_964343805.1 uncultured bacterium | reverse complement strand
GGCATTCCATGGGAGTTAATAGTTACCGTAAATACCAAAATATTCAGTTAACCAAACAGATCTTGGGTCACAAAGATATTAGAAATACTCAAATCTATATGACCTATGATGCTGTTAAAGAAAATAAAGAAAAGATTAAATCCATTTATCAATCTTAATGTTTGCACCAAAGGAGAGGGAATCATGCAACAACCACAAAGAAAAACTAAGAATCCAAACTTTTCAAGCGGTCCCTGTAGCAAATACAGTAACTATCAATTGCCGTCCGCAGAATCTAAGGTGTTGGGACGATCTCACCGATCCAAACTAGGAAAGAGTCGAATCAAATTAGCATTTGACCTTTCCAGAGAAATTCTACAATTACCCGATGACTATCAAATTGGTATGCTGGCAGGATCTGATACGGGGGCATTTGAGTGCGCTATGTGGTCGCTACTCGGTCCAAGAAAAGTAGATGCTTTTGCTTGGGAAAGTTTTGGTAATGGTTGGGTGACTGACATCACTAAGCAACTTAAGCTGGATGCAAATGTCTATACTGCTCCCTATGGAGAGGTTCCTGACTTTCAAAAAGCAGACCCAAATAATGATATTGTATTTTTATGGAATGGTACTACAGCTGGAGCTCGAGTCCCTAATGGCGATTGGATCACCGATGATCGAAAAGGACTCACTCTTTGTGATGCCACCAGCGCTGCCTTTGCCATGGAAATCCCTTGGAAAAAAATTGATGCTCTCACCTACTCGTGGCAAAAATGTCTGGGAGGAGAAGGAGCTCATGGAATCATCATTTTATCTCCCAGAGCGGTGGAAAGAATAGAAAGTTATGATCCAGAGTGGCCTATGCCTAAAATCTTTCGACTGAAAAAGAAAGGTAAACTGAACCCTGGGATTTTTAGAGACTCTCCCATCAATACTCCTTCCATGCTTTGCGTGGAAGAATATATTAATGCATTAGAGTGGGCTAAAAAATTGGGTGGCTACAAAGGTTTGATGGAAAAATCATTAGCTAATTTAAATGCAGTGGAACAATGGGTAGATCGAACACCTGCTTTTGACTTTCTAACAAAAGATAAAAACATACGTTCCAACACCTCAGTATGCCTATCAATCACAGATCCTGAGTTTTCTAAATTAGACGAAGAAAAACAAAAAGAGGTATTCACTTCTATTGTCAATCTGCTAGATAAAGAAGAGGTGGCCTTTGACATTAAAGGTTATCGTGATGCACCACTTGGATTTCGTTTTTGGTGTGGACCAACAGTAGAAGCAGCGGATGTTGAAATTGCACTCGAATGGCTCGCTTATGCCTATCAATCATCTATGTAGATAAGTTATTAACAATTTAAGTAAAAACCTAAGGCAGCTCAATTTTTTTGAGCTGCCTTTTTTTTATTAAAAAAATAGCGCTAAAAACCCCATTATTCGGGTAATGTACTATTTCCAAAGAGAAATTTATTGGGATCCCTTGCATTTTGTTTTGACATCTGCTAGGATAAATGACATATCTAAAAATTAGTAATAACGTCTCGTTTAGCAAGTTTACGCTCAGTAGCCTGGGTCGCTCCCTACCGGTTTAGGGTTCGCATCTGGTGAAAGTAGCCAAAGGATTGGTTATGAGCTGAGGGTGGAAAGGGAAGTCTATGACAAGCAAACGATGCCCTCATTTAGTACGACATGGTACTTTAGGGAAAAACAAAACCATTGAGTTCTCCAACCTCTGCGCTCTAAAACGTCAAGAGAAAGAACTCTGCTCTCTTGAAAAAGAGGGATTGAAAGACTTTCGCCGATGCGGTACCTATCGCACACTTTTTCAGCCAACGGCAGAAAAAAACGGTGTTCGTCTCAATGAAAATACAGATTTAGAAACTCGTTTTGGCGACTCTAAAAGTATTTCTGATATGGAATTACTCTAGAGCTTTTCGTTCCCGAACAATAGATTCATCTACCATTGCAATTCTAATTCTTTGTTCAATTCCAATAAAAAACCACTTATATATTATTATAAAATCAATTTAAAACTTCTTTATTAGGAATAATTACTAGCAATGGTTTTTTTTATATGCTAATTATTTATTATGAATACACTAATAAACTTTTCACAAAATCTATTTCTTCTGTTTAATGAGATGGCAATCTATTTACTCTTGGGCTTCGCATTTGCCGGGCTTTTAAGAGTTATCTTTTCCAATAAATTGATCATAAAGTACCTGGGAGAGAAATCTTTTAAATCAAGTTTTCTGGCATCAATTTTTGGAGTACCTTTACCTCTTTGTTCTTGTGGAGTTGTTCCTACTGGGATCTCCCTTTACAAACAAGGAGCATCGAAAGGTTCCACCATCTCATTTCTAACTTCAACCCCTCAAACAGGCATTGACTCTGTATTGGTTACCTATGCCTTTTTAGGTCTTCCTTTTGCACTATTTAAATTACTTTCAGCTTTTGTAACTGGAGTTGTGGGAGGACTGTTCTATAATGCAATTTCTGACAATACAGATACAAAACGCATGGAAAATATGAAAGCAGTGCCTCGGCTAAAAACTTTTAAAGGTTTTTTAGAGTATAGTTTTATAGAGCTTATCGATACTTTAAGAAAGTGGCTAATGATAGGTATTTTGCTGGCAGCAGCCCTTTCCACCTTTATACCCAATGACTTTATTCAAAACTTGGGAATCAATAATCTATTTCTACTTTATGTTATAATTCTAGCCATTGCTGTTCCCATGTATATATGTGCTACCGCAAGTGTGCCTGTGGCAGCAGCTCTTCTAATGAAAGGTTTTCCTTTAGGGGCCATAATAATTTTTTTGATGGCTGGCCCAGCTACGAATATGGCAACTCTCACTGTACTATGGAAATCCCTCGGAAAAAAAGCGACCCTTGTATACCTAATTAACATATTGATTGGAAGCTTAGCCTTTGCATTTATCTTTGATATATTTATTGCAGGCCACATTACTATGCCTGCTAAAATGGGGCATCACCATGAAGCAATGGCCCTTCTCAACTACCTGGGAAGTGCAGTGTTAGGGATTTTACTTATCTATTCTTATGGCAAAGATTATCTACCTAAACGCTTTAATAAAGCCAACTCTATAGTGTCTAATTTAAAATTTAAAATTATTGGGATTCGCTGCGGGGGTTGTGTTTCTAAAGTTAAAACCAAATTATCCGTTGTAGAAGAGATTACTGAAATTGAGCTGAATACTGATGGAGATTGTGAAATTAAATATATTAACAATAATCCCATGAAACAGATTGAAAGTATCTTAAGTGAGCTTGATTATAAGATTATAGATAGAGTAGAATAGAGACCTTATGAAGAAAGCCTCTCTTATCATTGCACTCAGTCTGGTGGTGATCACACTCCTCTCCACCAGTTTTTTTAAAACACCCTATTATCAACTCTATACCGTACAAAGTGAATTAAAGCAGGGAAATACCACTCCTCTTTTACAGATGATTCACAAAGAAAAGCTATTGGCTTCTTTGCAGAGTTTTTATACGAAACAAAGCAGTGCATCTAAAAACAAAAATCTGTTTCATCAGATGAAAAGCGGCTTTGTGGTACTGTTTCTACCTCGGCTATTAGAGTTTGCTTTAGCGCAATATATAAACATTCATGGTCAAGGAACGATCAAAGAGCATAAAACAGTTTTAAGACTCGAATCCTTGGCCAAACCATTTTTCAAAGATATTGATTTTAATGAGATCTCTGTGCGTCCGATGGGATTTTCCGTTTTTTCTCTTTATTTGATCATTATAGGTAAAGAACCCAAAACTATTTCCCTAACTCTTACAAAAGAGTCTAAAGAGTGGCTTATTACTCATGCTGAAATAAATTAATGGAAGGAGTACTTAGTTTTACTATCGGTTTTATTAACGACCTTATTGAAGTAACAGAGCAGACCCAATCGCATCTCCTCTTCCGTCACTTTTTCTGGGCTTGAACCCACATCTGCCAAAATGGTTTTTAATTCTCGTACGGCTTCATCGTTATCAAGTCCAGATAGCTTCACTACTTTGTTAAAAAGCGCATTAGGCATAAACACTCGCCATGTTTTAGGTTTCTTAATTTCTGTTTGCGGGATGATTATAGAATAGCAAATCATGACAAAATCTTCAATTACTAATTTGGATAATTATCAGTTGACTCTCTATCAGGAAGGGCATAACTTAGCCTTATAAGGAGGATTTTTACTTTGACAAAAAATATACAAATAAATCAATCAGTGGCCATTTTATGTGATGGCAACAACATAGAAATGAGTATCCATGGCAAGTCTGGAGATAAAAATACCATGGTCAACTTCGACACATTGATTCCTAAGTTACTTGATAATCGTGGACTTAACCGGT
>CAYFLR010000014.1:33001-35284 GCA_964343805.1 uncultured bacterium | reverse complement strand
TAATTTACTTTCGAGAAGGCAAGAGTATCTCATCCAAATTCGCTGAAAGACTGCATAATAATTACCATGGCTCGGTTATTCCCTGTCATAAATCTGCCGATATACCTTTGACTATTACGGCCACCCAGCTGGCATCAAAGGTCGACACCATCATTATTCTTTCTGGTGACTCAGATTATGTGGAACTTATTCGTCATCTTAGAGGAGAAGGGGTTCGGGTTGAAATTGCCTCTATTCCAGAAACCACTAGCAAATTAATAATAGAAGAGTGTGATTTTTTCCACCCGATTGAAGAAGAAGATTGGTTTGTTTATTCCACTCCAAAAACTCCCAGTCGCTCAAACTCCAAAGGGAAGAAAAAGAAAGCTGGGAATTCCTCAAATTAAGGCTGTAAAGGTAGATACCGAATATGATCGGAAAGTCCGGTTAATTCAGAATGACTCTTAGCTGTTGGCTTTGATTGATCAGCTAAGTAATAGTACTTACCCGTACGGTATTCATAATAGAGATAGAGTGTCCCGGTGGCATCCCCCTCATTCTCACCTTGATAAATAAGAGGATAAATAGAAACCAAGCTCCGGGTATCTACTTTTAATGGTCCAGGAATGAAATCATCCCACTTGGTATCAACCTTATTAGCTAAATGATATGCAATAGGTGGATCATAGCTTTCGATCTGTCCCTTTAGAATAAGTTTCTTCTCACCCATATAAGCTTCTCCAGCCAAGTTGGCCGTCATACGAGCTTGTAGAATTTTTGAATATTGGGATATGAAAAACTTATGCCAATTAGGGTCTGCATCTAAAATAGAGCCAGGCATGGCAGTTGGCAGTTCTTTTACTTCAGACAAAGCCTTTTTATAATCAATATTCAAACTGAGACTTAACCGATCAAATAGCTTCCATGAATGATCACCCGTATTATTTAACTCCCCTACAAAAATATCCGCAGAGGTATTATTATAAATGGGAAGTTGAAAAGTGTGAGGTGATAAAAATGTTTTATGAAACGAACTTGAACCTTTTATACTCGGATCGAGAGATTCGATCTCTTTTTCTGCTTGATGCAAGAAAGGAGAAAAGTAGGTGCTTGCCGGATTAAACCTGATATTATAAACATTTCCATTCCGTTGCCCTAAGAAAAACTGCTTTTTAGTTGGATGAGCAATAATCTGGGCTGGGGCATCCGCCAAGCCTTTACTGGCTGGAACTCCTAACAATGAGGGTGCTGCTGCATTAAATCCATTGTCTTTATTTTCTGTAGCCACTAATGCCTGGAATGTTTCGATATCTTCTAACTTAAAAATATTAAAACGTTGCAGAGATAAGACTCCCCCCCCCGACATGAGCTTTATGGGACGATTCTTAGCAAAGGCCATGAGATCTCCAGCAATGGCAAAATGTTCACTGGGCTCCTGTCTTATGTTAACAACCTCTTTATAGCCAAAGGCATAGTCTTCACTGAGATGAATCTCTTTGTCTTCACAGTAGCCTTTTACCTTGGAAAAGAGAGTCTTATTATCTAAATAGTTGGGTTTTAAATAATTACGATAAACAATGCAAGTCTGAGCAGCAGATAGATATTTTTCTACCTGACCTATAATTGTCTGCATGTTACGATCTGGTTCTCGATCACAGCCTCCAGCCTCCATTTTACAGAGTTTTAATGCTCCTTTAATATAACTCAAGGTATAACAATCAGCCTCATCACGCTCTGAGCACATTCGCATCTGCCCATCGGCAATGACCGTTGTAAATGCATCATAACCAGATGTAGGCATTTTAAAACCTTTAAAAATTTCATTAAACTGGAAGGTGGTATCCAGTATCCTTAATTCTCTTTTATCTTTTCTAATATCATCATCAAGATTGACCTTCTTGGCTTTCAATACTAAGTAATCCTTTTTGCCTTGATGTAAGAAAGATAAGCCCAGGTTGGCCAATTCCAATTTACCACCGTAGGACCTGAACTTATTCTTATCAATCATGATGTAGTTAAGAATTTTTGTGGTTTTATGATGCTTGTTGCCGAGCAGTATATCTAACCCAGTGTATAAATAGAGTATATAAAAGTTAGTATCCTTAGGAGTCGGTTCTAAAATTGCCATCTTATAGGGAGGTTGATGACTAACTGTCATGGCTTTCACTTCTCTAGCACCTGCATAAAAATCACTTCCGGCAGAAACTAATAAATCATCTGCTGTAAATAAATTAACAGGATTGATCTGGTATTTATAAAGCACATTCCTGGAGCGCTGGGTACCGAAAAGAGTGAATCCAGCTT
>CAYFLR010000014.1:6379-32944 GCA_964343805.1 uncultured bacterium | reverse complement strand
ACTACACCTTTAATCTTACCAAAAGGATTGGTATAGCTATCAATGGTCACCAGTTGATCTGTTGCCCCTCCGTAGGTCTCTTTATTTCTAAGAAAGTAATAAGGAGTGTATGGAAACTTCACCTCATCTAAAGAGACAAAAAGTCGTGTAAATTTAGAAATATCAACTCCAAATTGCCATCTTGAAACAGGAATGGCTTCTTGATCTTTAATAGATAGCAAGTAAGAAGATAGAATATCTTCAGTTGGAACCTTCTGCATACAGTTAGTTAGACTGCCTGCCTTTAAATTACAAGCGTAGTGATCCTCAGCTTTTAATGAGATCCGGTAGGATAAAATGGAATAGTTATTCTTAAATTTATAGTACACCTGCTCCCAAGATGTCACACTCAAATTAACATCTCTAACAATTACATACAAAGTGTAATGCTGCTTATTCTGATCAATACCTGCATGAGTGAGCCATAACTTCGGATCCGGACTGAAACTTTGATTCTTCATTTGAGCCGTGCCAAAAATCGGCTTTCGTTCCTTTGCAAAGGCTTCTTTACAAACTTTTTCATTAGAGTACCGTTCTCCATGTAAATGGTTATCAATCAAGGTATGCAAATCATCCGCACTGATATTTTTGCGCTTTAACAATTCACAAATTTTTGATTTAGAAGGGTTACTTTGAGGATTACTGCCCAACTGCCCGCACTCTTTCTCAGTGGGAAAATTCCCTTCCATCTCTTGGATAGATGATTGCTGCAAATACTCTCTTTTTACCATAGATTTAACGAGCTGCTTTCCCTTGGGAAGGTGAACTCTAAATACTGGATACCAATCTTTATGGGTGGTGGAGTTATCATGTTGAAAGAAGAGTGAAACGACTCCACTGGCAGCATTATTTCTTTGGACTTTCTCATGTCCCACAGCCATCAAAGAGCCATCATCAGAAACACTTAGACTGGCCACACTGCCCACTTGATCATCATCAACACTCTTTTCTACCTGCACCAGATGTTGAGCATCACCGGCATAGAGAGTGGCTATTTCACTCGCATCAACTTTATAAAAACGAGCACCGTACATATTGGCGAGCTTCTCACCATAGTTTGGATCTGCCAATACAGAATCTGCATAACCACTAAACTCTCGACTTAGATTACGAGATAAAGCTAAAAAAGACTTTTGCAATTTCTTTATATGAAGAAAAATTCTTTCCTCTGCGGGTGAGAGCGGATTCTCGGCACCCTGCTGCTGCCCCCATTTTTTTAGAGAGAGCTTATTATAAAGGGTGTCGAGGTATAGATAAGAGCGCCTCGCGAAAAGAAACACAAAGTTTTGTAAATCATATTTCGCATCTATAGCCGGTTCAAATAAAGGCAATCGATAGGAGTTCTTTTGCCCATTAAAAAAGAGGGAGAGGTTAAGCAGCGCCTGTATATGCTGGTCGATCTCTATTAACTCACTCTCATTTAAATAGTCTTGATCTCCCGGTTGAAAGGCAATTTTCTGCCAGATTTCAGGTATAATTGCAACGACATACTTAGAAAAGATCTCATAATAACGAGTAATAGAACCCGCCGTCTTCTTTCTCTCTTGCAGACTTCTTTTGTACATTGCCGTTTTTACTTCTAAGAGATCATTGAGCTCTTGTAGGAACCCTTTCATTTGTTCGGAATTCACAGGAGGAGGATTGAGCTGTGCAGGATCAAAGGAAGTCTGAACATTAGCTCCTAAAGAGTCGTAGAGTTTCCCATAGACACCTTGGTAATTCCAAGTGGGGTTATTATGCCCTAGAAGTTTGACCAAGCTAGATAAAAAATGAGCTTGTTCACTATAAGATCTCGGCTCAGCAGCAAACTCTTTAACCAATGTGAGAACTGAGTTAATCTGTCTAAGGTCTCTTTCCTTGGTATTAGAAATGATTCGGTTAATCATAGAACCATCACCTAATTTACTCACCAAGTTTCGCCGGGCACTGTTCTGCATCGACGTTAACCGGGCATCTCCTTTTTGCAGTTGAGTTTTACAACCACCAAGAAGAACCAAAAAGCTAATTAGTAGAACAATGTTTTTTATCATTTGTCATTCACTCCTGGAAGTTTATCTCCCATACTTGGTTGTTTACCATTTGCTTCCATCTCTAGCTGCTGACTCAATTGTTTGAGTGCCTGCTCCATTTCTTCTGGAGTAATTGGTGTCCCATCTGGTTTTAAAGGCATTTCTGCCTCTTGTTTGGGTTTCTTAAAATTATCAAAAGCCTCTTTAAGTTCAGCTTCAGTGTGTTTAGCTACTGCTTTTTGCCCATAGGGAGTTGATACAAATCCAGAAAGAGCCATCACATCTTGCATTGAGAGAGCTTTATTGTATTCTGGAGTTCGTACTAAGATCTGCCTAGCTCTCATATATTGGAGTATCATGATATGAGCCATCTGATCTAATTTTCCTTTATAGCAAGAAAGAGCCTTTTTCACTTGCGGGTTCTCCATATCTAAATTGAGGAATTCCCCTTTGGAAAAGTTTAATGATTCAATTCGATCCAAGGAATACTGGAGTCTCACCTCTTTGGCCATATGTTCCAAGAATTTTGTTTCAAAGCCATGAACCCCCACTTCTGCAGAAATCCCTTGTTTAGCATACTTCTCCCTGATCTCATGATAAACTTCACTCTGAGTTTTCAGCCGCTCATAGGCTTCTCCTTTAGCCACTTCACCTGGTTGCTTTTGACCCCGGTGAATGAGATCAAGTGTTTCTAATTCAGCGATCAGCTGCTTACGTTTAAATTTACCAGGTAAGTTAATACGCTGTAGAAAACGGGCCATATTTCCCTCTTTGCGTTGCCAAGAGGGTTGCTTTGGTTTAATTCCTAAACCTTGTTTAACTTTACCGGTAGTCCAACTACCCGCTCGCATCAAAGGTCCCTGTGCCATCATCGCGCCGAAAAAGGCAAGGTTATCTAGAAATAGTCTGGTAAAAGTAGAGAGGGCAAATTCAGGTCGATCAAAGTTGAAAAACTCACCCATTAAGAAAGACCATGTGATCTCTTTTCCCTCTTTTTCAGCTTTTTCCATCTCAGTTTGATAGATCATGAACATAGGTGAAACCCATTTAGCTTCCACTGAAAGAGCAAAGGCTCCGGTTACGGTATTGGTCACCTGCATAAACATAGGATTCCCTAAAACCGGGAGAGCTCGTTCTAACACCCGAGCCATCAGTACATTTTGTGGCACAGAGGCAGTGGATTTAGCAATAGCCTCTCCTGTTGCCTCGGCAGCAGGCACTCCAGCGATGGCTTTGCCTCCAGCCGATCCTCTAATACCCAAATAATATTTAAGGGTCTTAGGATAGATACTTTGCACTACATGACCAGTGGCATGCAAAATACCAAAAATGATAATATTATGGATGTATTCTTGACCGAAGTGATTCCAATGAACCTCCATAAACTGCTTGCTCTCCCCATACTTATCAGCAAACATAGACCGTCCTGCTAGATTCACTATATTGTGATTCACCGTAAAGAAGAGCGGATTTATGAAAGTTTGAGCAATGAATCTTAACCAGAAAAACTCCGCCGCAAAAGGCATGATCAAAGCCCCCATCATCATGTTGGTCATCATGATAACAACAGCTAATACTGCTACATTCATAAGCAGCGTACTCACATATTTCGGACCATTTTCTGCACCTTCCCATACATATTCATGAAGTTTGGGCAAAAAGAATTTAGGACAGTGTTTTCCATTAATCGACCATGTGTTGGTCTCGGGATCTAATACTGGCAAACAGTTGTTTTCTTTGGTGCCCAAAGGAACAAATATTTTTGCCTTATCCTTTTTGGTTTCATCTTTTTCACCTGAAGCGATGTTAGCCAAAAATGGCATAAACACGCCATCGTCACCGTATATCTTCGGTTTCCAATGAGGGCTCAGCTCTGGAAGTTCATAATCTTCAATATCAGAACAAGGATTGTTGCCAAATAAACCCCACATAAATTCACCAGGATCAAAGACATAAGGACCAGTTCCTGGCTTTAAGACAGTTCCTTTTCCTTCGAGGTGAATATCAAAACGCCTGGACTTCCTCTTATGTTGAACAGCAATATCATCGCCTTCATAATTATAACGAACGGCAAATGCATACCAAGCATCCATCAACTTTCGTCCTGCCTTATAAGGACCACAAGTATCCATTGACCCAGGATGATTTTTTTGCCATTCATCAAAGTCTTTACCCGATTGGATGGTTAGCTCAAAAAGTGCATTTAATTCATCCAAGAATTGCTTAGAAGGCATGGGTAAGCTAGGTGCCCGATCATTACTCGCATCCACTTTACGAGGTGCAATGTGCATATGTCTTAAGATTTCATCAAAGTCTAATGAGAGGGCAGTTTGTTGATCTTTGACCGAGTCTTTTAAATGCTGTACATAGGCAGAGAGTTGGTTAAACTGCATCAACATTTGAGAGATAAGCATATTGAACCGTGGGTTTTTCTCTGTCTCTTTAAATATAGGGTTCTCCTCTGTATCTTTTCGTAGACTAAAAAAGAGGTAGAGTCCCTTAGGACCCTCTTCTTCTTCATCTCCATCAGAGGCTTCTGCACCACCTTGGGCAACTAAATGAGCCTTTTCTGATCCTTGCATATAACTTCGTTCTTCTTTAACCAGAACAAAGCGAGCCACCACATCAAGCAGATCAGAATAGCTTTTCTTCCTAAACCAATGACTTAAATTTAAATAAGCTAACTCAGAAGTGGCATAGCTAAAGATATCTTGATAAACAGCTAAAAGTCCTTTTCCTTCATCATCAGGAAGACCTTTAATCATGCAAAGAGCGGCAATGATCTCTGTCTTAAATTCTTTAAAAGCATCATCCAAGGCTTCTTTATTTTGTTCAATACCGGGACGACTGGCTTCGATGAGAATTCGCATCATAGAGTATTTCACCTTCATTAAGGCAAAATCTCGAAGAATGCTGGTTTCTGGATCTCCGACTTTCAAGGCTTTTGCTTTATCAAAATCCTCTTTGGCCGCCTTTAAATCTCCGCCGGGATACATGATTTTATATATGGCCAAACGTTCAGCTTCATCCAATTTAAACGGAACTGTTTCCTTGTAAAGTGCCTTATAAGGAAATCCAGAAAGGAATTTATAGAGCCTCTCATCGTCGTTGTTTGGTCCCTTAGAAAACTCCTGCACCATCTCAGCCGCATATTTGGTAGCTTCATCAATATAAATTTTACCCTCTTGAGCTCTAACTGGAAACTTAAGAGCAACTTCCCCTTGAATGGATAAAAATAATTCACTTATACGTGAGCTCACAGATTCAAAAATGGCAAAGACGGTTTCTGTTTGTTGTTCCGTAAGCTGCCCTGCTGTATTATGTGTAATAAGCGGAAGGTAGGAAAATAGGTTACTCTGTAATGAAGTCAGATAAGAGGTAAAAAAGGCCATTCTTTGGCTGTAGGGTTCCTCTTTTAAATTTCCATACTGATAAGCATAAAAGAGAGCTTCATTGAAAATATTGATAACTGTCTTATTAGCAAAAACGTTATGAGGAAAAGGCTTCTTACTTTCCTGATTGAAGGCTGGAATATCCGTTAGAAAGACTACTTTGATCAAATTAAATAGGGAAATTAGCTGATCGGTTTTAAGATTGGTTCCCTTGGCGAGCAACAGATCAATTTCAGTATCCACCCTTCCAGTTACATAGGGAAGTTTGACCATTTTTTGAGAGATAATCTTTCCTAAGCTTTGATCAGAGGTAGAGACAGGCTGAAATACTTCAGATAAAGTTCGCTGGACATCGGCAAATTGTTCGGCGTTAGGACCAGCTAATGATTGAAACAAGCTCTTTTCACCCTTAACCGGTTTATAACTTTGCCTATTAGCTAGGTATTTTTGATGGTCTAAGTTTAAACCAAAGAGAGAGAAGAGAATCACTCTCACCTCTGCAAAGCCCACATTTTCTGGCTTTAATAAAAGAGATTTAAGATGCCTTATAAGCAGAGTTAAGATAAGTGGTTGCTCTCTTATCATTTCCACCATCATCTTCCATATTTTTCCATCTTGCATTTTAGCCAGGCGAAAACTCTTAGATCCTTTAAATGCTCCGGCAGATAAGCCTTTGAGTTTAGCTTCCACCGCTAACAAATTGTAGATTAGCTCACGAGTGTTGTTTTCAGATTCTTGAAAGTAGCGGTAGGCTTTAATTTCCCTCTGCTTAAGACTTAAGGTCCCAGGCATTCGATCAATTTTTACGCTGGTTTCATATTTGATTTTCGCTAAATAAGGAAAGAGGACTGAGTGAAGGTGATCTTTATAATCTTGCAAGTGAATTTGATCTTCTTCGCTTATTTGCCCTTTAGCTATATAGGATGCCAGTTTCTCATTAGAAAGAGTCACTTTGGAAGTGGCCCCATAGAGTTGTTCTTGATGAGAGATAGTCACATCAGCTTTGTATCTACTGAGTTCCGCTTCCTTAATGGCAATTTCTTCAAAAAGGGGCTCTATATCACTCAGGAATTGTTGTCTTTCTGCCCGGGTACTATTAGCAATGGCAGGATCATTTAAATAACCATTTTCAGAGATAAAGAGATATTCTAACAGCTCATTCATCTTCATCTTCAATTTATAACGGCTATCATCACCATAGGCTTTTGACTCATCCACCTTAATTACTTTTGGATTGTCCCTGAGTTGATGAATCAAATTGATTCTCAAGGTCTCCAGATCACTGATATAGGATTGATAAAGACTAAAACCCTCTGGATAGGTTTCCTCATCCTCAAAAGGAGCTAAATTTTCCTTATCCATCAAAACAGCAAGTGTTTTCTGCAGGTTAGCCATGTAATCGTCGTTGAGCAGCTGGGTAAAGATCTCCTGCATCTCTTCCGGCAATTGCTCTTTAAACCCGGCGGCTGTGACTCTCCTATGAATCTCTTCCATCTTGGACTTAATGTCCTTGGCTAGGTAATTGGCCTGACTTTCGTAGTTTTTCACCCGGGCATAGGTTTTACTCTTTTTACACCCTTGGAAAATAGGCAATGTGATAAAAATATAGATCTGAAGAATGGCGATTAGATTGCGTGTCGTTCTCATGCATTAAACCTCAAAAAAAAATGAGAGTAGCTTTTTGGGCTACCCTCATTTCGGTTTTAACGCTAAAGAACTTTAACTAAATAATAAAAAACCTGAATTTTTTATTTATAAGTTCAAATAGATCTATTTTTTCTTTAGGTTAGCACGAGCTCGAGCAATCATAGACCGAAGAGCGGTGATGCGCTTTAAACTCTCTTGAGTCTTACGATAAGCTCCACTGCGTTTGTCTTGCTTACTAACTAATTGTTTGTGAAGAAGGGCAAGTGCTTCGCGCTCTGCTCTTAGTTTATTTAAATCAATACGTTCGGTCATAACCAGACGACCATCTACTTCAACCTGGGTTCGGTTTCCTTTGATGGCTGTTTCTACTTCGCCAATAACCATATCTAGGTAATTTTGACGTCGACGAACTCTTGGCTCAACTAGGTCACCTTCAAAGCCACGAGCACTTAAAAAAGTACCATATTCTGCATTACTGGTGTGTCTAATCACCGCCTCAGCAGCAGATTTCACTTCAGCGCCTAGTACGTTGCCATAACGGCTAAGCATTTTCTTCATGGCTTCAACTGATCCTACTTCTGAAACAATTTCAAAAGCATCAATAATTAAGCGCTCCCCTTTGCTAGAGGTTCCATCAATTTTAGAAGACATTAGCTCTGCTACTTCACGAGCATAGACGGTATATCCTCTAGCTGTTGCATGCTGAGCTTCTTTTACCATCTCTTGCAGACGAACATTCTGAACGTTATTCCAGTTTGAAATACCTTGAGCAGCCTTTTGAACTCCAGTAGAAGCCTCTGAATATCCAGCTAACTCCAATCTTACACTTGCCTGAGCTAATCTACGAGTTGAACTCTCAAGTTCAGCAGTTGTAGGCTGGAACTGACGAATTAAGGTAAGAACTTCGTTCATACTTGAGCCTAACCAGCTAGTTTTAGCATACTCAGATTGTGTACTTGCACCCAATCCAGGAAGTTCACCGGTTGGACCTGATTTCTTAGCATTATTATAAAGCGCTGGGAAAACATCTAAACGAGCAAAAAGGATTTCTTTAGCTCCTGCTTTTTGCTCAGCTTTAAAACCTCTAGGAACAGGACTTGTTGAGTTAACATCAATACCGAGTGCTCTTAATTGCACATCTGTAATCTCAAGTAGTCTTTCTAAGTCACCGACACGATTACTGCTTTTAGTGTAACCAATGTTGCGAACTCGTCTTTGAGTGCTCTTAGCTTCATCTTGTACAAAATTAGGATTTAGAGCAAAAGCTCGGCTGTAATGATCAATGGCATTTTTTCTCATCACATCTTTGGTAAACATGATGTAGTTACCAGTGGCCTGAGCATTAGCTGCGGTCAAGATTTTTACCCGACCTTGCTCGAATGCAATACCCATGGTTCCATCAGCCAAAAGTTGAGCTAATTTTCGCTCCACATTGGTGTTGATCATTGGGTCTGCAGCGTTGGTGTTGGTGAGTAGATTTCCACCCAGCTGGCTGCGTAAATTTCCATTATTTCTAATGGCTTCATGCAGTTTCAGGTAGAGATCTCGTACCGAAATATTTAACTTAGCGGCTCCCCATGTGAAAAGGGCTTTTTCGTTAACGGTTTTAGCTCCACCCTCACGAACATTGAACGTCTCATAAGTTAAAAAGCTAGAAAGGCGAGCAGACTCTAGAGCATCTAGATCCTTGATATTCCTCTCTGAATCACGAAATTGGCGAGGTTTTAACTCCTCACATGATTTGAGGCCAGCCAGGCTATTAGCAATGGCACCTCCACCTGAGGCAACTTGAGAAAGTTCTTCTCTCCTCTTACAGGCTCCTAAAACCATTGTCAACAGAATCACTCCAATACCGACGCTCATCAAGTGTCTTCTTCTCATGCGCACCTTCCTTGTAAATTCGTTAGTCGAATAAAATATTTAAATTCTCATGAAATTCGATTTTCTTTATTTTATCACAGGTGCCCTTTTTGTCACAAGATATTTTTTCGCTAAAAACATTGGGTGGTAGGTCTTCTAACAGTACAATATATATGATGTATTTAAAAATCGCAAAAATGACCTCCAAAATAGACAATCAGAACTAGCACTGCTAGTTCTTCTCCCTCAGGCATCTCAATCAGGGCATTTAATTTTTATTAAAAAAAACCGATTACAATAGTCAAACCGAGGTATTATTTCATATAATGGTAATAATATTAGTTTAAAACTGAAGAAATTGAGGGTGAAAAGATATGAAAAATCTTCGAAATTTACTTGGTGCGCGTCTATTACTACTCACAATGATGATTTCAATATCAGTGATTAACTACCGTTGCGAAGATGATCCACCTCCCGCTAAAACACCTGCAGTTCAGCCATGTCCAGCCGGAGAGCAAAGGTCTACACCAACCTCTCCTTGTAAAAAAATAAAAACTACTGATTATACAAAAAACAACACCAATGATTCTCCCACCACTGAGACTACCACGACTTATAGTGGAAATGTTTACCCTCTAGCTGTACGACATTTTGCTCTTTCCTTCCCACTTTCTGTCCAAAAGTGGACCTTCAGCGGCATTAGCCCGGATGATAGTACTCTTTCTAATCCCCTTTCTGGCAGTGGGGGTTCAACCGGACCAGCCACTTTAGTTGAAGGGGAAGAAAGTGAATTAGACGTTCCTAGAACTGATGAATACGACACCAGTCTTTCGGTTTATGATTTAGAAAATTTTAAAGATTGGAATGATGATACTCAAGTTAATGACACTCAGATGCTGGCAGAATGGGCGGCACTCAATCCCAAAACCGATATAGATTGTATTAAAAAATTGAACTCTGTTTCATTAATAGCCACTTTTGGCGATCTCACCACAGGTGATAATAAAGCGGCCCACGATAAATGGAAAGCCAACTACTCCAGCTGGCCCACCACCGAAGTCGCCACCAAGACTCAAATGATTGAAAATGCCAAAGTCTATATCAAAGATTACTTTATATTGAAGAAAAGACTCAAATCCTTTCTTGATATTATAAGGTGTGAAGTGGCTCGGATACCATTAGAAGGTGCGGTAGATAAAGAAATGGATTATAAAGCCGCTTGGCAAGAGTGGTTTGATCCGGCAAAAGTGACCTCTGACACCACTGAAACCAGCGAATCAACTGACTCCTTGAAAAAGGCGGAACTGATCAGCCTCGAAGAAAACAATAATAATACGGGTGATAATCAAGATACCGATACAGATACAGAGACTCCAGCAGCCACCTCAACGGCTGCCACCGGTAGCCCTCAAGGGGGAAGTGTGACAGTTAAACGTCTCGATCTCGGCTATTATGGTCAAATTAGATTTCAAAATCTGAAGAAAGACATTGCCCCGGCAGAGAGTTATCAAATGATTATGGAGTTCACCTACCCAACTCTGGATGGAGAAACTCACTTTAAAATTAACTCCGTCACCAAACATAGCCCTAAAATTGTAAAGGGAAGCGTGGCCATTATCATTACTAATGGAAGTAAAAAGCTACTGATCGGTTATAATTATTATGTAATTAATAAAACGGTGGGCAGTGCCAATATGCCTCAAACCTCAGTGGAGCTCGTGGTAGTACCAGAAGCAGGTTCGGCCAATACCACTGAATTTGAACAGGCCATTTTGGGTACCGCCACTTCCGGTGGAAGTATGGTAAGCATTGGTAAAACTTTTATTCACCGCTATATCTTTTCCAACTTAAGCAATCCTTTAGGAAAGTATGAGGCACTTTATATTGATAATGATGGTGGAACCGTCCACAACCCAATCTATGCCTTTGATTCCAAAGGGGCTTGTGCTTCTATGCAGATTATTGGCGGATCCTTTTCTCCTCAGCGTGAGTGTATGGTAAAAGACGGCAACGATTATTTAACCTCAATGCCACTCCAAGCCGGAACTCTGAGTCATGCGGTACCAATCCTGGTACACCGTGTCAATCTATTCCCTGATTTTTTCGATGAGATTCCAGACACCAAAGGGAAATATCAATTTGATATGAATAACCCTAGCTATCAGAGCTATGACATCAATTCCTCTCAAATGAGCAAGCGAAAAGATGCCAACAGCGATGAGATCGACTATAATACTTTGGCCGGTCAAGAGGATGAAGAAGGGGAAGCTCCCCCTACAGGACCCAATGGACTTCCGGATTTTAACTTTTTTGGAACGGTGAGTGAATGGGAGACTTACTGCGGTGGTGACAAGGTGGACCAATTTATCTGCGAAGGGGCTATGAAGAAAAGTCATGAAACTTCAGTGGATTAATTCTTAAAGACCTGCCTTTGCAGGTCTTTAAACCAATCTTCGTTTTGCTTAAAGCATTGATGACCCACTCGTTCAATGGGTTTTATACCTATAATCGAATTCGTTAGAAAAGCTATGGAAAATTCAGTAAGTTCATCTTTATGAATTTTCATTTCCTGCACTTTTATCTTCTGGTTTTTTATTATTTGATCGCGGATAATTCCTGCTAATAGCCCTTCAGCTGGAGGTGTAAAAAGAGTCCCCTCTTTATAAAAAAAGAGGTTGGCATGAGATGTTTCATATAGGTAGCCCTCCTCATCTAACCGAATTCCATCATCAAACCCTCTTAACTCGGCAGCTCTTCTCAATTTAAGAGCGGGAGCATAATGCAGCAGTTTGTGCTCACAACTTGCGGGGGCAAAAAAAGGAAAAAGATTATCTATCAAATCTAATCGATAGGTAGGGAGAGAGTTTTTTATAGGAGCTAGGGTCATGGCAACTTGCAGCTCATCCCTTAATGAAATAGTTTCCTCTTTTGGAAGAGATAAACTTTTTAAGCCCAACATCAATTTAAAACGCCAGCTCTTTGTTTGAAAATCCGCCTGGGTTTTTGAAAACTCAAGAAGATAGTTTTGAGTATCATCCAAAAGGTACTTTTGCCAGTCTTGCCAGGCTCTATCAGAGGTTCTCACGCAAAAGTAATCTTGTAGGGTTTTTTTAGCACGCAGAATGTGTTCATCCCAAAATTGAAGTTCTCCTTTTGCAACCTTAATCGTTTCAAAACAGCCGAGGCTGTATTGAAAAAAACCATTATCAATGATCATAATGGAGAACCTCTAAAAAAGTTTGTGCTTTTAAAAGAGTTTCCTCGTACTCTTTTTCCGCTATAGAATCATATACAATCCCGCCTCCCACCTGAAAGTAAAGAGAGTTTCCTTTCTGGATAATGGTTCGAATGGCCACCGATAAATTTAAATAGTTAGATCTAAAAATACCGATAGAACCGGTATAAACCGACCTTTTACTGTTCTCCAGTTCAGAAAGAATTTCCACACTGCGAATTTTTGGACAACCGGTTATGGAACCAGAGGGAAAACAAGCTCTTAATAAGTCCACACTGTTTCCGGTAAAGCTTCCACTAATTTTGGCTATTAAATGGTGAACATTACTAAAAGAGTGCAACGAGGCTCGCTCTAACACCTTGACACTTCCTTGTCGGCAAACCCGGTTTAAATCATTTCGAAAAAGATCCACGATCATGCTCAATTCTGCCAGATCTTTTTCACTGGATAAAAGTTCTGTTTTTAAACGGCGGTCTAAAGTCTCATCTTTATCCCTGGCAACGGTCCCTTTAATAGGGCAAGCCTCCACAACTCCTTTTTGATAATGTAGAAAGGATTCGGGAGAAGTACTCATAATCACCGCTTCTGGCAGTCGCCAAAAGCAAAAAAAGTTAGCAGGGTTTTGAGAAAACAAATTTTGGTAGAGATGAAAACTGTCTCCCTGAAATTCAGATCTTAAAAGCTGGGTGTAATTGGCCTGATAGATGTCCCCTGCTCTTATATGATCTTTGACCTTTTCCACTTGGTCCAGGTATCTCTCTTTAGAAATGTTAGAATGGGCTTGGTAATTACTAGAGCCACGCTTCCAATTAAAAGAATGCCAATCAGGATCGTTGGTGGATTTCGTTGCTGGATTATGGGTAATGGATTCCTCTTCAGAAAAAAGGTGAGTCATACTTTGAAGTTTACCAAAAGAAAAGTGATAGTGATGAATATCCCAGCTTTGAAAGTTTTGCGGGCATTTCTTCAGATGGGTTACCTCTTGGAAGAGACCCAAATAAATATCCGGTAGACCATAAAGATCACTTTGACCACCATGGAACTCCTGCTCTATATACTGAAAGGCTTCATATCCTAAAAAGCCAAACCAACTGGGATGTTTAAATCCCTCTTTAGGTTCACCAAATAAACCATTGATCGCCTCTAATAAAAGAAGCGGATCAGCCTCACACTGTTTGACACCCATAGATGTTTGAATCATTATTTGCCGGCCGTAAGCCTTAAAAAGAACTAAAGGGATACTGGCAAAAAAGCACTCCTCTCTTCCCTGAAGATTTAAACTGTATGGTTGGCTTTGGATTCTAGCAAAAAGATCTAATGGAGGAGTGTTGGTTTTTTCTACCTGTACAGAGACCTCAGCCTGAGCCAGATGCTCACCTAGCCATTGAACCATATCTAAAATAGTATTATCCATAGTACCTGAAAAAGTTTTTTAATATTTGTTCACCCTGCTCACTTAAAAAAGACTCGGGATGAAATTGAACCGCCACTGCAGGATGATTTTTATGAACCACTGCCATAGGAATATCATCAGTATAGGCCACAGCTTGCAGAGATTCACTGACTTGATCTAATTGCAGTGAATGATAACGCATCACCCTAAGAGGATTAGGAACCTGTTCAAAGAGACCAAAGCCCTCATGCTCCACTAAAGAGGTTTTTCCATGAGTGGGAGTCTCACACCTTTTAAAACTTCCTCCAGTGCATTGGTTCAAACAGAGCAAACCGAGGCAGACACCAAATAGGGGGATACGGGGCATAAAATAATCTATTGCTTCGGTAGAAACACCTGAATCAAAAGGGCTACCTGGACCAGGACTCACCACCAGACACTCAGGATTACTATCAACCAATTCTCCCAAAGAGACATTATTACGCACCACTTTAAAATGAGCATCTCTTTTCACTTCGGCTAAGAGATTCACTAAATTGTAGGTAAAAGAATCAAAGTTATCTATAACCAATATACGCATAGACATTTCTTATATCTGTAAATAGGTGGCAATCTCATCTAAATTGATGGATTCCTCTCCCCCTACATTCCCTGATTTTTCCTGATAAGCTAGGTTACTGGCATTATCCGAATCTCTTTGTAAATAAGAAGAGAGTTGGCCTTTTTTACGCAAAAGATGATCCACATATTGATCGATGGTTTTTTCTGATTGCAAAGTGATGATATGACAACGATCTTGTTGTCCAATTCTATGAATCCGATCCACTGCCTGATTAAAATCTACACTGGAAAAATTACGATCATAAAATATACAAACCGAGGAGGAGGTTAAAGTTAAACCCACTCCAGCCGCTTGTGGGTTGCCGCAAAAGAGTTTGACCTTTTCATCTTCCATAAAAGATCTCACTGCTTCTTTACGATCCGAAGCTGAGGTTTTACCGTAATACTTTACGGGAGAATACTTCTCATAACGCTCTGCAAAGTACTCAATATTTTGAACGAAAAAGCTCCAAACAATGACCTTTTTTCCCTCTTCCTCAATATAAGATTCTAATAGTTCATCAAGCACCTGCAATTTACCAGATTCCTCAGCGGGAAGATCTTTCAAGGAATCCCAAAAGTTGATCTGTTTTTTAAGCAGTTTTATTTGAGAGGTGGGTTTTTTGGCTGGACTTAAATCCAGTCGCTCTTGCAATCTATTTTTTATTTCACTTGGTTTCACTAAACTCGGATTGGAGGCCACCTCGAGTGCATAGAGCATCTTTGCCAGCACATCATTTAATAACACCGCTTCCTTTTTATCTGACTCCATCTCATTCAAGATGCCTTTACAGACCTTTTGGTAAAAGCTCTGCTGCTTGCTGGTCATTTGAGCGGGAATGTTCTGAAAAAGTTTATCAGGTAAATCTAAGCAAGATTCTTTTACCCGTCTAAGCATCAACAAGGCTAATTTATTCCGTAGACGCGGCAGATTTTTATAGCCTACTATTTTTCGCACATAACGGCGTCCAAATTTAAAATCACGCTCTACGCAGTAGCTCTTACGAAAATCCCTCCAAGAACCCAATAAATGACCCTCATCAAGAAAGTTTACCTGATTCCAAACATCCTCAGGTTTATTGGCTACCAAGGTACCCGTCAGGAGATACTTTCGACGAGCCATTTTCCCTAGCTGCATACAGGCGAGGGATTGTTTTGCTTTGGCTGACTTAATTTTATGAGACTCATCAAGCACCATAGCAAAATTAAGCTCTTCCAATCTCTCATCTAAATAATCCACATCCATTCTGAGGGATTCGTAATTAATAATGATCCACTTGGCCGGACGGGCGATGAGTTTTTTTCTTTTGGCCGCCGTCCCCTCAATCAGAGTCACTTCATCCAGATTGATGTCACTAAATTTAGATATTTCATAAAACCAATTCAGCTTTAAGGAGTTAGGGCAAACCACCAAAACCCCATCAATGGTGCCTTGAACTAATAGATCATTTAAGGCAATGATAGCCTGCATGGTTTTCCCCAGCCCCATCTCATCCCCTAAAATACCTCTTTCACTCTCTAGAAAAAAACCGATCCCCACCTTTTGATGATTATAGGGTTGAACCCCTTTAGCTATAGCCACCCCTTCCAAGTCATAATCACTCTTATTTTGGAAATCAGGGGCTTTGCCTTCGGCCGAACTCTCACTCTCAGAATGTTGGTGAGTCAAAAACTCTTTTACTTTTTGAGCCTTGCTCTCATTAAAAGAGGTGGAATTTAAAAAAGTCTTAACCCCTTCGAAAAATGCTTCGGTAAAGAAAAATCCTTCGCTATGATATTTGATGATGGCATCATCAAAATTCTCAATTGCCGTGAAAGAGCACTTTTTCTCTCGATTAAACCGCCGTCCTCTTAACTTTCGATCAATTTCTAACAAGGCATTATCATAGGGATGATAAACACAGATAACCCGCTCTTGAATAGTCACATAGTATTTATTATTGGTGTTTTGAGCAGCAGCTAACTCATCGATCAAACTCTGAAACTCAAGCAATTCCATCTAACATCTCCACAGCCACATCACATAAAAAGGCTAAACCTTCATCCACTTGCTTGTTAAAAAGATCTGGAACCCATCCCTCAGAGGTCATTCGATCACTCACCACCATGAGAGACTGACACTTAACATTATAGTAAGAAGCTAGGATATAGAGGGCAGATGTCTCCATGTCTACCGATAGCACCCCATCTTTTTTATATTGGAGAAATTCCGCTTCCGTTTCACGATAGAGCGCATCAGTGGTCCAAGTTCGTCCTTTATAAACAGATCCACTGTACTGCTTTAACCGATTCATGATTTTTTCAGACAATTTCAGACTCTCTACAGCCGGCTCCCCTTTTGGTTTGTAATGATAGGAGGTCCCTTCATCTCGCAGAGCACTTGAACAGACAACAACATCTCGAACTTCTAGATGAGGTTGAATCCCACCAGCAGATCCCATTGAAATAAAATTCCTGACACCCATATCAATAAAATTTTCCATCTGGATAACTGCAGCAGGGGCTCCCATCTGAACCATATACAGTCCCACTTTGGGATTCTCTGTAGCAGGAGCATAAAAACTCATCCACCCTCCTTCCCTCTTCTCCCAACCTAAAGCTTTCACCCGTTTCAAGGGAGCTGGGTGAAAAGAGAGAATCATGGAGGCAGGGGGAGTAAGTGCAGTAGAATTCTTTTGTTGATGCACATAATTCAGGAGTCTGCGGGCAAAGACTAAGGATTCAGATCGGTACTTGGCTTTATTAAAGGGAATGTTCATAGGCTCTTCACTTTTAAAAACTCTTAGGTTTATAGTAGACTTTTCGTATAGAATACGAGTTAATGTATCCAGGGTACTCCTTGAGTATGTTTTTATTAACAAAATCTTAATCTAAAGCAAAGGTAAAAGCTTAAATATGATCCAAGTCTATCCACTGGGTACCAGTTCAGCAATTCCCTCACACGGTCGCAATTTGCCATCACTTTTGCTCAACTTCCAAGATCATCTTTTTATGTTGGATTGTGGAGATGGAACTCAGCTCCATCTCAGAAATAGTCCATATAAAATGAGCAAGTTACAGACTATTATCATTTCTCATCTCCATGGAGATCATATTTATGGACTGCCAGGGTTAATCTCCTCTCTCTTTTTTCAAAATCCCAGGCAGAAATTGACTCTCTTTGCCCCCCCTCCACTGGAAGAATTTTTGAATCAAGCAGCCAGCTTAGAGCAAGCGAATCATCCTTTTACCTTTTTTCCCTTAGAGGACGGCTCCTCTTTCGACTATGGAGATTTTATTCTGGAGTCTCGTCTTCTTGACCACCGTGTCCCCTGCTTTGGGGTTTCCATCACCGAGAAAGACAAAAGCGGCAAACTCAAAGTTCAAAAACTGATAGAGGATGAGATCGAGCCCGGTCCCATATATGGAAAAATCAAAGAAAAGCAGGATGTTATCTTAGATAATGGGAAAACTATCAACTGGCAGGATTATTTAGAACCTGACATTAAAGGCCAAAAGGTGGTCTACTGCACTGACACTAAAGTGACCCCCAATTTTAGTAAGTTAGCACAAAATGCTGATCTACTTATTAGTGAGAGCACCTATGCTCCTGACTTGGCAGAACTTGCCAACAATTATCATCACTTAACCGCTGCAGAAGCGATTGAAATGGCATCAGCCAGCCAGGTAAAAAACCTGGTCCTCACACATTATTCGAGTCGCTACCGAGACCCTGAATATATCTTAAAAGGTTGCGAAATTCCTGCTGAATTGATTGTTAAGATTAGTAAAGAGTATGAAATGATGGAATTCTGACTTTTATTTTGGGTGGGAGTGGATGGGGCCATCGTCCCTGATGGCCAATCACCACCTAGATGCATCCATGCACCCCATAAGTTGGAGGTGTTCGCTTAAATCTTAGTTCCCAATTTTACCCTGCTTGATTCACAGTTAAATTTTCATAAGCTAAGGGCGACAGATCATAAGGATCGAGGTGTAAAATGCCCATTCCTTCACAATACACCGCCCAGTAGGTTTCTTTGTTATTGAGTAAATGAATGATATGAGGATTTTTCTCAATGGCAAGAGATATAAGATTATGTTTTTGTTGATACATTTTCTTACGTAAGGTCTTCCCCACCTGTAACTTGGCAATCTTGGAAAACTGACGTGCCTTTTCCCATAAATTGTGGGTCATTCTTAATATTTCCTCGTAATCTATGCTATTTATATGGTTGTTATTATTGGTATCTTTTTTACTCATCTTTTCCCCCCTCTGGGCGGGTGTTGTTTGTCTTCCCGCTCTCTCTATGACTGCAAGCATACAAAAGTTTTTATTGGCTGACTAGCCAGTTTTGGTCATTTTTTGCATTTAGAGCTAACAGTTTGTTAGCAGCCTCATGTGCCGATCTCGTAAACTGCATAAAAGTGTGGTAAATTTCTAACATAACCATTTATTTTGAGGATAATGAAGGGGGTTGAAATAATAAGCAATTATTCTTGGGCTGCAAAGATCGCAATAATTGGTATCCTTCATTTGGGCTTATTTAATTATGTCTTAGGATCTAATTTTGAACGAGACTGCCGTGAGGCAAACTTAGGCAATGATCTTATTTATCAAAGCATGGTAGGTTCAATCCAAAGACAATTCCATGTTAATCTCCCTTGTCCTACTATTTTAGAATTATTGACCAGTCAAAAAGAACCCCCTCTTCACTTAACAGATGATGCTGAGCAGATACAGATCATCCAAAATTCAGCCTGGAATGGGTCTTTAATAATCAAATATACAAAGCACATTGATGTCTTAATAGTTAGTGGAGCAGAGGTAGATAACCTATCTTGGTTGCAATACTTTCCTAAGCTAAAAGTATTGGTTCTAGATTCCATGATCATCTCAGATTATTCTTATCTATCAAAAATACCCCAGTTAAAAGATTTACAAATAATTGACTCTAAGGTAGATAGCCTTCACTTTTTAGACGGACTCTTTCAGCTAAATCACCTGGAACTTAAAGAAGTGGATGTTGCTGATCTCAGCCCTATTGGTACTTTATTAAACCTAAAGTCTTTGAACTTGAGTAAACCCATTAATAATACTCCGGATCCTCAAGTTTTGCGTTTTTTCGGTAGAGATATTCCCAAGCCTGATGACATATCAGCACTTTCAAGCCTTATCACTCTAGAAAACCTCAGATTGTCCAAATACCTTTTTACCTCTCTCGCTCCCCTAATGAGTCTGGGAAATTTAAAAAAACTGGAGATTACTGATAACCACATTTTAGAAGATATTAATGCAGTACGGTATCTTGAAAATTTAGAGATTCTAATAAGTAATTGCAGTAAAGGCAGAAGCAATCTTGATGCATGCGCAATAAAAATGTTCCAAAATATGGATTCTCTTGCTGAGCTACCCTGGCTAGAGTGGCTAGATTTGCAGTTTATGAGTCAATTAGATTTAAAACCCATTGCAAAAATTAGAAACTTGAAACATCTTTTTTTAAACTTTGTGAATGTCACCAACACGAATGAAATAAACCAAGCCACACATTTAGAATCTTTTATGTGCCGCTACTGCTCATTAGAAGATCTAAAACCTTTTGCCAAATTAACTCATTTAAAATCCTTAATTCTTGAGGATTGCCCCGTCAAGGACTTAACCCCATTGACCAATCTACCTAACATCCATAACTTGAGTCTATTTTTGCCAGATTTAAAAAGAGATCTTTGTCCCATGGAAGCCAAATCGAGACCCTTAGCTGATTACTGTAGAAACTTCTAATCCAGGAGTGTCCACTCCGGGAGCATCCACTCCGGGAGCATCCACTCCGGGAGCATCCACTCCGGGAGCTGCTTAATTTTAAATCATCATGCCTAACACTGCTATACCAAGAATCATAGAGGGGCGGAGGAAAAGACCAAAGAAAACAGGTTCCTCATTGAGTGAAAAACCCTACGTAACCCCTGGATATCAAGCATATAAAGAATTAAACAATTACTTTTTTTCGTTGCATTCAGAGCACAATAATGTTACATAACCCTTGTATAGCAAGGAGGAACAGCCATAATCCCTCATCGATCCAGAGTCTTATTCCATAACAGATCTCATCACATAACTATTCGAACATCTCTAAAAGGGATAAGATTAGACAAAGCCCCCTATTTAAACAAAACAAAAGAATATCTGATTACTTTTGCAAAAACCGAAGGTATCGCTGTCAATACTTGGGCTATCAAATCTAATCATATCCATATCATTTGCCAATTTAATAATATGAGTACTAAGAAGACACTGAACATCCGCAAGGTTTTTGGAAATGCTTTGCGGACCCTCTTTTCATCCATTGCTAAGTTTTGTAATAGAAAACTCAAAAGGAAAGGAACCTTTTGGCAGGATCGTTATTTCATAAGGCCATTAAAAACGGCAACTGAAGTGGTGCGTTGCTTTAAATATGTTATTGGTAACAATATCCGAAACAACCCGAATCCGCTCATGGATAAACAAGTGAGTTTATTTGATCAGCTATTTAATAATCTTCACCTGCCTATAATAGGGTGGACCGCCACCTGGTTAGGTATCAAAGAGGGAGCCCCCCTTTCTTATAAAAAAGCTTTACTGGCTTGTGTTCCATAAAAGTGTGGGCTTTTAAGAAAATCCGATTCACTATTCAGGGTCGCTGAAATTGGAATTTTTTAAAAGTTTAGACTTTGATTTCTTATATTTTATAAAGTCCCTGCAGGTAGATCCTACATTAAATCCATAAACAGCCGAAGCTCCAAAAGGCACACCATAAATCAAATAAAATAATCCAAGTTCCTGACCTTTTCCTGAACTAGAAAATAGAAAAGCTGCGGGTAATAGCGCTCCTAATGCCACAAGAACATCATAACTAGGAAGTGAAATCTGGGGAGAGCAATTATAATATTCTCCTGAATCCCATGATTGTCTAGGGGGTGCCTCGTACATCGCGATATACGAGCAGCTATTAAGGGAGAGCGACACCGTGATTATAAAAAGAATCCTCTTGGGTATCATTGAGTGCACCTCCTTCAAAAGAGCTAGTCTGTATCCCGCCAAAGCGACTTTGACATTTTACTACTAAATTTATTCAAACTCTACTTGAAGGTATTTGTATAAGCTAGGAGTATTTTTGATGCCTTTAAGAATTTCTAAAACCACCTGATATCACAGAGGGGACAAACGAAAACGGACGTCCACAAGGCGGCGAGAAATTCTGGGTGAGGACAGTACGACTGAGTAAGGATTGGGGGAGATTTTGCCAACACAGTGGACTCCCTCTTACCATCACATACTTTTACCACAGAAGAAACAAACGAAAACGGACGTCCACAAGGCGGCGAGAAATTCTGGGTGAGGACAGTACGTACCATGTACGGACTCAACCATAATTTCGAAGCCAACACAGTGGATGTTCGTTTGCGTTTGTTTCTTTAAAAGAGTTTTCGTTCGAGGATACGCGATACTTCGTTCAAAATCATCTGCTCCTGCACCCCTTCCTCATTCACCACTTCCACTTCTTTGTGGACACTGGCCCGATTTCGACCTCTTCGCTTAGAGCGATAGAGAGCCTCATCGGCTCGGGTGTAAAGATCGTGAGGGGTATCTTCTTTGGTTAAGAGACTACTGATACCAAAGCTAGCAGAGATAAAACCGAGAGGTTGTCTTTCGGCATTTTTAATAGAAAGGTTGTTTATAGCAATTTTGAGCTCGTCAGTTAATTCCAGGGCTTCATCACTGGAAAGACCGGGACAGACAATGCCAAACTCCTCCCCCCCATAACGTGCGGCAATGAAAGTGGATCGAATACATCCATGAATGGTTTTGGCTAAAGCCTTGATGGCTTCATTGCCTTGTTCATGGCCATTTACTTTATTATAGTGCCTGAAGTGATCAATATCTAAGAGTATAAAGCTGAGTTCATCTTCGGTGAGATTGGCAAGTTTAATCTCGGTGAGCATGCGCTCATTTAAATAACGTAAATTATGCAAGCCGGTTAATTCATCGGTGATGGTGGGACGAGAAAGTTTCATATTGATCCGTTCCACTTCCTGGGCGGCAAGGATCTCATCGGTGTGATCATGACATTGAACTAAAAAGAAATTTGCCTCTTGCATGGTAATAAATGAAATATGGAAATCAATATGAAGTTCTTCACCGGCTCCGAGATCAATAACTGATTTTAGTTTTCTGGCTTTATGAAGTCGCTTCACTCTTTTGAAAAGTTGTTCCATCTCTCCTTGGAGATGTTTGGGTAGGAGTTCTAAAAAGGGTTTGCCTAAAATTTCTCTGAGTTCCCGACTGAGGACTTTCTCGGCATGGATAGAGGTTTTCAAAACGTTAAAAGGCTTAACCTCTCTCACAGCGAAAATAGCGTTGATATTATTTTCCACCACACAGTCAATCAATTGATCTAGTAAGGGATCGCGAACCAGTTGCATCTTATTTTATACCACTCTCATCAAGTATTATTTTATTACGCCCTGCTTTTTTTGCCTGCTGCACCACATCATCTAGCTGCTTATAAACCTCCTCAGCTTGTTTATCTCCATCGAAGGAGATGATTCCACAACTTACTGAGAAGTAGCCAAGGGGCTGAGATTCTCTGTTGACAAAAGGGTGACCCAATACCGTGGAGGAAAACTCCTCCGCATAGGAATGAATCTCGCTCGGAGCTTTATCTGGACAATAGATGACAAACTCCTCACCTCCATAGCGAGCCATAATAAATGAAACCGGCATTGATTCCTTTAGTAACAAGGATATCTCTTTTATGGCTTCATTGCCCACTTCGTGACCATTAAGATCATTATACTCTTTGAAATTGTCGATATCAAATAGCATCAAAGCAGCCGCCGATTGACTCTTTTTAACAATCTCCATCTCTTTTTGAAAAAGCAAATCAAAGTGTGCTCGGGTCATAAGCCCGGTTAATTCATCTTTTTTAGAAAGCTCACTGAGCTGTTGATTGAGCTGCTCCACCTCTTTCATCATCACAGTTTCTTTGGTTCGATTGTTGCTTTGAATCAGAAAAAACTCTGCATGCCCTACTGTCAGATAGGTGGAAATGATATCTAAGAAAACAGTGTCTTCATCGGGAGTGGTAAATTCTATTTGCAGTTTCTCAGTGGATTGAGACCTTTTACATCTCCTCAAAACCGACCTGATACTCTTGCTCACCTCAGAAGGAAAGAGCTCTAAAAAAGAAAGACCGATAAAGTCTGATTTTAATTTGGAAAGCAATCGCTCCGTTTTAGCAGAGGCTTTATAAACCACCAAATCCTTGTCACCGGAGACAATAAAAACGGGGTTTAAGTTAAACTCACACAATTGGTCTAAGAGATTATCCAGCTGCTCATTTTCAAAAAGCTTCATGCTAATAAACCTGATGAGATTTTTTAAACTCTTCTACACCGAAAACTTGATCTTGTTCTAGTTTTATAGGTTCAGATCCGGTAGCTCCATAGTAGATGGAAAAGCCGGCTCGCTTTTTAGGTTCGAAGGAGTTCTGAAAGGCGGTAATGACATCTTCTTTGGTCAGCTTTTCAGCAGCAGCGAGAACCTTTTTACTATATTGAAAAACCCCCTTCATGATGAGAGCTTCAAATACCATACGAGACATCCTCTCTTTCAGAGTTTTGTCTTTTTGTTTTAATTTGGCAATCACCCCAGCTTTGAGGGTTTCAAACTTATCCTCTGGCATGGCTCCAAACTGAGATATGGCACCGGCAAACCAAGTATTGGCTCTGTTTGCTAATTCTTGTGAAGGATACTCACTGGATTGAATAAGGTAATACATTCCCAAGACCTTTTCTTGAAAATTGTAACCACTAAACACGATGTAACCAAGTTGCTGCTTGGTTCTCATTTCATTATAGAACATCGGTTCTAAAAAGGCAGAACCTACTCGCAAGATAGCATTTAGCTTATCGGTACGAGGACCAAACTGTACCATATATGTCCAGCAGTGATTGTTCGCCTTGGAGGAAAAAGCAAAGGATGGATTCTTTCCATTTTTAAGTTTAATGGTATCATCTTTGGGCCATCTCTCTTTAGGTAGCACTTTGGCACCGAGAAAACGGTAGAGATCATCTACTTTCTTGCTTAATTCTTTGCCTTCTAAATTTCCATAGCCTACAGCTTCAAAACTAATCTCTTTATAAATTACATCTGCAAACTTCTTCACCTCAGCGAGAGAGATGTCGTCCACCATATGTTTGTACTCATCTCTATGAATGGTGGCTTCATCGATCATCACATCCAATTGATAGAAGCTCTGGCGATAGGCTTGGTCATAGTCCGCATTCACATACTCTCTTTTCAGATTGGTTTTAAGAGCCGCAAACGTGGTCTCATTAATATCAATGTCTTTCAGCTTCTTAAATAATGACTCCATCAAAACCGGCATCCGTTCTGAGTAGCCATCGAAGCGAACCAAGATCCCTTTATTTCGACGGCTCACACTAAAGGAAAGTCCTGCTAAAATAATGGGATATTTCCACTCGTTTAAACTCTCATTAAGTGCTCTGGTGTAAAGAATAGAAAGGAGTTTATTCCGCGGTGAAGCATTCACCTGATCAGACTGAATAAGAAAGTAGATGCTACCTTTGGGTTGAAGGAAGTCTCGATCCTGTTGAAACCAAAAAGTACCTCGTTTATCATCTACAATTTTATAAGGTTCCTTATTAGCATCATTTTTCAAAATATCGAGGTTACTCGGAATGAATTTATTTGGTATAGGGAGCGAGAGAGCGTCATGCACGGCTACTTTCTTCCATACATCCACCCGCTCTTTCTTTAAAGTTTCAACTTTGTAATGGGTGCCATAGTATTTTTCTACTTTGTTCGTCTCCACTTTGGGAGAAAGCAGCACAATACGAAGTAAATCAGGAGTCAATAAGTTAAGCACTGTGCTATAGTCTTTTTTGGAATACTCTTTGATAAGCCAGGTTCGCTTTTCCACTTCTAAAGCAGGATAGTAGTGCATCATATTAGAAAACCAAGATACCACTCTAGTTCCTTCACTGGGCTCTCTAAAGTAATAGTTAATATCATCCATTACCTTGATTTCTTCAAAGAGATGCTTCTCATATCCTTTACTTTTTAATAGTTTAATATAAGAGAAGAAGAGCTCTACGATACGATCTACCTGACCATAGCCGTGATCTGTTAAGTTCATATTCACATCAAAAGTGCCAGCAAAACTATAGGAGTAGGCCCCTGCAGAAAGAGAGGTAACCAGGTCTTCTCTTTTTAATTGGCTGAGAAGAGAACCTTCTCCTTCATGGCCGAGTAGATGGCCTAAAACACTGGCCGGCTTACTTTTCCAATACTGATAAGTAGAGGGGACCTCAAAAGAGAGTTTTAAGATATGTTTATTGGCCACTGGTTTGATACTAATCAACTGAGGCAAGACTCCATCATCATAGATATCAGGATCGTACTTTAAAGGAGCTCGATCAGTGTTTTTCACTCCCGCAAACATTTTTTTCACCCAGGCTTCCATTTGATCTAATGGATCTTTACCTAGGAGGACCAGTTTCATTCGATTGGCAGAATAATACTTTTTATAAAACTCAATGAGAGTCTCTCTTTTCACCTTAGTCAGTGTTTCTAAATTCCCGGTGGAAAACTTTTGTCGTGGATGCCCCTCTTTATGAGTTAAACGTTCCACCATACGGGCGCGCCAATAATCATCTTGCAGATTCTTCTGATGCTCTGAATGCACCGCATTCATCTCTCGCTCAACGAATTCGGCCGAGAAAAGCGGCTCCACAAAAAACTGGGCAAAACGGTCTAATGAGCCTTCAAAACCATCATGATTCACTTCAAAATGGTAATTGGTATGTTCCGCTGAAGTGTAGGCATTGGAATGACCTTGATAGGCGTTTAAATATTTTTTGTATTCTCCCACTTCAGGATACTTTTTTGTTCCTAAAAACAGCATATGCTCTAAAAAGTGTGCCATTCCTAGATACTCCCAAGGGTCTTCTAAACTCCCTACATTCACGTCCATCGAAGCGGCTGACTTTTTCAATTTGGGATCATTGATTAAGAGAACCTCGAGCTTGTTATCTAAAGTAAAGCTTTTATAGCTCCTGGAAAAATTTGGATTTCCAGCTTCCACATCGACTATTTGTTTTGTTTCCATATTCATAAAAGTTGTACACCCCGCTGTAAAAATAACTCCCATTGCAACCGTGACTAACCATAATACTTTCATCAAGTTACCTCACTCTCCTCCCAGGATATGCTTAATTGTTTAATTCTTTACCCCCCTATGTAATCTATTTTAGGGTAAAGTGTTGGCTCTAATTTCCGAAAGGATACTATATCTCGAATATTATTTGAAGTAACTATATATTTTGAAGAGGTTTTTGATGACTTCCTAT